>JAZNAL010000020.1:0-79584 GCA_045586505.1 Candidatus Flemingiibacterium sp. | reverse complement strand
CTTCCTAAGACCGCTTGGCCTCCGACTTGTCACCCTTTCTCTGGGGACCGTCGAGGATCATCTGGTCGCCGGTGTAAGCGTGAACGGTGGTCATGATACCGCTCTGGATAGGAGCGTAATCGTTAAGAGCCTTAGCCATAGGAGCGAGGCAGTTGGTGGTGCAGGATGCAGCGGAGATGATCTGGTCATCAGCAGTAAGAGCATCGTGGTTTACGTTGAATACGATGGTCTTGAGGTCGTTGCCTGCGGGAGCGGAGATAACAACCTTCTTTGCGCCTGCATTGATGTGAGCCATGGACTTGTCCTTGGAGCAGTAGAAACCGGTGCACTCGAGAACAACGTCAACGCCGAGCTCGCCCCAAGGGCAGTTAGCAGCGTCCTTTTCAGCATAGATCTTAAGGGTCTTGCCGTCAACAGTGATGGTGCCTGCTTCGTCGTCAGCCTCTACACAGTGCTCATAGCGACCCTGAGCGGTGTCGTACTTGAGAAGGTGAGCGAGCATCTTGGGGCTGGTGAGGTCGTTGATTGCAACTACTTCATAACCCTCTGCGCCGAACATCTGACGGAATGCAAGACGTCCGATACGGCCAAAGCCGTTAATAGCAACTTTAACAGACATGATTAAATCCTCCAAATTATATAAAAATTTTTTGACTTATTTGCGTGGATACCTCACGTTAAATATTTAACATTCGACGCGAGACATATCCGTACCCTTATATTTTACCTCATTTTTGCCTTTATTACAAGAGGTTTCTGTAAATTTTATAATTTTTGTAACAATGCCTTTAAAACAGACACAAACTACGCGAGTTTTTATAGAAATTTTCAATATATTCCCTACGCGTTGTAGCGTTCATAGTAAAACAGGTATTGCTGGGCGATTCCCGCATACTTTCCGAGAGCGGAAATATCGAGTCCCTCTGGATAATATTTCGACAGCACGCGCTTTATCCAAACATCCACGGGAAACGCCTCTGTCTTATCAAAGCCGAACAGCATGGCACACGCCGCAACCTTAGGACCGACGCCCTTGACGGAGCATAACATCTCCTGCGCGTCATTCGGCGAGGCGGCGCTTACAGCCGTGAGATCCAGCTCACCGCTCAATACTTTTTTCGCCGCATCGTATATGTACTTGGCGCGAAAGCCCGTTTTAAGGTCAAATATCGCCTGCTCACCCGCACTCACAAGCGCTTCGGCGCTTGGGAAAGCGTAGTAGGTATTGCCGCCGCAGATTATCGGCTCACCGTAAGCGCGGGACATAGCGGATATGATCTTTTTGATGCGCGGAATGTTGTTGTTCTGCGACACGATAAAGGAGCAGACCGCCTCCCACGGATCCTGACGCAGTATACGTATACCGTCACCGTATTCCATAGCACGCGGCATGATCGTATCCCGTCCGCCCGTGGCATGGGCAAATCTTACAGCGATATCGCGGCGTATTTCGCCGTAATCGGCATCCAGCGCCAGATAACGCTTCCAGATCTGCTCGTATTCGGCGGCGGTGGTGTTATAGATAATAACCGAATCGATGGTATCCTGCCCGAGGTGGATGTACCGCCCGTATGCGACTCCCTCAAACTCGACCGCATGACGCGGCTGGGCAGTGGGGTCAAAGCGGAAGCACTGTCCACAGTCGAAAATCTGGGCTATATTAAAATTGGAAAGCCCGTCAACACGCAAAGCAGGGACGCCGTCTGCACTGAATTCGGTTATATTTTGTGCTAATTCCGCGGTAAACATAAAAATCTCCGTCAAATTTAAAAATTATACTTGCTTTATTTCTATTATAAAGGTATAATGTTAATAAGTCAAGTCTTTTCAAAGGAGCAAGTCTGAAAAATGGGTCATTTTTCAGACAATAAAGTTTTGCGCCTTTCGCATCTTCGATGCGAATTTCCTAACGGAAACCATCGCAAAACTTCATAATTGTTAGAAAGGAATAGTCATAAGTCATGGAAAAAATATATACCATACCCGTCAACGAAGCCTTTGAGGCTTCCCGCGATGATCACGCCTGCGGATGTCCGTTCTGCACACTTTATAACAAATTGGAAGAAAACGAGCTGGAGCTCATCCTCGGCGCGTCTATGATGGAGCCGGATGTGCGCATCAAGACCAACGAGCAGGGCTTCTGCAAGACCCACTACGATATGATGTTCACCCGCAAGAATCGCCTCGGCATGGCACTGATGCTGGAGAGTCATTTGAATCAGCTCCGCGAGGAGACAAGTGGCAAGGGACTTGCGGCGCTTAAAGGCGTCGGTGTCGAGCCGATGAAGCGGCTTGAAAAGCTGGACGGCTCCTGCTACGTCTGCGGACGCATTGAGTTTTCGCTGTCCAAAATGTTCGAAACGGCGGTGCTTTTATGGGAGCAGGACTCCGCGTTCCGCGAAAAACTCCGCGCACAGCCATACATATGCCTGCCCCACTACCGTATGTTCGTGGAATACGGCAGAAAGGGTCTTTCCAAAAAGCTGTTTGGTGACTTCTACAAGGAGGTTTCTGCGGTGGTTAACACTTACTTCGATGAACTGCGCGAGGATGTAAGCTGGTTCTGCAAGAAGTTCGACTACCGCTACGATGCCGAGCCTTGGGGCAACTCCAAGGATGCCGTCGAGCGCGCGATCAAGTTTACCTCCGGCGATATGCACAGAGGTGTGGAAAAATAAGAACGCATTACAAAAACGGCTCGTCTGCTGTTCCCACAGACGAGCCGTTTTCATACAAGGTTTATCTTTATCGCTTTCCCCATCTTTTCACAAGAATCAATAACCATTTTTGTCCCCCGTGATTTTCCGTCCCAAAAGGCGATGACCATGTCAGCGTATTCGATGATCTGCAGATTGCGTTTCAGCGGTGCACCTCTGCCGTAGCGGTTGTATTCGGGCAAAAACTCCGTTATTTTTAATCCCACCGAGTCCGCATATTCGCGGGCACAGGTGTCTATACCCTTTGCGCCGCCGGAAACAAGCTCCGTGGTGTTTTCGGGAAGGTAATCCCCGAGATTGTCTACTGTTAAATTGCGCGAACCTATTACTGCTACTTTCATGATTTTCATACCTCTTATGTTTCATTATGGCGCCATTATATTTTATTTTAGCGCCACTTTTAACATTATACCTCATTTTGACGCCATAATAAACATATAATATGTTAACAATGGGGTGATTATGATATCATGAAAAGTTTATCAGTACGTCTTGACGAAGAAATGCTGCACAAATTGCATTATATTGCGGACTATGAAGGTCGCAGTGCAAACGGTCAGATCACGGTAATGGTTCGCGGACTCATCGAGCGCTTCGAAGAAAAGCACGGCGAGATACCGATCGGCAAAAAGGACAAAAAATAATATCGGCAGGAGCAAGCCCCTGTCCTACAGATGCCTCGGCATCTCGTAGGGGGACTTGCTCCCGCCGTTTCTATTTACGTTTTTCATACACCGGCGAAGTTCAGTCTTTATACCTCTCCTGATCTAAAAAACAGCGTCATCTTGGTAATTATGTCGCATTTTTCCGTGGTTTGCAAGCTCGAACGCTAAAAAATACTGTGCATTTTTCACAAAAATTCCGAAACAGCCTTGATTTTTCATTGAGGATGGGATATAATATACTGAGCGTCTTCTGACTGAAGGCCAGCACTGTCAAGTAAACAGTCTTTTCCCCAAAGAATATGACTCTTTGATATCGCACTGTGAGAACAAAAAATAAGGAGATCACTATGTCACAGAAACAGGCTGACAGCAAACCGATATTAAACATCGGAAGCACAATAAAAAAGCTGGCGAGCGTATTGTTCGCGGCGGTATTGTGCACAGTTGTCGCATCATATATGGTAACAGTCTGCTCGTACGACATCGCAGTACGGGTAAACATAAACGGAAAACCCGCAGGATACGTCAAATCACAAGACGACATCGCAGGAGTAAAAACCAAGCTTCTCTCGGTGGTCGAGAAAGCATCCGCAGGTCTGTACAATCCGAAGCTTGACGTTACCTACGATTTTGTACACACAAATGACGCCGACTACCTCACCGCATCCGAATACTCCGACCTGCTCTTTGCAGAGATTGCAGATGATTTCTGCGAGGCGTATATGCTGTATGTGGACGGCCATCAGGCAGCCGCTTGTACCGACGGCGATGGGCTCAGCGCACTTTTGACTGACATTGAGGCAGAACTCCTTGCATCCGGCGGCAGCGCCTTTGAGAAGGTGCGCATCACAAACGAGCTTCGGGTAGAAAAACAGCTTTGCCTCAAGACTCTGGTAAAGACTACCGAGGAGATAAATGTACTCATAAATCCGCTGGCAGAGCTTGAAGCAGCTGTAGTAACCGATGACTCCACCGGCACCGATTCAGACTCAATTATGCGCATCAGCGCCTTTACTGCATCCGCTCCGGGAGATGTATCGCAGACAGCATATGTTGACCCCGACATAGACTTCGGTCTGAACCGCGAGGATGATCAAGTATTTGATCCGATGCTTGACTACGCTTTCATCAACACCGTAACGGTAAACGAGATCATCTACTTCGAAACCAAACGTATCGACGACTACGAAAACTACATCGGCAACGAGAAGGTCACCTGCGAGGGTACAAACGGTGAGAAGGCCGTCACCTATGAGATCCTTTATGACGCCGCAGGTAATATCACAGCACGCAATGTCATTTCCGAGAGTATAATCACTCCTAAGGTGGACAAAATAGTAATGGCAGGCGCTCTCGAGATTCCCGATGCGGTCCCCACAGGCACGTTTATCTGGCCTTGTGAGGCGCCCAAGGGCGTTTCCTCCTATTACGGCTGGCGCGATCTTTACGGTAAGCGCGATTTCCATCTCGGCATTGATATCCCCGATGCACTTGGCTCTACCATATGGGCAGCTGACGGCGGTACCGTTACCTGGGCGGGAATCACCCCCTCATACGGCAGAAGCGTACGCATAACTCACGCCAACGGTTATTCCACGCTCTATGCACATCTTAACAAGATCTTCGTTAATGTTGGAGATGAGGTCTATCAAAAGCAGCCGATCGGAACCATGGGAAAGACCGGCGTTGCATACGGTGTTCACCTGCATTTTGAGGTACGCATCAACGACGTCACCGTAGACCCGATTAATTATCTTCCCAAAGCCGACTGATAACTTAAATAACCAAGAGGCTGCCGCAATACTCTGCGGCAGCCTTTTTGCGTCTGCGGAAAGGATAAACTTACCATGAAAACGCCATCCGCATTAAATATAACGGTATATATAATCATGCGCACCGTTGTTTTGACAAGCGGCATACTTGCGCTCTTCGACGGCAGGATATTTACTGCACTGCAGTGCCTTCTTTCGCTTATACTGCTTATGCTTCCCACACTGCTTGAGCGCCGTTTGAAGATCGAGCTTCCGAGTCCGTTTGAGCTTATTGTGATACTGTTTATATTTGCGTCCACCTTCCTCGGCGAGGTAGGCGGCTATTACAGCAAATATAAGCTGTGGGATGCTCTGCTTCACACAGTGTCGGGCTTTCTCACTACCGCTATCGGCTTCTCCATGATCGACATACTGAATAACAGTGAGCGCGTGAAATTCACCATTTCCGCAGGCTTTGTGGCGCTGTCTGCCTTTTGCTTTTCGGTGACAGTGGGAGTTGCATGGGAGTTTTACGAATTCGCTATGGATATGTTCTTTTTAACAGATATGCAGAAGGATACACAGATATATGAATTTTCATCGGCTCTGCTGGATATGCATAATGTGCGTGTGGATTCCGCTATTCTTAACGGCAAGGAGCTTGACGGCTGGATTGACATCGGGCTTATCGATACCATGAAGGATCTGCTAGTCTGCTCCGCAGGAGCGCTGACATTCTCGATATTCGGATACATCTATATAAAGACCCGCGAGCAGAAATGGATCACCAGGCTTATACCAAAGAAGAAATAAAAAATGCCCACCGGATTACCGGTGGACACGGTTATAAGCATTGCTTATTACACTTTGCAGGCAAATTTATTCCGCTGCAGGCTCAGCAACCTCTTCCTCGGGAGCAGCCTCACCCGCTGCGGCAACAAGCTCAACTTCCTTGTTATACGCGTCAATAACAGCCTCTTCGAGAGTCCCTCTGAACTGTGCATTGATCGGGTGAACAATGTCGCGGTAAGTATTGTCGGGATTCTTTCTTGACGGCATTACGATAAAGAACTTATCTCTTGCGTTGATAACCTTGATGTCGTGCACCGCGAGCTGACCGTCAAAGGTCACAGAAACAATAGCCTTCATCGGGCCTTCTTCGAAAAGCTTTCTAACCTTGATATCCGTGATAACCATTTTAATCCTCCGTTTTGACCTCGGCGCTCACTCTTGAAGCGGAAATTCACCGGGCTTGATTTCATTCGTTAGTTTAAGGCTTCAAAAACCTTGTAATTATTATACAATACAAATGTGAAATTTATGCAAGGATTTTTTGAAATTTATTGGGCATTAAAGAAAGTTTTTTATGACGCAGGTTAGTATGTTTTGTGAATAACACGGCAAATGACAGAAATTTTGCGTAATTTGCGGATTATTCAGAAAATATACTTTTATTTTTTCCCCTCTTATGGTATAATATAGTCAAAAGATCAAAACAGGAGCAGGTTATGTACACAAGCTACACCATCTCAGAATTGAAGGATATATTCGTCACCCCGCGCTCGGTTTATTTTATCGGCATCGGCGGCATCAGTATGTCATCTCTTGCCCATATCGCCCACTCCATGGGAATGCGCGTCGGCGGATATGACCGTACCCCCTCTCATCTTACAAAAGCATTTGAAGCAGAAGGCATCGCCGTCAGCTACGAGCTTGATCCATCCCATATCGACGGCTATGACGTCATAATCTACACCGCCGCCATCTCCCGCGACAACCCCGAGCTTGCCCGTGCACTGGAATACGATGCAGCAGGCAAAAAATACTGCATCTACCGCGCGGATTTTCTCGGCTATCTCATGAGCGCGCACAGGAACCGCATCGGCGTTTCGGGTATGCACGGCAAATCCACCGCCACATCCATGATCGCGCACATTTTCCTTGCGGCGGAGCTTGACCCCACTATTGTATCGGGTGCGGAGTTGTCCGCAATACGCGGAGCTTACCGCATCGGCTCCAAGGATAATTTCATCATGGAAGCCTGCGAGTACCAGGATTCCTTCCTGTCCTTTACACCAAACATCGCGGTGGTTCTGAATATCGACATGGATCATCCCGATTATTTTGCCGATCTCGATCAGATCATCGGTTCCTTCAAGCGCTACCTTGCCATCGCGGGCGACGGATACGCAGTGGTGAACGCCGACTGCAAAAACGTCAGCCGCGCCTGCCAGGGCTACACCGGCACGCGTGTGACCTTCGGACTTGAAAATCCCGCCGATTTCACGGCGCAGAGCATCACCTTTGATCACGGCAGAGCGGAATTTGATATCATCAAAAAGGGCGAGCATTTTGCCCATGTAAAATTAGGCGTGACCGGACGTCACAACATCATGAACGCACTTGCTTCCGCGGCGGCGGCTGATCTGTGCGGAGTGGATGCGGATGCCATTGTACGCGGTCTTGCAAGCTTTACGGGCGCCAAACGGCGTATGGAGCTTCGCGGTAGCGTCAAAGGTCTCGCAGGAGGCGCTACAGTGCCGCTGTACGACGATTATGCCCATCACCCCACCGAAATAAGGGCAACCCTCTCCGGAGCTCTGGAGTGCGGTTACAAGCGCGTATTTGTGGTATATCAGCCACACACATACTCGCGCACCAACGAGCTGTTCGAGGAATTTGTAAAGTCCTTCGACGGTGTACATCTGATACTCGCAGACATTTACGCGGCACGCGAGGATAATATATACGGCGTCAGCTCCGAAAAGCTGGCGGAGCGTATCGAAGGCGCTGTGTATCTACCCTCGTTTAATGAAATCGCCGCATATCTTCGCCGCACGCTGACCGATGGCGATATGCTGATCGTAATGGGCGCGGGAGATATTATAAAGCTCGACGAGCTTCTGCTTTGAGGCTTGACATTCAGACAAATTTGTGCTATACTTATAAAAACAAAAACTATCTGCCACCGGGTAGAGAATGCAAAAGCATTCGTTCACACAGCGTTAGGTCTTTGAAGCTGTGTGTGCGGATGCTTTTTTGATGATAGGAGTGTTCGCTTATGAAAATCAGAAATCCGTTTCGCAATCTGACCAAATTTGAAACCGCACTGTGGCTGACCTCGGTCTTTGTGACCGTCGGCTCGTTTATACTTTCGGGCGGAAACGACATACTGACGGCGATCGCATCGCTTATCGGTGTAACCGCGCTCATATTTATTGCTAAAGGGTATGTTGTCGGTCAGGTGCTGACCGTGGTTTTTGCTGTGTTTTACGGTATCATTTCCTTTTACCTGCGATACTACGGCGAGATGATCACCTACCTCTGCATGACTGCACCCATAGCCGCATTTACGGTAGTCGAATGGCTGAGACATCCCTACAAGGGCACCAAAGAGGTGCAGGTAAGCCGCCTTTCAACGAGGCAAATAACTATTATGATCATCGGGTCCGTACTGACCACGGCGGCGTTCTACTTCATCCTGCGCGCACTTGGCAACGCAAGCCTTATCGCAAGCACGCTGTCCGTGACAACCAGCTTTCTCGCGTCTTATCTGACCTTCTGCCGCAGTCCGTACTACGCACTTGCCTACGCGGCGAATGACATCGTGCTGATCGTTTTGTGGGTCATCGCGGCAACAGGAGATATTTCGTACTTACCCATGGTATTCTGCTTTGTGATGTTTTTTGCAAACGATATGTACGGCTTCTTCAACTGGCGGCGTATGCAGGCGCGTCAGGTATAAATAGGCGTGTCTCAAACACAGAATCATTGCCGCGTGCGATAACAACGCTGTGCATCGCGAAACGATAGAATTCGAGAAACTATACATACGCACGCATATCGGAGCTTCTTATGCCCACGCTCTCGGGGGGACAGTATTCATCATGGATTTTCCTCTGTTTTTGATAGCACCATGATTATACTACACAAAAGGCGATTTATCCCCCCTTGACGCGGGCGGGTTAAAATATACCGCGAACCATCCAAATCAAACGGATTTAGCCGAAAAACAGCTCACATACTCAGTGGCTGATAATGTCCGCCACGCTCTCCATGGCAACACCTACTGTGCGGAGTGTATTGCTCGTGTTTTCGGCAAAACTACGGCGCCGATGCTTCTTTTTTCGATTTGCACGCGGCACTGCGACCATACCGACCGCGGTTCCAAACACCGCGCCGGCAATAGCGGCTTTGGTAACTCCCGTAAATTTATTAGCCATTATTTCTCTCCTGCATAAAATAGATTTGCAGTCATAACTGCGTATTTAGTTTGCCGTCACAAACGCTAATTATATGCGAAGTTTGTGTATTCCAAAATTTAATCGACTAATACGCTAAAATTCAGCAAGTTTCCTATTGACATAATTCAATTTATGGTTTATAATATATAATAATCTATAATATACATTCTACTATTGGTGGAATTTTTGGAGGTAATTTATCATGGAAAGAGTTTTCAATTTTTCTGCGGGTCCCTCGATGCTTCCCCTGCCTGTGCTTGAAAAGGCAGCTTCCGAGCTCGTTAACTACGGCGACGCCGGCATGTCCGTTATGGAGATGAGCCATCGCTCTCCCGTTTACGAAAACATCATCAAGAAGGTAGAAGCAGATTTCCGCAAGGTAATGAACATCCCCGACAACTACAAGGTACTGTTCCTACAGGGCGGTGCTTCCACTCAGTTCGCGGCAATTCCGCTGAACCTCATGAAGACCGGTAAGGCTGACTACATTCTGTCCGGCCAGTTCTCCACCAAGGCTTACAAGGAGGCTCAGAAGTACGGCGACGCCAAGGCTGTGGCTTCCTCCAAGGAAGACAACTTCACCTACATCCCCGAGACTACTCGCGAGTCCTTCCGTCCCGATGCAGACTATGTACATATCTGCTACAACAACACCATTTACGGCACCAAGTTTAACTACATCCCCGACACCGGTGATATTCCGCTGGTTGCCGATATGTCCTCCTGCATCATGTCCGAGCCGGTTGACGTAACCAAGTTCGGCGTTATCTACGCAGGCGCGCAGAAGAACATGGCTCCCGCAGGTCTTACCGTTGTCATCGTAAGAGAGGATCTCCTCGGCAACGCACGTCCCGAGACTCCCTCCATGCTCGATTGGCAGCTCATGGCTGAGAACGACTCCATGTACAACACTCCTCCTTGCTACGCTATTTACGTTGCAGGTCTCGTATACGAGTGGATCCTGGAGCTTGGCGGTCTTGACAAGATGAAGGAAATGAACGCTAAAAAGGCAGCTCTCCTTTACGATTATCTTGATTCTCAGGATTACTACATCGCTCCCGTTAAGAAGGAATGCCGTTCCATGATGAACGCTACTTTCGTAACCGGCGTAGAGGAGCTTGACAAGAAGTTCCCGAAGGAAGCCGAGAAGGCAGGTCTCATGAACCTCAAGGGTCACAGATCCGTTGGCGGTATGAGAGCTTCCATCTACAATGCAATGCCTTACGAGGGCGTTGAAAAGCTGGTTGCGTTCATGAAGAAGTTCGCAGCAGAGAATCCCAAGGCGTAAGTCATAAGTGAGGAAATAACAATGAAAAACATTCAGCTTCTTAATAAGATCGCAAAGTGCGGCACCGACATTTTCGACGAAAACTATGCGGTTGCCGAGAATATTGATAATCCCGACGCCATCATGGTACGCTCCGCTGTCATGCATGACATGGAGCTCGGCGATAACTTAAAGGCTATCGCAAGAGCCGGTGCAGGCGTAAACAACATTCCGCTTGACAAGTGTGCTGAACAGGGTATCGTAGTATTCAACACCCCCGGTGCCAATGCAAACGGCGTTAAAGAAGCCGCTCTCTGCGGTATGCTCCTTGCTTGCCGTGACATCGTCGGCGGTATCAACTGGGTCAAGACCGCAAAGGACGATCCCAATGTTGCAAAGCTCGTTGAAAAGGAAAAGTCCAAGTTCGCGGGAACCGAGATCAAGGGCAAGACCCTGGGTATTATCGGTCTCGGCGCTATCGGCGGTCCTCTCGCAAATGCGGCAGTACATCTCGGCATGGAAGTTCTCGGCTGTGACCCCTACATCTCCGTAGAAGCAGCTTGGAACCTCTCCCGCGCCGTACATAAGGTAAATACCCGCGAGGATATCTTCAAGAATGCGGACATCATCTCCATCCACGTTCCGCTCATCGACAATCCCGATCCCGCAGTATCCACCAAGTACATGATCAACAAGGACACCCTGGCAATGATGAAGGACGGCGTTATCATCCTCAACTTCGCCCGCGACGCTCTTGTTAACGATGACGATATGGAAGCGGCACTCAAGTCCGGCAAGGTAAGACGCTATGTCACCGACTTCCCGAACGCACGCACCGCAGGCATGGATGGCGTTATTGCTATTCCTCATCTCGGCGCATCCACCGAGGAGACCGAGGACAACTGTGCGGTCATGGCGGCAAAGCAGCTCCGCGAGTACCTCGAAAACGGCAACATAGTGAACTCCGTAAACTTCCCGAATGTTTCGATGCCTCACACCGGCGATGTTCGCATCTGTGTGCTTCACAAGAACGTACCCAATATGATCTCCCAGATCACCGGAGCGGTTTCCGCTGAGGGGATCAACATCGAGAACATGGCTAATCGTTCCAAGAAGGACTATGCGTACACCATCGTCGAGATCACCGGTAACGTCGACGATGCGGCAATTGGCGCCATTACCGCTAAGCTGAACGCCATCGCAGACATCATCAAGGTTAACGTTATCAGATAAAAAGCATGCCGCGGCTTTGAATATAAAGCCGCGGCGTTTCACATAATATAATATATAAGCAAAACGGAGTTGTTTTTATGTCAAACATCTGGCACGATATATCCCCCAAACGCATAACCCCCGAAGATTTTGTCTGCGTTATAGAGATATCCAAGGGCAGTAAGAAAAAGTATGAGCTTGACAAAGAAACCGGTTACCTCTTGCTTGACCGTATTCTTTACACCTCGACACACTACCCCGCAAACTACGGCTTTATTCCCCGCACCTACGGCGACGATAAGGACCCGCTTGACGTGCTACTGCTCTGCTCAGAAGCAATCGAGCCCATGACACTTGTCCGCGCATACCCAATCGGAGTCATCTCCATGATGGACAACGGCAGAAACGACGAGAAGATCATCGCCATCCCGTTCTCCGACCCCACCTACAATCAGTACACCAACATCGATCAGCTTCCGGGTCGCATTTTTGAAGAAATGCAGCACTTCTTCCGCGTTTACAAGAATCTCGAAAACAAGGAAACCGCTGTCAACGAAGTAAGTGACCGCGCGGCGGCAGTGAAAGTCATTGCAAGTGCCATCGATAATTATATTGAAATTTTCTGTAAATAAACGTCAGATATAAGAAACGCGAGGTGTTTTGGCGAAAGCCGACACCTCGCGTTTGTTTCATGCCAAAAAGGAGTCGTTTACACGACTCCTTTTTTGATTATTTTACGAACCGACAGCCTGTGTGGGCTCTGTTGTAACAATAGCTTCTTCAGCCTTGTCGATTTCGATGGAGCGGTAGCATTCCATACCGGTACCGGCGGGAATGAGCTTACCGATGATAACATTCTCCTTAAGACCCAGCAGATTGTCGACCTTGCCCTTGATAGCGGCTTCGGTGAGAACCTTGGTGGTCTCCTGGAAGGATGCTGCCGACAGGAAGGAATCCGTAAGCAGCGCAGCCTTGGTAATACCGAGCAGCACGGGTGTGCCGGTTGCAAGGCGGAGATCGATCTCGCCTGCATCGATTCGCTTCTGCACCTCATCGTTTTCACGCTCAAGCTCAAGCAGGTCGATAACCGAGCCTGCAAGCAGGGTGGTATCTCCCGAGTCCTCGACGCGGGTCTTTCTGGTCATCTGACGTGCGATAACCTCGATATGCTTGTCGTTTACCTCAACCGACTGGAGGCGGTAAACCTTCTGAACCTCGCGGATGATATAGTCATACGCAGCATCCAGACCGTTGATACGGAGGATATCGGTAGGGCAGATGGAGCCCTCAGTGAGCGCCTGACCTGCTGCTACAGTCTGACCGTCCTCGACAATGATACGTGTACCGAACGGGATCGGGTATGCAACATCATCGACCTCGCCGCCTGCGGAAACGGTAATGGTGCGCATACGCTTGTTCTCGGTGATGCGTACAACACCGGGGATCTCCGCCACGATAGCGGTCTTCTTGGGACGGCGCGCCTCGAACAGCTCCTCGACTCGGGGAAGACCCTGAGTGATGTCCGCGCCGGCAACGCCGCCGGTGTGGAACGTACGCATGGTAAGCTGTGTACCCGGCTCACCGATGGACTGTGCGGCGATGATACCGACTGCTTCACCCACGTTAACGGGCTTGGAGGACGCAAGATCTGCGCCATAGCAGTGCGAGCAAACGCCGTGCTTTGCTTTACATTCGAGAATGGTTCTGATGAGTACCTTTTCGATGCCGGCATTGACGATCTCGTCAGCCTGATCGTCGGTGATCATGTTATTGTCCGCTACGATCAGCTTGCCTGTTTCGGGATTGACCACATCGCCGATAACAAATCTGCCGATGAGTCTGTCCTTGAGCGGCTCGATGACCTCGTTGCCGTCCATGATCTTGGATACCCAGATACCCTTGCGGGTTCCGCAGTCGTCCTCGCGAACGATAACGTCCTGCGAAACGTCAACGAGACGACGGGTAAGGTAACCGGAGTCTGCGGTCTTAAGCGCGGTATCGGAAAGGGATTTACGCGCACCGCGTGCCGCTACGAAATATTCAAGGATATTAAGACCTTCGCGGAAGTTGGATTTGATCGGCATTTCCATGGTCTTACCGTTGGTCGCGAACATAAGTCCGCGCATACCTGCGAGCTGACGCATCTGTGTCAAGTTACCGCGGGCACCCGAGTCACTCATCATCTTGATCGGGTTGTAGCGGTCGAACTTAGCCTGGAGAGCCTCGACAACGTCGTTGGTGGTCTTCTCCCAGATCTTGATAACTGTGTTATAGCGCTCCTCTTCGGAAAGCCTACCTCTCTGGAAATGCTTCATAACGTCGAGCACTTGCTTTTCAGCATCTGCGACGAGAGTGTACTTCTGCTCGGGGATGGTCATATCCGCAACGGAGATGGAAAGGGAGGATTTTGTAGAATACTTGAAGCCCATCGCCTTGATGGAGTCAAGCACCTGTGCGGTAACAGCAGGACCGTGCTTCTTGATGCAGCGGTCGATGATCTTACCGAGATCCTTCTTCTTGGTCGGGAACGCGATTTCAAGATCAAGAATCTTTTCGGGATCGCTTCTGTCAACAAAACCGAGGTCCTGGGGAATCTCACGGTTAAAGATAAGGCGTCCGAGAGTTGCATCAATGATTCTGGTGTACATAACACCGTCAATCTCTCTGGAAACACGCACTTTGATGGGTGCATGGATGCCCAGCAGATGGTTTTCATAAGCCATTACAGCCTCATCGAAGTCACGGAATACGTGACCTTCACCGGGCTCACCCTCACGGTCGATGGTAAGGTAGTAGGAGCCGAGGATCATGTCCTGAGACGGTACGGTTACAGAGCGTCCGTCCGCGGGCTTCAAGAGGTTGTTAGCCGACAGCATGAGGAAGCGTGCCTCTGCCTGAGCCTCCGCGGAAAGCGGAACGTGTACAGGCATCTGGTCGCCGTCGAAGTCGGCGTTGAATGCGGTACAAACCAGCGGATGAAGCTTGATTGCACGTCCTTCAACGAGGATCGGCTCAAACGCCTGGATGGACAGTCTGTGAAGTGTAGGTGCACGGTTTAAGAGTACAGGATGCTCCTTGATTACGTTTTCAAGTGCGTCCCAAACCGCTACATCGACCTTCTCCACCTTCTTCTTTGCGTCCTTGATGTTGGTAGCCTTCTGAGTTTCAACAAGGCGCTTCATAACGAAGGGCTTGAAGAGCTCCAGCGCCATTTCCTTAGGAAGACCGCACTGATAGATCTTAAGATCGGGACCGACGACGATAACCGAACGTCCGGAGTAGTCAACACGCTTACCGAGCAGGTTCTGACGGAAGCGACCCTGCTTACCGCGCAGCATTTCGGAGAGCGACTTGAGCGGACGGTTGTTGGGGCCGGTTACGGGCTTGCCGCGGCGGCCGTTATCGATAAGTGCGTCAACCGCTTCCTGAAGCATACGCTTCTCATTGCGGATGATGATCTCGGGAGCGGAGAGCTCCATGAGTCTCTTAAGACGGTTATTTCTGTTGATAACACGGCGATAGAGGTCGTTCAGGTCGGAGGATGCAAAGCGTCCGCCGTCGAGCTGTACCATCGCACGGATATCCGGCGGGATGACCGGAACTACGTCAAGGATCATCCACTCGGGCTTGTTGCCGGACTTGCGGAAGGCTTCAACAACCTCAAGGCGCTTGATAATGCGGACCTTTTTCTGTCCCGCAGCCTGTGCAAGCTCTGCGTGGAGGCTGTCGGAGAGTGCCACGATGTCGATCTGAGCAAGCAGTTCCTTGATCGCCTCAGCACCCATACCTACCTTGAATGCGTCTCTGCCGTACTTCTCGATATTCTCCTGATACTCGCGCTCGTTGAGCAGCTGCATCTTTACAAGCTCGGTTGCACCGGGATCGATTACAATATAGCTTGCAAAATAGAGTACCTTTTCAAGAAGTCTCGGGGTGATGTCAAGCAGCAGACCCATTCTCGACGGGATGGCACGGAAGTACCAGATGTGAGATACGGGAGCCGCCAGCTCAATGTGACCCATTCTCTCGCGGCGTACCTTTTTGGTGGTAACTTCAACGCCGCACTTTTCGCATATCTTACCCTTATGGCGTACACGCTTGTACTTTCCGCAGAGGCACTCCCAGTCCTTGGTCGGACCGAAGATGCGCTCGCAGAAAAGTCCGTCGCGCTCAGCTTTAAGAGTTCTGTAGTTGATAGTCTCAGGCTTTTTGACCTCGCCGTAAGACCAGCTTCTTATCATTTCGGGAGAAGCAAGACCGATTTTGATTGAATCAAATACGTTTCGTTCCATCAATTATCTTCTCCAATTCTTATTCATCGTGGCCATCATAGGCGTCGTCATCTTCGAAACCGAGCTCGGGAGCATAGTCCTCGTCACCGAATTCATCGTCATCCTCGAACTCTTCCTCGGTGTAGCCGTCAGCAAGGATATCGCCCTCGGCAACAGTCTCGCCAAGCTCACCGCTGGTAACATAGTTGGGAATGAATTCTTCCTCTTCCTCACCGAGTTTTGCAAGCTCGATAACATTGCCCTCGCGGTCGAGAACCTTGACATCCAGCGCCAGAGACTGGAGCTCCTTAACAAGCACCTTGAATGCCTCAGGCACACCGGGAGTGGGGATATTCTGACCCTTGACGATAGCTTCATAGGTCTTGACACGTCCGGTAACGTCGTCCGACTTCACAGTCAGGATCTCCTGGAGCGTGTAAGCCGCACCGTATGCCTCCAGTGCCCAAACCTCCATCTCACCGAAACGCTGACCGCCGAACTGCGCCTTACCGCCGAGAGGCTGCTGGGTAACCAGACCGTAAGGACCGGTAGAACGCGCATGAATCTTATCATCAACCAGGTGATGGAGCTTCAGATAGTACATTATACCAACGGTTACGGGGTTGTCGAAGGGCTCGCCCGTACGTCCGTCGTAAAGAATTGTCTTGCCGTTTTCGTTGATGCCCGCCATCTTGAGGCACTCTGCGATATCCTTCTCGTTAGCGCCGTCGAATACGGGGGTCATGATCTTCCAGCCAAGCTTTCTTGCCGCGATGCCGAGGTGTACCTCAAGCACCTGACCAATGTTCATTCGGGAAGGAACGCCCATGGGGTTAAGAACGATATCCAAAGGAGTACCGTCGGGCAGGAAAGGCATATCTTCGGGAGGCAGGATACGTGAAACGACACCCTTGTTACCATGGCGGCCCGCCATCTTGTCACCGACAGAGATCTTACGCTTCTGAGCGATATAAACGCGAACTACCTTGTTGACTCCGGGCGGAAGCTCGTCGGAATTTTCCCGTGAGAATACCTTAACGTCGATTACGATACCCGACTCGCCGTGAGGCAGTCTGAGGGAAGTATCACGAACCTCGCGCGCCTTCTCACCGAAGATCGCACGGAGCAGTCTTTCCTCAGCTGTAAGCTCGGTCTCACCCTTGGGAGTTACCTTACCTACGAGGATATCGCCGGCTCTTACCTCGGTACCCTTTCTGATGATACCGTCGGGAGTAAGATCCTTCAGCGCATCCTCACCAACGTTGGGAATTTCCTTGGTGATCTCTTCCGGACCAAGCTTGGTGTCACGCGCTTCGTGGGAGTATTCTTCAATATGGATAGAGGTGTAAACGTCATCGCGTACGAGACGCTCGTTAAGAAGTACCGCGTCCTCGTAGTTGTAGCCTTCCCAGGTCATGAAGCCGATGAGGGCATTTTTACCGAGGGAGATCTCACCGTGGTCGGTAGCGGGGCCGTCTGCGATGACCTGCTTTTCTTCAATGCGCTCACCGACGTTGACGATGGGCTTCTGGTTTACGCAGGTGCCCTGGTTGGAGCGCTTGAACTTGATAAGATGATAAACATCCTTGGTGCCGGCGTCGGTACGAATAACGATCTCGTCAGCGCATACCTTTTCAACATATCCGGCGTTTCTTGCACATACAACGACACCCGAGTCAACGGCTGCCTTGTACTCCATACCGGTAGCAACGATAGGCGAGTCGGAAACCAGCAGCGGAACTGCCTGCTTCTGCATGTTCGAACCCATGAGCGCACGGGAGTTGTCGTCGTTTTCAAGGAAGGGGATGCAGGCTGTAGCAACGGACACAACCATCTTCGGCGAAACGTCCATATAGTCTGCTTCTTCCGCATTGAACTCGATAATCTCGTTTCTGCGGCGGCCGGAGATACGCTTGTTTACAAAGCGGTTGTTCTCGTCAAGAGGCTCATTCGCCTGCGCGATAGTGTAGTTATCCTCCACATCAGCGGTCATGTACTCGACTTCGTCAGTAACGATACCGGTCGCCTTGTCGATCTTGCGGTAAGGAGCCTCGATGAAGCCGTAGTTGTTGATCTTTGCATAGGTGGAAAGGTAGGAAATAAGACCGATGTTGGGTCCTTCAGGGGTCTCGATGGGGCACATACGACCGTAGTGAGTGTAGTGTACGTCACGAACCTCGAAGGATGCGCGGTCACGGGAAAGACCGCCGGGACCGAGCGCGGACAGACGGCGCTTGTGAGTAAGCTCTGCCAGCGGGTTGTTCTGATCCATGAACTGCGAGAGCGGCGAGGAGCCGAAAAACTCGCGGATCGCGGTAACAACGGGTCTTATATTGATAAGCGTGTTAGGTGTAAGGGTCTCGGCATCCTGAGTGGTCATGCGCTCCTTAACGGTCTTGTCCATACGGGAGAAGCCGATGCGGAGCTGATTCTGTAAGAGCTCACCGACAGAACGCAGACGACGGTTGCCCAGGTGGTCGATGTCATCCTTGGTGCCGATATCGTGAGCAAGGCAGGTGAGGTAGTTGATGGACGCGAAAATATCGTCCTTGGTAATATGCTTGGGAGAAAGCTCGGCAATTCTTTCGCGTGCGATCTTCTTGAACTCGTCAACATCGCCGCCGACCTCCTCCAGCATACCGATCATAGCGGAGAGCTTGACCTTCTCGGTGATTCCGATATCGTCAAGATCACAGCCAATGACATACTTCGGCTCGATCATGCCGTTGCCGAACACCTTAATCTCGGACTCACCATCCTCAAGCAGGAGGTATACTTCGTTGACACCTGCGTGCTCGATGTTAAGAGCCTTCTCATTGTCAAGCAGCTCGTTTGCATCGTAAAGCAGCTCGCCTGTGATGGGGGAGATAACGGGGCGAGCAAGGGTGTGACCTGCGATACGATTGCCCAGCGCCAGCTTCTTGTCGTACTTGTAACGACCGACAGCGGCGAGATCATAACGCTTGGGATCAAAGAAGAGGTTGTTGATGAGAAGCTGTGCGCTCTCAACTAGCGGAGGCTCGCCGGGACGCAGCTTCTTATAGATCTCCTTCAGCGCTTCATCGCCGAGAGAGGTATGATTCTTGTCGGCTTCCGCCTGCATCATATCCTTCTCCATGGTAGCGATCAGCTTGGGATCCTCGCCGAAATACTTGGTGATCTCGTCGTTGGTCTCAATACCGAGCGCACGGATAAGCACGGTGACCGGGATCTTGCGGTTTTTGTCTATACGTACATAGAAAATATCGTTGGCATCGGTCTCGTATTCAAGCCATGCACCGCGATAGGGGATAACAGTAGCGGCATAGATGACCTTACCGGTCTTGTCGATAGAGGTCTCGTAGTATATACCGGGCGATCTTACGATCTGAGATACGATAACACGCTCGGCGCCGTTAATAATAAAGGTACCATTGTCGGTCATGAGCGGGAAATCGCCCATGTACACCGCAGACTCCTTGACTTCACCTGTAGCCTTGTTGGTAAGTCTTACGGTAACGCGCAGAGGGGCTGCAAAGTTGGTATCGCGATCCTTGCACTCCTCCTCGGGATACTTCGGGGTCGGGTCGATGGTATAATTGATGAACTCGATAACGAGATTGCCGGAATAGTCGGTAATCGGCGACACATCATGCAGCACCTCGCGAAGTCCCTCCTCGAGGAACCACCTATACGACTTCTTCTGGACCTCGATAAGATTGGGCATTTCCAGAGTATCGCCTATTTTGGCGAAGCTCATTCGTTCGGTCTTGCCAAGCATCGTGGGTTTGACCACCATTAAATCTTCACTCCATTCAACGTTATTGACATCCGTAGTTAATCTCTAGACTTTCGCATTATAGGCGTATTGCACAAAAAATGTCAGCCTGTAAGCCCGTTTTTTGACATAGCTCGCCCTGTGCGCATAGTCAAAGCGATTATAATGCAGTATATTATTATAGCACAGGTCTTTCTGTTTGTCAATAGGTTTTGAAAATTTTTCCGAGTATTTTTTGCATTTTTTCGGCTTCAACAAAAACGTCTGCGCACCTATCGTCAAAGTGGGATCGGCAGGCTCGCTTTTTCCTTATTTTTTGAATAAACCTATGTGGGCAACAGGATGAACAAACACGAACTTTTCATTATATTTAAAAGCGAGTATATCCAAACGCAAGAGAATGCAAAGCGAAACTAAGCCGCCTGCGCTTCTTGCAGACCGCGCTTGAGCAGCTTTCAGCTCTACATCGGGCGGAGCTTGTTTTCCTGGTACATGTGACAAATGCTCGGAGCTTGACGGCAAAGTCTTCCCGATGAGCGCATATCAGCCGGGGCTTACGGCGAATCCGTTTCACCCTTGGTGCCGATGCTGTACCGCACCGTATTTTGCTGATATGGAAGGCGTTGGCGAGCGGTACGCTCGCGACATCGAAACGGGCAAGGCTTATGCAGTGTCGAGGGATATGACCTATAAGCAGTGGAAGGCTTCTCAAGATGAAAAATATGGTGCCGAAGCTGTTGACAAAAGCAGTAAAATGCGGTATAATAGAAGTGCTGATGAAGCACAGTATCAGCGGTATAAAGAGTTAATGGATGCTGATTTTCCATCTACCTTTGCTGAGTTTCAAAATCTTAAATACCAAAACATTGAACTATGGGATAGTTATAAGGTTCTTGCGAAGAGCAAGAATTATTTACAGCAACAACTCAACTACATTTGGAACGGCGAGAAGCTGTTTATCCCAAGACATACAAAATTCGATAAAATAGTAACGATAGCGGGGGAGGGTGCGAAGGACCCCATCCGTTGCGTTGAACGGCTAATAAGCGAATATGGTGGAACTGTGAAAGACTGGCAGAAACGGGCAGGTAAAATTAGCAGTAGCAAATACATATTCGATGTCCATTGGTATGAAAAAGACGGCATACAGTACGAGCCAAAACTAAAAGATAGACGGGAGCGAAAGTAATAATGAAACTTAAATACATTGGACCATCGTTTGGAGTCGATAGCTTAACAAACGGTATGATCTACGAAGCCGTGGAGGAGAATGGGATGTACCGTGTTATCGACGATAGCGGCGAAGACTATCTTTATTCAATGACTAATCCAGCCCCATTAGACGGCAGTTCTCCCGGCGGTAAGTGGAAAATCATAGAGGCATAAGCTGTCATAACAATCCAATAACCCAAGCTCGACACACGAAAGTGTGCCGGGCTTTTGTTATACATTCCCTTAGCCGCAGGGTTACGCGGCAAATCCTTCAACCGCAGGCGAAGCGGTATAAAAATCACGCAGAAAGGATAGCACGATGAAAAACATACACGAAATCCTGAAAGAGCTCGGCATCGAGATACCTGCCGATAAAAAGGCTGACTTCGATACGGCTGTAAACGAAAATTACAAGACCGTTGCCGAGGTTGAGAAGATCCGCACAGCTCGTGACACCTATAAGCAGTCGCTTGAGGATGCACAGAAGGCGCTTAAACATATAACGTCCTTATACTATAAACAACCCACTCGCAACACTGCCTCTGCAAATTATTAGCAGAGGCTTTGTTATTTGTTCCAAATATAGAGTAATTCCACCGAAAGATAGCGATTCCATCCATATCCAAGATGACTGATTTCACAAAAATCAAAAAAAATTGAAAAATTTTCGAAAACCTCTTGATATTTTGAAAACTTTGTGGTATGATATATGGAGAAATGCTGTCTTTACAGCATAAGGCTCCCGGCTGCATCAGGCGAAAACCGTTACAGTCAAGCCTGACGCAGACCACATCGAAGGAGGTGAACGATTTGCCGAACATTAAATCCGCAAAGAAGCGCGTTAAGGTAATCGAAGCAAAAACCATGCAGAATAAAATGCTCAAGACCGCTCTTAAGACTTCTATGAAGAAGTACGAAGCAGCACTCGCTTCCGGTGATAAGGCTGCAGCTGCTGAGACTTACAAGGCAGCAGTCAAGAAGATCGACCAGGCAGTGGCTCAGGGTCTTCTTCACAAGAACAACGCTGCAAGAAAGAAGAGCAACTACACCGTTAAGCTCAACCAGCTCGGTGCGTAATCGCTCTTAATATGTAATTTTGGTGATGAAGCTCTTTCATCACCTTTTTACTTTAGTAAGGCTCCATACCCTGCCGTATTTGTCCACCGCCGCACGGTATGAGTCCTCGCCTGCTGTAATATCGGCTATCAGAAAGCCGCACACCTCTCCCGCAATATCGGCATCCGCCCCTCTCTTTCGGCGATTCAGATTGAAAAAATCCAGTGCCGCGCGAAGTCGCTCGGAATCATTAAGCTCGATACTCGGCACATCTCCGAGTCGGATGAAAATAAAGCTTTCAAGGTTACCGTCTGCGGCGGAAAAGGTCATGCGCAGATTCTCGTTCTCGGCGACAAACACATCCCCGGATTCCGCAAGATGCGGCGTCAGCGTACCGGCATTTGCACCAAATATCGCCTTTATCCCCTTCGCGGCAACCTTACCGCTGTATGCGACAACCTCCGGCAGAAGCTGCTCGACATCTGCAGACGGCGGCTGTGACGTCTCCGGCGCCAGCGCGCCCACGACTCCGTCAAGCGCCGACGCAATGACCGCGCGCGCCTCGGCATCATCGGCATAATCAAGCGCCGCAAGCAATGCGAAGGTGTCCGCAAAGGTATGAACCGCGTTAGCGGCGTCCTCACCTGCGCGCATCTTATCGGCAAGACTCAGAAGCGGCTCAAGCTCCACCTCGGATGGAAGCATTGCCGCCGCGTCGCCGAAGCGGATCGCCGCCGCATAGCGGGACTCGTCCGACTGGGCGCTGTCCCATTCCCTTAGAGCATCCGAGCAGAGTGTAAGCGCCCTGTAGCTGTCCGCAAGCTCATTTGCGTGCAGACGCGAGCCGAGGCGGGTGGAAACAACGCCGAGTATCAGGCACACCACCGCCAGTGAAAGTAAAAATGTATATGCTATACGCATATCGCGGATATTTTCCGTATTGCTTCTGAATTTTCGCATATGATCCCTCCGTTTGACGCAAAACGCGTTTTTGATACCGATATTATTGTAACCAAACAAAACTCTGATTATTGATACCGGAGAAAAACCGATGAACGAATTTTCAACAAATAACAATATAAATATAGTCCTCGTCGAGCCGGAGATACCGCAGAACACAGGCAACATTGCCCGCACCTGTGCCGCTACGGGTGCTGCACTCCATCTGGTGCGTCCGCTGGGGTTTGAGATCGACGACCGTAAATTAAAGCGCGCGGGACTCGATTATTGGGACAAGCTGGATATAACCTATTACGACGGCCTTGAGGATTTCTTCAAAAAGAACCCTGACGCGGAGTTCTTCTGCTTCACCACCAAAGCAAAGCACTGCTATACCGACGTCACATACCCGAAGCAGGTGTTCCTAATGTTCGGCAAGGAGACAAAGGGGCTTCCGGAAGAGCTTTTATACAGCAATCCCGACCGCTGTGTGCGTATTCCTATGCGTGACACGCTCCGTTCGCTGAACCTTTCAAACTCTGCGGCGATCGCCGTTTACGAGGTCCTGCGTCAGCGCGGGTTCGATGGACTCCGCGAGGATGGGGAACTGACCAAATATAAGTGGGAAGAATAAAATAGGTTAGCACACGAAACTTGAACAGCTGCATCCCCTGCTTCTGTCCACCGACAGATCGCCAGGCATCTGCGACAGCGCCTTTTTTCAAAAAAGTTCAAGTGCTGCCGCCTTATCTCACCCATCGAATACCGATATTTCTTTCAATGACACAGCCTTACGCAAAAATGTATACCCAATGTTAAATTTCGCGAAACCCCTTGCATTATTACAAAAAATCTGTTATAATATATTACTGCTGGGGTGAAAGCCCCGAAGAAACAAACGACAAGCTATAAAATAAGGCCATACCAGCCGGGGAATCAGCGGTGCCTTGTACCTGAAGTCCGCTATAGCAGGGGTGGATTCCAATAATAAGGGCTGAGTCTGTGTGGTCTGCACACCGGATTCTGTGCGTTGACGGATGGGTCTTGCGCAATCGGAAGCCGTGAACCATGTCAGGTGGGGAACCAAGCAGCATTAAGCGGTCACTCCGATGTGCCGCGAGGTCGCCTGTCCCGAGCACACGCCTGTGTTCACGCACATAGGCTCAGTTCGAGTTTTTGGTGTATGGTCTTATTTTATAGCTTGTCCGATTTTTTAGGAAAGAGGCGACGGAATGCATCAGGCACTTTATAGAAAATGGCGGCCGCAGAGCTTTTCCGACGTCTGCGGTCAGGATCACATCACCGCTATACTGCGCTATGGCGTGGAGAACAAAAAGACCTCTCATGCCTACCTTTTCACAGGCTCGCGCGGCACGGGCAAGACCACCTGCGCGAAGATCCTGGCGAAAGCGGTAAACTGCGAGTCACCGGAGAATGGCAATCCCTGCGGAAAATGTCCCTCCTGTCTTGCCGCTGATAACGGAAGCTGTATCGATATCGTGGAGATGGACGCGGCATCCAACAACGGCGTTGACGATATCCGTCAGATACGCGATGAGGTAGAGTATCTGCCCGCAGAGCTTTCAAAAAAAGTGTATATCATAGACGAGGTGCACATGCTGTCGGCGAGCGCCTTCAACGCACTCCTTAAAACCCTTGAGGAGCCGCCCGCTCATGTAATGTTCATTCTCGCCACCACCGAGCTTCAGAAGATCCCCGCCACGATCCTTTCCCGCTGTCAGCGCTTCGATTTCAGACGCATCTCAAGCGATGTCATCGCTGCGCGCCTTGAGCATATTGCAAGCGCCGAGGGCATAGACCTCGACCATGAGGCGGCTTTCATGCTGGCACACCTTGCACAGGGCGGTATGCGCGATGCCATATCACTGCTTGAGCTTTGCTCAGGCGAAAACAAGCCCGTGACTGCCACAGTAGTTGAGGAGATCGCAGGCACCGGCGGACGCGACGCCATTACAAAGGTACTTAATGCTGTCTGCGACAAGGATTACGACACGATCTTCGGTGAGATCGGTAAAATGTTCATGTCCAGCAAGGACCTTGCTGTATTCTGGCAGGATCTCATCGGATTCTACCGCGATATGCTGGTGGTCAAGACCACAAAAGGCTCAAGGGACTACCTAGATCTGTCCGAGAAGCAATATTGCGAGCTTATGGAGATCGCGGGAAGATTCGCCGCGGAAACGCTGATCTATCACGCAAAGCTCTTAGACGAAGCGCTTGTCTCCATGCGTATGTCAAACTCATCCAAGCGGCTTATCGCCGAGATGACGCTGGTGCGTATGTGCGACGAAAGATTCTCCGCCTCCAATGAAGCACTGGCTTCAAGACTGACTTTGCTTGAGGACAAGCTCAAATCGGGCGCATATCGCATAAGCGCCGCTCCCGAACCGTCGGCAACCTCAAGGCCGGACGGCAATCCCGCCGAAAAAGCGCCTGCTCCCGCGGACGATTCTGCGAAACCGGACACCTCTACAAAGGATGCATCCGACGAAGCTCCCGTGAAAAAGGAGTACAGGCAGCTTCCGTACTGGGCTGAGTTCGTGGCAAAATGCTGTGAGCGCGACCTTATGCTCGGAAGTCTTCTGCGCGAGTCAGCAAAGGGCTTCACGGTCAACACCGACGAGTTTGTGCATATCCGCACGAGCAATCAGATGGCGCTTACCATAATCACCAATATGTTCTCCGAGATGCTTGAGATCCTCAACACCTTCGAGGAAGGCAGGCTTACGGCAAATGATGTAAAGCTTGAGTATGCTCCGGAGAAAAAAGATGACAAAAGCCAGGCACTTGACGAGCTTGCTCGCAGTGCCGATGAACTAAATTAACAAAACCGAAAGGAAGACCAAAATGAAAGCACGTTTACCCAAGGGTATGGGCGGCGGCCCCCAGAATATGAGCGCAATGATAAGACAAGCGCAGAAGATGCAGGAGGATATGGCATCACTCCAGGAGGAGCTTGACGCACGCGAGTACGACGTATCCGTCGGCGGCGGGGTTATTAACGTAAAGATAAACGGCAAGAAGCAGATCCGGAGCATCGACTTGAAGCCCGAGATCGTTGATCCCGATGATATCGAAACTCTGTCCGACACACTTGTTGCCGCTGTAAACGAGGCTATCAAGAAGGTCGAGGAGACCAACGCCGCAGAAATGCAGAAGATCACCGGCGACTTAAACGTTCCCGGTCTGTTTTAAGTAATCATGGCGGAATACATTCTTCCGCTGGAAAAGCTCATAGAGCAGTTCCGAAAGCTTCCCGGCATCGGCAAAAAGACCGCGATACGCCTTGCGTTTGCGGTGCTTGACTTCACCACCGAGGAAGCGGAAGCCTTTGCCGAAGCAGTTCGCGGCGCGAAGGAACAGGTGCGCACCTGCTCGATCTGCCAGAACATCTCCGACGGAGAGATCTGCTCGGTGTGCGCGGATACGAGTCGCGACCGCTCGGTCATATGCGTGGTCGAGGATGCCAAGGCGGTGATGTCCCTTGAAAAGGTCAAGGAATTCGGCGGCGTATATCATGTGCTTCACGGCGCGATCTCTCCTATGAACGGCACCGGCCCCGATAAGTTAAAAATACGCGAGCTGATGGAACGCCTCGGCGATGATACGGTGGAGGAGATCATAATCGCCACCAATCCCACAGTCGAGGGTGAAGCGACCGCGATGTATCTCACCAAGCTCATAAAACCGCTGGGGATCAAGGTTTCGCGCCTTGCATATGGCATTCCCGTGGGCGGTGAGCTGGAATACGCCGACGAAGTTACGTTAATGCGCGCCATAGAAGGCCGCAGAATGATGTAACTATCGGCAAAGTGAACAAATTTAGATTATTTTTCTATAGCTATTGACAAATCGGATAAAATAATATATAATGAATTAGTTGCTACTTTGTGTTGTCCTTGAATGGGAGGTAGATTATGGCATTAGATGTGCGAAAAATTCTCTCCGGAGAACAAAACGAGCTTGCCGTAGCGTATAGCTTTTCGCTGGCGCAGGACGATTTCCCCTTTGATACACAGGTAGACGGCGTAGTTTTTACAAAGCCGGTCTCAGTTACGGGACGGATCGTGAACATGGGCGGATATATCAGCCTTGACGCCACGGTCAGCGTGGAATACGACGCGGAGTGTGCACGGTGTCTTGCACCGCTGTCGCGCAGTTTCGAGACCTCGTTTTCCCGTACTGTCGTAAAGCGTGGAGACCTTGTCAACACCTCCGAGGAGGATGCTGACGACTACATCGAAACGGTTGACGGCATGCTTGACCTTGATACGGTCTGTGCCGAGCAGCTTATGATGGAGTTTCCCATGAAGGAGCTTTGCAGTGAGGACTGCAAGGGTCTTTGCTCCAAGTGCGGACACGATCTCAACGAGGGTGATTGCGGCTGTGTGAAAAAAGAAATTGATCCAAGGCTCGCAATTTTGCAAAAACTACTTGAAAAATAATAATATTTGATGTATAATATAAAATGTTATACAGTTAAGGAGGTGTCGTGAAATGGCAGTACCGAAGAAGAAAGTCTCCAGTGCGAGACGTGATAAGAGAAGATCTAACGTATGGAAGCTCGAAATGCCGGGTATGGTTAAGTGCCCCAAGTGCGGTGAATACAACCTCGCACACAGAGTTTGCAGAGCTTGCGGAACCTACAAGGGTGAGCAGGTCATCAACGTTGACTAAGTGAAAAATCACGCCGTCCTATCGGACGGCGTGATTTTTTGTTACTGTTGTTCCGGCACTTTAATAATACCGTCTATCTTTTCAAATTCTCTGACTGCTTGACGGATAAGATGCAGTATTTCTCCATTCATTGAACGTCCTTCATATTCCGAGAGATATTTTAGCTTATAATGGAGCTCCGGATCTATTTCTATACCAAGATGCTTGTTATTCTTATTTCTCATTGCAAATCCTCCAGTACATTAAAAGTTTACTTATATCAAGTATATTTTAAGTCAATTTTATGATACAATTGGCACAGTATACTCATTTTAAGTATACTAATTCTTGGAGGTGAGCATTATATGAAGGTAGCAGTAATAGGTTCAAGAACGGTGTCCGTAGAAAATCTCGGCGAGTATTTATGCGAAGAGTGTACAGAAATAGTATCTGGAGGCGCAAAAGGCGTTGATATGTGTGCAGCAGATTACGCAAAAGAAAAATCTCTTAAGCTAACGGAATTTTTGCCCGAATATGAGAAATACGGCAGAGCCGCACCTATCGTGCGCAATAAGCTAATTGTCGAATACGCCGATATGGTTCTTGCGTTTTGGGACGGAAAATCCAGAGGCACATTATCGGTCATTAACCATTGCAAAAAAATCGGAAAAGCTTGCACAGTCATAAATTTCGGGGAATAGACCTGTGTACCGCATCCTTACCCTTGACAAATCGGCAAGGATGCGGTACAATTATTACATTACTTCACTTTTGGGGGTATCAGATGACCAAGCCCATAATACAGCACCGCCTGCGGGATGAAGCATGGCTTTACGATAAAGATGCCGAGGTGGCGGTTCCCTTCGAGCTGACGTTATGCGGCGGCGAGGCTTTGGCGGAATATTATCCCGCCGCAAAACCGCGCGTCACCGGATTTCTGCAGAAATTCCGTGGCGGCGGAGCACAGCTCATGTCATCGGATGCCATCGAATGGGTGACTCGACACTTCGGGGAGTTTTTGGAGGAGCACGGGTTCATACTCAGCCCCGATTCCGAGGATCATTACATAGATTACGCGCTTCCGCCGCTTGAGCGTGAACTACCCGATAATATCATCCGTCTTAGAGGCAGTGAAGGCTTCACCGACCTCACCGAGACTGATATCGTGGGCTTATGCGAGGCGGGATACATCATATATGCGGCTGTAGTCGGCAATAATATGGTCGCGGTGGCAAATACGGGCGAGCCGATCACCGATGGCACACCGCGCGAGGTGGAAATCGGAGTTGACACAGCGGAAAAATACCGCAAAAGAGGCTACGGCACGGCTTGCGTCACCGCCCTGATACTCGAGCTTCACAGACTTGGTCACACCGCACACTATGAGTGCGCATCAAATAATACCGCATCCATCGCCCTCGCCGAAGGACTCGGCGGCAGGATCGCAGGCAAAAAAATATACATCGTCGGCTTCAAGGACGAATAACGGAGGAAACTATGGCATTTGACGCGGGAATGGTATCCGCAATCGTATATGAATTAAATTCGCGAATAATCGGCGCGCGTGTAGAAAAGGTCACTCAGCCCGAGCGGGATGAGCTGGTACTGCTTCTGCACCTCGGACGGGAGAATATGCGTCTTGCGCTGTCATCGGGCACTAACAATCCCCACTTCAACATCACCTCGGTGGTCAAGGAAAATCCCGCCGCACCGCCAATGTTCTGTATGCTTCTGCGCAAGCATCTGACCGGTGCGCGCATCTCTGCCGTGACACAGCTCGGCTTTGAGCGCGCGGTGGAATTTGCCTTTGATTCCTACGACGAGATGGGCTTTGAGACCAAGAAATACCTCGTCACCGAGACCATGGGTAAATACAGCAATATCATACTGTTAAACAACGAGAAAAAAGTCGTCAGCGCACTGAAAATAATCGATCTTGCCACAAGCAATGTCCGTCAGATACTCCCCGGCTTCCCCTATGAGCTTCCGCCGGAGCAGAAAAAGCTCTCGCCGCTCACAGCATCGGAGGAGCAATTCCGCGCGGCGTTAACGGCGTGCGAGGATATGCCCGCAGACAAGTTTATTTTGTCGAATTTCTACGGCTTTGCCGCGTTCGTGGCGCGGGAGATTGCTTACCGCGCATCGGGTGCGGTGGACACACCTATATCGGCGTGCGATGCCGACCGTTTATGGGAAAGCTTTTCATTTGCGGCGGACTACATCAAAAACGGCGAATATGAGCCGTGGCTTGTGTCCGATAAATCCGGCAAGCCTGTGGAATACCTCTTTTTCGAGCCGCTGGAATACGGCTCCGATTTCGAGGTAAAAAAGCTTGATAATTTCGGTGTACTGCTTGACGAATACTTCGGCAGGCGCGACCGAGCCGAGCGCATACGCCAGCGCACGTCGGATATTTTCCGTCTGCTGACCAACGCCGAGTCGAGACTTCATAAGAAGCTGGAGCTTCAGCGCCGCGATCTCGATGCTTGTGCCGACAAGGAAAAGTACAAGCTCTTCGGTGATCTTATCACGGGCAACATCTACCGTTTGTCCCGCGGCATGGAGTCCGCAGTGCTTGAAAACTACTACGAGGATGACTGCCCCGAGATAGTGATCCCGCTTGACAAGCGTCTCACACCTCAGCAGAACGCCCAGAAATACTACAAGCGCTACACCAAGTCAAAGACCGCCGAGGTAGAGCTTGCAAAGCAGATAAAGCTTGCCGAGGCTGAGCTTGTATACATTTACACGGTGTTCGATTCCCTGACGAGAGCAGAAAGCGAAAGCGATATTCTCGAGATACGAGAAGAGCTTCACAGCTCCGGCTACGCGTCCCGAATGAAGAATTACTCCGCCAAAAAGCTGTCCGCGCCAAAGCTGATGGAATTCAAATCAAGCGGCGGATACAAAATCCTCTGCGGCAAAAACAATCATCAGAACGACTACCTCACCACCCGCGTCGCCGACAAGCACGATTACTGGTTCCATGTCAAGAATCAGCCCGGCTCTCACTGCGTGATGTTTACCGAGGGTGAGGAGCCATCCGAGCGTGATTTCACCGAAGCGGCAATGATCGCGGCGTACTATTCCAAGGTCAGCGATGGAATAAATGTTCCTGTTGACTACACCCTCATCCGCAACATCCGAAAGCCCGGCGGCGCAAAGCTCGGCTTTGTGACCTACAACACCAACTACACCGCTTATGTCACCCCCGATGAAAAAACCGTTATCTCTCTCCGCTCAAAATAGACAAAAGGGCTGCCAACCGTAAGGGAAAGCAGCCTTTTCGCGTTTTATTTGATATAATTTCTTCATTATTAAAGGAAAATTTTCAAATTTACGCAAAAAGGTCTTGCAATTTGCCCAAATACGAGTTATACTATAAAGTGGTATATTATTTTATGTTGGAATTTGAACCCCACTCCATAAAATAAAGACAAAAATGTATCAAATGCTCTGGGAAAGGAAAGAACATATATGAATGACATCATTTATTGGGTGTGGCTTGCACTGAAAAACGGTGCAGGACATTCAGATGCGGTAAAGCTGCTGAAGCATTTCCCCGGCGGCGCACGTGAGATTTACGAAGCGTCCTACGAGAGGATTGCAGCGGTGAAGGAATGCTCGGCGATCTTTATAAGAAAGCTGACCGATCACGACCTTTCCCAGGCGGAGCGCATACTTGAGTTCTGCTTTATGAACGGTATTCGCGTAGTCTCCTGTGAGTCACCGCACTATCCACGCCGATTACAGGATCTTTACAACAAGCCGATCGTGCTTTACGTACGCGGTATGATCGAGGATATAAATGACCGCTTCTGCGTCAGCATCGTCGGCACCAGGAAGATGTCCAACTACGGCAAGCACATCACCTTTACGCTTGCCAGACAGCTTATCGGCTATGGTGCGCTAATAATCAGCGGCGCGGCATACGGAATCGACTCCGCGGCAAACAGCACGGCTGTGTTTTTTGAAGAACCCACCGTCGCGGTTCTTGGCTCGGGCGTAAACGTGCCGTATCCCGCGCAGAACAAGGAAATGCTCGACTGGATCGGCACGCACGGCATGGTCATAAGCGAGTTCGAGCCGAACACGCCGCCATACGGACGCAATTTCCCCATCAGGAACCGCATCATGAGCGGTCTTGCGGACGCAGTGATCGTGGTGGAAGCCGATGCTAAAAGCGGCGCACTCATCACCGCGCGTCATGCTGCCGATCAGGGACGCACGGTCTACGCGGTGCCAGGCAATATCGGCGCTACCAACAGTATCGGTCCGCTCAGAATGATCCGCGACGGAGCCAAGATCGTTACCTGTGCCGAGGACATAATCGAAGATTTCGCCGATCGGTTTGATCTTAAGAAGCTCGACCGCATCGTAAAGAGCGACAAGTATCTCCGCTACGAGTACAATCACAACATTCCAGTGCAGACGGAAAACGTTCCAATGCAGGCAGATGAGCAGAATCTTCCCACCGGGCTTAGTGTGCCGACGACCAAACGTCAGTCCGACACTCCTGCATTCCCCGATATTCCGACTCCTACGGATTACCGCGGAAAGAGCGGCGTCGACACAAAGTCAAAGTCTTATCCCGCTCCGGACGCGCTTGACACCGCGGACGATGTACCCTACACCGCCCAAAGCAAAGCCGACGATGCATCGGCGCGCCTAGACGAGCATTGGAAGATCCCCTCAAAGGCGGCATCCGACAACCGCTTTGCGTACGAGTCAAGAAAACCCAATGCGGCGCAAAAAGAAGAAGAATCTCTTCCCGAGGCAGTGTCCGAGCGAGAGTGGATCCTCAGCAAGCTGGGTGAAGTGCAGATAAAGGTGCTTGAAGCCCTCCCAAAGGATAAGCCCATGTCGCCCGACAAGATCGCCGAATGCGGCATTGATATCGGAGACGTGCTCTCGTCGCTTACGGTGCTTGAGCTTTACTCCGCCATCGAAGCACTTCCGGGCGGTCTATACAAAAGAAAAATCTAAAAAGTAATCTCAAAGGAGAATCATCCCAAGATGGCAAATAATCTCGTAATAATGGAGTCACCGACAAAAGCAGGCACCGTCAAGGGCTACCTCGGCTCAGGCTACAAGGTAGTGGGCTGTACAGGCCACATCCGCGACCTGCCCAAAAGCACACTCGGCATCGATGTAGACCACGACTTCACCGCAAAATATATCAACATCCGTGGCAAGGGCGATCTTATAAAGTCCCTTAAAAAAGAAGCCAAGCACGCAGACAAAGTCTTCCTCGCAACGGACCCTGACCGCGAGGGTGAAGCCATCGCATGGCATCTTTCCGAGGCTTTGGGGCTTCCTGAGTCAAAGATCAAGCGCGTGACCTTTAATGAAATCACGAAAAAAGCCGTAAAGGCAGGCATGAAGTCCCCCCGCGAGATCGATATGGGACTTGTCAACTCCCAGCAGGCACGCCGCATACTCGACCGCATCGTGGGCTATAAATTAAGTCCGTTTCTGTGGAAAACCATCAAGAGCGGACTATCCGCAGGACGCGTACAGTCCGTGGCAACACGCATAATCGTCGAGCGCGAGGATGAGATCCGCGCATTCAATCCCGAGGAGTACTGGACTATTGACGTGATGCTCGAAAACAAGAGCCGCGGTAAGATCAAGGCAAAATTCCACGGGGATAAAAACGGCAAGCTGGCGCTTCACTCAGAAGCAGATACCATGAAGGTGGTTGATGCGGTCGAGGGCAAGGAATTTACCGTAAAATCGGTAAAGAAGGCGATCCGCGTGAAGAATCCCGCGCCGCCCTTTACCACCTCCACACTGCAGCAGGAGGCTTCTCGCAGACTGGGCTTCCAGTCACAGCGAATCATGCGCGTGGCGCAGGAGCTTTACGAGGGTATCAACCTCGGCAGTGCAAGCGGCGGCACACAGGGTCTTATCACCTATATGCGTACCGACTCGCTCCGTATCGCTGACGAAGCGGCTGACGCGGCGCGCGAGTACATCGTTGACAAGTACGGATCTGAATTTTATCCCAAGGAGCGCCGCATATACAAGACCAAGGCAGGTGCTCAGGACGCGCACGAAGCCATTCGTCCTTCAAATCTGGCATTTGAGCCCGATAAGATAAAGAAGATGCTCACCACCGACCAGTACCGTCTTTACAAGCTCATCTGGGATCGCTTTATGGCAAGCCAGATGGCGTCGGCGGAGCTTGATACCGTCACGGCGGATATTGAGGCAGGCGGCTACATCTTCCGATCAAGCGGCTACACGGTCAAATTCCAGGGCTACATGACCCTTTACGAGGAGGCAGAGGATTACGTTGCACAGAGCGCGGCAGATACCGACACACCCGAAAAGAGCATCAGACTTCCTAAGATTGAGGAGGGCGACACTCTGCGCCACGATGTAACTCATCCCTCCCAGCACTTCACCGAGCCGCCTCCGCGTTACAACGAAGCGTCGCTGGTCAAGTTTCTGGAGGAGCGCGGCATCGGTCGTCCCAGCACCTTTGCCACCATCATCACCACCATCATCACCCGCGGCTATGTAGTACGCGAGGGTAAATCCTTAAAACCCACCGAGCTTGGCGAGCTTACCACCAAGCTTATGGTCGACAGTTTCCCGAAGATCGTGGACTATGAGTTCACCGCTAACATGGAGACCGAGCTTGATGAGATCGCAAACGGAGTTGACACCGTAAGCGGTGTTCTGCACGGCTTCTACGATGATTTTGCAAAGAGCCTTGAGATCGCCGAAAATACGGTGGACAGAACCAAATACGCGCCTCCGGTTGAGGAGACCGACATCATCTGCGACAAGTGCGGCGCGAAAATGATAGTCAAGAACGGACGCTTCGGTAAATTCGCCGCGTGCCCCAATTATCCCGCCTGCAAAAACACCAAGCCCCTTTCAAAGGACGGCGGCGCGGCAGAGGAAAAGGCAGAGGCGACCGATATGGTCTGCGACAAGTGCGGCAGTCCCATGGTACTGCGCGCGGGAAGATTTGGCAGCTTCTATGCCTGCTCCCGTTATCCGGAATGCAGGACCACACGTCAGATCACCAAGGAGATTGGTGTCTCCTGCCCCAAGTGCGGTGCAAAGGTGGTTGTAAAGAAGGGCAAGAACCGCTCGGTATTCTATAGCTGTGAGCGTTATCCCGATTGCGATTTTTCGTCCTGGGATATGCCCACCGAAGAAAAGTGTCCGCAGTGCGGCGGAATGCTCTACCGCAAGAAGGGCAAGCCATTCCTGATCTGCAAAAATGAGGGATGCTCATACAAGAGAGAAATTGAGACACACGATGACAGTGCAGAATAATACACCCATAATAAACATCGTCGGAGCGGGTCTTGCAGGCTGTGAAGCAGCATGGCAGGCAATACAGCTCGGCGTGCGGGTGCGGCTTTACGAAATAAAACCACAGAAATATTCCCCCGCACACCACTCCGCCGGCTTTGCGGAACTGGTCTGCTCCAACTCCCTGCGCTCCAATATGATCTCAAACGCGGTGGGAGTGCTTAAAGAGGAAATGAAGCTCCTTGGCTCCCTCATCATCGAGGCGGCGTATGCCTCCGAGGTGCCTGCAGGCAGTGCGCTTGCGGTGGACCGCGAGCTGTTCTCCGATTATATCACAGGCAAGCTCAAAAATCATCCCCTCGTTGAAGTAATCGAGGGCGAGGTCACCGAAATTCCCGACGGCATCACCGTGATTGCCAGCGGTCCGCTCACCTCAGAGGCGCTGTCAGTCTCCATCGGCGAGCTGATCGGCGGCGATTACCTCAGCTTTTTCGATGCGGCGGCACCCATTGTCAGCTTCGAGTCCATCGATATGACAAAGGCATTCTTTGCCTCCCGCTATGACAAGGGCGAAGCATCGTATATCAACTGCCCATTCACCAAGGAGGAATATGATCGCTTCTGGGAAGCGCTCATCACCGCCGAGGAAGCCGAGCTGAAGGATTTCGACAAAGCGGGACAGCTCAAGGTATTTGAAGGCTGTATGCCCGTAGAGGTCATGGCAAAGCGCGGACATGACACCCTGCTTTTCGGTCCCATGAAGCCTGTAGGCATCACTCTCCCCGATACAGGCGGCGAGGCGTACGCCATCGTACAGCTTCGCCAGGAAAATTCCGCAAAGAGTATGTACAACATCGTTGGCTTCCAGACCCATTTGAAATTCCCCGAGCAGAAGCGTGTGTTTGGCATGATACCCGGACTTGAAAACGCGGAGTTTTTACGCTACGGCGTAATGCACCGCAACACCTTCATGAACTCGCCGAAGCTGCTGGATGCCACATATATGTTAAGAAACCGTCCCGGGCTTTTCTTCGCTGGTCAGATGACCGGCGTGGAGGGATATGTTGAAAGCGCGTCCTCCGGACTTGTGGCGGGACTCAATGCCGCACGTCTGGCACTGGGACTGGGCCCCGTAATATTCGGCGGCGAAAGCGTAATCGGCTCGCTTGCGGCATACGTCAGCGATCCCGGTGTTGAAAAGTTCCAGCCGATGAATGCCAACTTCGGGCTTGTTAAGCCGCTTTCGCACAAGGTCAAGGGCGGCAAAAAAGCACGCGGCGAGGCTATGGGTCTGCGCGCAATCGAATACATCAAAGAATTTGTGGCAGATAAGGAACCATCAAATGAAGCTGATACTTGATGCAATGGGCGGTGACAATGCTCCTGCTGAAATTATAAAGGGCGCGGCACTTGCGCTCAAGGAATACTCAGATGTGGAGCTGATCGTAACCGGCAAAGAAGCCCAGATATGTGCGATCTGTGAGAAGGAAAACCTCTCACTTGAGCGCATAACGCTTGTTGACTGCCCTGATGTGGTTACCATGGAGGACTCGCCGAGATCGGTGGTCGCGGCGAAGAAAAACTCCTCGATGGGAATTGGACTTCGCAAATTAGCCGACGGTGAAGGCGAAGCGTTTATATCCGCAGGTAATACGGGTGCACTTATGACAGGCGCAAGCGTGCTGGTTCACTGCGTCAGCGGCATCAAGCACGGAGCCATCGCAACAGTGCTTCCAATGGAAACGCCGCTTCTGTTACTTGATTCCGGATCCAATGTGACTGTCACACCCGAGCTTCTGGTTCAATTTGCAGTGCTCGGCTCCATATACACAAAAGAGGTGCTGGGCGTCAAAAATCCCCGTGTGGGACTTATAAGCAACGGCACCGAGGAGCACAAGGGTACGCCCTTGATGGTGGAGGCTCACAAACAGCTTGCCTCTTCTGACGGCATCAATTTTGTCGGCAACATCGAGGGAAATCAGCTTCCATTTGGCGAGTGCGACGTGCTCGTCACCGACGGCTTTACGGGCAACATTTTGCTTAAGACCATCGAGGGCATGAGCAAATTCATTCTCGGCAAGCTGAAGGCAATGTACAAGAAAAATCCCGTCAATATGCTGTCCGCGGCGCTCATAAAGGGCGAATTCGGGAAGCTTAAAAAGGAATTCGACGCCAGCGAATACGGCGGAGCACCGTTTCTCGGCATCGCAAAGCCCGTATTCAAGGCTCACGGCAGCTCGGATGCGCTTGCCATCAAAAACGCGATACGTCAGGCGCGGGAATATGTGCTTCACGATGTAGGCACCATGATAAATGAACAGATAGCGCGTTTATCGGATACAAAATAAAAGTTTAGGAGATTTCTGATGGAAAAGCTTCCGCTCCCCATAGTGGGACTTGAAGATAAGATCGGATACAAATACAAAAACACACAGCTTCTTTTGACGGCGCTTACGCACTCGTCATATGCAAACGAGTGCAAGCCAAGAGGGGAGCAGGTGGAGTATAACGAGCGGCTGGAGTTTCTCGGAGACTCGGTGCTGTCCATAATAGTCAGCGACTACCTGTTCCGCCACTATCCCGACACGCCCGAAGGCGATCTTACCCGTATCCGCGCAAGCGCGGTATGCGAAAAGACGCTTGGCAAGCTGGCGCTGGATCTTGGGCTTGGCAAATATATGCGGCTGGGTCACGGTGAAGAATTAAGTCACGGACGCGAGCGGGTATCAATCCTCGCGGATGCCTTCGAAGCACTGATTGCGTCAATTTATCTTGATTCCGGCTCACGGGACGCAGTGGAAAAATTCCTGCTCCCGCGGGTCATACCGGAAATCAAGCAGTTTGTGGAAAACGGCAAGAACAAGGACTACAAGACCCTGCTTCAGCAGATAGTACAGCAGGAGCACGGCGAGCTGCTGGAATATGTGCTCACCGACGAGAGCGGTCCCGACCACGCCAAGATATTCACCGTGGAGGCAAGACTCAACAGCAATGTTATCGGTCACGGTAAGGGTAAAAGCAAGCGCGAAGCGGAACAGCTTGCCGCAAAGGAAGCGCTCATCCTGTTCGGAGACAAATGAGACACATAAACATCCCGATATTCATCCCCCACATGGGATGCCCAAACAACTGCGTATTCTGCAATCAGCGGCGCATTTCGGGAAAAACCGAATTTGACATCACCTCGGTGGGAGACGAGCTTTCGCGGGCTGTTTCCACCATCGACTATAATAGCGCAGAGGTGGAGATCGCCTTTTTCGGCGGAAGCTTCACCGGCATCGACCGCGGTGATATGCTGTATCTTTTAGGGCTTGCGGGGCGTTATATCAACGAGGGCAAGGCATCGTCAATACGGCTCTCCACCCGCCCCGACTACATCGACGAAGATATTCTCGACATTCTCGCGGCGCATCACGTCACCGATATCGAGCTCGGGCTTCAAAGCATGAATGATCGTGTGCTTGCTGCGTCCAAACGCGGGCACACCGCCGAATGTGCGCGAACTGCCTGCCGTATGATAAAGGCGCGCGGCTTCAATTTAGTGGGACAGATGATGATCGGTCTGCCAAATTCCACGGCAGCAGATGATATAGATACCGCACGTGAAATCGCCGCACTCGGTTGCGACGCGGCGCGGATTTATCCCACGGTGGTATTCTGCGACACCAAGCTGTGCGATATGATGAAGGGCGGCGAGTACATACCGCTGACTCTCACGGAAGCGGTAAGCCGCTCTGCGGCAGCGCTTTCCGTGTTCGCGGAGCACCGGCTCCCCGTAATACGTGTGGGACTGTGTGCGGCGGATAATCTGTTTGAGCCGGGCACCATCGCGGGCGGTGCGTATCACAGCGCCATGGGCGAGATGGTCTATTCGGAGCTGTACATGCAAAGGATCCGCGAATATATAAAGGCAAACGGCCTTACGGATAAGCTGTCGGGAAGGGATATCAAAATATACGTCCCGCGCGGCGATGTTTCAAAAGCATCGGGACAGAAGCGATGCAACAAACAGCGACTTCATGATGAATACAATGTAAAAAGTGTAAAAATCATTGAAAATCCGTCGCTTTTATGGTATAATATCAAGATAGAATATTGACGCATGAATATGAAAAATTAAGCGGAAAGGAGAAAACCAATATGTATTTAAAGTCACTTGAGCTGTTCGGTTTCAAGTCCTTTCCAGATCGTACTGTCCTGAATTTTGACCAGGGTGCGACTGTGGTCGTAGGCCCGAACGGAAGCGGAAAATCCAACATCTCGGACGCGATGCGTTGGGTGCTGGGTGAGGTCTCATCAAGACAGATCCGCGGCACGAAGATGGAGGACGTCATCTTCGGCGGTACCGATGACCGAAAGCAGATGAATTTCGCCGAGGTATCGGTCACCTTCGACAACTCCGACCGTCAGATGGATACACCCTACGACGAGGTATCGGTCACACGCCGCTACTATCGTAAGGGCGAGAGCGAATATTTCATCAACCGCAAGCCCGTCAGACTGCGCGATATCCATGAGCTTTTCATGAATACAGGCGTCGGACGCGAGGGCTATTCCATCATCGGACAGGGACGAATCGCGGAGATCATCTCCCGCAAGAGCGAGGAGCGTCGTTCCATTTTCGAGGAGGCGGCAGGTATTTCCAAATACCGCTACAAGAAGGAAGAAGCCGAGGGTAAGCTGTCAAACGTTGACGACAATCTGACAAGACTTCGCGACATCATGTCCGAGCTTGAAGGCCGCGTGGGACCGCTGGAGCGTGAGTCCGAGCGCGCGAGAAAATACCTCGAATACTACGAGATCAAGAAGCGCGACGACGTCTCGCTGTGGATATACGACATGGACAAGCTGTCGGCTGACTTAAAGGAAGCCGATAACCGTCTGGCTTTGGCGAAAAACGAGCTTGACATCGTCACCGAAGCGCTTGAAACGCTGGAAAATCAGAACGAGCGCTTATATGAAGCCTCCCAGGAATCCAAGTACAAGCAGGAACAGCTTCAGTCGCGCATTGAAGCGACCCGCAGCACCTCCCATGAGCTGGACAGTAAAATTAGACTGGCCGAAAACGATATCGCTCACCGTGAGCATCAGATCTCCGAAAAAACCGATGCCAAGGCGCGGTTTGCCGAGCGTGGAGCACAGCTTGAAGAACTGCTTTCCGAAAAGGAATCCGCGCTTAAGGCGGCGAGTGTCAAAGCAGAAGCGCTGTCGCAGGAGCTTTGCGAGCTTGAAGCCAAGGGTGAGGCTGCAAAATCCGAGCACGATGCGCTTCGCGAAAAGCTGGACGCCGGACTTGCCGAAATAAAACGCGGCGAGGATCGGCTTGTGGATCTGCGCATCCGTCTGTCGGTGCTCGACACTACGGAAAAGACCGACAGCGACAAGGCGGAATCCCTCAAAGAGGAGATCGCAAAGTATTCCGAAAGCTCCGCAATGCTTGAATCCCGTGCCGCAAAGGCAGACAAGGTCATCGCAGACTACCGTGCCAAGAGCGAGGAGCTTAACAAGTCTATCGCGGGCATAAACGCCGAGGTGGAAAAATTAAAGCGTGAGAAGCAGGAGCGTATCGACAAAGCCAACGAGGTCTACCTGGAATATACCGCGAAAAAGCACCGCATCGATGCTATCCGCCGCATGGAGGAGCTGTTCGAGGGCTACGCGCAGAGCGTACGCTTCGTAATGAGCGAATACGACGCCGGACATATTGAAGGAACCACCCGCGTTTCGGATATAGACGCAAGAGGCGGCAGGATCTACGGTCCCGTATCTCGGCTTATAAATGTAAGCGCCCGTTATACGCTTGCCATCGAGACCGCGCTGGGTGCGAACATACAGAATATAATCGTCGATGACGAAAACACCGCCAAGGCGGCGATCCGTCACCTTAAGAATAAAAACGCGGGCAGAGCGACCTTCTATCCTATAAGCTCCATGAAGCCCCGCTACAGTCAGATCCCCGAGAGCGAGTGCCAGAAATACGCGGGCTACCTCGGCACTGCCGACAAGGTCATCGAATTTGACGAAAAATTCAGTGGCGTTATACGCAATCTTCTCGGTGCCACACTGATCTTCGACAACATCGACAACGGTGCCGAGATGGCAAAGGCGACGGGCTACAAGGTGCGCGTGGTGACGTTGGACGGTCAGGTCATCAATGCGGGCGGATCGTTTACGGGCGGCTCCGCCAAGCGCGACTCGGGTATGCTCACCCGCCGCACAGAGACTGAAAAGCTTAAGCGCGATTCGGATGCGCTTAATGAGCAGCTTGAGGAGCTTAAGCGCCAGCAGGTAAAGTGCGACAATGCCATAAATTCAAAATCCAAGGAAGCCTCCACAGTATCCTCCCAGGTCGCCATGCTTCAGTCGCTGATCGGCGCGGAGAATACACAGCTTGAGGTTATAAGAAGCCAGCTGGGCGGTGAGCGCAATATGCGTGCGTCGCTGGAACGAGATCTGGAAGCCATCAAAACCGATGCGGCTGAACGTGCCGACGGTATTTCGAAGCTGAAAAACGAGACCGATGAGATCGCCGCGGAAGCCGAGCGGTTGACTACCGAGCGCGGGGTCGGCATATCAAAGCTTGGAGAGCTTGAGGAAACCATCGATGAATGTGAGAGACTTCACAGCGAGCTGCTTGTCCGCCGTGCAGAGGCAGGCAAGGATGTGGAGCTGTGCGAGCGCGAGGTGGAGGAAACCAAGTCCCGTCTTTTGGAAAACACCTTCGAAGCTGAGGAAAATGACCGTCAGAGCGCGTCCCTCTCCGAGGATAATACCACAGCGGCAGAATCGCTGAAAATCATGCGAACAGAGCTTGATGAGCTCTCGAAGACCATTGAATCGCTGGAGCGTGACCGCGGTACAACCTCTGCCAAGAATCTTGAATATGAGCAAAAGCTGAATCAGCTCCGCGTGCAGATTCGTGAAAAGACAACCAAGCGCGAACTTTGCTTCCGCGACCACACACTTGCGGAAAACCGTCAGAAGAATCTGTCCGACGAGCGGGATAAGCGCACCGAGAGACTTTGGGACGACTACGAGCTTACTTATACTACCGCCAAGGAATGCGGCTACGCCGAGATCACCAAGGACAATTACAAGGAAGTCCACACCGAGCTCACCGAATACCGCAACAAATTAAAGAACCTGGGCAGTGTAAATCTTAATGCCATCGAGGAATATACCGAGGTCAAGACCCGCTTTGACTTTATGTCCGAGCAGATCGCCGATCTTGAAAAATCCAAGGACAATCTGCTTGAGATCATCATCAAGCTGGAAACCGAGATGCGTGAGACCTTCACCTCCGCATTCTACGAGATCGACCGCAACTTCAAGCTGGTTTTCGCCGAACTGTTCGGCGGCGGTACGGCGGAGCTTTCGCTGACCGATCCCGAAAATGTATTGACCAGCGGCATCGAAATCCGAGTAGCACCTCCCGGAAAGGTCATCAAGAGTATGACCCTCCTTTCGGGCGGCGAGCAGTCATTCGTGGCAATCGCGCTGATCTTCGCGATACTGCGCGTAAACCCCACACCGTTCTGTATCTTTGACGAGGTAGAGGCGGCGCTGGATGACGCCAATGTTTTCCGCTTTGCCGATTATCTCAGCCGATATGCTGTAAGAACGCAGTTTATCGTTATCACCCACCGCCGCGGTACTATGGAGATGGCGGACAGAATTTACGGCGTTACCATGCAAGAGCGCGGTATCTCCACAGTCCTGCCTCTCGACATCAAGCAGGCGGAAGAAAAATTAGGAGACACAAAATAAATGGGATTTTTTGACCGATTAAAAGAAGGACTTTCAAAAACCAAAAACGCCATCTTTAATCAAGTGGACAATCTCTTCAAAAGCTTCGTCAAGGTAGACGAGGATATGCTTGAGGAGCTTGAGGAGCTGCTTATTATGGCGGACGTGGGAGTAAAGTCCACCGAAATGATCATCCGGAGTCTTCGCGAAAAAATAAAGGATGAGCGTATCACAGAGCCAGAGGAATGCCGCCTGGCGCTGCAGGAGATACTTGTAGGCATGATCGGTGAAGGTGAGCCGCTGAAGCTCGAAAGCACACCGAGCGTGATACTTGTCATCGGCGTTAACGGCGTGGGTAAGACCACATCCATTGCCAAGATCGCGAACCGCTTAAAAGCGCAGGGAAAAAAAGTGGTGCTTGCCGCCGCCGACACCTTCCGCGCCGCCGCTATTGATCAGCTTCAGGTATGGGCTGACCGTGTGGGCGTGGAACTCATCAAGCACACCGAAGGCTCGGATCCCGCAGCAGTGGTATTCGACGCTGTCAGCGCCGCAAAGAAGCGCGAGGCGGATGTGCTGATAGTCGATACTGCAGGCAGACTTCACAACAAAAAGAATCTGATGGACGAGCTTGCAAAGATCAACCGAGTCATCGACCGTGAGCTTCCCGGCGCGTCCCGCGAGACGCTTTTGGTGCTTGACGCCACCACCGGTCAGAACGCCGTAAATCAGGCAAAGGAATTCAAGAATGCCGCAGACATCACAGGACTTATCTTAACAAAGCTTGACGGCACCGCAAAGGGCGGCATCGTATTCTCTATCAAGGAGGAGCTTAACATCCCCGTCAAATTCATCGGTGTCGGTGAAAAGATGGATGATATGCAGGAGTTTGAGTCAAAGGATTTTGTAGACGCGCTGTTTGAAGCGTGATTTGGGAGAAAATCATGATAAAGCTCGTTTTAGCATCGAGAAACAAGAAAAAAATCAAAGAACTTGAAACTTTACTGGGCGATCTTACGTCTAAAGTACAGATATTATCCCTTGATGACATCGGTTTTTTCGATGACATCGTCGAGGACGGCGATACCTTTGCGGCAAACTCCCGTATAAAGGCACGCGTCCCCGCAAGACTCGGATATATCGGCATCGCCGACGATTCGGGGCTTATAGTGGATGCACTTGACGGTGCACCGGGCGTTTATTCCGCAAGATACTCGGGTGAAGGCGCCACGGATGAAAAAAACAACGCAAAGCTCCTTTCTGAGCTTTCAGATGTGCCAGATGACAAGCGTACCGCGCGTTTCTGCACGGTAGTCACCTGCGCATTCCCCGACGGAAGCGATTTTCAGGTAGAGGGTGTATGCGAGGGCACTATTCTTCGCGCGGCGGACGGTGACAGCGGCTTCGGTTACGACCCGCTGTTCTACTACGCCCCTCTCGGCAAGACCTTCGCATCCCTCAGTGCCGACGAAAAGAATGCCGTAAGTCATCGCGGCAAGGCGATGCGTTCATTCGCCGAAAAATTCAGAGAATACATTAAAAAAACGGAGACAACTGATGCTTACAAGTAAACAGCGTGCCTACCTTCGCGGCATGGCACAGACTTATGACACAATATTTCAGGTAGGTAAGAGCGGCATCTCGGACAATATGTGCGAGCAGATCTCAAACGCTCTTGAAGCCCGGGAGCTTATAAAGCTCCGCGTGCTTGACAACTGCGACTACAGTGCTAAGGAAGCGGCAAACGAGATTGCCGAAGCCGTCGGTGCGGATGTAGTGCAGGTGATCGGCACAAGATTCGTGTTGTACCGCGAATCTGTGGATCACAAAAAGATCGATCTTGCACTTGCAAAATAAAATGAGCACTGACAAAGAGCGTCTTGGCATCTACGGCGGGGCTTTCTCCCCCATTCATTCGGGTCACGTCAAGGCGGCGTACGCCTTTCTTGACGCAATGGAGCTTGACAAACTTCTGGTGATTCCCACCGCGGTACCGCCCCACAAGCCCCCGGTGGAAGAAGCATCCGCCGATGACCGCATCGAAATGGCGCGGCGGGCATTCTGTGACGGCGAAGCGTATAAAAGCGGCAGACTGGAGATCTCGGACTATGAGACCACGCTTCCGGGCAAAAGCTATACAGTTTACACCCTTGAGCATTTTGCATCCCGGGACCGTGAGCTTTACCTGCTTGTTGGAACGGATATGTTCTTCACCCTTGGCAAATGGTACCGCGCCGAGGAAATTTTCCGTCTGTCAAATATTGTCCTGATGCGGCGTGAAACGGATACAGAGAATATTCCGCGGATAAAGAAAAAAAGCGCCGAATACCATGAGCGATTCGGTGCCCGCATATACGAGATCGACGAGCCGCCCATCGTTGTGTCGTCAACCGAGCTGAGGGAACGGCTTACAGGTCACCGCGGTACCGAGGGGCTTATCCCCGAGGCTGTAGCGCGGTACATTGAAGAAAAAGAATTATACAGGTAAAAGAATTAACGATGATAAACGAAATAAGCGAGCAGTCACTTGCCGCTCTTCGCCAGCGGATCCGCCCATATATGAGCGGCAAGCGACTATCACACACCTATGCAGTGGAGCGTGAGATCTCCGTGCTTTCGGAGCTGTACGCAAGGGAGAACGAGTTCACTCTGCGCGCCGCCGCACTGCTTCATGATATAACGAAGGAATTATCTCTTGATGAGCAGTTGCAATTGTGTGATGAATTTGGTATAATATATACACGCGAAGAAGCGCTTACCCCGAAAATATTCCATTCCCGCACCGCCGCGGCGGTCATAAAGCGCGATTTTCCCGAATATGCCTCAGAGGAGATCCTCTCTGCAATCAGATGGCACACCACAGGACACGCTGCAATGACGCTCGGCGAACAGCTTCTTTTTCTTGCGGACTATATCGAGGATACCCGTACATTTGAGTCCTGCGTGAAGCTTCGAAAATTTTTCTACGACGGACTTACGACGGCGAAGAGCACCGAAGCGAAGGAGGAGCATCTTCGCGATACGATGATATTCTCCTTTGACCTGACAATAAGAGAGCTTCTATGTGATGAAAAGCCGATCCACACGGACACAGTGGAAGCCCGCAACTATTTTATATGTCAGAAACGAGGTGCTTAGATGAACCCTCAAATGAATAAACGGCATCCGAAAAAAAGACGCATTCCCGTATGGAAAATAGTGCTCGCCGTTATTACAGTCATGATCTTCTTGACCATCGCAGGAGTAGCGACCTTTCTAAAGGTATACCGCCCCTCCGTTGACACTGATGTGCCACCGTTTATGGTGGACACGGTTGAGCCCGACTCCACAATGAGCGATACGTCATCGGCTGATGCCTCCAAAGACCCGCATCCGGGGAGCGTATATGTACGCGATACGGAGATCGTCAACTTCCTCGTCATGGGACGCGACAAGGATGCGTGGAACACCGACGTCATGATGATCGTCAACTTCAATATGCGCGAGGGAAGCCTCAGTGTACTGCAGATTCCCCGCGATACCTACACCGAGATCGACGGGATGCACGGACGTCTCAACACCATGATGAAGATTAAGCGCAATGCCGCTTACAGCGAGAATAAAAGGCTCTCCCAAACCGAGCTTATAAAAGCGGGAATGCAGAAAACCGTGAAAGCGCTGGAAAAGAGCCTGTGTATCCAGATTGACGGCTACGCGATAGTAAATCTGGAGGGCTTCCGCAATATAATCAACGTCATCGGCGGCGTTTATATGGATGTGCCCTATGATATGGATTATGACGACCCGGATCAGGACCTCTACATTCATCTTAAGAAGGGACCGCAGGTGCTGGACGGCAGCGAGGCGGAAATGTTCGTCCGCTTCCGCTCGGGTTTTGTACAGGGTGATATCGGACGCGTCAACTCGCAGAAGATATTCTTAACAGCGCTGTTCAAGCAGCTACAGACTAACCTTACGCTAACAACCGTGCCACAGCTTGCGGAGCAGGTGATCAAATACGTCACCACGGATGTGCCGCTGGCGGATATTATCATCTACGCCAAGGAGCTTCTGGGCGTTGACATGGCAAAGGTGTCTATGATGACGCTCCCCGGCAAGGATGCCCGTGCCACCTCGGGCGCATGGTACTACGTTATGCACCGCGAGGATACGCTTACGGTCATCAACGATTATTTCAATGTCTACGACCTTCCCGTAACCGACGAGATGTTCGACCCGACCCACGCCTTCACAGATGAAGATTATTCCGTGTTCGCGGATATCTACTTCGCTGAGCCATCCGGCGCAGTGATCGAGACCGCAGACAAGATCGACGAGGAAGGAATCTATATACCCACAAACTAATACCCCCATCGAAAGGAAAATATATGGAAAACAATTTTGATATGATCACTCCCGAAAACCATCCGGATCTCACAAACGCAGAGCCCCTTGAGATCGCAAAGACTCTCGTCCATGTGCTCGACATGAAAAAGGGCAGAGACATAAAGCTCCTGCGCGTAGCGGATCATACCATTATCGCCGACTATTTCGTTATATGCGGCGGTACCTCCAACACAAATATCAAGGCTCTCGCGGGTGAAGCAGAGTACAAGCTCGGACTGTGCGGTGTCGCTCCGCATCATGTGGACGGATACACCGAGGGCGAGTGGATTGCTATCGACTTCGGCTGTGTTATGGTTCACATAATGAACCGCGACAGTCGCGACTTCTATAAGCTGGAAAAGCTGTGGAGCGACGCCGAGTCTGTGGATATAAAGGACATTCTGGTACAGTAAAAATTTTATTTATATAAGAGGAATTATTATGAAATACGATTTCAGTGCCATTGAAAAGAAATGGCAGGACAAATGGGACACCGAGGGTGTGTTCAAGGCAGTTGAGGATCATTCCAAGCCCAAATTCTACGGACTTGTTGAGTTCCCCTATCCCAGCGGCGCAGGTATGCACGTAGGTCACATCAAGGCATATTCCGGACTTGAGGTTGTCTCCCGCAAGAGACGTATGCAGGGCTACAACGTGCTGTTCCCTATGGGCTTTGACGCTTACGGTCTGCCCACCGAAAACTATGCCATCAAGACCGGCATCCATCCCCGTAAGGTTACGGATATGAACATCGAAAAGTTCACCTCTCAGTTAAAGCGCGTGGGCTTCTCCTTCGACTGGAGCCGTGTCATCGACACCACCGAGGAGGACTACTACAAGTGGACTCAGTGGATATTCAGAAAGATGTTCGACGCGGGACTCGTATTCCGTGCAACCACTCTTGTAAACTACTGCCCGCACTGCAAGTGCGTGCTCTCCAACGAAGACTCCCAGGGCGGCAAGTGCGACATTTGCCACAGCGACGTTGTGCAGAAGTCCAAGGACGTGTGGTATCTGCGCATAACCGAGTATGCCGACAAGCTGCTTCAGGGTCTTGAAAAGGTAGACTACCTGCCCAACGTCAAGCTCCAGCAGGAAAACTGGATCGGACGCTCCGAGGGTGCGTTTGCAAACTTCAAATTGGCAGGCACCGACGATCATCTGCGCATCTACACCACAAGATGCGACACAATGTTCGGCGTTACCTTCATGGTAATCGCTCCCGAGCATCCTATTATCGAAAAGTACCGCGATCAGATCAAGAACATAGCAGCGCTTGACGCTTACAAGGAAGAATGCGCAAAGAAGACCGAGTTCGAGCGCACACAGCTTGTCAAGGACAAGACCGGTGTCTGCATCGACGGACTTACTGCCATCAATCCCGCAAACGGCAAGGAGATCCCGATCTACATTTCCGACTACGTAATGATGGGCTACGGCACAGGCGCTATCATGGCAGTTCCCGCACACGATGAGCGCGACTATGACTTCGCAAAGAAGTTCGGTATCGACATAATCGAAGTAATCAAGGGCGGCGACATTGAAAGGGAAGCCTACACCGGCGACGGTGAAATGGTCAACTCCGAGTTCCTTAACGGTATCAAAACCAAGAAGGAAGCCATCGAGACCATGCTTAAATATCTCGGCGAGAAGGGTGTCGGCGAGAAGGGTATCCAGTACAAGATGAAAGACTGGGCATTCAACCGTCAGCGTTACTGGGGTGAGCCCATTCCGATCATCCATTGCCCGCACTGCGGTATGGTGGGTGTTCCCTATGAGGAGCTTCCCTTAAAGCTTCCGAATGTTGAAAACTTCGCTCCCGGTGAGGGCGGTGAATCACCTCTTGCCAAGATCGATTCCTTCGTAAACTGCACCTGCCCCAAGTGCGGCGGTGCGGCTAAGCGCGAGACTGATACCATGCCTCAGTGGGCAGGCTCCTCCTGGTACTTCCTCCGTTACTGCGATCCGCACAATGACAAGGAATTTGCCTCTAAGGAAGCGCTGGACTACTGGATGCCCGTTGACTGGTACAACGGCGGTATGGAGCACGTTACCCGCCACCTTATCTACTCCCGCTTCTGGCACCGCTTCCTCTACGATATAGGCGCAGTACCGGTAGACGAGCCCTACGCAAAGCGTACTGCTCAGGGTCTCATCCTCGGCCCGGACGGCGACAAGATGTCGAAGTCCAAGGGCAACGTAGTAGACCCCAACGATGTTGTTGACAAGTTCGGCGCAGATGTTCTGCGTGTATACGTACTCTTCATGGGTGACTACGCTTCCGCAACACCCTGGAGCGACGACTCCGTTCGCGGATGCAAGCGTTTCCTCGACCGTGTTGCAGGTCTCTGCGATATGGCTAAGGGTGAGGGCGCCACCGCGAAGCTGGAGGGCGCCTTCCATAAGGCGATCAAGAAGGTATCTCTCGATATCGAGGATATGAAGTTCAACACCGCTATCGCAACTCTCATGAGCCTTATCAACGAGATCTACGACTGCGGCTCGCTCACAAAGGACGAGCTCGGCGTGTTCGTACGCCTGCTCAACCCCTTCGCTCCTCACCTTTCCGAGGAGATCTGGGAGACCATCGGCGGCAAGGGATTGTGTGCAGTCACCGAATGGCCAGTATGGGATGAAGCAAAGACCGTTGACGCTACCGTCGAAATTGCGGTACAGGTAAGCGGCAAGCTGAAATTCACCAAGGAGATCCCCCAAGGCACCTCCAAGGAGGACGCAATTACGCTTGTTAAGGCTGATGAGCGCATGAAGCAGTTCCTTGAGGGCAAGACCATTGTGAAGGAGATCAGCGTTCCCGGCAAGATCGTTAATATTGTTGTTCGATAATCACTGCGTGAAATATGAAATTTGAGAAAATATTTTTCTCAAATTTCATATAAACACTTGACATCGGCGGCTTTTTATAGTATAATTATTTGGAGATAAAAAAACACTACACTGTTTATCTCGGGAAACACGGCATTACGGTCGGTTTCCTGCTTCACTTGCGGAGGGAGGGAATTTAGAATGGCAGAAGTCAGAGTAAAAGAGAATGAATCGCTCGACAGCGCTCTTCGCAGATTTAAGAGACAGTGCGCAAGATCCGGAGTTCTTTCCGAGCTTCGTAAGAGAGAACATTACGAAAAGCCCAGCGTAAAGCGCAAGAAGAAGTCTGAAGCGGCTAGAAAGCGCAAGTCCAAATAATTACCGCAAGTTAACTAATGAGTTAAAAGGGAAGATGCACGCATCTTCCCTTTTAATTTTATTTAGATTGTTATTTCCTTCCGACTAATATGTGGATGTAAGGTATATTCTCAGCTCTTCCGAATAATCAAGGCAAAATACATGGCGAAAAATCGCATAACAAATATCCCCACAATGATGCTCATTGTGGGGATGTTCTCGTCTGTATGCAACTTTTACACTTCACTGACCGTCACGGCAGGTTTCGCATTACGACGTCTGCGGCGCATTATCTGCTCACCTGCAATTATCGCCACAAGTACGATATGCGAAGCCACGGAAATAATGATGCCGTAGAATACGCAATCCGGACGGTAGCGAAGCTCGACTGTATGCTCGCCCTCATCAAGTGTGATGGCTGTCAGCGCCTCTAAAATCGGCGCGGTCTCGCAAGGCTCATCGTCCACGTATACCTTCCAGCCCTCGTCATAGGGGATAGTCAGAAGGAGTGTGGTTCTGTCCTTGGGAACGGTCACCGTACCCGTGAAGCTGCTGTCGGTATAGCTGTCGATAACATAGCCGTGCTCCTGAAGGCGAGGCATGATCTCGCAAAATAGCTCCTCATCGAGATAGAAGAAGTAGTCGCTGCCTGTACCGATATAGATTTCATTCGCGCTGAGCGTCAGGGTGACAACTATGGGCTCTTCCGGAACCTGCCTGCCCAGTGATACGATACGGTGTGTCTCTTTGGTGAAATATTCCGACACATCGCTGCCGTTTAATTTGAGCTTGGCGTCACGCGTGTAGTCACTGGGGAAGTATACAAACAGCTCGTAATCGTTGACGGGAGTGAACTCATATGTCAGCTTGCCCTCGTATCCGGTTTTGAGCTTTTCATACTTACGGTGCCCCGTAACATAAGCAACATCAAGATTGTCGGTGGTAGGCGTAAGGTTTTGATAGGGCTTGAACAGCTCTACGGTCTCCTCCTCACCCAGCATCTTGGTCACAAGCTCGTTCATGCGCTCAAAGGGGGAGTCGTACCTATCAAACTCCACCTCAGAAACACCCGATGACACCATATATCCCAGCGGAAGCGCATATTCATTCTTATAAACCGCCGTGAGATTCTCTTCATCCGTCCATATCGCCTCGCCCCACAGCGGATTCAGCTCATCGGTATCGTTGGCAAGCAGATATTTAACGCCGAGCAAGCTGTCGGAAACAGGAGTTCCGCCGAGGTATTTTGACCAATGGGATTTTGAAGCATAGCCCATATCCTGCAGGAACTCAATCTGCTTTGCGTTCAGCGTGGAGGTGGAGTTGGAAAGTCCGCGGATGTTCAGCGTAAAATTGTCATTGGTCTTGCGGTGAGCTGTCTTTTCCGCGCGGTAGAAGGTGGTGTCAAACTCACTTACCCAGTCCGCGGCGGGCGTCCATTTATCAATGAAGGTGCGATACGACACGCGGGAGCTGTAGTATACATCGCTGTCCAGCGACACCACCTCCGCAAGTCCGTTGCAGAACAGCTCAAGAAGTACAAATACGCACAGTATAGACGTAATCGAGCCCTCAAGCCATTGCTTATTACAGCCCGAAAGCAGAATCATATATATAGCGATGCAGGCAATGCCGAACCAGATGCCCATAAGGTCATCGAGATTCTCGTATTCCAGCTTCTGCAGTATCAGAAGCGTCAGCCCAAGTCCCACGCCCACATAGAGCACCGTGCGTATATCCAGCGATGTAATGTGCTCAAACGCCAGATACGCCGCCACGATGATGATAAAGCAGAACATGAAGCTGTAGCGGTAATTAAGCCAGTTGGGACGCTGGAAACCATGCCATACAAGGTCAATTGTGCTGGAATTGAAGCTGAAGATGAAAAACGCCATCATAGCGCCGTAGGCGATCTTTTTTTTCGGGGTTATTTCCTTCATAAGGAAGAAGACCGGAAGCATTATGAGCGTCAGCGTACCCGAGAATACAAACGGCAAGCCCTCGGGACGGACGGTATCATAGGATGCGGGGAACATTTTCGAAACAAGGTCAAGAAAGTCGAACTTCTGCTCGAAAATGTACTTCGGCTCCGAGAAGGTGGTCTTGCCGAATGTAAGCGAGTAGTAGGCGGGCAGTATGATAAGCGTCGCCATGCCTATAGCGATAGCTGAAAACAGCACTATTCTGCCGAGGCTCTTTAAGAAATGCCCTCTCTCATCAATGGGATTACGCTCTGCGGGAGTTGACATAAAATAGTAGAAGAAGAAATACGCCGCCACTCCGAAGCAGACCATATAGCCGATGTAATAGTTTGAAAAAACCGCCACTGCAAGCGTCAATACATACAGCTTGTACTTGCCGTATTTTATCAGCGACTCAATGCCAAGCATAATAAGCGGGAAGAACAAAAGACAGTCGATCCACATAGTATTGTGCTGCATGACCACGGCATAAGAGGTCAGCGAGTAAATAACCGAGAAGATGATCTCGTTTACCGGTGTTGTCGGGTGGGACTTATGCAGATACACACACATATTAAGGCCCGACAGACCGCATTTGAGAAGCAGAATGGTAAAAAGCGATTCGGTTATCATTCCCTCGGGGAAAAGGGCAGTTATTACCGTAAATGGGCTTGCCAGATAATAGGCTACGATACCCAGGAATTCGCCTCCCAGCGCACGCTCAAAGGAGTAGAGTATTCCCTGCTCGCCGCGGAAGATATCGCGCATCGCCTCAAAATAGTAGACATACTGACCGTTAAGGTCGAGCACCAGCACGGAGTTCTCGCCAAAGGGCCAAACCTCCATTGCAATGTAAATAAGCGCCATTATGGCCACGGGCAGCAGAAACGCCAGCCACATATGGTGCATACCGTCAAACTGTGATGTGAAGCGGCGAAGCCGAGATCTCGGTGCAGCAGCCGGTGTATCGACGGTACCTCCGGCATTCAGCATATTTTCATCCATAAACTATGACCATGGCTTTTGCGAAGCAAAAGCTTCCTTTCTACGCAATACTCTGTGTCCCGCGGTAATCCGGGGTTGGTTTATGCAGCAAAACCTTACACGGATCACTCCGCAGAGTTGCCCTCGTGTATTATACGGCGGATGTTCTTTTCGAGCTTGATTCGTGGCAGGGTAAGATCCCGCCCGCAGGTCTCACATACGATACGGATATCGCTTCCCACGCGCAAGACGCGAAAACGTACGCTCCCCTTTGCGCAAGGATGCGGTTTTTTCATCTCAAGTATATCCCCCACCAAAATGCGCGGTATCGACTGCATGGAAAACACCTCCGTGATATTGTTACAAATATTAGTATACCACATTTTCCCGCGCTTGTACAGACTTTTTTTGAAATTTCGGCATTATTGAAAAAACAAAAACGAGCTGCCCCGTAACGGACAGCCGCCGATCTTATTGTTTGAAGATTCCGACACTCAATTTTTGTAAAACAGGCTCACGCGACATCCATTTGCCACTCAAATTTTCGTAGGATGGTATATTTTTCGTTTTCCTCTTGATTTTAATGCCAAAGTATGCTATACTGATAAGACGTGCACAAATAATTCTGAAAACAACATTAAATACAAAAACTACGAAGGGAGTGCGTCATTTGATATTCGGAAAGCATATTAACCGATACTATTTAAAGTACGCCCACTTACTGATACTCGGTATTCTCGCGCTTATCTGGGTCGACTATTTCCAACTTATCATCCCCGAACTTTACAGAATGGTCGTAAACGGCTTAAACAACGGGGTGGTAAGCCTTGACGGCGTTATGATGACGTTTGACATGGACTTTCTGCTTGACCGCATCTGCCTGCCGCTGCTCGGCATCATTTTAGCAATGGTCATAGGACGCTTTTTGTGGCGTATCTGCTTCTTCGGCGCAGGCATCAAGGTAGAGACCGATCTGCGCGGCAAAATGTTTGACCGCTGTAAGGATCTGTCCCAGCAGTATTATCATGTTAATAAGGTCGGCAACATGATGTCGCTGTTTACAAACGATCTTGAAACGGTACAGGACTGCTTCGGCTCCGGTATACTCATGCTTGCAGACGCGCTGTTCCTCGGCGTTATGGCGATTTTCAAAATGGCGCAGATGAATCTGTTTCTGACGCTGTTTGCCCTCATCCCTATGGTGCTTCTGCTGATCGTGGGCACCATCGTCGGTAAATACATGATGGACAAATGGGAGACCCGTCAGGCGGCGTTTTCCTCCCTCTCCGACTTCTCCCAGGAGAGCTTTTCAGGCATTTCCGTCATAAAAGCATTCGTCAAGGAGTTTTTGGAGCTTCTCGCCTTCCGCCACCTCAACAAGAAGAACGAGAACGCCAATGTCGCATACACCAAAGCTTCCACACTGCTTAATATCAGTGTCACGCTGTTCGTGGAATCGGTCATCTGCGTAATTCTCGGCTACGGCGGTTATCTTGTATACACCGATGTATTCAACGCGGGACAGCTTGTGGAGTTTATCGGCTACTTTACCACCATTGTATGGCCGATCATGGCGATCTCAGAACTTATCGGCATGACCTCCCGCGGTCAGGCATCACTCAAGCGCATTGGCGAGCTACTTGACGCAAAGCCCGATGTGATCGACCGCGATGGCGTTTCCGAGGGCGATCCCCTGCACGGCGATATTGAATTTCGTAATCTATCCTTCCGATATCCCAGCGGAGATTTCGATGTGCTGACGGATGTATCCTTCAAGATAAACGCAGGCGAAAATGTGGGCATCATCGGCAAGACAGGCTCGGGCAAGACCACGGTTGTGGATCTGCTTCTGCGCACATATAATGTTGCCGACGGCAGCATTTACCTCGACGGACGCGACATCAACTCCATCCCAATCGCTACGGTCAGAAAATACGCTGCGTATGTGCCGCAGGACAACTTCCTGTTCAGCGACACCATTGAAAACAACATCTCCTTCGCTACCGACGGCGGAGATCACAGCGGCGTGGAAAATGCCGCAAAAATGGCAGATGTGCATGACAACATCATGGGCTTTGCCGATGGATACGAAACTGTACTCGGCGAGCGCGGTGTAACCGTTTCCGGCGGACAGAAGCAGCGCATCTCCATTGCCCGCGCGCTTATGAAGGATGCGGCAATACTTGTACTGGACGACTCCGTTTCAGCGGTGGACGTCAAGACCGAAAAGATCATCCTCGACAATCTGCGCCGTATCAGAAACGGTAAGACCACCATACTTATCGCTCACCGCATTACCACCATCGAACAGATGGACAAGATCATCTTTATCGATGACGGTCACATTGCGGATGTAGGTACTCACACCGAGTTATATGAGCGCTGTGCGGATTACCGTGAAATGGTCGAGCTTCAGAAGCTTGACGAGGAGAGAGGAGGCGAGGCGGTATGATGGAATTTTATCCCCTGCTTGTAGTGGGAGGCGTTATCGGCGCTCTTTCGATCATTTTCCTTGTGGCGTATTTCTCCATCAAGGACCGTAAGGAAGCCATCGGCTTCGACCGCCACATGAAGGACTCCGAAATCACAAAGCGCCTGCTCGAATACGCAAAGCCATACTGGAAGAACTTCCTGATCGTGCTGGTCGTAATGCTGTTTTCCATTGCATACGACATAGTTTCCCCGCTGATAATCGGTAATATCGAGGAGATGATAAAGGACGACTTCGAGCTCTCCCGCCTGTGGTCATCGGTGATCGTGTATGCGGCGATACTCGTAGTCTCGCTTATCTGCACCTACATTCAGGCGATGGTTCTGCAGATTACGGGTCAGAGGATCATCTCAAATATCCGCGAGGATCTGTTCACACACATCGAGAGCCTGTCACACGCTCAGCTTAACAACATTCCCGTCGGCAAGCTGGTAACGCGTGTAACAAACGATACAAACGCAATTTCAATGATGTTCACTAACATCATTGTCAACCTCGTCAAGAACAGCTTTATTATAATTGGCGTGCTTGTGGCGATGATGTGCCTCAACTATCAGCTCACGCTGATGGTGCTGTGCTTTGTGCCGTTTATCGTGCTGTTCACCGTCATCTTCCGTAAATTCTCCCGCCGCGCCTACAGACGCGTAAAGGACGGCACAACCGATATCAACACATTCTTATCCGAGAACCTTTCGGGAATGAAGATAATACAGATCTTTAACCGCGAGGCACATAAGAAAGCGGAATTTGACAGCAAAAATACAGCGCTGGGCAAGGCGAAGCGTCAGCAGATATTTGTTCTCAGTATCTTCCGACCGTTCGTGTATATGCTGTACATCTCCTCTGTGCTCTGCCTTCTGTACCTCGGCGGACGGGGATATATCAAAAACGTCAGCTTCTTGGGGCAGACCATCACCAGCGGCACACTTGTGACGTTCTATATGTACATCTCCAGGTTCTTTAACCCCATTCAGAGTCTTGCTGAGCAGTTTAACTGGCTGCAGTCCGCATACGCATCGGCGGAGAAGATCTTCACCATCTTCGACATAAAGCCCGATGTAGTGGATGAACCGGATGCCATTGAGCTTGAGCACGTCGAGGGCAATATCGAATTCCGTGACGTGTGGTTTTCTTACGTACCCGACGAATGGGTGCTCCGCGGCGTATCCTTCAAGGTAAATGCCAAGGAGACCGTGGCATTTGTCGGCTCCACCGGCTCGGGCAAGACCACAATTCTGTCCCTTATCTGCCGCAACTACGACATACAGAAGGGTCAGATACTCATCGACGGCATCGACATAAAGAAGATCAAGATCTCTTCTCTGCGCCGTCATTTCGGTCAGATGCTCCAGGATGTATTCCTGTTCTCGGGAACTATCCGCAGCAACATCCTGCTCCGCAGTGAGGGCATATCCGATGACGAGGTCATGGAAGCCTGCCGCTATGTCAATGCGGACAAGTTTATAAACAAGCTTACAGACGGGCTTGATGAAGAGGTGCGCGAGCGCGGCAATAACTTCTCGGCAGGTCAGCGACAGCTTCTGTCCTTCGCGCGTACCATTGTCCACAAACCCGCCATAATGATTCTTGATGAGGCTACAGCCAATATCGATACGGAAACCGAGCTGCTTATTCAGGATTCTCTCGAAAAGATGATGAACATCGGCACCATGCTTATGGTAGCACACAGACTCTCCACCATCCAGCACGCCGACAACATCATAGTCCTCTCTCACGGCGAGATTATGGAGCAGGGTACTCACCAGGAGTTACTTGAAAAGAAGGGCAAGTATTACGAGCTCTACATGATGCAGTACAAGAAGAACGAAATCACAGCAAGAAGAAACAAATAAAGGTTTCAGCCTGACTATTCGCGTTTTGAGGCTTTTATAGGTTCCGGTGTGCTCGTTCCAAGCTGCACGAAAATATTCACGATTTCACTCTGCGGTATATATGGGGGGTGTGGCACTAAAGTGCAACACCCCCCATTGATTATTTCTGAATATCTGTGATAATTCCCTTCAGCGCATTTACAGCCGCCGCAAAGGAGTCAGCGTCGGTCGCGTATGTACCCGGCATCCTGGTCTTTTCGCCTGCTTCAAGATCGTTAAAGCCCGCAAAAACCTTGAGGTGAGGCTCAAGGGTGAGGATGATCTCGCCGTCACGCTTCTTGTCGAGGTCGGAAAGGATCTCGCGAATACCGCCAATGCCCTCGCCTGCGAGGCAGATGCACTTGTCGGCGGTAGCGTCCTTGATGTGCATATAGTAGATCCTGTCGCCCAGCAGTTCGTAAGCTGCGGGATAGGATTCATGCTTGTCCAAAACGAAGTTTGCGGGGTCAAAGATCAGCTTGATCTCGCCGCCGAATTCCTTCTGAATATCGAGGCAGTACGCCGCGGACTCGCCGTATATGCCCTTTTCGTTTTCGTGGCACAGGGTGATGCCTGCTTTATTTGCAAGCTCTAGCAGCTTTGCAAGCCGTGCCATGACCTGAGGACGTACTTCCTCGCGGGTCTTGCCTTCAGCTATGTAGAATGAGAAGATTCTCATGTTGGGAGCGCCGAGGATATTTGCCGCCTTGAGGCAGTTCTTATATTTCTCGAGATGAGCCTCGAAATCCTCATCGGTCGTGATCTTACCGATAGGCGAGCCGAGGGAGGACACCTTGATGCCTGCCGCATCCAGCTTTGCCTTGACAACGTACATTTCCTCCTCTGTTAGAGCAGAAATGTTCTTTCCGTCCACACCGCGGATCTCCATGTAACCGATGCCGTGCTTTTTTAGTCCTTCAAGCTGTTCGTCGAACACCGCGGAATATTCATCCGCAAATGCACTTAGGACAAATTTTGCCATCCCGTTTCTCCTTCAAATACCGTTATTACTGCTCAAAGTACTGACCGTAGCTTGCCATGATGTTCTTGTAGCTGGTCTCAAGGCAGTCAAAGGGACAAACTCCCTCCGGAACGGTATCCTGCTCGACCATGTGATTCTTGATGCCGCACTTGACGCTTGCTTCGATAATACGGTCGAAGTTCATGTTGCCCTCGCCCACAGGCGCGAACATACGCTCGTTGTTCACAACGGTGAAGTCCTTTAAGTGGGTGGTGAATATCTTGTGGGCATACTTCTCGATATACTGTGCGGGATCAGCGCCGCCCGCCTGTACCCAATGAACGTCAAGAGTGAATTCCATGTCGGGGGATGCATCTAAGATGTGGTCAAGGTAAAGCTTGCCCTCGCATTTTTCAAACTCAAACATATGATTGTGGTATAGGAAGTGCTTGCCCGCCTTTTTAATCTTTTCGATTGCTGGAGCAAAATCGTCTGCGAAGCGCTTGAAGCTTTCGAGACCGTAGGGCTTGTATGCGAAAATGCCGCCGATGCCGATAGCGTCACAGCCGTAGAGATCATGCTGCTCGATAACCTTTTCGGTCTCGTGGAGAATGCGGTCTATAGCGGTGTGTGTGAGCACTATCTTAATACCTGTATCCTTGGACGCCCTGGCGATAGCCTCGGGAGTAACCTCCTTGCCGATGCCGGAAATCTGTACATACTTGTATCCGATCTTTGCAAGTCTCTCCATGGTACGCGCAAAATCCTCACCTGTTTTTGTGAAGTCTCTGACTGTGTACATCTGAGCGCCGAGAATCATTTTTTCAGACATGATAATATCCCTTTTGGTGTTTTTGTTGTTTTGAATGCGGTTTCAGCCGCCCTTCACTTATATTATAGCAGACCTGAGAGAAAAATAAAGAGTTTATTGCATTTAATATCGCTTTTTGTCAACAAAACGGCTTTTTGAGCGTAATTCTACACATTTTCATAATGGAGAAACGGTGCCTAAACACATATCCCCAAAAACATATCAATTTCCGCACCGCTTGCAGACTCTTGCCTTACCACTTGCCATAGCGGCTTCCACGGTGCCCGAGAGTACAGTTTTCGAGCGCGCAAGGCTGGGGCATTTGGCGCTGATGTGCCATACTTCGCCGCCCTTGACCCAATATACCGTAACGGCTTCGGGTCTCGTGACGTCCGACCCGGACTCAACAGCGGGAGCGGTATCGGTAACAATAGGAAGCACAGCCGGTTCGGTTGTCACGGGAATCACCGCCGACTCGGACTCGACGGGAACCGCCTCGGTGTCGGGCGGCATCGTGATGTCAATCGGCTCCTCTGTTTCGGGACGCGCCTGTGCCTCAAGCTCCGCAAAATAGCTCTCGTAGTCGAACATCTTATCGGGGTCGTAATAAAAGGTGTCGCCGATTATATTCAGGTGTGCAGTATTATCGCGGCAGCCGGTCATGACGGATGAGAGTACAAGCAGAAATAATATGACCGCATAGCGCGCAATGTGAAGGCTTTTCTTTCTACGCATAGCAGCGTTACTTGACTTCGACTACCGTAACGCCGAGATCGCCCTCGCCGTATTTGCCATAGCGGTAGGATACCACGCGGGGATCCTTTTTGAGATACTGCCACAGCGCATTTTTCAGCGCCCCCGTACCCTTTCCGTGGATCAGACGCAGGGAATGTATACCGGCAATGTGGGCCTCGTCGAAATACTTGTCCACCATATACCACGCATCATCGCCGTTGAGTCCGCGCAGATCGATCTCGTTCTTGAAGTCGCGGGATACCGTTACACGGTACTTGTCCGCCGCAATCTGCTTCTTCTGCGCATCGGTGAAGGTAACCTTAGCCTCATCAAGAAGCATCAGATTGGAAACCTTGGTGCGGGTTTTGATGATGCCCGCCTGCACGCTGACGTTTCCGTCCTTGTCGGGCGCATCCAGAACCACGCCCTTCTTGCCTATGTTGATAAGCATAACATCGTCACCCTTTTTAAGGGGACGGGGCAGGACGTAATCCTCTGCAACCTTTTCGTTGACGGGATTTATTTTGTCGTCGCTCTCGCGAAGATGCTTTCTAATATTGCGGCGACCTTCCTCAAGTGCGGAGGCGAGATTTGCGCTTTCGCGCTCCTTTTTGACCTTTTCCAGCTGCTCCATGACATATTCGCTGGATATCTTAGCGCTTTCCACGATGGAAACTGCCTGCGCGCGTGCTTTTTCAAGCTCACGCTCCGCAAGCGCTAACTGATCGGCGATCTTTTTCTCATTTTGCGTCTTGTATTCTTCAAATTCGCGGCGCAGACGCTCCGCTTCGGCGCGGTTACGGTCCATTTCGAGGCGACTTGCTTCTAATTTTTCAATGACATCCTCAAAATGCTTGTTTTCCTCGCTGACTAGCTCCTTGGCGCGATTTACTATCTCATCGGACAGACCCAGCTTCGACGAGATTGCGAATGCGTTGGATTTACCGGGTGTACCGATGATCAGACGGTAAGTCGGCTTCAGTGTGTTCACATCAAACTCGCAGGAGGCATTGACGAATCCTGGGGTTTCGAGGGCGAAAGCCTTAAGCTCTGCATAATGGGTGGTAGCCGCGCAGAGTGCGCCTACCGAGCGTACCTTTTCAAGCACAGCAATTGCAAGAGCAGCACCCTCAACTGGGTCGGTACCCGCTCCAAGCTCATCTATGAGTACAAGCGAGCGCGGGCCTACCTTTTCGGTGATACCAACAATGTTTACCATGTGGGACGAGAAGGTGGACAGCGACTGCTCGATGGACTGCTCGTCGCCGATGTCGGCGAAAATGTCGTCGAAGATGCATATCTCCGAGGTGTCCGAGGCGGGAATATGCAGACCCGACTGCGCCATTAGCGCAAAGAGCCCCAGTGTTTTAATGGTGACTGTTTTACCGCCTGTGTTGGGACCTGTGATAACCAGCGTACTCATGTCACCGCCAAGCGTCACGGTGATCGGTACGACCTTAGCGGAATCAAGCAGAGGATGGCGTGCGCGCACCAGGTTCATGCGGCGGTCGCCCGTGATGCGGGCGGGGGTGCCGTCCATCTTGAAAGAAAGCTCGCTTTTTGCGAATATAAACGCAAGCTCGGTGATGTTTTTATAGTTTAGTTTTACCGCTTGCTCGATAGCACCGCACGCCGCAGACAGATCGGTCAAGATGCGCTCGATCTCGCTTGCTTCCTTGACCTGCAATACGCGAAGCTCGTTGTTGGCTTCGACAACAGACAGCGGCTCTATAAACAGCGTCGCACCGGAGGAGGATGTATCATGCACCAGACCGCGAACGTCATTTTTGCATTCCACCTTCACGGGAATGACGTAACGTCCGTTTCGCATGGTAATGATATTTTCCTGCAGGAATTTGGAATACGCGCCGCTGACAAAGCTCTGGAGGGAGTCCTTGATACGGTTGTTGGTATTCTTCATCTTGCGGCGGATATTCGACAGCTCGGGGCTTGCCTCATCGGCTATGGTATCCTCGGCGATTATCGCAGTATGGATACGGTCCTCAAGCTTTTTATCGGCGATAAGCCGCTCGAAGATATCGTCAAGAGACGTGGAGCCACGTCGGTCGGTGCGGCTGTATTCAAGCAGTGAGCGGGAGGTTCGCAGAACATTTGCGATATCAAGGAGATCGCGGGGACTGAGCACCGCACCCTTGGCGGCACGCTCCACGGCATCGCGTACATCCTTGATCCTGCCGAAAGATGGCATTCCCTTAACTGTCTGCATATCCTTCGCCTCGGTGGTTTCCCTCTGCATACGCAGTATACGGTCGGGATCGTTTTCGGGGCGGAGTGCAAGCGCCAGCTCACGTGCACCCTCGGTTGGGGCGCGTTCTGCCAGCATTGCAAGTATTTTATCGTATTCCAGCGTTTTTATGGCTCTTTTGTAATTACTCAATTATAACTATCCTTTCGTGATAAGGCTCACCACGCCAGCATATCCAGCACCGCAAAATGATGATCGGCATGGTTTTCAAGATATTTTTCACACGCCGATGAAAATTCGGGAATAAGCTCGTCCGCAAGGCTAAACGAAAACAGCTTTGGCATATCGGCATAGATGGCGTGCTGTATTGCAAGCACCGATGCGGGAGAGAGAGGTATGATGATCTGAGCCGTGTTCATTCTGTCCACAGTGCGCTCGTTCTCAATATATGTCTCCTTATGTATCCTATCGGCACAGCACTTGCAGGTCACACTGCCCGCCATTACATTAAGAAACATAGTGGAATCCTCAACGCCGTGTCCGCAGACCTGACAGTTGACAACATTCGGCGCAAAGCCGCAGAGAGTAGCAAGTCGCATTTCGTAAACGCCCTTGATAAGCCGCAGATTCCTGTCCTTTAAGTGCGTCAGCGCCCACAGCGTATTGAGCGCCAGACGTAGTATCTCCGGCTCAGGCTGCTCCTCGTTTGTCACATATTCGACTGTATTCAGCACATAAGTGCCGACTGTCATCCGGTCGAAGTCTTCGCAGAGGTGGAAGTAATTCTCGATAAGTGATGAGTCGTTAAGCGTATATTTGCCATCGCGCTCATAAAGAACGAACTCGCTGTAGCAGAATATCTGCGTGGATCCGGTGAAGCGTCCGCGCAGTCTCACAGCGCCCCGTACAAGAACGGAGATCCTTCCCCGCTCGGCGGTCAGCAGGTTGATGTACCGTGCGTTTGAGTTTACAACGGTCTCGCGCAGAACGAGCCCCTTGACGGTGTAGAGCATCTTATTCCTCGGTGAAGCCGAAGCTGTTTAAAAGTCCTGCGTTGTCACGCCAGTTTTCCTTTACCTTGACCCAAAGATCAAGGTGGACCTGTACGCCGAAAAAGGCTTCCATATCCTCGCGTGCCCAGGTACCTACCTTTTTGAGTGCCGCGCCGCCTTTTCCGATGATAATGCCCTTGTGGGAATCCTTTTCGCAGAAGATCTCGGCTCTTATCTTGATAATGGTCTTCTTTTCCTCGAAGGCTTCGATCACAACTGCAGTGCCGTGAGGTATCTCGTCGTTAAGCGTGCGAAGGAGCTTCTCGCGGATGATCTCCGCCGCAAGCATTCTCTCAGGCTGGTCGGTAAGCATATCCTCGGGGAAGAACCAACCGCTTTCATGAAGCAGCTTTGCCGCCTCCTCGGTGACGATGTGCACGCCCTCGCCCTTGACTGCCGCCATGGGGATCACCGCCTCAAAATCGCAGAGCGCCGAGTATGCCATGATGCAGTCGGCAACCTTATTTGCGTTTACGGTATCGGTCTTGTTAATTGCAAGAATAACCGGAATTCCGTTCTTGTCAAAGCGCTTCAGCATGGAGGTCTCCACATCCGATACGGGCTTTGCGGCATCCACCACAAGTATCGCCGCGTCCACCTCGCCGATGGCGGAGTTGATGGTCTTGACCATATAGTCACCAAGCTTATTCTTGGGGCTTAACATACCGGGAGTGTCGAGGAATACGAACTGATTTTCGCCCTCGGTGAGTATACCCGTGATACGGTTACGGGTAGTCTGCGGCTTGTTTGATACGATGGAGATCTTTTCGCCAAGCAGGGCGTTAAGAAGTGTGGACTTGCCCACATTAGGGCGTCCGACTATAGCTATAAAGCCTGTTTTTGTCATGATGCTTGTCCTTTTTGTATTTATTGTTGCGGGAGGAGCAAGCCCCTCCCCTGCGGAGTTATATTTTTAAATTATCAGCGCTTGATACCCATGTAATCGAGAACTGCGCTCTGCTTTTGGCACATTTCCGCCTCGTCCTCTTCGCTTGTAACATGGTCGTAGCCCAGCAGATGGAGCACAGAATGTACCGTAAGGAATGCCACCTCACGCGTATAGCTGTGACCAAGCTCTGCCGCTTGCTCACGGGCACGCTCAAGGGAGATAACGATGTCGCCCAGCAGTACCGCTTCGTTGCCCATGTTGATATCATAATCGCCGTCGTCGCCGATCATGGGGAATGAGAGCACGTCTGTTGCGGAGTCGATGTCGCGATGCTCACGGTTGATCTCACGGATGCCCTCGTTGTCGGTGAAGGTCACGGAAATCTCCGCACTGCACTGAAAATCCTCATACGCAAGGGATGCGTAGATCGCCGCCTTTACAAGACAGCGAAGCTCGTTTGTCACATTTTCCTTGTCCTGCTCGTTTGTAAAATGAATATAGTGTCTCATTGCTCGTTATCCTTTCTGATCTTGTACTTCTGCTTTGCTTTATCGTAGTTTTCGTAGGCTAATATGATCTTCTGCACAAGGCGGTGACGTACCACGTCGTGCTCGCTGAAGCGATGCACCGCGATATCGTCGATGCCCTCAAGGATCTTGACCGCTTCCGAAAGACCGCTTTTTTTGCCAAAGGGCAGGTCGGTCTGGGTAAGGTCGCCCGTAACTACGGCTTTGGAATTGAAGCCGAGACGAGTGAGGAACATCTTCATCTGCTCGGGGGTGGTATTCTGCGCCTCGTCCAGGATGATAAACGAATCGTCCAGCGTCCGTCCGCGCATATACGCCAGGGGCGCTATCTCGATGATGCCGCGCTCCACATACTTTTGGTATGCTTCAGAGCCCAGCATCTCATAGAGCGCATCGTAAAGGGGGCGCAGGTACGGATCGATCTTATTCTGCAGATCGCCGGGTAAGAAACCCAGCTTTTCGCCTGCCTCCACCGCGGGGCGGGTCAGGATTATGCGCTCTACTTGCTTTGATTTCAGCGCAGTCACCGCCATTGCCACGGCAAGGAAGGTCTTGCCCGTACCGGCGGGACCAATACCCATGACCACGGTGTTTTTCTTTATGGCATTCACATATTTTTTCTGACCGACGGTTTTAGCCTTTATGGGCTTGCCGCGGGTGGTGAGGCAGATGGTGTTGTCGTCAAGCTCACAAAGCTCGCTCTTTTTGCCGCCTGCGACCATGTCAATAACATAGTCCACATTCTGCTCGGTCAGTGTGTTATTTAATTTCGCCATACGCTTGAGATAACCCAGCGCGTCCACTGCACGCTCCACCGCCGAAAGGTCAGAGCCGTTTACACAAACGGCATTGCCTGCGGTGTTTATACTGTCGCGGGATTTTATAGTAACGCCGAAGGCGCGCTCCAGCTTTTCAAGATTTGCATCAAGATCACCGAACAGTATAGCGGTCTGTTCGGGCGAATCTGTCAGTATTGTTTTTTCGGGCATACTTGTTCTCCTGTATATTAGTTTTCCGTGGCTTCGTTTGTATATATCGGGCGTTCTTTTGCAATGTCACACACTACTATAAGCTCGCAGTCGAGCTTATACACGCCGCCGTCAAGTCCCGCACTTATTTTGCGTGAAACAAGTTCGAGTTCTCCCAGCGCCGCACTTTGTTCTCTGAGTTGTCGGTAAGCCTCGGCGCGCGCCTCTTCCTCGGTGTAGGTGATCGGGATCTGCGTGTATTCGACGAACACCCTCTCGTCTACAGCGATCGGAACCTCTACCGTGTCAAAAAAGCTCAGCGTACTCCGCCGCGACTGCATCTCATACTCTATTTTATCATAATTTGAAGCCATATTTCCGGTGTTTGCGAAAAATTTAAGCGAAAGTCCGAAAATGTTTAAATATTTCTCGATATACTCGTTTCCCGTAGCCTCGCGCTCGGTGGATTCGAGGGGGACTTCGATGTGGAAGCTGCGCTTTACCTTTGCCAGCACCCTTCCGCGGGCGTGTACGAGCCGAAGACTGTGCTTGCCCTCCTCGATACCGGAGGCGAGCAGCTCGCCTTTTCGAACAAGCTCCTCAGTCCGTGCGACAGGCTTGCCGCGCAGTATCTCCATGTACTCAATAACGCCGTCCTCACTCGCCACAAGGTTATATGGCGTGCTCTCATCAACCACCGTATTCGGGCGCATCATCTCCCGAACCTCCACTGTTGCCGCGGTGCCGCGTACATTCACGGAGATCCACGAGATATCGTCATATTTTAAAAGAAAACGGTTGTGCAGCATATCAAAGTCCACGCGGGGGATGTATGTCCCCACACCACAGCCGAGAGTGTCCAGCCGCTCGATCAGCTCATCAGCAGGGATGGTTGTATTGCCAACAACATCCATAGTCCAGATAAACTGCTCCGAGAACCACAGAATGAATACAAACAGTACAGCTCCGATGGGAATCCCCAGCCTGCGGCGATAACGCTTTATTAGATACCGCAGACCGTGCTCACGCACCGTTTCATATTTGATGCCGTTATTTTCAAGTATATGCTCCATTCCTTCGCAGTCGCGCAGGGGGAGAGAGAAGGTGAGTCCGTGACTTCCCGCACGCATCCTCCTGATATCCGCTCCCGATTTTGTAAGTATGTGCGCCGCCTTGTTTCCGCAGTCCGTCGCAATACGGTAATCACGGCTGCCGTATAGCCACTGTATTAGCTTAAACGTCATTGGCAGTCCCGCTTTCGTTTCCGTAGCAGATATTCGATATGATCCCGCTTACGGATACCCGTCCGTACGAGAAGCTGTGAAGCTCCAGACCCGTGCCTCTGATGCTTAAGAAGCCGTCACACAAGATAAGCACTACAAGCTCTTCCGTATAGGCGACAAGCCCCTCACAGCCATCGACGGATACTTCGCGGTTTCCCACCGCTTCAATAAATGAGATCCTGCCGAATGTACCCACAGGTATATCAAGTCTTTCACAGATTCGCTGTGATAAAGGTTTTTTGTGTTTTTTATTCATATTATCTCTCCGACTCCGCATAAGTGTTAATGAAAGACCACGCTTAGGTGTCGGTTTAATAATATGACGTGGGGGCTGTGATTATTATTGTAGATATAAAAAAGAAGCCCGCCATCAAGGCTGTCGGGACGCCGAGGTTTGACAGAGTCGCTCTGTGGCTGCTCTGCTTTTTTCTGCTGGGCTATTTTCTGCGTGCACCGTCGCTTGCCGCCGTTTCGGTGAAAAAAGCGCTGGATGTATGCGCCACCGCGCTTATACCGTCGCTGTTTCCCTTTATCGTGCTGGTGGGAATGATAAGCGGTTCCGGACTGTCGGAAAGGATCGCCGCCGTAATCGGCAGGCCTGTGGGAATGATCTTCGGAATCCCCGATGGGGCAGTCAGCGCTGTGCTTTTGGGATGCCTTGGGGGATTCCCTATAGGCGCGGTATGCGTTCGTGAGCTGTATGAGCGCGGAGCGCTCAGCCGCGGCGATGCCGAAAGGATTATCGGGTTTGTAAACAATGCAAGCCCTGCGTTTTGTATAGGCACATTGGGGATGTCGCTGTTTGGAAGCGCCGAGCTTGGTGTTATGCTGTATCTGTGTCAGCTTGCCGCCGCGCTGACGGTAGGGCTTCTCGGACGCCGCAGACACGTTTCGACTGCGGGTGCATATGTCAGCCGCACTTTTTCAGTCGCCGATACGGTCACCCAGTCGGTGGCATCTGCCGGGCTTACTATGCTGAAGATCTGCGCCTTTGCGGTGTTTTTCGCCGTACTCGGTGATGCGGTGTGTATGGTTGCCGAGCGCTTTTTCGGCGCATCCGCCGCGGCGGTATGTGCCGCTGTATGTGAGCTTACCCTTGCCGGTCGCAGGCTTTCCACCCTTTCGGGGATGGCCCCAATGGTGCTTGGAGCCTTTGCCGCAGGCTGGGCAGGCATATCGGTGCATATGCAGACCGCATCTGTTCTATCGGGAAGCGGCATCGGTATGCGCCGCTATTATGTATCAAGGCTGACAGTGGGAGGACTGTCAGCGCTGTATATGCTGTTATGGTGTTTTATTGTGGAGAAAATGCTGTAAATTTGGCATCGTTTCCTGCCACGATGACCTGACCGATAAGCTCAATTCCTATTGCCTGCAGCGTCCTTCCGATGAAGGAGAGGGTTTCGATATCGCTTCTTGATTCCACCGCTTCGAACATATCCGGATGAGAATGAGCGATAACGATCCTTCGCGATCTGCTCAGTACCGCGAAGCCTGCAATATTTCTGATGGATGCGGCTATACTGTTTTCAGAGCCCATTTCAATGTGTTCCACAGCGGTCAGCTTGTCATTGCCGTCAAACGCCGCTCCCCACATTTGTTCCTTTCCCGAAGGCTCCATAACCGACAGGAAAAGCTCACAATAATCGGTCACCCTGGTACCTAAGAAGTTAGGCTTTGGATTCAGGTGATTGCACCTGGCGGTGAGCATTATCAGCATCGCGGCGTGGTGTGTCATGCCGTCAACGCGCATAAGATCCGAATGTGTAGCGAAAAAGCAGCTTCTAAATGACCCGAAACGGGAGTAGAGACCGTCCATTACCCGTTCCAGCTCCTTGCCGGCATTGGTGTATGAGAGAAGCAGTGCAAGCAGCTCGTCATCACGGAGTGTATCAACGCCGTTTTTCGAGGTGAAGCGCGACTTCAGCTGGTTTATATATTCTCTCTCGGCACGCTGTGTTTCTCTCATGCTACATCATCTGCGCCGCGCAGTTTTCCTCCGTAAACAATATTTTATCTTAAAAATTGTGCTTTTTCATGGGAAGATTTGTTTTTGTGCGTTTTTTCCGTGTCGAATCGTGGCATGCGATTCTTTGTCGGATCGGCGTATATGCTCTTGATAATTTCCAAAAATTGTGATATAATATATTTAACGGAAATCAAGCCGAATGATTTAAAATCGAAGGAGCAAAAACTATGAAAAACGTATCCGAAATCACCCTGAGCCACAGTGAGCGTCGTCCCCGTGCATCCGCCTGGTGTGCAAGCTCAAACGGACGCAAAACATATGCCCGTACCCGCGAGGAAGCGCTGGAGCACCACAAGAATGCGCTTGAAGAATGCACTCGCATGGCGGTTTCACTTAAATACTGTGCCGAATGCACAGCCTGTACGGAGCTTTCGTAAATAAAAGGCTGCCCTCTTTGTCGGGGCAGCTTTTTTGTATTTGTACGACCGAAAAAAGCATACAGCACCGAAAAAATTCCCTTATAATAATTATACTATATACTCGAAAACCTGTCAATATACGATGCTGTAAAATTTCCGTTTTTTCGGTGAAAAAGTTTGAATATTGCGGCAAATTAGTTTGTTATAGAGAGAAAACAGGAGAGTCAATAATAAAACAAAATTACGGGCGCCCTATGAACAGCGCCCGTAATAAATGATCTATTCCCCTATATGGGCGATCAAGGCTTCATATATGGCATGGGTGGCGTCCGCATCCTTGCCGCCGAGCACCAGCACGCCCGATTCGGTGGTCAGAACCACAGCCGCACCGCCTCCGGTATAGGAGTAGCGTGTATAATAGCCGAATTCATTGTTTTTAAACCGCCCCATAAGCAGTCTCGGTGAGCCGAAGCCATACTGTCTCATGCCCACACTGTCGCTCTCACGGTACTCGACAGATAGGATGTGCGAATACTCTACGGTGAGGTCGTCAAAGTAATCGGCTTCCACTGTAATGGCAGAGTCGGTACAAACAAACTGGATCTCTCCCGTGAAGCATACGAACACCAATACCACCGAAAGAATAACACTGCCGATGATTGTACCCACAAGGGCAGGCTTGTTTTTCTTCGAGATCACAGAAGGGGGATTCGGATCGGCTCTACCCTCGCGCACCTGCTTTTTGTAATAATATGCGGAATAAACGCAGGGGATCGCAACCATTATGACAACTGCCGCAAAAAATGCAGAGATTCGAAAGGCAAACGGTAAAAATGTCATTGCCATAATTACAACGCCGCCTATAACCCATACCTTACCCGTTAAACGGTGTGTAACATTCCAGTTTTCCTCGTTTGCAAGCGTCCATTTAATCTTGACGCCGATGGTACTATTCTGCTTGCATTTAGGCATATAATTGCCTATTCCGATAAATACAAGTCCTAAAAAGATAACCATAAGGAGGCTTATGTCAAACCCATTTCCGAGTGCTGCCGCATAAATGGTACCGCTTGCGAAAAATGAGATTACAGGTCCGATGCAAAGAACTAAGGATAATACCTTTTTGTTCTGGTTTCGGTTTCCTTTGTCAAGTGCTGTCACGATAACGCAGACAAGATGCACGGCGAGCATAATAAGCGGAAGTCCGAATACAACGAAAGTTTTACCCGCCGTTCCGTCGGCGTTTCCATCAGCCCCCCAATGTGTTGACATGGTGAGCGGCAGCTTATCCCACAGAATGAGCCCTACCGCAATAGGCAAAAGCGTCAGAATGGATGTGAGAAGTATCTTCCATTTGTTATTTTTCAAAAAGTGAAGCATTATCTTCGTCTCCTTTCAATCCGGTAAGCCACAGCATGACTTCCTCAAGCACCGATGTGTTAAGCTCGTAAAAAATATATTTCCCCTCACGCGTATCGCGTATGAGATCGGCATCCTTCAGCACCGATAAATGTCTCGATACGGATGCCCCCGTTACGTCAAAATGCTCGCATATATCCCCTGCGGACATTCTTCCCTTTTTGAGAAGATTCAATATGTCCCGCCGTATTGGGTCAGCCAGCGCTCTAAGTGTGTTTTGCAGTCCCATTCAGTCACCTCATTTAATATTTAACCTAATTGTTAAATATATTATACCATGTAATCCGTCCCCTGTCAAGTAGGCGCACTAAAAAAACAAAAGAATTTACAAAAAAATAACCCCTTAAAGTATCCTGAATGTTTTCAGGTGTCTACTCTAAGGGGATTATTTCTGTTTTTATCGGTTATTAGCTGAGCTTTGCATAGTTGACCTTAACACCAGGGCCCATAGTCGAAGCGACTACGCAGCTCTTGATGTACTGACCCTTGGTTGCAGCGGGTCTTGCCTTGATGATCGCACCGAGAAGAGCATTGAAGTTCTCAGTGAGCTTAGCTTCGCCGAAGGAAGCCTTGCCGATGGGGCAGTGAATGATGTTGGTCTTGTCGAGACGGTACTCGATCTTACCTGCCTTAGCCTCAGTAACAGCCTTAGCAACATCCATGGTAACAGTACCAGCCTTGGGGTTAGGCATAAGGCCCTTAGGACCGAGAACCTTACCGAGACGGCCGATAACGCCCATCATATCGGGAGTAGCGATGATGATGTCAAAGTCGAACCAGTTTTCCTGCTGGATCTTAGCGACATAATCCTCAGCGCCAACATAGTCAGCGCCTGCTGCTTCTGCTTCCTTAGCTCTGTCGCCCTTCGCGAAAACGAGGGTACGAACAGTCTTACCGGTACCGTTGGGGAGAACTACTGCGCCGCGAACCTGCTGGTCAGCGTGGCGGGAGTCAACGCCCAGACGAACGTGTACTTCTACAGTCTCGTCAAACTTTGCCTTAGCGGTCTGGCAAACGAGCGTAAGAGCTTCGCTTGCATCATAAAGCTTGTTCTTTTCGATGAGCTTAGCGCTCTCGACATATTTCTTTCCTGTGCTCATTGTAACTCCTCCTTATTCCTCGACAGTGATACCCATGCTGCGCGCGGTACCTGCGATCATGCTCATCGCAGCTTCAAGCGAACCTGCGTTGAGGTCGGGCATCTTGGTTTCTGCGATCTGCTTAACCTGATCCTTGGTGAGCTTAGCTACCTTGGTCTTGTTAGGTGTAGCGGACGCGGACTCGATGCCGCACGCCTTCTTGATAAGAACGGGAGCGGGGGGAGTCTTGGTGATAAAGGTGAAGGAACGGTCAGCGTAAACTGTAATAACTACAGGAATGATGAGACCGATGTCCTTCTTGGTTCTTTCGTTGAATTTCTTGGTGAATACCGGAATAGCAACGCCGTACGCACCGAGTGCGGGGCCTACAGGGGGAGCAGGAGTAGCCTTTCCTGCCGGCAGCTGCAGTTTGTTGTAACCCATAATTTTCTTTGCCATGATAAATGCACCTCCGTATTGTGGTAGCAGGAGATCCCTTTTTGGGACTCCTAATTAGATTTTCGGGAGAATTTTTAGTGGTTTTCTCCCTCCCACGTATTGAGGAGAATATCCTCACTCGTTCACAAGAGAAATTGCATCCGAGTCAAGCTCGAACGGAGTGTCTCTTCCGAACATATTGACGAGTACCGTGACCTTCTTCTTGTCCGCGGAGAACTCCTTGAGTACGCCGCGCGTGCCCTTGAGAGCTCCGTCCTTGATTTCAACGGTATCATCAATGTTAAAGTTGATAACAACCTTGGGAGCAGCGGCTTCGATGCCCATTGCGGCAACCTCCGCCTCCGTAAGTGCGGTCGGCTTGGATCCCGGTCCTACGAAGCCTGTAACGCCGCTGATATTTCTGACGACGTGCCATGTTTCGTCAGTCATTACCATTTTTACAAGCACATAGCTCGGGAAAATCTTTTCCTCGACCTCTTTTTTGGTTTCGTTATCAATATAGGTTTCCACGGGAACGCGGATGTCAACTATAACATCCTGAAGTCCGCGGTTTTCGACGATTTTTTCAAGGTTCGTCTTAACCTTGTTCTCGTAGCCGGAATAGGTATGTGCCACATACCATCTTTTTTCGCCGGTTGCGTCGTACAGATCGCTCATTTATGAATCTCCGTATCGTTATCTTATATCAGATTTCCGAGTGCGCGAAGACCTGCGTCAAACGCTATATCAAGCGCGCCGATAACAGCGCCTACGACAACTACCGAAACTGCTACGACAACGGCATTTCTGAGCGTATCCTGCTTGGATGCCCAGGTAACCTTTTTAAGCTCGGCCTTGTATTCACGGAAAAACTTGGACATACGAGCGCCAACGGAAGGCTTGTCCTTCTTAACGGGCTTCTTTTCGGTCTTAGCTTCCTTAGCCTTAGCTTGGGTTTTCTCGATTTCCGCCATAGTAGATCCTCCAATCGTGTTTTCTGCGGGCAATTTTCGCCTGTGCAGAGATTTAATGATTACTTAGTTTCCTTGTGAAGGGTATGCTTGCGGCAGAATTTGCAGTACTTGTTCATTTCAAGTCTGTCGGGGTCGTTCTTCTTGTTCTTCTTTGTGTCGTAATTTCTCTGCTTGCATTCGCTGCACGCCAGTGTGATCTTAACTCTCATTTCGGCACCTCCCGATTAGATTATGCGAGGGATGACCCGCGCATTTAGAATTGCGTCAGTGCTGCCGCCACATGGCCGCGGACAACTCTTTCGCGTACCTCCCTCCCGAAAAGCGTATCCATTTTGCGCATATTTCGCGGCGAAATCTGCGCAAAAAAAGAACCCTCTCGCAGAGGTAGAATAATTGTACCACACAAATGCAAGTTTGTCAAGTGGTTTCGCAATTTTTCTTGAAAAATTTTTAAAGCAAGCCGTTTTTCGGCATAAATGTGCTGATTGCCGGCAAATTTGTGTTACATTTATTGTGTAGACACATCAAAAAAACGGCATATTCTGCCGTTTTTTGATCGTTTATTTCTTCATCATTTTCTCGACATCCGCCTTGGTAAAAAGATACTTCTTGTCGCAGAAATGGCACTCGATCTGTATCTCCTCGGGCTTACCCTCGTCACGGCATTCCGCAAAGATGCCCTCGACCTCGTCCTTGCCGATGCTGACGAGCGCACGTCCGCAGCGATCGCGGGAGCAATCACAGGCGTAACCGGCTTCGATCTCGTCGAAAATGTCGTATTCGATGCCCTCAAGAGCAATATCCATGATCTGCTCGCAGGTCAGTCCCGCATCGAAGAGACGGGAAACATTGGAAAGCTTCTCGGCATTCTTTTCAAGCTGAGAGATAGTCTCCTCCGCCGCGAAAGGAAGCAGTGACACTAGCACACCGCCCGCCGCCTTGCAGGAATAGTCGCGGTCGATGAGCACACCGAGAGCGCACAGGCTGGGAGTCTGCTCGCTCACCGCGAAATACCGGGTGATATCCTCGGCGATCTCGCCGCTGACTAAATTTATCATGCCCGAATAGGGCTCCTTAAGACCGATATCCTTAACCACCGCCAGCGTTCCGTGACCGATAGCGCCCGACACATCCAGCTTGCCGTTTGACTTCTTCGGGATGTCGATATTCGGCTCGGCGATGCAGCCCTTGACGTTGCCCGCGTAATCGGATACCGCGATGACATTTTTCGCAGGACCGTCTCCGCGGATGTTGAGCGTCAGCGTATTGCCCTTATCCTTGAGAAGCGTTCCCATCATGGATGCCGCAGTCAGCGTTCTGCCCAGCAGCGCCGACGCTGTGGGAGTAGTATGATGATAGCCGATAGCGGTGTTGACGATATCGGTGGAATTTATTACAAATGCGCGTGCACTGCCATCTCTGGTCATGGCACGAAGTATGGTTGAATTTTTCTGCATATTGTTGTTCCTTTAAAACTTACTTCTTTGCCCGCGCGGTGAAATACCAGCGCTCGGTATCCTCTGTGACCTCGCCGCCGCAAAGATCTGCGCTCAGCGAGCAAAGCTCAAAGCCGCATTCCAAAAGCAGCCCTTTAACGGTACGCAGGCTGTAGCATCTCTCGCGCTGGGACTCATCATAGCGGCGCCAGGTACCGTTTTCCCCCTGGGTAAAAATGGAGAGATAGAAATCGCACAGCTTGCTTTTTTTGTTGTAATCATTCTGCCACGCGCAGAATACGCCCTCATCCTCTAAAATGTACGAATTCTGCCCGTAGACGCGCTCGAACTTCGCGGGAGCGTTCATGTCGAATACGAACAGTCCGTCTGGCTCGAGGTAATTGTGCACGTGCAGAAGGGTCCGCCGCAGATCATCGGTCCTTGTGAGGTAGTTAAGGCTGTCAAGACAGCACACGATGGCATCCACGGTGCCGTAAAGCTCAAACTCCGCCATGTCCTGCTGTATGAGCAGTACCGAATGCGAAAAACGCTCGCGGTCGCATTTGTCGCGCGCGACGGCGAGCATATCTTCGGACAGGTCGATACCCGTCATATCGTATCCGCGGCGGGCGAGGATGACAGTCACCGTCCCCGTACCGCAGGCAAGGTCAAGCACCGATTCGGGCATTTTCTTTGCGTACCGCTCAAACTGCCGCTCGATATGATCCGCCAATCCCTCGTAGTCTATCTCGGAATTGAGACGGTCATAGGCGGGAGCAAGAGAGGTATACGCATCCGAACCATATGATGCCATTATTTCATGCGTTCCATGCGCTCAAGCACGGTGATATATCCGTCACTACCGTATTTGAGGCAGCGGTTTACGCGGCTGATGGTAGCGGTGGAGAGGCCTGTACGCTCGGCGATCTCGGTATAGATGTAGTTATCCTTAAGCATCTTTGCGGCAAGCAGACGCTTGGACATTTCCTGAAGCTCCGCTACGGTGCAGAGATCCTCAAAGAAGCTGTAGCACTCCGCTACGTTTTCAAGAGTGAGTATTCCTTTAAATAAGAAGTCGATTTTTTCGTCATGCAGCTTGTTCATGATGATTCCTTTCGTGGCGAATAGTTTTCAGAGAAAAAGCAGATACGCTCCAAGTCTTTGACTTGTAAACTTCTACTATACTAATATTTTAATACATTTTGCCGTGAAAGTAATGAACAAACTGTTAACCCCTCGTCAACATTTATAAAACACTGGGGAAATCACAGCAGCAACGAAAGGATGCTGTCAGCGCCCGCGCCGTGTATGTATGCGCCGACATTTATGCCGTGGAGCCGTTCCGCAAGCCCATCGCGCGTGTACTCTGCCCCGCGAAGGAGATCGGCAAGCTCCGACACCTCGCCCACTCCGAAGAAATCGCCGCCAAACGCAATATCGTCTATTACTCCGTCACGCACCGTAAGTGCCGCTTCAAGCGTACCGAAGGCAAAGCGCTTGCGACAGGTCTTGTCGAAGCTGCCGAAGCGGCGGAGATTCCACGCGTCGGTGGAATATTTGTCCCGCGACAGCGTCTCGATGCCCTCGACCATGCTCTGAGTCAATTCCTCGGCGGTGAGCGAAAAATCGTGCTCCAGCCGTTTTGTAAGGCGGCTCATGAAGTCAACTGCATCCGCAGGCGCGGTCTCCGCGGGGATAAGGTCGCGGATATTGGCAACACGGCTTCGTACACTGGCGATGCCCTTGGTTTTCAGCTTTTCGGGATCGGCAGTCAGCGCGCCCTGCATACGGGAAAGCTCCGCCGAATAAAGAAGCGTGCCATGGTGCATCGTGGTGCCGTCGATCACGCACTGTGCGTTACCCGAGATCTTGCGCTCACCGTCCACGGTGTGCACAACGATGTCGTTTCGTCCCGACAGCTCGGCACTTATACCCATATCGGCAAGCGCGGCAATGATAGGACGCGTAAAATGCGCAAAATCCAGCCCGCCCTCACACATTCCTTCGGAAAGCTGCCCGCCCGCGGGTGAAATAAACGTAAAATTGACGTTTCCGGGATCATGGAACACCGCTCCGCCGCCGGTCAGCCGACGCACGACCTTGATATCGTTTTTACGGGCAAACTCCAGATCAATCTCGGCAAAAGTATTTTGATTCTTGCCGATAATGACCGAGCGATCATTACGCCACAGCATGATTATATCCTCGCAGCTGTGAGTGATCAGATACTCCTCGGCGGCGAGGTTGAAATACGGATCAAGACTATGATTTATGTACAGCTTCATTATTTTCTCCTGTGGTGTATCCAGCACAAATCCAGCATACCAACGATAAGCCGATTTTTGCCATGTTGTTACCCATTCCGCAAACAAAACTCAACATAAAACCCACAGGGCTGTCAAAAAGACAGCCCTGTCTGTTTTTGGGGGATTAAAGACCCTTCTTGCTTCTTTCCATACGCTCAACGTCGCTGCAGTTGGTCTTTGCAACGTAACCCGGGATGGGCATGAGCTTTTCATGGATGATATCGATAATACCGTCAGCCTGCGGGAAGAATTCATCGTCAAGCTCGTAGCAGGGGGTGATCCAGTTTCTGGAGCCCAGTGCTACAGGCGGAGCATCGAGGTAATCGAATGCAAATTCGGCGATGTTAGCCGCCATATCCTTCATTACGGAGTTGCGCTCGCAAGCGTCGCCTACGATAACGATCTTACCGGTCTTCTTAACGGACTCGATAACCTTGGTGTAATCGAAGGGAACGATGGTGCGTGCGTCGATGATCTCAGCGGAAATGCCGTACTTCTCCTCGAGAGTCTTAGCGGCATCCATTGCGCGGTAGAGAGTAGCACCGATGGTAACGATGGTAACATCCTTACCCTCGCGTTTGATGTCGGGATCGCCGAGGGTGATCTCGTAGCGTCCTTCCGGAACACCGTCCTTCATGAACTGCTCGCCGATGCCGTAAATTCTCTGGGACTCGAAGCATACAACAGGGTCGGTGCCCTCGAGAGCTGCAGTCATGAGACCCTTTGCGTCTGCGGGAGTGTTGGGGAAGATAACCTTCAGACCCGGAATGTGCGCGGTGAGCGCGGTCCAGTCCTGAGAGTGCTGTGCGCCGTACTTGGAACCAACGGAAACGCGGAGCACGATAGGCATCTTGAGAATGCCTGCGGACATTGCCTGCCACTTAGCCATCTGGTTGAAGATTTCGTCGCCTGCACAGCCGATGAAGTCAGCGTACATAAGCTCAACGATAGCGCGGCCGCCGCACATTGCGTAGCCTACTGCGCTGCCTACGATAGCAGACTCGGAAATAGGAGAGTTGAAGAATCTGTGATAAGGAATAGCCTCGGTCATCTTCTTGTAAACACCGAATGCACCGCCCCAGTCACGGTTGTCTTCACCGTATGCGATAAGGGTGGGATCCTCGTAGAACTTGTCGATGATAGGCTCAAAGAGACCGTCAGTGAGGTTGTACATCTTCATCTTGGAAACAGGCTTGCCGTCCTTGTCGGTAGCGGTGCGGACCTTGCCTGCGATCTCCTTAACTCTAGCGCACTCTTCCTTGGGCATGAGAACGTCTGCCTCACGGCCGGGATCCATGCTTGCAACTCTCTCGTTAGAGAACATGATGGATGCAATAGCGTCGGGATCCTTCTTGAGATCCATTCTGGGAGAGATCTCGTCGTTAATAGCCAGCTTCATAACCTCGGTCATGCGGTTTGTGATCTGCTCGTGCATTACAGCAAACTCTTCCTCGGTTGCGATCTTGCCATTGATGAGCTTTTTCTTGAATGCTACGATCGGATCTGCGTCCTTCCAAGCCTCGATCTCTTCCTGGGTTCTGTAGGTGGAGGAGTCGGAGGGGGAGTGACCGGATACACGGTAGGTAACAACGTCGAGAAGCGCGGGACCCTTGCCCTCGAGGAGAAGCTGCTTCTTTCTTGTAACAGCGTCGATAACTGCGAGAGGATCGTAGCCGTTTACGCGCTCAGCGTGCATCTGGGAGGGATTGAAGCCTGCACCGAGACGTGCAACCATATCGAAGCCCATGGTCTCGCCGCGGGTCTGACCGCCCATACCGTAGTGGTTGTTAAATACGTTGAAGAGGATAGGCATACCGCCGTCGCTGTACTTGCCATCCATGCCCCAAAGCTTTGTGATCTGGTCCATAGAAGCAAAGTTGAGAGCCTCAAGAACGGGACCACGGCCTGTAGCACCGTCTCCGCAGTTGGAGATAACGATACCGGGCTTGTGGTTGGATCTCTTATAAAGAGCCGCACCGAGAGCGATAGGAGCAGATGCACCTACGATCGCGTTGTTAGGCATAAGACCGAAGGGAATGAAGAATGCGTGCATGGAACCGCCGAGACCCTTGTTGAAGCCAGTGGTACGTGCAAATACTTCTGCAAGTGCGCCGTAGAGAAGGAAGTTGATAGCAAGCTCCTTGATGTTGCCGCCTGCGTTCATGTGCTTTTCAACAACGCTGAGTACTGAACCGCCGAGGAATTCCTTCATGATGTCATAAAGCTCGGTATCATCAAGCTTATGAATGGAGGAAAGACCCTTTGCGAGGATTTCACCGTGGCTTCTGTGAGAGCCGAAGGAGAAGTCGTTGATGTCGAGGCAGTAAGCTTCACCGACTGCGGATGCTTCCTGGCCGATGGAAAGGTGAGCTGGGCCGGGGTTGTTGTACTGAACGCCGTTGTACTCACTCTTGACCTTAACCTCGTTAAGCATAGTCTCAAACTCACGGATGATAGCCATATCGCGGTAG
>JAZNAL010000019.1:0-25083 GCA_045586505.1 Candidatus Flemingiibacterium sp. | reverse complement strand
TTCTTTGTACTTCTTTTCCATCTCTTGTTGTTCAATTTTCAAGGACCAATCCGCTGTCTCCTGCTTTTTCAGGCGACTCGATTATTATATCACATCTTATCGCTTTTGTCAAGAGGTTTTCTAAAGTTTTTTAAAACTTTTCCTCCCGAGTGACCTTCCGGCCCCTCGCGGACAGCTTTATCATTATACCACATCCCTCCCCCTTTGTCAATACCTTTCTTAAACTTTTTTTGATTTGGCAGGGTTGCACTATAGTCATAACCCAAACGCGTCAATTTAATGCGCAAATTGACCACATTGTTAACCGTATCTACGTTTTTCTCAAAATTATGTTTCGCTTTACTTACTGTTCAACCCGGTCAAAAGACGATCAATTTAATATCTGTACCGTATTCCCTATCCTTATTGACATTTTTTCTTTCATATGATATAATATACATAGTTCGTCTTTTTATAGTCCGTCTTCCGGGCAAATACGCGGGAATGTGCCCGCAGAAAGGAGGTATACATATAATGAACGAAGACCTCATCCCTAAGTCGCATGACCTTTTCGACACCTCGCACACCATCGCCGCGTCGCTTTTTGACTCTGATGTCTATCCGTGGGAGCTGCTTGACTCCATCAAGGATTATATTATCACCCTCGGCAAGGCCCTCGACCCTGCACTTTTCGAGGATCGCGGAGACGGTGTATTTGTCGCCAAGGATGCCGTAATCGCGCCAACCGCATACATCGGAGGGCCATGTATTATCGACTCGGGCGCTGAAATACGCCACTGTGCATACATCCGCGGCTCAGCTATTGTGGGAAAAGGCGCCGTAGTCGGCAATTCCTGCGAGCTTAAGAACTGCATACTGTTCGACGGTGTTCAGGTCCCGCACTTTAACTATGTGGGCGACTCAATACTTGGATACAAGTCCCATATGGGCGCAGGCTCGGTCACGTCCAACGTAAAAAGCGACAAGACCCCCGTCGCGGTCAAAGCAAGCAGCACGCTCATCAACACGGGGCGCAAAAAGTTTGGCGCAATGCTCGGCGACAACGTAGAGGTCGGCTGCAACAGCGTTCTCTGCCCCGGTACTGTCATCGGCAGAAACAGCAACATCTACCCGCTGTCACGGGTACGCGGCGTAATACCGCCCAATTCCATTTTCAAGTCTCAGGACAACATAGCGCAAAAGTATTAACCTAAGGAAAGGAAAACAAACAATGGGAAGACTTTTCGGTACCGACGGTGTACGCGGAGTGGCAAACACGGAGCTCACCTGCGAGCGTGCGATGCAGATCGGACGTGCGGCAGCTGAGGTTCTGTCAAGCAGCAGACGCCATCTCCCCACCGTACTCGTTGGTATGGACACCAGAATCTCCTCCGAGATGTTAGCCTCGGCACTTACGGCCGGACTTTGCTCGGTAGGCGCGGATGTCATCAACCTCGGCGTAGTTCCGACCCCTGCGGTAGCATATCTCATCGGCAAATACAAAGCTCACGCGGGAATTATGATCTCCGCTTCGCACAACCCCTACGAATACAACGGCATCAAAATTTTCAACGAAGACGGCTACAAGCTGGCTGACGAGCTGGAAGAGCGCATCGAATCCATCGTGCTTGACGGTCTCCCCGCGCCAAAAATGGCATCGGCTCACAATATCGGTCGCGTGACCCGTGCACTGAACGCGCCAAAGGATTATATCGATCATCTCGTAAGCTCCGTTCACTGCTCCCTTGACGGCATGAACATCGCCGTTGACTGCGCAAACGGCTCCGCAAGCCGTACCGCGGCACAGCTTTTCGAACGTCTCGGTGCAAATGCGGTCATTCTTTCAAGCGAGCCTGACGGCATAAACATCAACGCGGGCTGCGGCTCCACTCATCTTGAGAATCTGCGAAGCTATGTGCTTGAGCATGGACTTGACGCAGGCATCGCGTACGACGGCGACGCTGACAGATGTCTGTGCATCGACAACGAGGGAAATGATATCGACGGCGACATGATCATGGCGATCCTTGCGCTTGATATGAAATCCCGCGGCAAGCTCAACAAGAATACCGTTGTAGGTACGATAATGACCAACTTCGGCTTCACCAAATTCTGTGAGGCAAACGACATCCGCTTTGAGGCAACCAAGGTCGGCGACCGTTATGTTTTGGAGGAAATGCTGCTGGAGGACTACTATCTCGGCGGAGAGCAGTCTGGACACATCATTTTTCGCGACTATTCCACCACGGGCGACGGACAGCTCACATCCATACAGCTTCTGTCTCAGCTAAAGCGCACAGGAGTACGTCTTGGCGACGCGGCAAAGGTAATGACTCGTTTCCCGCAGTTTATCGTCAACATCCGTGTATCTGCGGAAGCCAAGCTGGCATTCTATACCGATCACACGGTGAAGGAAATACTCGACGAAGCGAAAAAAGCCATCGGTGATGGCGGTCGAATCGTAACACGTCCTTCGGGCACTGAGCCGCTCATCCGCATAATGACCGAGGGTGAGGATTCAGAGCTTGCAAAGCATATAGCTGAGGATACCGCCGAGCGTATTAAAAAGCAGCTTGACAGTTATTCTTGATAATGGAGATCAAAAAAGCGCCGGGACCGCTTCTCATATTAGGTAAGCGGTTGACGAGGAGAAAAATCATCGAAGCATTCGGCGGGAATTTTTCCGGCGGAAGGAATCACCGACCGTCGTAAGTCCGAGTACAAAACCCGCAGGCAACTGCGGACAACAAAGCATCGGATAAAACAAACAAGAAACTATTACGGCAAAAGGCCGTATGAGCAAGACCGTTCCCATGCGGTACGGCTTGCCTTTTACTCGTACTAAATTACATAAAGGAGAACAAGTATATGTGTGGTATCATAGGATACATTGGTAAAGATAATTCCGTAAATCAAATCATAGAGGGTCTGCGCGCCCTCGAATACCGCGGCTACGACTCCGCAGGCGCGGCGTATTTTGACAGCTCGGCTAAGCTTCGCACCGTCAAGGCGGAGGGCAGACTTACAAATATGGAAGCCAAGCTGACCCCTCATCCCGAATCTCACTGCGGCATCGGTCACACCCGTTGGGCAACCCACGGTGCACCGAGCGACTTCAACTCACATCCTCACGGCACAGAAAATCTGCAGCTGGTTCACAACGGCATCGTTGAAAACTACGCCGCCATAAGAGCTGAGTTGTGCGCACTGGGCTATACCTTCGAGACCGAAACCGACACCGAGGCAGCGGCAAAGCTGCTTGACTATTATTATATGAAGGAAAAGCTGTCCGCTCACGCGGCAATTGAGCGCATGACCTCGCGCCTTGTGGGATCATGGGCGCTTGGCATACTGTTCGCCGACGAGCCGGAAACGATTTGGGCGGCGCGCCAGGGCTCACCGCTTATAATCGGCGTTGGTGATGACGAGCACTACATCGCCTCCGACATCACAGCGATCCTTCGTTATACCAGAAGCTACTATCAGCTCGACGAGGGTGAGATTGCCAAAGTCACCCGCAATTCGGTGGTAATTTATCGCGACGGCAAAGAGGTAAGCAAGAAGCTTGAAACCGCGCACTGGGACATCGAAGCGGCAGAACGCGGCGGATACCCCCACTTTATGATAAAGGAAATCAACGAGGAGCCCTCCGTCATCCGCACCACACTCCACAGCCGCATCAAAGACGGACTGCCGGACTTCTCAAACGACGGCTTTGACACGAGCATCTTTGCAAAGGTTTCCCGTATGCACATCGTAGCATGCGGCACCGCTATGCACGCAGGTCTTATCGCAAAGGGAGTGCTGGGTTCACTTGCAAAGCTCCCCTGTGAGGTAGAGATCGCTTCCGAGTTCCGCTACAACGACCCGCTTATTGACGAGCACGACCTGGTACTCATCATATCGCAGTCGGGCGAGACGGCGGACTCCCTTGCAGCACTTCGACTTGCGAAGGGCAAAGGCGCTGCAACGCTTGCAATCGTAAATGTCATCGGCTCATCCATTGCCCGCGAGGCAGATGCGGTGCTCTACACCATGGCAGGTCCCGAGATTGCTGTAGCAAGCACCAAGGCATACTCCGTTCAGACGGCACTGCTCTATCTTATGTCGGTAGAGGCAGCGATCGTTCGTGGACAGCTTGAGCACGACGCGGCAAGAACAAGAGTTGCCGAGCTGTATGAGCGTGCACCCGAAGTGGTAGCGGAGATGATCGCACGGGAGGGCGAAATAAAAGCCATTGCCGAAAAAATTGCGGCATGCGAGGATCTGTTCTTCATCGGCAGAGGTGCGGACTATCATCTTGCAGCCGAGGGATCCCTGAAATTAAAGGAGATCTCCTATATCCACAGCGAAGCCTATGCGGCAGGCGAATTGAAGCACGGCACCATCTCGCTTATAACTACCGGCGTGCCCGTCATCGCACTCTGCACGGTTCCGAGTCTGTTTGAGAAAATGGTCTCAAACATCCGCGAGGTCAAAGCCCGCGGTGCTGAAACTATAATGATAACAGGAGCGGACACCGAGGTAGCCGAAGGTATGGCGGATCATATTCTGCGACTCCCCCCGATCTCATCGGATCTTGCATTCCTGCCGGCTGTTTGCGTCCTTCAGTTCATCGCATATCACACAGCAGCAGCAAGAGGCTGTGACATCGATAAGCCGAGAAATCTCGCAAAATCCGTAACCGTGGAATAATACTTACAGAAAAGGCACAAAAATGCCGCCTGCAGTTTTTTGCGGGCGGCATTTTCTCTGTCTTAAATCAGTGTTCTTGCAATGTCCTCTGCCTGCAGGGGGGCAAAAAATGGATACAGTTTAGTGACGAAAGATAAAAACGGACAGCACGCTGTCCGTTTTTTCATTTCTTACTTCTTGAGCTTCGCCTGAGCCTTAAGTCTCGTGGGAGTGTCAAGAATCGCCTTTCTGAGTCTTATGGACTTGGGTGTAACCTCCATGAGCTCGTCATCAGCGAGAAATTCGATAGCTTCCTCGAGGCTCATTTGCTTATGGGGGGTGAGGATCAGTGCCTCATCGGCACCCGATGAACGGATGGAGGTGAGATGCTTCTTTTTGCAGGGATTCAGCGCAATATCGCCGATCTTCGGAGACTCGCCGACGATCATACCCTCGTAAACGGGGGTCTGTACGCCAACGAACATCTGACCTCTGTCCTGGGTCTGGTACAGACCGTAGGATGTGGTCTCACCCGCTTCACTTGCAACAAGTGAGCCTGTATAGCGAAGGGTGATATCGCCCTTGTAGGGGGCATATCCGTCAAATACAGAGTTGATGATGCCCTCGCCGCGGGTGTCGGTGAGAAATTCGCTTCTGTAACCGAACAGACAGCGTGCGGGGATGATATATTCAATGCGCATACGGCTGCCGTGGAGATTCATTTCAAGAAGCTCGCCCTTGCGTGCGCCAAGCTTCATGATAACGGCGCCTTCGCTTCCCTCGGGAACGTCGATGGCGACGCGCTCCATCGGCTCACACAGCTCACCGTCGATCTCCTTGTACAGCACGCGAGGCATGGAGCAGGTCAGCTCGTAGCCCTCGCGGCGCATATTTTCTATAAGGATGGAAAGGTGCATTTCGCCTCTGCCCGCAACCTTGAAGCTGTCGGTGGTCTCACCGTCCTCAACGCGAAGCGATACATCGCGGAGAAGCTCCTTGTAAAGGCGCTCGCGAAGCTGACGGGATGTGACAAACTTACCCTCGCGTCCGGCGAAGGGGCTGTCGTTGACCGAGAAGGTCATTTCAAGGGTAGGCTCGCTGACCTTGACAAATTCCAGCGGCTCAACGCAGTCTACCGCGCAAACGGTGTCACCAATGGTAACATCGCCCGCACCGGAGAAGCAGACGATATCGCCCACTTTAGCGGTCTCGACGGGCACTCTCTGTAAACCGTCGATCTGATAGAGGGATACTATGCGTGTACGCTTTACCTCTCCGGGGCTGTGGAAATTGGTGATAGCAACCTCTTGTCCCACCTTAAGCGCGCCGCGCTCGATGCGACCGATACCGATACGGCCGACATACTCATTGTAATCGATAGAGGAAACCAGCATCTGAAGCGGCTCTTCATCCTCTCCCTCAGGTGCGGGGATATAATCGAGAATGGTGTCAAACAGACAGCGCAGGTTCTCGCCTCTTTCCTCGGGAGTCAGCGATGCGGTACCGTCGCGTCCGCAGGCAAATACCATGGGCGAATCGAGCTGTTCGTCGGTAGCATCAAGGTCGATAAGCAGCTCCAGCACCTCATCGATGACCTCATCGATACGCGCATCGGGCTTGTCCACCTTGTTTACAACAACGATGACCTTGTGCTGAAGCTCCAGCGCCTTCTGGAGAACGAAACGGGTCTGCGGCATGGGACCCTCTGCCGCGTCAACCAGCAGAAGTACGCCGCTTACCATTTTGAGTATACGCTCGACCTCACCGCCGAAGTCCGCGTGGCCGGGGGTGTCGATAATGTTGATCTTTACATCCTTATAATGCGCGGCGGTGTTCTTTGCGAGGATGGTAATGCCGCGCTCCTTTTCGATGGCATCAGAGTCCATGACTCTGTCCTCAGTAGCCTGGTTTTCACGGAAAATTCCGCCCTGCTTTAACATCTCGTCGACGAGGGTAGTCTTACCGTGGTCAACGTGGGCGATTATTGCTATGTTTCTTAAATCGTTACGGATCAATTTGATCTCTCCCTTATAAAAAATTATTCCTTTTGCAATCATACTCTTTATTATACCACAAATCAAGCTTCAATAAAATATCAAAACTCGCTAATATTCAGCGAGTTTTGATATATTTTTTTGTAAAACGGAAAACCTATAGCCACTTCCATGCAGCTCACGCCTGCTTTACCGCGTCCGTTTTGACTGCCGTCTCCCGGCGGCGGGACTTTAACTGCATGGCGTAGATCTCCTCCACCGCAAACGCCAGCTTGGTAACCACATTCTCTTTTGAGGGATAGCAGTAGAAGGAGTCGTCCTCTGTGGAGATATCCACGCAGTCGTAGGGCTTTATGTAGCAGTAATCGTACTCGATATGCAGACTGTTTGTCTGAAGCGGTGCGCGCTGTATGCGGTACTCCTCACCGTTGTACATACCGGTGAGCACAAAACCGTTCTCGGGATCATGGGTGAGCCTTGCCGTGCCGAGATGCTCAAAGCGCCAGCATCTCGGAAGCGAGTAAACATCCACCTTGTCCGAAAACGCATACTCACCGCGCTCGATCTGCCCTCTCACCTGCTCCCGCTCCCACTTGAACCAGTCGGGGATATATGAAAACTCCGTCTCACCTTCCACGGCGGTGAGCACGCTGTCCTCACCGAGTCGCCAGCGCTTGCCGCACTCCGTGCAGTAAAGCTCCGAGCCTTGGGATGCCATCTTCGATTCGGTCATGCAGTGGGGGCACTGGTACAGGATCTTATGAAGCCCCTCGGCGCGGTACGGCTCCTTGATAAGGAAACCCTTCTCGCGCTGATATGCGTAGTCGTCATATGTGAGCGCTTTTCTGACTATAGCGTTGATCTCGTCAACCGACAGCGCTTCGATCTGCGCCTCGGTAAGTATCTGTGTTGCGGTGGTATGAAGCGGCACCTTGCGCTTCTTTCTGAAATTCCAGAATGGAGAATGGAGATAATTGCCGTGATGAACGATGGCGACCACCGGCTTTTTATTGCGCTTGATCAGCATACCAACGGAATCGGGGATATATGAGGTCACACCGCAGGGCGAATACCGCGCCTCGGGGTACATACAGAGCACATCACCTTTTTCAAGCACCTTTTTTATCGAACGCAGGAGATGCATATCCATGGTGAACTTTCTTGTGCAGATCGCGCCGATAAGCTCCATAAGCCACGGCCGGCGGTAGTAGCCGTCGATGCTCACCACGTTGTTGACGCGGTGCGGCCAGGTAATCTGTGCGCCAAGCTCGAAGTCGATGAAGTACATATGGTTCGAGAGCACCATGTAAGGCGGCTTCAGCCCCTCCATATTGATCTTCTCGACCTTGTACTTTTTCCCGATAAGCAGTATTTTAGATAAAAACCAAATGAGAAACACGATAATAAGCGGCTGGCGGATGGGATATTTCGCGGTTTTGTATCTCTTTTTGTTTTTGTAATTTACCTCGGAAGTCATGTCGTTATCCTTTCATGCGCTGATGATTCATAAATCTAATTATACATGACTTCGCAGTAAAATGCAACAATTTTATAAATTTTCCTCCAAAAAAGTTGCAAATCCGCTCCCGCAGTGATAGAATGTAACAAGTACACTATCGGAGGGAACCTTTATGACCGCTGCTATTATAATTTTCGGTATACTCATATTTCTTATTGCGGCTGTGTTGACCACAGCTTATATCTGCTTTCATGTAATATTCAAAAAATCGGACAAAGACAAGGACACCGAAGAATATCCGATCCCCAAGGGCGAAGTATACGAGCGCTTCCGCGAGGATATGATTCGCTACCTCAAAACCGTCCGCGCCATGCCCGTAAGGGATGTTGAGATCACCTCCTTTGACGGTTTGAAGCTCCGCGGCAGATTCTACGAGCACAAAAAAGGCGCGCCCATCGAGCTTATGTTCCACGGCTACCGCGGCACATCGGAGCGCGATCTGTCGGGCGGAGTGCTCCGCTGTGCAAAGCTGGGACGGAGTGCGCTGATTGTCGACCACCGTGCCGCAGGCAGGAGCGAGGGAAGCGTCATCACCTTCGGCATCAACGAGAGCCGCGATGCCGTAAAATGGGTGGATTTTATCCTCTCCGAGATCGATAAGGATGCCAAGATCATCCTTACAGGCATCTCCATGGGCGCGGCGACCGTTCTGATCACGGCTCAGAAGCCGCTCCCCGAAAATGTGGTGGGAGTTCTTGCCGACTGCGGATACACCTCCGCCAAGGAAATAATCAAAAAGGTCATGCGCGAGATGCATCTTCCCGCAGACCTGCTCTACCCCTTTGCAAGGCTGGGCTCAAGGCTTTACGGCGGCTTCGACATTGACGAGACCTCGCCCATCGAGGCAATGAAAAAAAGCCGCATCCCCGTGCTCTTCATCCACGGCGACAGCGACGATTTTGTCCCCCACGAAATGAGCGTGGAGAATTACAACGCCTGCGTATCAAAAAAGCAGATAGTCACGGTGAAAAATGCCGGTCACGGCACCTGCTACATGGAAGACCCGGAGCTGTACCTTAACACGCTTCGCGAGTTTTTTGAGCCTTTGCTTGGGCAATTGTAAAAAAGCGGATACTCCGTACCGATAAAGTAGGAGTATCCGCTTCTTATTTGGTTATTTGAGTATCAGGTACATACCCGCATTGCTGTGTACGGGGTCCGACGGCACCGTCAGCATACCGCTGCGGACAAGCTCTTCTATGATCATGCCGTTTACACCGCAGATGAACACTGAGACATAATAATCAAGGCTCTCATGGAGCACCGGGTTTGAGTTCTGTTCAAGGACACGGCGAATATTGGTGAACAGTTCTTCAAGTTTTTTCATAAGCTCACAAACGCACGGATGCGTCATCAGCATTGCAAGAGCTTTATTATCCGCGCCATTTCTGAACACAAGCACATCCGCCTTGATACTACCGTCGGCTTCAATATGGGCATACCGTTCCTCAATACGTCTCCAGTGCTCCTTCTCAGCTTCGCTAAGTGACGCAAAGCTCCTGCAGTCTGACATAAGCTCAGCAAAAAGAGGAAGTGCAGGCGTAAGTCTATCAAGTGAAAAGGGTACAAATCCACATCCCATCACTGCCATGTGTCCGAAATGTCCGTTCACAAATTCTCTGCCGTTATGGTTGATGAATGTGTTTTTTACAGCGTACTCATTCTTCTCATACCCGCAGAAACCCCAGTCGCCTCCGCAAGGACGCTTGAATATATTATCTACACCGAACGCGGGAAGCCTGAACATAAGCTTTTCCAATATATACGCATAGATTGTCCATTTGAATTCCGTCTCGCCGACGTTCGGTCGTACCACCGCGCACAGCGCGTCATAGTTTTCGCATATTGCGATATTCAAAAGTCTCGCGTATTCTCCCACACGCGCCGACTGCATATTGTATATCTCCACCTGACACTCCTTGTCGGCTATAAAGAAGTTTGTGATATACTTGCCGTCGTCCAGCTTTTTTAAAAGCGTCGCCTCGCGGAGTATGTCGATCTCCTCCTCCATATAAGGAAGCGCGATGCCAAGTTCCATTGCAAGCTCCTCTGCGGTGGACGGATTGTTGCTCGCTTCAAGCAGAATGTTCTGCGGTATCTTTCGGTCTACCGCATTCCACGGAAGTCCTGAGGGCTGATTTCCGCTTGCCACAAAATCAATATCCTCCGGCGCATAGCTCCTTTTTCCGAATTCACGTGCCATATCCATTCCCTCCATCAAAATTTTTCTTGCTTTGTACAGTCTCGTCTTCAGTGTACCCACGGGAGTCTCCAGCCTTTTTGAAAGCTCGGAAAGCTTCACATTTTCAATATAGTGCGCCGCAATAAGCTCACGGTGCTCCCTTGAGATAAACGCAAGTTCGCGCCTGAGCAGTGAATACTGCTCGCTCTCAACAACCGCATCCTCGGGAGTTTCACCGTCGGCGATGTCGAACTCGCCGATATCCTCCCCCGCAATGTGCTCACGGTGACGCATCCTACCATCTGCCCATCTCGCGTAGCGGTTGTGCGCGATCTTCCACACCCACGCCGAAAAATGAGACGGCGGCGGGTAATTATTAAGTGCGTGAAGCACCGCAAGGGCAATATCCGACGACAGCTCCTCCGCCTCATTGCGGTCGCCCGTCTTTTTGAGGCAATAGTAGAACATAGGTCCCACATAATCTCGTGCGTAGACTTCGGCATATGCGGCAGTATCCATGGACGCTCTCCTTTCGTGCTTGTTTACGCCGTTCTTATTACGGCTGCAACCGGTTACACTCATATAGTGTCGAAAAACTTGAAGCGGTTGTCGAAATATTTGAAAAATTTTTCAAATGCGGCAGATCTTATACCAAAAACGGACATAGGCGCCGCCAAATCGTTTGTGTAGGTCTCGATATAGGGGTAATTTGTAAACATAATGAATGCTCCTTTTGATTATTTCAGCCGGCTGCATTCATATAGTGTCGGGAATTTTAAAACGGTTCTCGAAAAAACGAAAAATCGGGAGAAAAAGCTCCCCCCGATTATTTCATCAAAACTTCATCCTCACAGCTTCGGTGACCTTGCCGCTGTTTGTATCGATCGAAAACAGCACCGCATCCACCTCAACAGGCCCCTCGGAGATATCAAACCGCACGGGCATCTTGGTGCGGAGCTTTTCTATAATGATCTCTGCCTTTACGCCAAGCACTCCGTCATGGGGTCCCGACATGCCGAGGTCGGTTACATATCCGCTTCCCTTCGGCAGAACCATGGTGTCCGCAGTGGGAACATGGGTGTGCGTACCGACGATAACGTTTATGCGCCCGTCGAAATAGCGTCCCAGCGCGATCTTTTCGCTGGTCGCCTCGGCGTGTATGTCGAGAAAAGCAAGATCGTACCGTCCCGACTCGCGCTCAAGTATGCGATCCACCGTATCAAACGGGCAGGCAAGGGATTCGAGGTATATGGTGCCAAGCACATTTATCACCAGCACCCGCCAGCCGTCGATATTTACAATGGTGTACCCATTGCCCGCAGTTCCCGCAGGATAGTTTGCGGGACGGATAAGTACCTCGCTTGAATCGAGATAGGAACGGATCTCGCGCTTCTTGAAAATATGGTTGCCGCTGGTCAGCACGTCACAGCCGGACGCGATAAGCGTATCTGCCCCTGCAGGGTCAAGTCCGTTGCCCTGTGCCGCATTCTCCGCGTTGCAGACCACCATGTTTATTCTGTGATAATTTCGGAAGCTCCACAGCTTCTCTTTTAAATAATTGACCGCCGCCGGTCCAACAACGTCGCCGATGGCAAGAATCCTAAACAAACTCACCGATTTCCTCCGTTTTTGATCTTATCCCAATAAGCCTTTGCCGCCTGCTCGGTCTTGTTTTCACCATATTCATAGTAGTGGGCACTCTTCAACTCATCGGGAAGGTATTGCTGTTTCACCCAGTGCTCCGAATACTCGTGGGGATATTTGTATCCCACAAAATTCGGACTGCGCAGATGTGTCGGCACATTCTGCCCTTTACCCGCCGCAATATCGGCATTCGCCGCCGCCAGGGCTGAATAAGCGCTGTTGGATTTCGGCGCGGTGGCAAGCATCACCGCCGCGTTTGCAAGGGGTATGCGCCCCTCGGGAAGCCCCAGCTCGCGGGCACTGTCCACGCACGCCTTGGTTATCACCGCCGCCATGGGATACGCAAGCCCGATATCCTCGCTGGCGATAACCTGCAGGCGTCTGCACGCCGACACAAGGTCTCCGCCCTCAAGGAGCTTTGCAAGGTAAAACACCGCCGCATCGGGATCCGAGCCGCGAATGGATTTCTGCAGGCAGGAGAGAAGGTCGTAATGTACATCCCCCGCGCGGTCGAAGCTGCCCAGAACCTTCGGCGTGAACGAGCGGATAAGCTCCACGGTGATCTCACCCTCCCCCGCTGCCGCAAGATAAAAGGCGTTCTCCAGTAAACCGATACTGCGGCGCACATCCCCCGCACCCGCACCGGACAGCGCGGAATAAGCCTCCGCGCCGCATTTTACCGCGGCACCCTCGTCGGCATTGAGCCGTTCCAGCGTCCGCTCAAGCGCGCGCCTGATCTCCGATGCCGATACGGGCTTGAACTCAAACACCGCTGAACGGGATATGATAGCGTTGTATACATAAAAATACGGATTCTCGGTTGTGGATGCGATCAGCGTGATGCGGCCGTCCTCCATGTATTCAAGCAGCGACTGCTGCTGTTTTTTGTTGAAATACTGGATCTCATCAAGGTAAAGCAGGATACCGCCGCTTCCGTAGATGGTGCCCGTCTCCTCGATGACTTCCTTGACATCGGCAAGGCTGGCCGTTGTTGCGTTGAGTCGGCGCAGGGTCATACCCGACCGCTCGGCAACGATATTCGCCGCCGTGGTCTTACCGGTACCGGGCGGGCCGAAAAATATCATATTCGTTATATGCCCCGAGTCAACCATACGGCGGAGCACGCCGTCATTACCCACAAGGTGCTCCTGACCTACCATATCGTCGAAGCTTGTGGGTCTGACTTTATCGGCAAGCGGTCTTATCATGACTTTTTCCCTTCGTGTAATAAAATTTCTTCTCTTTTTGCCATTGCGGCACGCACCGCGGCATCGAACAGGTCCATATCCTCGCACAGATTAGCCAGTCTGAACCTCAGATCACCGTGCTGACGCACATCCTCATCACCCGACCGCAGAAAATCGCCCGGGCCGCGCTCGGAGAGGTCAAATTCCGCGATCCTGAAGCCGTCGTAGGTCGTGCGCATGACCTCCAGCCTCTCTTTTGCACCACTTCCGCTCCCCGTATCGGACACCAGCACGCAGTAGGACTTCGCCTTACCTCTGCCCACCCGTCCGCGAAGCTGATGAAGCTGTGAAAGACCGAACCGCTCGGCATTTTCCACTATCATAAGCGTGGCATTTGGCACGTTTACTCCCACCTCGATGACCGTGGTGGAGACAAGTACATCAAGCTCTCCCGCCGCGAACGCCGACATGACGGCATCCTTCTCGGCGGGCTTCATTTTGCCGTGCACACAGCCGATCTTTAGCTCCGGCAGTGACTCGGCAAGGATCTCAGCCCATGTAAGTGCCGCCTTGGGGGGAGTTTTCGGGCGCATGATCTCGTTTATATCGTAGCCGAAATCGAACAGGCGGATATCCTCCTGGGTAACCTCACCGGCCTCGACCTCCTCGACGGACGGACAGACCACGTAGGTCTGATGCCCCTCGGCTTTTTGCTTTCGTATAAACCCATTCAGCCGCTCACGGTAGCCCTCGTTCACCACAAAGGTCTCAACCCGCTGTCTGCCAGGCGGCATTTCATTAAGCGGGGACATATCGAGGTCTCCGTACAGGAACAATGCAAGGGTACGGGGAATGGGTGTCGCGCTCATGGTAAGCTGATGGCAGGAATCCCCGCCGCCCTTCATGAGAAGCGCATCCCGCTGTCCCACACCGAAGCGGTGCTGCTCGTCGCATATAACAAGTCCCAGCCGCGAAAATTTCACCTCATCACCGATCAGCGCATGGGTGCCGATCAGCATATCAAGTGAGCCGTCCGCAAGCGCCGAAAGCAGCTCGCGGCGGGCTTTGCCCTTAACCGAGCCGGTCAGCAGTCCGCAGGATATACCAAGCGAGCCAAGCAAGCCCGACAGCTCGTTGTAATGCTGTGTCGCAAGTATTTCCGTAGGCGCCATCAGCGCACACTGACAGCCGTTCTTTATGGCTATATACGCCGCCGCGGCCGCCACCACCGTCTTACCGCTTCCCACGTCTCCCGATACGAGTCGCCGCATGGGCATACCCGATGCAAGATCCGCCGAAATTTCACCGATGGCGCGAGTCTGTGCCCCCGTAAGCGTATACGGAAGCTTTGCGGTAAGCGGCATGATGTCGCCGTCCGTAAGGGCAGGAGCGGTAACGTCCTTTTTTCTGACCCCGCCGGCACCAAGTGCAAAACGGTACAGTTCCTCAAAGATCAGCCGCTTTTTGGCAGTTTCCAGCGCCTTAAAGTCGGACGGAGTATGAATGCCGCGCAGTGCGGTTCCAATACCGCAGAGCTTCATCTCACGGCAAAGGTCCTCGCCGAGCACATCGGGAATGCTGTCACCAAGCTCAGCAAGCGCGGTCGCCACCAATTTGGCAAGCAGTTTCTGCGTAACACCCGCTGTCAGCGGATATACCGCCACCAAGGGCGCAAGCGCTCTGCCCTCGATGACAGGCTCCACAACAGGAGAGGAAAGCAGGCATTTGCCGCCCTCCTTGGTGAGTTTACCGTAAAAGCGGTATTCACCGCCCTTGACGATGGAATCCTTCATATAGGGCTGATTGAAAAATGCTATCTCACAGCTTCCCGATTCATCAAACGCACGAAGCTTGCCAAGTGTCATCCCGCGCCTTAGCGTTGCATTTCTTACGTCGGTCGCCGCCGTAAGAATAAATGCCGCCACCTCTCCGTTTTCGGCATCGGCAAGCGGCTTTACGTTCCCGCGGAATTCATATGCGCGCGGAAAATGATACAGAAGCTGTTCCACGGTGGTAATCCCGAGTCTTGCAAGCTGCTTTGCTCGGGTCTCACCTACGCCGTGCATATACTGTATGTTTGTTTCGAATGTTAATGGCATAATTATTTCTTTCTCGCCGCGAAATATGTACCTACGTGCTTGCCGTCGGTAATATCGTAGAGTACCTCGGGATTCTTTCCATTGACGATAAGCATGGGAATACCCGCTTCGGTAACAAGCTGCGCCGCCTTTATTTTGGTGATCATACCGCCCGTACCGCGGTCGGTACCCGCACCGCCGGCATAGGAAATGACCTCGTCATTGATCACGTCCACGCGGCTTATCAGTTTTGCATTCGGATTTATCCTTGGATCGCAGTCGTAAAGACCGTCGATATCAGACATATTGATAAGCAGATCCGCCCCGCAGACCAGCGCCACATACGCCGACAGCGTATCGTTGCCGCCGAATTTCAGCTCCTCCACGGAGATCGGGTCATTTTCGTTGACGATCGGCACGCATCCCAGCTTCAAAAGCTCACGGAAGGTGTTTTTGGCATTGGTACGGCGCACCTCGTTGTCGATGATGTCCTTGGTCATAAGCATTTGCCCCACGGTGTGACCGTAGGTGGCAAAGAATTGCTCATACACCTGCATGAGCTCCGCCTGACCGATAGCGGCAAGCGCCTGCTTTTCCTCGGTGCTCTCGGGACGTCTGCCGAGGTTGAGACGGGATATACCCGCCGCAACTGCACCGGAGCTTACCAGCACCACCTCATGCCCTGCGTTCTTAAAATCCGACAGGATGCGAACAAGCAGCTCCATACGGCGAAGATCGAGATTACCCGTTGTGTGCGTAAGCGTATTGGAGCCGATCTTTACTACAATGCGGGAGCTTTTATCAAGAATACTCATTTTATAATTCTCCAAAAATTATTATTCGAAGCAGTCCATGAGCGCGTCAAACGAGGCTTCATCGGAGTATGTGAAATACACCTCGCAGATACGGTCGCCCAGCATCGCACGGTATACGCGCTGATAAATGGAAACGCCCTCTAAGCTTACGGTGTAAAGCGCGCCCTTATAGCTTCTGCCGCCGAAGGTAACGTCCTCGGGTTCGGAATATTCAACGGCAAGACCGTTGGCTTTATACTGCTCTTCGATGGACGCAAGCTGTGCCGCAGTGTAATCTTCAAGCAGAACACCCTCACCGACAACAGCGCTTCTGACTAACACCGTATCATAATTTGTGTTGTCGGTCGCCATCATCTCATATACGGCACCGTCCTCCAGCACCTCCACATCGGAAAGCTCGGCTTCGGTTGACATGGCGATGTTCTCGGATGCGATAAACTTTATGCCGCTCCATGCGCTCTCATAGCCCTCGGCGGTCAAAACACCCTTGGTATATGCGGGAACATCGGTATAAACACCGTCGCCTGCCCTATAACCGCAGGCAGTCATAAGAGTACCGACAAGAATTAGTGCACCGAAAAGAAACGCAAGTCTTTTCATAATGTATTATCTCCTTGAATTTTTCGGCGGATCAACGTAGAATTTTTAAAATTTTTGCAAATAGGGTTTGCAAAACGTGATTTTTATATTATAATATATATAAGTAACATTATCCACCGATTATATTATACCCTGTATTCCTTAAAATTGCAAGAGTTTCTCAGTAAAATTATAGAAGAGAAAGCGAATATATATGAATAATACAGTACATCTTCCCGAGCTGCTTGCCCCCGCAGGCTCGCCCGAGGCGCTGGATGCCGCCATTGCAGGCGGTGCCGACGCGGTATATTTCGGCGGTGCGGCATTCAATGCGCGAATGAACGCCAAGAATTTCGCAGGCGATGCGCTCAGGGATGCCATTGACAAATGCCGTCTGTTCGGCGTCAAAACCAACATAACCCTCAACACACTGGTGCATGACCGCGAAATGTCGGATGTGCTCCGTTATGTGGAAGAGCTTTACACACTTGGCGCCGACGCGCTTATCGTAGCCGATCTCGGTGCGGCACGGCTGATCCATCGCTATTTCCCCGACTTCGAGCTTCACGCAAGCACTCAAGCGGCGGGGCACAACACCGACGCCGCACGTGTGCTTTCCGATATGGGATTTTCCCGTATGGTTGCGGCACGCGAGCTGTCACGGGAGGATCTTGCCCTTCTCTGCAAAAACTCGCCCATCGAAACCGAGATGTTTATTCACGGTGCCATCTGCGTCTCGCAGTCGGGCGGATGCCTTGCAAGCTCGCTGATCGGCGGGCGGAGCGGCAACCGAGGCGAATGCGCCCAGCCCTGCAGACTCCCTTACAAAAAATGCGGCGGCAAGGAACGGGACACATATGCGTTAAGCCTTAAAGACATCTGTCTTGCATCCCATATCACTGATATTCTCGATCTCGGAGTGACATCGCTTAAAATAGAGGGCAGAATGAAAAGCCCCGATTACGTCTACGGCGTGACACGCATCTACCGCCGTTTACTGGACGAGGGACGCAATGCCGCCGAGAGTGAGCTTTCCGAGCTTCGCGCGCTGTTTTCGCGAAGCGGATTCACCGACGGATATTTCACCAAAAGGGTGGACCGCAAAATGCTCGGCATCCGCACCGAAGCGGACAAGGCAGAAAGCGCGGACAAAGCCGCTAAAGCCGTGGATTACGCCGCGCTGTGCCGTGAGCGCCGCCGTCCGTTTAATATGCGTGTGCGCATCGAAGCGGGCAAGCCCGCAGAGCTTCACGCCGAGGTTGACGGAATCACCGCCACCGTATACGGGGCTGTCCCCGACAAGGCGGAAAACCGTCCGCTGACATATGAAGCCGTAATAAAAAACCTCGAAAAGCTGGGAGGCACCCCCTTCCGCCCCGGAAGCGGCACTGTTCATCTGGATGACGACCTCATCATGCCGTTGTCCGCGCTCAACGCTCTCCGCCGCGACGCAGTGGACGCGATCACAAAAAAGCTGACGCTCCGCCGCGAGCAAAGGCTTCCGAAAAAGCTTGATGCGCCGCGACTCAGCCTGCCCGCACCCGCTAAAACCGTAAGATTTCACTCATTTGACAGTATTCCCGACAACGTGTCTGACTGCGGGATAATCTACCTCCCGCTGGAAAATTTCTCGCCCGAGATGAGCGGCAAGGTAAGCGGTGTTATAATCCCGCCGGTAGTATTTGATTCGGAAGCTTCCGAGGTCGCCGCGATGTTAAGATCAGCCGCCGAAGCGGGAATACGCCATGCGCTCGTATCAAACCTCGGTCATATTGCACTTGCAAGGGCTGCGGGTATGGAGGTCCACGGAGATTTCAGGCTTAACATTTTCAACGCCTACACCGTCGAGGCCCTCACGGAGTTGGGATTCACCGATCTCATCGCCTCCCCCGAGCTTACCCTGCCCCAGCTTCGCGATCTGGGACTCCCGCCGATAATCTACGGCAGAGTTCCGCTGATGACCCTTGAAAAATGCGTAATCCGCGATCTCTATTCCTGTGATGAATGCAAAAAGCGCGGCTTCCTTCCTCTGCGTGACCGTAGGGGTACCGATTTTCCGCTTTCCCGCGCATGGAAGCATCGCAATATCATGTACAACAGCGTGCCGATCTTCATGGCGGACAAGCAGGACGAGCTTATCCGCTATCGCATCGAAGGCGGTCACTATATTTTCACCGACGAGTCCCGAAAGACAGCCTCGGCACTACTTTCGGGCAAAACCATACCGCCAAAAGACGGTAAGATAAGGAGAATCGTAAAATGAATGATATTAACGTAAAGATAAAGCTCGTGCGCGAAAGCGCCCTCGTTCCCGAATACGCCACAAACGGCTCGGCGGCGGTGGATCTTCGCTCGGCGGCAGATGAGCCCGTTACAATAGAGCCTCACGGCCGCGCTATGATCCCCTCCGGCATCGCAATCTCTCCCGAGACCTCCGGTGTTGTCGCAATAATTGCCGCACGAAGCGGACTTTCCACCAAATACGGCATCACCCTTGCCAACGGCATCGGCGTGATCGGCAGCGACTACCGCGGCGAGATCTCCGTATCTCTCATTAACCGCTCCGATGCCCCCTACACCATCCAGCCGGGGGACCGCATCGCTCAGCTCATGTTTATCCCCGTCCTCCATGCCGCCTTTATAAAGGCTTCCGAGCTTGACGAGACCGAGCGAGGTATCGGCGGATTCGGTTCCACGGGAAAGAATTAGTATAAAAAGGAGTAACCCATGGCGAAAAGTAAACTTTACAATGCATTTCTGGTGCTGATCGGAATTGTGGTCGGCACATTTGTGGGAAATTTGTGTAAGGGGATAAGTTCCCTGTCATGGCTGGCGTTTGGCATTGATTTCGGCATGAATTCGCCGCTCTCACTTGATTTTGGCATCATGCAGCTAACATTCGCCATCTCTGTCAATCTCACCTTGGCGGTGGTGCTGTTTATTATACTTGCACTTGTAATCGGGAGGGCACTGGCAAAATGACACCCAAGTTTATTCTGGCGTCAAATTCTCCCCGCCGCCGCGAGATACTTAAAATGCTCGGCATTGATTTCACCGTCATCGTGGCAGGCTGCGATGAAAATATCGACGGCGAGCTGCCGCCGAGCAAGCTCGTTTGCGAGCTTGCACATCGCAAGGCACAAGCGGTGTATAAGAACCTGGCGCTCGACGGCGACTATATCGTGCTCGGCTCGGATACCGTCGTCTGGGACGGCGCACGCGTACTCGGAAAGCCAAAAGATAAGGATGGCGCGTTCAATACGCTGATGTCGCTTTCGGGAAGGGAGCATTCGGTGTTTACGGGCATCGCGATGATCGGTCGTGTCGGCGGACGGGAGATATCGGTCTCCGACGCTGAGGAGACTAAGGTGGTATTCGCAAAACTCGGAGAGGGCGAGGTAAGATACTACGTTGAAACCGGTGAACCTATGGACAAAGCCGGCTCATACGGTATTCAAGGCTTCGGCGGGATCTTCGTCACCGAGCTTCACGGCGACTATTATAACGTCGTGGGACTGCCGCTGTCGCTTATGCGGCAGATGCTTGAACGACATTTCGGGCTTTGCGCCGACGATTATATCGGAAAGGAAAAGAAATAATATGGCAGTACATCTCGGAGTGGATTTCGGCACCCGCAGCATAAAGATCTGCCGGAAGGGGCAAGGAATCGTCCTGCGCGAGCCAAATGTTGCCGCAGTGGATACAAAGGGCAACGTCATCGCCGTGGGTACGGAAGCACTACTCATACGCGGACGTGCACCGGGCACAGTCACCATCCGCCGTCCTATGATAGGCGGAAGTATCACCGATTTCAATCTTGCGGCAGAAATACTCGATCACTGTCTCGAGACCGCCGCACCGCGTGCAAGAAAGCACGTGCTCGCCGCCGCTAAATACGGCCTTGGAAGCCGCAACCGCGATCTTCTTGGGAAAGCCCTCTCGGACTGCCGTACAGGACAGATCGAGCTTGTGGACTCCGCACCACTCTCCCTTGCAGGAAGCGGATTCACTCCCGCCGTGGATGAGGTGGAGGCGCTTAGCGGAACCGTTATCTGCGATATCGGTGCGGGCATTATTGAAGCATCGTATATACGCGCAGGCGAACTGCTTCGCACTGAGACCGCTATAGGCGCGGGAGATGCGTCCGACGCGGGAATAGTCTCGTACATACGCCGAAACTACGGACTTGCCATCACGCAAAATTCTGCCCGTGAGGCAAAGCACAAGCTCTCGCTGTACGGAACCGACGGACTGATGCTCACCTTTACGGGAGTTGACAGCTCCACAGGAATGCCGCGACGCATCGAGGTAAAAGCCGACGATCTGCTCGAATGCTGTGCACCGCAGACGGATGCCGCCGCAGATGCCATCGCGGCGCTTATAAACAACCTTCCCCGTCAAGGCGAGGACAGCTCCAGCATCGACCGCATCATCATCGTGGGCGGCGGAGCCAACCTTCCCGGCATCAGTGAGTATCTTGAAAAGTCGCTGGAACTTACCATCACAGTTGCCGACGATCCTATGGATTGTACGGCAAAGGGACTTTCCACCATGCTGGACGGTTGACACGTAAAGTACATGGTAAAAAACATATGCTTTTACAAATTTGGCGTTAGAATTCCTACATATGCGTAAAATTTTTGATAATATTCGAAAAAAGCTCTTCCCTTTTGATTTCTTTTGCGGTAAAATAAATGTGAAAGTAATTATATAAAGGAGATATAAACATGAAATTACCTTTTCATATTGATCTTAGCGGCAAGACCGCGCTCGTGACCGGCGGCGGCGGTGTACTCTGCGCCGAATTTGCAAAGGCACTTGCGGCTTGCGGTGCAAAGGTTGCTGTTTGCGACCTCAGAGAGGATGCGGCACAGAAGGTCGTTGACGAGATCGCCGCTGACGGCGGTATTGCTATGGCTGTTGCGGCTAACGTGCTCGACAAGGCAAGCCTTGAGGCGGCTCGCGAGAAGATACTCGAAAAGTTCGGCACCGTTGATATTCTGCTCAATGGCGCCGGCGGCAACAACCCCAAGGGTACCACCACCAAGGAATACCTCTTCCCCGAGGATCTCGAGGGCACCGCAGAGGATATAAAGACCTTCTTCGATCTCGATCCCGACGGAATCGGCTTCGTATTCAATCTTAACTTCCTCGGCACTCTCATTCCCACTCAGGTGTTCGCAAAGGATATGGCAAAGAAGGGCGACGCCGTTATTCTGAATGTTTCCTCCATGAATGCATTCTGCCCTCTGACCAAGATCCCCGCATACTCCGGTGCAAAGGCGGCGGTTTCCAACTTCACTCAGTGGCTGGCTGTTCACTTCTCCAAGGTTGGCATCCGCGTAAACGCGATTGCTCCCGGCTTCTTTGCAACCAACCAGAACCGCGCGCTTCTCTTCAATCCCGACGGTTCTCTTACCCTACGCTCCGACAAGATCATCTCCCACACTCCCATGGGACGCTTCGGTGAAACCGACGATCTTATCGGTACTCTCCTCTTCCTCGTTGACAACAAGGCCTCCGGCTTTGTCAACGGCGTCGTAGTTCCCGTAGACGGCGGCTTCGCTGCTTACTCCGGCGTTTAATCACAAAAGTCATACCCCGAGATCACGCGGTTTCGGGGTATTTTTTCGTCTCCGCGTGCCTAATAAAATTTACACACTGTTTTCACGCCGCGACTTGCTTTAATGAGCTTCTTATAGTATAATAATTAGGTTAAAATGCAAAATCCACCGAAAGGTAATACACATATGGTCTTTTCAAGTCTTGAATTTTTGCTGCTTTATCTGACGGTAACCCTGCTCCTTTATTATATCGTCCCAATAAGAGCACGAAACATCATTCTGCTTGCGGTCAGCCTTGTATTTTACGGCTGGGGCGAGCCTGTTTATATGTTCCTGATGGTGTTCACCATCATCGTGGACTATGTTTTCGGTCTGCTCGTGGAAAAAAATCAGCAAAAACAAAACAAAAAAGGGGCAAAGCTGTGTCTGATACTTGCCGTGGTCATAAATCTTGCGATCCTCGGCTTTTTCAAGTATTACGACTTCTTCGTGACAAATCTCCGTCTTATCCCCGGGCTGTCAGGACTGCCGCTGCTGGGTCTGGAGCTGCCTATCGGTATCTCCTTCTACACCTTCCAGGCGCTCTCCTACGTCATCGACGTATACCGTCTTGACACCGGCGCACAGCATAACATCGCCGCCTTCGGCGCTTACGTGACCCTCTATCCGCAGCTTATCGCGGGCCCCATAGTCCGCTACAAGGATGTGGACGATCAGCTCATCTGCCGCCAGCACAGCATCCCACTGTTTGCGGAAGGTACCCGCACCTTTATCGCAGGTATGTGCAAAAAGGTGCTTCTTGCCAACACCGCCGGACAGCTTTGGGAATACTTCCGCGACATTCCCGCAGATGAGCGCACCGTGGTTGGCGCATGGATGGGTATGATCTGCTACTCGTTCCAGATCTACTTTGACTTTTCGGGCTACTCCGATATGGCTATAGGTCTCGGAAAGATGATCGGCTTCCGATTCCTCGAAAACTTCAACTATCCGTACATATCAAAAAGCATCACCGAATTCTGGCGCCGCTGGCACATTTCCCTTGGTACCTGGTTCCGTGAGTACGTGTATATCCCTCTCGGCGGCAACCGCACATCAAAGCTCGTGAACATACGCAACATTTTCGTCGTATGGTTTCTCACCGGCTTCTGGCACGGTGCAAGCTGGAACTACATTCTGTGGGGGCTTTACTACTTCGCGCTGCTGATGATCGAAAAGCTGTTCCTCTTAAAGCTGCTCAAGCGTGCTCCCGCTGTGGTCTCCCGCATATATACCCTTTTCTTCGTACTGTTCGGCTGGCTGTTATTCGTGTTCGAGGATCTTTTAGCAGGTATGGAATACCTCGGCAATATGTTCGGCATGGGAACGGGCGGATTTGCAAGCAGTCTTGATGTGTACAATCTGGTGCGCAACCTGGTATTCTTCGCCGTGCTCGTCATCGCATCCACGCCGCTCCCGAAGAAGCTGTATTATAAGCTAACAGATCGTTCAGCCACGGCACGCGGCATCGCCGCAGTGGGTACTGCCGCCGCAACGCTTGTATGCATCGCATACCTTGTGGATTCGTCATACAACCCGTTTTTGTATTTCAGGTTTTAAGTGTAAGTTGTCGTTTTAATATACCCCAAAGAAAGGCACGCCTATGAACAAACAAAAATACCGCCCGAGCGACATTGTCACGGTCCTTGGGCTGCTGATAATAATATACGGCTTCGCCATAGCCATGCTGGCGCTTCCAGATAAGGAATACTCAGAGGAGGAAAACCGATATCTGCAGACCGCGCCGCGTTTCACGCTTGATGCGCTGACAAGCGGCTCATTCACCGCTGACGTGGCAAGCTACTGTACCGATCAGATGCCGCTCCGCAACCTATTTGTAGGCGCAAAGGCGGCAAGCGAGACGGCGATCGGCAAGATCGAGAACAATTCCGTACTGCTGGGAACCGATGGGCATATAATCGCTAAGGAAGACCATCCGAATTATACTTCGGCGGACAAAAATCTTGCGGCAGTGTCCGCATTTGCAGACGCGCTCGGTGATATTCCTCTCCATCTCGCCGTGGCAGGGCGCTCTCAGGATGTGCTGACGCGCTATACGCCTGCTCTCTATCCCGCAAAGGAGATCTCGGATGCTGCTTTTCGCCGCGCACTTGACGGAGCAGATGAAATACCGCAGATCGATCTGCTGACACCCCTTCGCGAGTACGCCGACGCAGGTGAGTATGTATACTACCGTACCGATCATCACTGGACGACTCTCGGCGCATACTACGCCTACACCGAGATCATGGAATCATTCGGAGTAGATGCGTACCCGCTTGATTATTTCACCCGCGAGACCGTATCGGAGGAGTTTTACGGCACCACATGGTCAAAGGCAGGCATGAAATGGATCGCTCCCGATTCCATGGAGTTTTTCCGCTACCCCGGCGATGATACGCTGATCTGCGAGATCGTGGGCGGTAAAGCTCTCGATGGTATGTATGACCACTCCTATCTTGAAAAAAAGGATAAATACAGCGCCTTTATAGGCGGTAACAACGCGCGTGTGCGCATATACCCCGCCGGCGGCAGTCCGTCCTCGGGGGAGCGTGAGACCCTGCTTCTCATAAAGGACAGCTTCGGGCATTCCGTCGCTCCGTTTCTGGCGGCGCACTTTGATCTTGAGATCCTCGACCTGCGCTATTACAAGCCACTTGTCGGAAACCCCTCCGTGCTTGATTTTGCCGCAGAGATAAAAGCTGACCGCGCTCTGATACTTTACAATCTGGACAGCTTACTGAATTCGGAGAATCTTGTGTCTCTGTCACTTCAACTACCAAAATAAAAGCGTGTCCGTTCCCGGGGGCTTCGCGGCCGGCGATTTTA
>JAZNAL010000018.1:0-28903 GCA_045586505.1 Candidatus Flemingiibacterium sp. | reverse complement strand
CCGCTGACGGAAGAAAGGTTCTCAAGAGAAGACGCGCTAAGGGAAGAAAGAGACTTACCTATTAAGTTTATCTCCCATAATGTACGATGAGCAGACAGAGATACAACCCGGCGGTTTCCGGGTTGTATTGAAGTATGCCGTTTTGCGACTCACTAACAGTAAACCGCCGAAGTTGTCGGGAAATACCCGTATTTCGGGGGTTTTTATTGTATTTATGCCACTTTATAAAGGAATTTTCGAAAAATGAAGCTGCGTGCCATAAGGGAAAATCACCTCTATTCAAAAGCATATGCCCGCGGAAGTAAATTCGTCGGGCGATATGTTGTTGTTTATGTTCTCCCCGATTATGCCGCAAAAAAGCTGGCAAAAGCCAATCCCACAAAAGAAAAGCTTAATCGTGTGGGAATAACCGTTACAAAAAAGTTGGGAGGCGCGGTCATACGCAACCGCGCAAAGCGTATTATTCGCGAGGGATACAGGCTTTGTGACAAGGATACTCCGATAAAACGTGGATTTCTCATTGTAATCGTTGCCCGCGGCGGTATTGTTAAGGCAAAATCCACCGATGTTGAAAACGATCTAATGGCGGCTTTTAAAAAGCTATCAATGTTTTAGCGATGAAATATTTAGCCATAGCTTTAGTAAAATTTTACCGCAAATTTATCTCCCCTTTGAAGCAGCCATGCTGCAGATTCACCCCCACTTGCTCCGAATATGCTCTTGAAGCATTCAGAAAAAGGGGATTTTTTGTGGGACTTGCCCTCACCGTCTGGCGTGTACTGAGATGCAATCCGTTCGGACGCGGCGGCTATGATCCCGTACCCGAAAAACGCAAAAAATAAAAATAAAATATAGAGTTTATTAAAGAAAGGTACCCCTGAAATGTTTGATATTATAAACGTGCCGCTTGGCTGGATAATCAAGGTATGCTATCAGCTTACCGATAACTATGCCATAGCGCTGCTCCTTTTTGCGCTTGTTTTACAGATAGTGCTCCTTCCCTTCGTTATCAAGCAGCAAAAGAATTCCGTCAAGCAGGCAAGCCTCAGACCCAAGGAACAGGCGATCCGCAAGAAATATGCAGGACGCACTGACAAGGTTACACAGCAGAAAATGCAGAACGAGATCATGGATCTCTATCAGCGCGAAAACTTCAATCCCATGGGCGGATGTCTGCCTCTGCTTATTCAGATGCCCATACTTTTTGCGCTTTTCAATGTTGTTGTAAGCCCTCTCAAATACATCTGCGGCTTTGGCGAGACTGTTGTAAAAGGATTCCAGGCGAAGATTTATGAGGTAATGTCCGCATCCGCTGTTGAAGGTTTTGAAGCTTTTGCAGCTGGAAAGCCTGTTCGCGAGATCGATATTATCACCAAAATGCGCGAATATATGGCAAGCGGCGTTGAGTTTATCGGTGAAAACGGTGAGGTTATCACTGCGGAAATGCTCCCCGACTTCAATCTCTGGGGAGATTTCATGGATCTTTCTCAGATTCCGAGCTTTAACACCATCGGAACCGAGGCAGGCTGGCTTCTCCTTATACCGCTGTTTACACTTATTGTAACACTTGGAAGCACTTTTATTACCCGTAAATTTACCTATCAGCCAAATCCCGAAGCTCAGAATGATATGTCTATGAAGATCATGCAGCTTTCTATGCCTCTGCTCTCCGTATACATCACCTTTACAATTTCTGCGGCAGTAGGTCTTTACTGGATCTTCCGCAACATTCTCTCCACTATTCAGCAGATTGTGATGTCCAAGGTTATTCCGATCCCGAAGTTTACCGAGGCGGATTACAAGGCGGCTGAAAAAGAGCTCAACATAAAGCCCAAGAAGGAAAAGAAGGAAAAGGTTCGCTCTCTCCACAGAATCGACGAGGAGGACGATGAGGAGCCCGCAGAAGTAAAAGAAAACACCGGTAAGCCCGAGCTTAAAGAAGGGGTAAATGAGTCCGATGCACCCAAGCTGAAGGATGAGTCTGACCGCGAAACCAAAAAACAGAAAAATACCGAGGATAAATAATCATTTTATCCGAAGGTCTACAAATAAAGACGAAAGGAAATGAACAAGGCTGTGAAACAGGAACTTATATTCACCGGCAAAACGGTGGAGCTTGCAGTATCCGAAGCCGCAAATAAGCTGGGCTGTGATGCAAGTGAGCTTACCTATGAAGTGCTGGAACAGGAAAAATCAGGCTTCCTCGGTCTTGGCGGAAGTCCCGCGAAGATCAAGGTCGAGCGTTCGTTAGCAGGTGAGGTCGTTGCCAGAGAGTTTATTGACACACTGCTCGCGAATATGGAGATAAAGGCTGACGTTGAGGTTATTGCGACTCGCAAGAGTGACCGTCAGATCAACATTGTAGGTGACGAGGCAGGCGTGCTCATAGGTCACCACGGTGACACTCTGGAGGCGCTTCAGTATCTTACCAATCTCGCCGCTAACAAGCGTGAGGAGGATGAATCCCGAGATTACGTCCACATTACCGTTGATGTTGAAAACTATCGCTCCAAGCGTGAAGCTACTCTCCGCGCCCTTGCACGCCGCATGGCTGCAAAGGTAGCCAAGAGCGGCAAGAGCGTAATGCTTGAGCCTATGTCTCCTTACGAGCGCCGCATCATCCATTCCGAGGTGCAGGGCATCGAAGGTGTTTCCACCAACTCAATCGGCGTTGATTCAAGCCGCCGCGTTGTTATTTACCTCGAAAGCGCAGGCTTCAGCGTTCCCACCCGTAAGAACGAGGGAAAAGGTGAACGTTCATCCAGACGTTCGGAAAGACGCCGCGATTCCGGCAGATCTGCCGAGAAGAAGGCTCAGAAGCCCGCCGCTCCTATGTATGACGACGGCGAAAAAATGTCCGCTGAGGAGCTTTCCGATCTTATTTCTACTTACGGCTCCAAGGAAAAGCCCGCCCGCGAGCCTCAGAAGAAATTCAAGGATTTCGATGAGTACATTAACAGCATTCTGGGCAACTCCGACAACTGATTTAAATTTTAAAGGGGCTGTTTACAGCCCTTTTTTTGATTTGGAGAAATAATATGAATGATACAATAGCTGCTGTTTCCACTGCTTACGGAAGAGGGGGAATAGCGGTAATAAGAATATCCGGTGAGCTTGCGCTCGACGTTGCCGACGGAATGTTCCGCGCGGCCGGCGGAAAGCGGATCACAGAGATCGGATCAAACAGGTGTGTTTACGGAGATATAATAAAGCGCGGGGAGCGGATCGATGACGGAATGTGCACAGTATTCCGTGCACCCCATTCTTATACCGGCGAGGATGTCGTTGAGATAAGCTGTCACGGCGGAATAATAATTACCGAGAAGGTATTGGAGGCAGCGTTTGAGATGGGCGCACGTCAGGCGGGTGCGGGAGAGTTTACACGCCGCGCGTTTGTAAACGGCAAGCTTTCGCTGTCGCAGGCGGAGGCGGTGGGTATGCTGATCGACGCCGAGAGTGAGGAACAGTTATCGCTTGCTGCATCCCACGAGATGGGCGTGGTCAAGCGCAGATCGGACGAGCTTTACGAGAAGCTAAAGACTATCGTCACTGGAGTATATGCAAACGTGGATTTTCCCGACGAGGATCTTGCGGAGTTGTCTGCGGATGAGGTAAAGACAGAGCTTAGGACTATCGAAGGTGAGCTTGCGGCTCTTCAGAGCACCTACCGCGTGGGCAGAGCGGTCTGTGAGGGCATTAAAACGGTCATAGTCGGAAAACCCAATACAGGTAAGTCCTCGCTATTAAATCGCCTTGTGGGGCGCGAGAGGGCTATTGTGACCGATATCGCGGGTACGACCCGCGATACCATTGAGGAAAACGTCACCTGCGGGCGTGTGATGCTGAGGCTTTGTGATACCGCGGGCATACGGGAGTCCCAGGACGCGGTAGAGCGTATCGGCGTTGAGCGCTCGATTAAGATGCTTGAGGGAGCGGAACTGATACTTGCGGTGTTTGACCTTTCCCGTGAGCTTGATGACGAGGACCGTTCCCTGATCGAAAAGCTGGCATCCCTCGATGCCGCAAAAATCGCGGTGCTCAATAAGAGCGATCTGTCCGCAAGCTTTGACCGGTCTTGTCTTTGCGGATGTGGTTTTGCACATATTGTGGAAATTTTCGCCGCAGGTGAGGATAATGCCTCAAACGGCGTAGACGGGCTTAAAAAGACGATAGAATCGCTTTATATCGAGGGCGAGATCGATTATAACTCCCGCGCGGTGCTGACAAATGCACGTCAGAACGCAGCGGTCACGCGTACGCTTGAATATGTTCGCAGTGCCATCTCTACGCTTGAGGGCGGAAGCACCTCTGATACGGCGGGATTTGATCTTGAAGCGGCGCTGTCAGAGCTGTCCGAGCTTGACGGCAGACGTGTCACTGAGGAAATAGTAGACGGTATTTTTCACCGTTTCTGCGTAGGAAAATAAAAAGACCGCCGCAAAGCTCTGCGGCAGTCTCTTTACAGCTAGTTTTTACTTCCTTTTAGTGAAAAACGCGAATATGAGCGCCGCGATGGCGGCAATAATTACGACGGCTATGACAATGCCCCAGACGCTCATTCCGCCCGTAACCTCATCTACCGCATTTTCGACACCATTTACTGCGTTGTCAACTGCGGATTCAACGGGATGCTTGGTAGTATCACGGGAGGTGTCGCTGTTGGTGGTATTGTCCTCGGCAAATTCGCCTGTACCGTCATTTTCGGCGATGTGACCGTCGGTGCCGCTGTCGATGTTGCCGTTTCCACCCATGTCACCGTCCATATTGGCGTCGCCCATAAGACCGCTGTCGGCGGCGGAGTTGTCGGCGGGATTGTTTCCTTGGCGCGCCATACCGCCGCCCATACCCATGGCGGACATTCCGAGCGTCAGCACTGATAAGGTAAGCACAAACGAAAGAGCGCACATAATAAGTCTTGTATATATTGATTTTTTCATCATCAAACATTCCTTTCTGTGGGTTTCGGGCTTATTATGGCACGATCGGTGATAAAATATACATACTAATATTTTTGAGGAATAAATTATCATGGAAGAAAAAAGATTTCAAAAAAACGACAGTGGATTCATTTGCCGAAACTGCGGATTTGAGGTGAAGCCTCTCGGTGTGACCTCCCGCGATCACTGTCCGAAATGTCTGTGCTCCATTCACATCGATATAAACCCCGGTGACCGAGCCAACGAATGTTTAGGACTTCTTCGTCCCGTACAGGTGCTTCCCGATCCGAAAAAGGGGTATATTATCGTCTACCGCTGTGAAAAATGCGGTGCCACCGTGCGCAACAAGGCGGCGTATCCCGCAAAGGTTCAGCCGGATGACATAAACCTGCTGATAAAGCTCACCGCGGGCGCGGGGATGATATAGTAAAAAAACCACCACTTGAAGTGGTGGTTTTTCATTACTGTGTAACGCCGACAGTGCCGGTCTCGGTGTCGTCACCTCTGACGATCTTGCCGTTTTCGAAGACGCCCTCGAAGACTCTGCCGCTGGTCCATGTGTATTTGCCGTTGCCGTGCATTTTGTTATCCTTGAATTCGCCCTCGTAGGTGTCACCGTTTGCCCAATAATAGGTGCCGACGCCCTGACGCATATCGTCTTCGAAATCGCCGATATACTTGTCACCGTTGGCAAAGGAATATGTGCCGGAGCCCTCTTTGAGCTCGTTTACATAGGTTCCGGTGTAGGAGGAGCCATCTGACCAGGAATATGTGCCCTCACCGTTCTTTAAATCGTTGGTGAAGTTACCCGTGTAGACCGAGCCGTCAGCCCAGGAATATGTGCCCTGCCCTTCTTTTTTACCGTTTACAATATACCCCTCGTAAACATCTCCGCCCACAAAGGTGTATTTTCCGTAGCCGGTAATAGTGTCATGGTCGAAGGATCCGACATATACGTCGCCCGATGCGCAGGTAAGCGTACCCTGACCGTGACGGTGAAGCGAATCCAGTCCGCCTACATATTTATCGCCGTTTGAATATATGACCGTGCCCGTTTCGGGATCGATCTCGGCGGTTAAACCGCTTGAATAGTACAGCTTGCCCGACAGGGGATCGCCGTTGCTGTCGACTTTGCCGAAATACTTGACCGTATCGCCGTCCTCGGTGTTCAGCTTTATGTAGCGGATTCCCGAAAAATATACAAGCGCCGCCGCGATACCGACAGCGATAGCCGCGATTATAACGATGGTCAGAAATATTGCCAGTGAGCTGCGGCGACCGGTTCTTTTTGTTGTTTTACCGTAATTCATTTTAAAAACAATTCCTCACGATCATATAATGTTGTCTTTTGGAGTGACGCTTCCAATGAAATTCGAAAGCATCGTCATAAGGTCCGGGATGACGATGAATGCCACAATCGCCAGCACTAAAAACGCACCCACGGAAAGCAAGATCGTTCCCACACTAAGCCCGGATTTTCCGTAGATAAGCTGGGCACGGTGCACGTTTTCACTGGGGAGATAGAATCTCGCCTTTGTGAAGGCATCGTTACAATACTCGGTGTCTGTGTCGCCCTTCATGCGGACTATACTGCGGAAAGTGCTGTTTTTCCTGAGGGCAAACTGCACCAGCGGATTTGCACAGCCAAGCTCCGATGCTGTCAGCGCGGCATCCTCAGTGAATACCTCTCGTTTTACAAGTGTAGAGATAACCCCGCCAAGCACCACCTTGTTGTAGATCGAAATACCTATAGCTATCATAAAACCGATAAAAAGTGACCAGACGATGATGTTAAGGGTGGTTATAGAATTATTGCCGAGCTCAATGCGGTCGCCCACAATGCCCTGCAGACTGTTCCACAGCGATTCGAAAAATTCCATCTGTAAATCTCCTTTTATCAAGCAAGGAAGCGAGCAGTAAGCGCCATCGGAGCTTACTGCCGATCCTGAAAAATGACTGATCAGTCCTTCTTTATAACGTCACAGCCGAGATACTTGCGGAGCACCTCGGGAACGATTACACTGCCGTCCGCCTGCTGATTCTGCTCAACGATCGCGGGAAGGATACGGCTGGTTGCAAGACCGGAGCCGTTGAGGGTATGAACGTACTCGATCTTACCGGTGGATTCTCTCTTGAAGCGCATCTGACCGCGGCGTGCCTGATAGTCGCGTGCGTTGGATACGGAGGATACCTCCTTGTAGCCGTCCATAGAAGGAATGTGGATCACAATATCGTAGGTGCGAGCCATGGAAGCGGAGCAGTCCTCAGCCGCAAGCTTTACGGTGCGGAAGTGGAATCCGAGACCGGATACCAGTGCCTCTGCCTTGCCTACAAGCTCTGCAAATGCGTCATCGGAGTCCTCCGGCTTTGTGTACTGAACCATCTCAACCTTGTTGAACTGATGACCGCGTACCATGCCGCGCTCATCTGCACGGTAGGAGCCTGCCTCACGGCGGAAGCAGGGCGTGTAGCTGATGTACTTTCTGGGAAGATCAGCCTCAGTGAGGATCTCGTCGCGATGGAGTGCAACAAGTGCAGTCTCAGCGGTGGGAAGCATAAAGCGGCGGCGCTCATCCTCGGCGGTTTCCAGCCAATAAACATCGTCAGCGAACTTGGGGAACTGACCTGCGGTCAGACCGCACTCGTAACCGAGCATATGGGGAACAAGTACAAGCTCGTAGCCGTCACCGATGTGGGTGTCAACAAAGTAGTTGAGCAGCGCCCATTCAAGGCGTGCGCCCATGCCGCGGTAGATCCAGAAGCCGTTACCGGAGAGCTTTGTGCCGCGCTTGTAGTCAATAAGACCCAGATCGGTGCAGAGATCAACGTGATTCTTAGGCTCGAAATCGAACTTGTGAGGCTCGCCGAAATATTTCAGGGGCTCGTTGTTTTCCTTTCCACCGGGCCTTAAGTCCATATCGGGAAGGTTGGGAAGGCTGAGCATGAGGTTGGTGTATTCGAGCTCAACCGCCTTCAGCTTTTCGTCGTTATTCTTAATGGTTTCGGAAAGCTCCTTCATCTGAGCGAAGATGGGAGCAACGTCCTTGCCCTCTTTTTTGAGCTGGGGAATGGACTTGGAAACCTTGTTCTGTTCTGCCTTGTGCGCTTCGTTTTCGGAGATCATCGAGCGGCGCTTGGTGTCAAGATCCAGAATGCGTGCGATTTCATCGCGCGCGTCCTTGCCCTTGTTAGCAAGTCTCTGTATGCATTCTTCTGTATTTTCTTTGATGTATTTAATGTCAAGCATTTTTGTGTCTCCTTTATGTGTTATACAAATAGATTTTCAACATTTTCGCCGCCGACCAGCTTCTTTATAAGCTCCTCAAGCTCGTCCGCATCTTTATAAGATATGGTGATCGACTTTTTGCGCTCGGAATGAGCGATTTTGACTCGGCATCCGATCGCCTGTTTTATCTTTTTTTCAAGTGAAGCGTAGTATTCGCGCTCTACCAAGTCATCTTCGTCAGGCTCCGAGTCAAGCTTCGGCGAAGAGTTCATCTTCCTTACAAGGTCCTCTGCGGCGCGTACCGACAGCTCCTTTTTTACAATTATGTCTGCCGCCTCGGAGATCGTGGACTTGTCATTGAGTCCGAGTAGCGCGCGTGCATGGCCTGCGGATAAGGTTTTATCCGATACAAGCTCAAGCACATCCTCGGGAAGATCCAAAAGTCTCAGCGAGTTGGTTACCGCCGAGCGGCTGCGTCCGACTTGCTTTGCCGCCTGCTCTTGGGTGAGATTGTAATCCTCGATCAGCGACTTGAAGCCGCGTGCTTCCTCGATGGGATTTAAGTCCTCACGTTGGATATTCTCGATCAGCGCATATTCTGCGACCTTTTTGTCGTCTACGTCGAGGATGACCACGGGCACCTCTGAAAGTCCCGCCATTTTAGCGGCACGCCAGCGGCGCTCACCTGCGATGATCTGATAGAAATCACTGCCCTCACGCTCTCTTACTATAATCGGCTGAATAAGGCCGTTTACTGCAATGGAATCGGCGAGCTGAGCAAGCGCTTCCGTGTCGAATACCTTTCGTGGCTGATCCCGGCGGGGCTCGATTTCAGATAGTCTTAAGGTGCTGTTCTTTTCGGGGGCATCCAGTGAATTGTCAAGGAATATCGCGTCCATTCCGCGCCCCAGCCCTTTTTTCTTAGTAGCCATATAGTTCACTTCCGTTTGTAAGATGTTATATTCAGAATGCGCGGTCGATGATCTCTTCCGCGATATCCATGTAAGCCTGTGCGCCCTTGCTGTGCTTGTCATAGTAGATGATCGGCTCGCCGTAGCTGGGAGCCTCCGAGAGCTTGACGTTTCGCACAACGCCGGTCTTGAATAGCTTGTCCGCATAGTACTTTTTAAGCTCGTCCAGCACCTGCAGGGAAAGGTTTAGTCTGCCGTTGAACATAGTGATGAGTATACCTGTGATCTCAAGGGTCGGATTGTAGAGCTTCTTGACCTGCCTTATTGACAGCATGAGCTGTGACAGACCCTCAAGCGAATAAAATTCGCACTGCATCGGTATAATGACGCCGTTTGACGCCGCAAGCGCATTGATAGACAGAATGCCGAGCGACGGTGGGCAATCGATAAAGATGTAGTCGAAGTCATCCTTGATCTCCGCCAACGCATTTTTCAGTAGCAATTCGCGGTCATCTGCATCAATCAGCTCGAATTCGGCGCCTGCAAGCGAGATCTGGGAGGGAATAACATAGAGATTCTTGAAGCCGGTGTCAATAACCGCATCGGAAGCCTTCGCTCTGCCGATGATGAGATCGTAGGACGAAATCTTGACCTTCTTGCGCTGCACACCAACGCCGCTGGTGGCGTTGCCCTGAGGATCCAGGTCAACCAACAGAACACGCTTGCCGAGCGCACCTACGGCGGCGGCACAATTCACGGCGGAGGTGGTCTTCCCGACGCCGCCTTTTTGATTTGCAAGTGAGATAGTATACGCCATTGCCGCCCTCCGAAATTCTGAAAATACTGTACATATTATTATACCAATAAACGGAGAAAAAGTCAATGGTATTTTGTAAATAACTTGTGTTTAATACGAATCGTTTTATGTCGTAATATGTTTCACGTGAAACATATTCGTCAATAACAGTCAAGTGATGTTTCACGTGTAACATTTCCTGCCTTGGGGATGCGGATGGTCAGCTCTACAACATCTTCACTGTCAACACGTTCAGATACCACATCAATGCCCGCTTGCTTTACAATAGAAATGGCGCGATCTATGGAGTTGTAAAAGATACGTATATCCTTTAAAACCAGCTTGCGTGGAGAGCGAGGCTTGCGAGCGGATTGGTTTTCCGCGAGGTAACGATCGATATAGCCTTCGGTTGCGGCGACATTGAGGTTGTTTGAATTTATATAATTGATGATCCGCAGACGCTCTTCTGCAGTTGCCACGCGAAGCAATGCGCGCGCATGACGCTCGGTCAGACCGTATGCGAGGATCTTCTCTCGCTCGGGTATGGTAAGACGCAGGATGCGGAGCTTGTTTGCCACAAAGGATTGGCTTGTGGAAAGCTGCTTTGCCACATCCTCCTGTGTGAGACCGTACATATCGATGAGCGAAGCGATGGCGCTTGCCTGCTCAAAAATATTGAGATCCTCTCTCTGAATATTCTCAATTATTGCAAGCTCGGCGGATTTGCGCTCATCTGCGCGGATGATAATGCAGGGAACCGTCGATAATCCAAGCAGCTTTGCCGCACGGAAACGACGCTCTCCCGCGACAATTTCAAATATCGCATCGTGTATACCCGTTCCCTCGGTCCTGCGGACGGTAAGCGGCTGTAAGATGCCGCACCGCCTGATGCTGTCGGCGAGACGAATAATTGAATCATCCTCGAATTTGCGCCTTGGCTGGTTGGGATTGGGGAAAATGTGATCTGATGCAAGCATATGTATACGGCCGAATTCCTCGGCTTCATCAAAAGCGCGCACTCGTCTTTCAAGGGCTTGCTTTGCACGGTTAAGTCTGGCTTTTTCGGTTTCGATCTGAAGCTGCTCGGCTTTTTTGAAAATTTCCTGTATTGCGGTCATAGTTCTGCTCCTTTTAACATCATTTTGGGGAAATATCCTCCACCAATATGATATCACATCCGAGTTGTTCACAATAGCGAAAAAGGTCGGGCGAAAAATAAAACAGCCCGTCGAATATGGCGGCGGGCTGTCGGATTCGGTTATATGCGTCGCGGTATGCGGCGTTTAAAGGGGCTTTTTCTTGATTTGAGAGTTATTTCGCGGATAATTTTCGGGAGTTTCGGAAATTTTTTCGATGGTGATTATGCAACGGGGATCCTCTGTTACGCCGTCACAGGATACGAGTGTAAAGCTGTCGGTACTCGTAAGCTTTCCACCCAGCCTTCGTATAGCAAAAGCAGCTTCGTCAAGCTCCTCGGCGAAATTTGCCTTCATAGCTAAAAATTTGCCGCCGCGCTTTACAAATGGTATACACAGCTCGCAGAGCACATTAAGACGTGCTACCGCGCGGGCGCAGGAGATATCGAACTTTTCACGCATATCGGAAATATGCGCAGCTTCCTCTGCGCGGGCGGTAACGCAGGAAATGTTGAATATCCCAAGCATTTCCGCGGTCTCGCGGATATAGTTAATGCGCTTGGCGGTGCTGTCGAGTGCTGTCACATGAAGGTCGGGACGTGCGATAGCCAACGGCAGAGAAGGGAATCCCGCACCGCACCCCACGTCGATCACCGATGCGCCCTGCGGAATATACTTAGCCGCGGCGAGAGAGTCGACGTAGTGCTTTAAAATCACGTCATCAAGCTCGGTAATTGCGGTCAGGTTCATATATTCGTTGACTGTCAGCATGCGCTCTGTCAATAAATAGAACCGCTTCCAAATGATAGGAGAGGTGAACTGGTGAAGTCCGTTTTTTTCAAGAGTCCCTGTAAACTTGCTTGCAAATTCGAGTTTGTCGATGGTCATTTGTCGTCAATCCTTTCGGGACGGTGTTGGGAAAAGTAAATGAGCAGAACCGAGATGTCGGCGGGGGATATACCGCTGATACGGGATGCCTGCCCGATATTTGCGGGCTGGAATTTGTTCAGCTTTTGGCGGGCTTCCAGGCGAATGCCGACGATGTTATTGTAATCGAAGGGAGTGGGCAGCTTCTTTTCCTCTAATTTTTCGGTACGCGCCACCTCGGCAAGCTGGCGCTTGATGTAGCCGGCATATTTGATGGCGGTCTCCGCCTGAGTACGTACACGCGGCGAAAGCTCGGGACGCCCGGTGTCCACCACCGCCAATTTTTCATAAGAAAGCTCGGGACGGCGAAGCAGATCCGCAAGGCGAATGCCTGTAGTCACCGTAGTTGAGCCGTTTTCTTCCAGTAAGATGCGAAGAGATTCGCTGGGAGGTACGGAAACCGATTGGAGGCGCCGAATTTCGGCTTTTACCTGCGCCACCTCAAGCTCAAACGCCGCAAAACGCTGGTCGGATATGAGTCCTACGCGGCGTCCGATTGGGGTAAGCCGCTGGGCGGCGTTATCCTGACGCAGAAGCAGACGGAACTCGGAGCGGGATGTCATAATACGATAGGGCTCCTTGGTGCCCTTGGTGACAAGATCGTCGATCAGCGTGCCGATATACGAGCTTTGGCGGGTGAGTATCATCGGTTCCTCGCCTTTAAGCTTAAGTGCGGCGTTGATGCCTGCTACAAGTCCCTGTGCGGCGGCTTCCTCATAGCCGGAGGTGCCGTTGAACTGTCCCGCGCCGTAGAGGCCCGAGATCTCCTTGAATTCAAGGGTGGCGTAAAGCTGTGTGGGATCGATACAGTCGTATTCGATAGCGTAAGCGGTACGCATGACTTCCGCATTTTCAAAGCCCGGAAGTGAGCGTAGCATCTGCATCTGTACTTCTTCGGGAAGGGAGGAGGAGAAACCCTGGATATACATTTCCTTGGTATCGCGGCCCATAGGCTCAATAAAGAGCTGATGGCGCTCCTTGTCCGCAAAACGCATGACCTTATCCTCGATACTGGGACAGTAGCGCGGGCCAATTCCCTCGATCATGCCGGAATACAGCGGAGAGCGGGACATATTACTTCTTATGATCTCGTGGGTCTTTGCGTTGGTATAAACGATATGGCATGGGATCTGCTCTGCGCTATTAAGCGCCTCTCGGTCGGAGTCCACGGAGAATGGCTCCACGAAATCATCGCCCGGCTGAACCTCCAGCACCGAATAGTCGATGGAATCGCGGTGTACCCGAGCAGGTGTGCCTGTCTTGAAGCGCATCATGGTGATGCCCTCGCGCTCTAAATTGGCGGTCAGTTCATTTGCGGGAAGCATTCCGTCGGGGCCGGATGAATATGCCACCTCACCCACGATAACTCTGCCGCGCAGATATGTTCCCGAGCAGATGATCGCCGCTTTGCAGTCCCAGCGAGCACCGAGCTGTGTGACCACAGAGGAAATCCGCTTAACACCGTTTTCCGCGGTGGTGTGTATATCGGTGACCTCCGCCTGTATAAGGCGCAGATTCGGCGTGTTTTCGATGGTCTGCTTCATAATGCGCTTGTACTCGGCGCGGTCTGCCTGTATGCGCTTGGAATGCACCGCGGCGCCCTTGCCGAGGTTGAGTATGCGGCTCTGGAGCATGACCTTGTCCGCGGCTCTGCCCATTTCACCGCCCAGCGCGTCGATCTCATACACAAGATGCCCCTTGCCTGTACCGCCGATGGACGGATTGCAGGGCATATTGGCGATGGCATCGAGGTTAATTGTAAACAGGATTGTGGAAAAGCCCAGTCTGGCACAGGCAAGCGCGGCTTCAACACCCGCGTGTCCCGCACCAATGACACAGACATCCACACTGCCTGCATGGTATTCCGGTATTTTTGTCATCACAATACACCTTATAATGGAAAATATGGTATAATCATTGATTGCCTGTCCAAACTACTTTGTTTAGCACTACCCAACCGCAGGACTCATCAAAGGCGGTGACGATACCGCCCGAAGCACTTCCGACATGGTCGAAGATCATGGGGATCACAAATTCGCCGGATGTATCGATCATGCCCATTTTTCCGTCCTTGCCGATAACTGCAAGGCCCTCACAAAAAGGCTTGGCAGCGGTGTAAACGGGATCGACGATCCACTTGCCGGTGTAGTCCATAAAGCCGTAGTGGCCGTCCTTTTCAAGGAGGATCATGCCGTTTGAGTAGGCGAGTACGTTATAGTCTGTGGGAGTTATAAACTCCGTGCCGTCGGCGCGCAGGAGGACATCCTCGTCGGAGGCAATCTCACGCCAGCCGTGCATCTCGAAGTGCGGTGCGTCGACAATCTGACGTCTGACACGGACAAGCCCGTGCTCGAAGTAGAAGAAGCCAAGCGATTCGATACCGTAGGTATCGGGCATGAGATACTGATTGTAAACACGTCTCATGGAGGCGTTCTTGTAACTCTGGTAGGACATGGTGCCGCTGACGATACGCTCGGCGAAATTCTTGCTGACAAAGGACATAAAGCCGTCCCCGTTTACCACCGCCGCCATATCCTCGCTGAAGTTGAACAAATAAAGGTATTTCACCTCAGTGCTCGGATAGCCGTTGATGTTGGTAAATGCATAAAGTCCTGTCTCGTTATCATAGTAACGGGTGTAGTTTTGGTCGTTTGTCTTGCCGTAGTCGGTAGGGTAGTTTATATAAAGCCCTCTGCCGTCGGCTTTGTCGTTGTAATCGCTGACGGAGGGAGTGCCGTTGTCATCGAGGTAATAATACTGCTCGATAGTGTTCTTAGGGTTGTAGCGGGACTGAGTTTCGGCTACAAACAGCGGACGGTCATCCTTGTCGCGCGTGTACGCGGGGCGGTAGGTGTTTATATCGAAATCTGCTGCGAGAAGCGTTCCGTCAGCCCTGAGCAGATCCACAAGCTCGCCTTTGTCCACGATTATGTAGTCCATGTAGACTTCGAGCGCGGGTCTTGCCTCGGTGATTTCTTTCATTTCGGTAATGTAACCGCTGTATTTGCCGTAGGGTACACGCTCGGGCACCTCGGTCACACGGGTGCGAAGAGAATAGGCATCGGTACCGACCGCAGTCATATCTGCACGACCGAATGCGTAGCCGAAGGTCCATTTGGTATCGGTGACGACATAGCCCGAGTTTTTGAGTGTTGCGGTGGTATAGAGCGGAGCCAAAAACTCATTGATCGTGGGAAGCTCCACTACGGGCGGCTTGGTATCGGGAGGCGTGATCGTTTCGATCGGTCCGGTGTCAGACGGCGTAGTATCCGTTGACTCATAGGCGGTGTCCGTACCGGAATTAATCGCCGGCTGACGCTCGATGAAGGTAAAATCGTACACACCCCGCTGATATGCGATAGCGGCGACGATAACAAACGCAAGGACAGCTACCGGAAGTGCGCGCTGTGTGATCTGTCTTGGTATATTCATTCTTATGACCATGGCTTTTGCGAAGCAAAAGCTTCCTTTCCGGGAAATTGGGGCTGGTTTGCGCAGCAAAATCTTTCACGGGGTGAAAGATAAGCCACAAAACCCTGTCTGAAAATTTATTTTCAGACTTCAAGTCCCTTTCGTTTGTACTATTTATGGTATTTACCGCCAGCGGCGATATTGAAGGCACGGTAAAGCTGTTCAAGCAGTATCACTCGCATGAGCTGATGGGGGAAGGTCATCTCGGATACAGAGAGCCGCATACGGCAGGACTGCTTCACTTCATCGGAAAGCCCGTCCGAGCCGCCGATGATGAGGCAGACATCGGAAAAGCCTTCGTTGGCAACTGAGGTTAGCCGTTCGGAGAATTTTTCGGAGGAGCACTGTTTTCCCTCAACGCAGAGCGCAATATTATAAGCCCTTGGCGGAAGCGCGGCGAGGATACGCTCGCCCTCGCGGCGGATCGCGGCGGATATTTCCGAGGCGGAGGGCTTTTCGGGAAGACGCTCCTCCTTGACGGAGATGTTGTGGATCTGGCAGTATGCACTGAGCCGCTTTTCGTATTCAGCCACCGCATCGGTGAGATATTTTTCTTTGATTGTTCCTACATGAACGATATGTATGCGAAGCATTGTTTCCCCTTTTCGGCGCTGTGCCGAACAGTAAATTATACGAGTTTTGTGGGTACATTCGGCGATGCCACGCCGAGAAAGATGTCGCATCCGCAAAGCGAACACAGCGACGAATGATATGCAAGCTCGGGCAGATTGTTCTCCTCGCTTAGGTGCGCGAGCAGTATGCGTTGTGTGCCCGATGCGGCGAGTCTTGACACGAATGCCGCGGCGGCTTCGTTTGAGAGGTGACCGTGACTAGACAGTATGCGTCGCTTCAGCTCATAGGGATAGGATCCGCACAGCAGCATATTCTCATCGTGATTGGATTCGAGTATGATGTTGCGGACACCGAGAAGCGCGTCCGATACCTCATCGGTCACGCACCCGATATCGGTTGCGACCGCCACCGTGTGCTCGTCCGTGCCGTCGGTTATCACATATCCCACGCTTGCGGCGCTGTCATGCGGTGTCGCAAAGGAGCTGACCTCAAGCGCTCCCACCTTTTCCGTATACAAAAGCGGATGTATCACCGCCGCCTCGGCGCTGTACACGGTCTTAGCCGACTTAAGATGCGCCCGCGCCGACGGTTCGGTCATATGTATCGGTATCTTATAGTTTTTTGCGATAATTTCAAGTCCTGCCACGTGGTCGGAGTGCTCGTGAGTTACAAATATCGCCTTGATGCGCGATATATGCGTATCAAGCTCCTTAAGCGCCTCGCAGACACGCTTGCAGCTTATTCCCGCGTCGATCAGTATCTCGTCATCATCAAGTCTCACATAAACCGAGTTCCCCTTGGAGCTCGATGCAAGCGTATAAACCGTAAATATAGCCATTATATTGTCCTTTTCTTGCTAAGGTGGGGGAGGCGCGTAACTCCTATACGCAAACACAGCGCACCATCCTCACCTCAGGCGCCAAATATAACTTCCATTGCCCCCGAGAAGAAATCGCCGTAGAAGAGGTAGATGATATCAAAAAATATCGCAAATAAAAACGGAAGCAGAACGAGCATGAGTTTTTTTGCGATAGCTTTATGTCGATTGATGTTGTCACAGGTGATTTTTATGTGTTCGGGATCGCATTCGCCATCGAACATATCGGGAGTGACTTCTTTTTGGGAGAACCCGTGGTTGAAGAAAACGATGGCGCAGATGAGAAGAGTCACAATGATGAAGTATATGGGCATAATGACCGGTATGCCGCCGATGCGAAGGGATTCTACCGCGATGAGTGCTTCATAGAAGGAAAACGCGGCGAGAGTAGCGACTGCGATAATCAGAGCGCGCCGCCAGTTGAAGGATTTAAGACTTGCCTTGACCGCGCCCTGCGGAGTTAACTCAGCGCGCGCGGTCTTCTTTGATTTTTTCTTTTTTTGTTTAGCCATTATTCTATTCGTATAGCGCCGTAGGGGCGAACTTTGAGAACGGTGGTGGCACCTTCGCCGAAAGCACTGTCAAGTGCCGCCTTGAATGTGGGAACGTCCTTGTTTGCAACAAATGCCTGAATGGTGCCCGCAAAGCCTCCGCCGTGTACGCGGTACGCCGCCTTCTTGCCTGCAAGAGTTTGCTCTGCGAGGCAGAGTGCCAGGGCGAGCCCCTGCTCGGTCACGTTCTTTACGTTGCAGACGTTCTGTAGATATTTGAAGCTGGAGTTTCCGGATGCCATTACGCCCGCGAAGAAGGTGTTGATGTCACCCTTTTTGAGTGCGGCGGTCTGCTTTGTGACGCGCTCGTTCTCGTTCTTGTAGTGGATAGCACGCATAACGGCGCGGTCGCCTGCGAACTCACGCAGTGCCTTGATGTTCTTGAGGATCTCGTCAAGACCTACCTGTCGGAGTACGGGCTTGCCGAAATATGATGCTACCTTCTTCATGTCAGCGGGAACGGAGGCGTAGTCCTCATTAAGATCGGCATGGTTTTCACCGGTGTTGACGATACACAGGCTGTAGCCTGCAGCGGTCAGGTCGAAGGGGAGCTTTTCGATGATCGGCTCCTTGGGATTCTTGAAGTCGATGGCAACAAAGCCGCCGACTGCACAGGCGGTCTGATCCATCAGACCGCTGGGCTTGCCGAAGAATACGTTCTCCGAGTACTGTGCGATCTTTGCGATCTCGGCGTTTTCCACCGAGCCGCTGTTGTAGAAGGCGTTAAGAATGAGCCCTACCATGTCCTCAAATGCCGCAGAGGAGGAAAGCCCCGAACCCTTGAGGACGTTGGATGTGGTGTAAGCGTCGTAGCCTCCCACCTTGTGACCGTACTTTAGGAAGCCGGAGCACATACCGGAAATTATGGACTTGGAGGTGTAGTAAAGCGATTCGTCCACAGTAGGATCTGTGATGTCGACCTCGTCGATTGGGAAGCCCTCGGACTTGATGTTGATGCGCATATCGTCTCTTTTGGAAGCTGCGGCGATGATGTCGAGGTCGATGGAAGCCGCCAGCACCTTGCCGTAGTTGTGGTCGGTGTGGTTGCCGGAGATCTCGCTTCTACCCGCAACGGAGAACAGCGATATCTCACGATCCTCACCGAACAGCTTTGCAAACTCATTTACAGTGTTAATGTAGCGCGCTTCCTGCGCCCTCAAGTTTTCCGCGCCGTAAAGCTCGGTGAAGATGGAAGCGTATTTGCCGCTTTTAATGGCGGAGATGAGCTGTTTTGCGTTCATTGTAGTGCTCCTTTCTCAGCCTATGATTGTGTGCATAGCCTGACGTTCAGTCCTGATTTAAGATCGCACGTCGTGCAAGATCGAGGGCGTGCGATGCGGAAACGTAGCGTATATACTCGCGGGTCGCCGTCGCACCGAGATTCAGCTCGCGCACTTCCTCGTATCCTTCGCAGGATACACCAACGTATACTCTGCCGACGGGCTTCTCGGATGTGCCGCCGGTGGGGCCGGCAATGCCCGTGGTGGAAACACCCACATCGGCACCGAACAGTCCTCTGACACCGCGTGCCATCTCGATGGCGGTCTCCTTTGACACAGCACCGTGAGCCTCGAGGGTTTCATGTGAAACGCTTACTAATTTTTCCTTTATACGGTTAGCGTAGGTGACAATGCTTGCGTCAAGCACCGCGCTTGAGCCGCTGATGCCCGTAATGCGCTTTGAAACGTATCCGCCGGTACAGGACTCTGCGGAGGCGATGGTTTTACCCTGACGTATCAGCTCAGCCACCAGTGCCGCTTCCAGGCTGCCCGCGTCCACGCCGTAGATGAATTTTCCTACCTCGGAAGCGCGTATCTTTTCGATCGCCGCGTCGCACAGTGCGGCGCATTCGGCTTCGTCACTGCCTGCTGCGGTTACGCGAAGCTGTACCTCGCCGTCCTTGGCATAGGGTGCGACAGTAGGATTCTTGGATTCCAGCATCAGCTCGCGGAGGACGGTCTCCACCTTGGATTCGCCCATTCCGAAAATATTCACAGTCTTTGAGAGCAAAATGTGGTCGGAAAAGCTTTTTAAATACGGCTCTACCTGCTCGGCGAACATAGGCTCGCACTCGCGGGGCGGACCGGGGAGCAGGATGATGATCTTTCCTCTTTCCTCGTCCTCAATGGCAAGGCCGGGCGCCGTACCGTAGTCGTTTTTGAACACGATTGCGCCCTCAGGCATATATGCCTGCTTTCTATTGTTTTCGGTGATCTCTATGCCGCGTCTTGACATACGTTCGATCATGCGGGCGAGGCTCTCCTCGTGGAGATACATAGTGCGTCCCATAAGCCTTGCGGCGGTCTCCTTGGTGAGATCGTCGTAGGTGGGACCCAGCCCTCCGGTCGTAATAATGAGATCACTGCGGGAAAGGGCGATCTCAAGCGCCTCAGAGAGTCTTTCGGGATTGTCCCCGACGACTCCTTGATGGTACTGATTGATGCCGATCGCCGCAAGCCTTCTTGAAATAAACGCCGCATCGGTGTTTACGATATCACCGAGCAGCAGCTCAGTGCCCACCGAAAGTATCTCGGCGGAGGATATCTTTATCATGTGTGCCTCCTTGGAGGAGTGATGTTATGGGTTATTATTTGCCCTCGTAGAGCGGATACTTGTCGCAGATCGCAGTGACCTCGGCACGGATGTAGTCCGCGGAGTTCTCAAAATCGGTTGCAGCAAGCTTTATAAGGTGAGCGATCTTTCTCATGTCGTCTTCCTTGAGACCGCGGGAGGTAACTGCGGGAGTACCGATGCGTACGCCGCTGGTAACAAAGGGAGATTCGGGGTCGTTGGGGATCGCGTTCTTGTTGACGGTGATATATACCTCGTCGAGCTGCTTTTCGAGCTGCTTGCCGGTGATGCCCATGGAGCGAAGATCAACCAGCATGAGATGATTGTCGGTGCCGCCTGATACGAGATCGAAGCCTTCGGAAACAAGCGCGTCTGCAAGAGCCTTTGAGTTCTTGATGATCTGAGCCTGGTACTCCTTGAATTCGGGCTTGAGTGCTTCGCCGAAGCATACAGCCTTGGATGCGATAACGTGCATGAGCGGGCCGCCCTGAGAGCCGGGGAAGATCGCCTTGTTGATCTGCTTTGCAAGCTCCTCACGGCAGAGGATAAGACCGCCTCTGGGACCGCGGAGAGTCTTATGAGTGGTGGTGGTCACAACGTCTGCGTAGGGAACAGGGCTGGGATGGACACCCGCGGCAACAAGACCTGCGATGTGTGCCATATCTACCATGAGGTATGCCCCAACTTCTTTTGCGATCTCGGAAAGACGCTTGAAGTCGATAACTCTCGGATATGCGGAAGCACCCGCAACGATGAGCTTCGGCTTGTTTTCCTTTGCGAGGAATTCAACCTTGTCGTAGTCGATTCTGCCGTCGTCCTCGACGCCGTAGGGAACAAAGTTGTAGAGCATACCGGAGATGTTTACGGGGCTTCCGTGGGTAAGATGACCGCCGTGTGCCAGGTTCATACCCATAACGGTATCGCCGGGCTTGATGAGCGCGAGGTATACCGCGGTGTTAGCCTGTGCGCCGGAATGAGGCTGAACGTTTGCGTGCTCGGCGCCGAACAGCTTGCAGGCGCGCTCGATAGCGATATTTTCCGCGATGTCAACGCACTCGCATCCGCCGTAGTAACGCTTTCCGGGATAACCCTCAGCGTACTTGTTTGTAAGGACTGTACCCATAGCCGCCATAACCGCAGGAGAAACCACATTCTCGGAGGCGATGGGCTCAAGACCTCTCTGCTGGCGTGCGTATTCTTTCTGAATTGCCTCGCCCACCTCGGGGTCGAAGCTCTTAATAAATTCCATGTTTTCCCTAATCATTTTTATGTACTCCTTTTGTAAAAAATTAATCATAATCATTATACCTCATTTTCGCACAAATTACAATAAGTATTTTGTAAATATTCTCGTGCATAGGGAGTAATATTTAAGGCATTTTGCGCTATTTTGTGCAGCACTCTGTCGCAAAGAGTTGGTGGTGTGCTCTAAAACACACTAAACGCACAAAATTGTCAAATATTTTTGTCGGAAATGTAAAAAATGAGTTTTTGAGTGGAAAATTTGCTGTGAGGTATTGACAGAAAGTGCATAAACGTGGTATCATATTAGTGTCACATTAACCAATTACCACAAACAAACGTCCCCGACAGTTTAAAACGGCCGGTGATGTTCTATTTGTCTTATTTGGGTTGTGACGAGATTAAACGGCAGCGACGATTCGGAACGCAGAAGCCGGTACGGTGGGAGGCGGAAGCAACGACTAAGATCACTCTAATAACATCCTGCAAGGGCGGAGTCGGTAAATCCACCGTGGCGGCCAATCTTGCAATGTCTCTGGCAATGAGAGGAAAAAAGGTACTGCTCGCCGACTGTGACTTTGATATGCGCTGTCTTGACCTCATACTTGGGGTCGAGAACGATATTATGTACGATCTTTACGATGCCGCCAAGGGACGGGCTTCCGTTGACAAGGTGCTGCTTCGTGACGAGCGCTCGGAAAACCTGTGGTTTGCTGCCGCACCCTATAAGGGCGGACGGGATATAACCGCCGAGGAGTTTTCGAGTTTAATCGACGGCGCGCTTGAAGCTGAGCCGTTTGACCACATAATTCTCGATACCCCGGGGTCGCTTGGCGTACCTGCGGTGCTGGAATCGGGAAGAGCGGACAGTGCGATCATCGTGGCATCGCATCAGCCCTCAAGCATCCGCGCGGCGGGTCAAACGGGGGAATATTTGCTGAAAAACCGAATAGCCGACAGGCGTCTGCTTATCAACAGCTTCGATTTTGCGGGAGCTGTGGAGGGTGAGCGCCCGGGTATTAACGAAATCATAGACAGATCGTTCATACAGCTTTGCGGGATCGTACCGTTTGAGCACGAGCTGATGCTCGGCGCTGAAACCGGACGACTTGCCTGCCAGATCCGCGGCATAAATTCCGCGGCGGCGTTTGATAATATCGCGAGACGGCTCTGCGGTATGTATGTACCGTTGTTCCACGGATTTCGCGGAGTCAAGACGAAGAGGCAGATAAAGCGGCTGCTCGGAAGTATATGACAAACAGTTTTATTTACATTGGGAAAGGATCGAATAAATGGAAATTGCTATCATCGCGGACGACAAGAAAAAAGAACTGATGACCCAGTTTTGCATCGCATATTGCGGTATACTTTGTAAACACAATCTGTGTGCCACGGGTATAACGGGAAAGTATATATCCGAAGCAACGGGACTTAATATCGAGAGACTGCTGTCCGGCTCCCAAGGCGGAACACAGCAGATCACCTCGCGTCTTGCGTATAACGAGATAGATCTGCTCATTTATTTCCGCGACACCTCAACGGATTCCCCCTATGACGAGGAGTCCCATAACCTTTTACGTATGTGCGATGTTTACAACGTCCCCGTTGCAACCAATATCGCAACCGCGGAGGTGCTTGTCTGCGCGCTGGAAAACGGCGGACTTGATTGGCGTGAGATTGTAAACCCCAAGTCGGATTACAACAGAAGATAAAGTATAGCTTATAACGCACGAAACCCCCGAAGCTCAGCTTCGGGGGTGTTTTTATAGATTCTGTTGTGTGTACTCCGGTGTTTACTTACTCAGATAGGCATCGATAGCCTTTGCTGCGACCTTGCCCGCGCCCATGGCGGAAATAACGGTTGCCGCACCGGTGACAGCATCGCCGCCGGCGTAGACGCCCTTTTTGGTAGTGGCACCGGTGGATTCCTCCACGATGATGCCGCCGCGCTTGTTGACCTCAAGTCCCTCGGTGGTGGATTTGATAAGGGGATTGGGCGTGGTGCCGATGGAAATAATTACGGTATCAACGTCAAGCTCGAATTCACTGCCCTCCACAGGGATGGGGGAGCGCCTGCCGCGCTCGTCCGGCTCACCAAGCTCCATCCGGATGCATCTGATGCCAGTGACACAGCCGTTTCTCGGATCACGCTTGTCATCGGGGTTGCGATAGCCGAGGATTTCCACAGGGCTGTTGAGAAGTCTGAATTCGACGCCCTCCTCCATGGCGTGTTCTACTTCCTCGCGGCGTGCGGGAAGCTCCTCCATGGAACGGCGGTAGATGATGTAAACCTTCTCGGCGCCAAGTCTGAGTGCGGTTCGCGCCGCATCCATCGCTACGTTGCCGCCGCCCACAACCGCCACCTTGCCGCCCTTGGAAATGGGGGTCACGGGGTTGTCAAGATATGCTTTCATAAGGTTGCTTCGGGTCAGAAACTCGTTGGCGGAGTAAACGCCCTTAAGGCTCTCGCCGGGGATGTTCATAAAGCTTGGAAGTCCCGCGCCGGAGCCGATAAATACTGCCTCATAGCCCATTTCGAACAGCTCATCCACAGTAAGCGTCTTGCCGATGACGTAGTTTGTTTCGATCTCGACACCCAGGGCGATGAGATTGTCGACCTCCTTCTGTACGATGGACTTGGGAAGTCGGAACTCGGGGATGCCGTACACAAGCACACCGCCTGCGGTATGAAGTGCTTCGTATACCGTGACTTTGTAGCCCCTCTTGGCAAGATCACCTGCGCAGGTAAGGCCGGACGGGCCGGACCCCACAACTGCCACTCTGTGACCGTTGGAAGTGGGAACATCCACCTTGCCGTCAGCGTGTGCATTGTGGAAATCTGCCACAAAACGCTCCAGTCTGCCAATACCTACAGGCTCGCCCTTGATGCCGCGTACGCATTTTGCCTCGCACTGCGTCTCCTGGGGGCATACCCGTCCGCAGACTGCGGGCAGGGAGGAGGAGCGGTTAATAACCTGATACGCGCCCTCAAAGTCGCCTTCCTTGATCTTTGCGATAAATTCGGGGATGTGAATATTTACGGGACAGCCCGATACACAGGGCATATTCTTGCAGTTAAGACAGCGCAGAGCCTCGTCGATGGCTGTGGCCTCACTGTAGCCGAGGGCAACCTCGTCAAAGTTGTGCGCGCGAACCTCCGGTGCCTGTGATGGCATGGGGTTCTTTTCTTTTTTCATGTTAGCGGGCATTTTGTTACCTCCCTACGCTTTCCTGAAAAGATTGCAGGTCTCGTCATAGGCGTGGCGCTCGAAATCGCGGAACATGGTGCTGCGCTCCATTGCGGAGTCGAAGTCAACCTCATATCCGTCAAAATCAGGGCCGTCAACGCAGGCGAACTTAGTCTTGCCGCCGACAATAAGGCGGCAGCCTCCGCACATTCCCGTGCCGTCTATCATAATGGGATTCATGGATACCACGCAGGGAATACCCGTGGGACGGGTGGCTTTCACTACGAATTTCATCATAATAAGGGGGCCGATGGTGATGACCTTGTCGAATTTTTCACCTGATGCGAACATTTCACAAAGTGGAACGCACACATTGCCCTCGCGCCCGTAGGAGCCGTCGTCGGTCATGACGAACAAACGGCTTGATGCGGCCTTGAATTCGTCCTCAAGTATCAGTAGATCCTTGTTTCGGAAGCCAATCACCGAGGTGACCTCACAGCCCATATCGTGAAGTGCCTGGGCGATGGGAAGCGCGATAGCACAGCCCACGCCGCCGCCTACGACGCAGACCTTTTTGAGACCTTCCAGCTCGGTGGGCATACCGAGAGGACCTACGAAATCACGAAGACTGTCGCCGACTTCTTTGTTATTTAATTTGAGCGTGGTAGCGCCCACTACCTGAAAGATAATCTTTACGGTGCCCGCATCGCGGTCATAGCCCGCGACGGTAAGCGGGATGCGCTCTCCGTCCTCGTCCGTTCGGAGGATTATAAACTGACCCGGCTGTGCCTTTTTTGCAACGGCGGGAGCCTCGATATCCATCATGGTGACGGTTGGATTGAGACTTTTTTTGGCGGCGATTCTGTACATGGAAGCCCTCCTTATGAAAATGGGCGGCATATTCATGCCGAGGGAACAATTTTTCATCTTATATTATACCATATCGTGCTGCCTCAATGCAATAGGTAATTATCATCAAAATAAATATTCATAATGACGAATGTTTTCGGATTATATTACATTTTATGACAATAGTCTCGTTAAATTCCCTGTGTTTTATCATAATCCATCCAAAAAAGAGTAAAAGGCCGTCAAATATGCATACAAGAGTCGACAGTAAAGTCGGCGCGGCTTTGATATAATTGACGCAGGACAAGCCGCCGTGTGCGGCACAAAAAAGAAGGATGGATAAAGTAATGGCAATACAAAAGATCTTAAAGCTCGGACTTTCAAAGGTGCTCGGGGGTGCCGAGGCATCGGAGGGCGAAAGCTCCGTTGCGCTTTCACGGCAGGACGGTGTGCACTTACTTAAAGGATTTGGATCGGCACTGCTTGCGGGACTGCTCGGTGCGTCCACGGGAGTGTTTTCCTGCTATCCCTTTGGTATCGCGTACATATGTGTCGTCGACCGGTACGTTATGTTCAGTTATCTCGGACTTATCGTATCTACACTGGCTGATCGCGGATACGCTCTGCCGCTTGCTGTAGTATATACCGTCGCGGTTATGCTGCGCTATGCTGTCGGAAGGCTGTTTTTCGACGCTCCCGACGGGGATGGTCAGTACATAGGTAAAAAACTGCTTGGCAGACTGCGCGCGTACGCTAAAAAATCCGACCCCGAGAGCGGTATCTTCGGCGAGGGAATACTTATCCGCACGGCGATATCCTGCTTTGCGGCGTTTGTATTTGGTCTTTACCGTCTGATCGCAGGCGGATTTCTATACTATGACCTGTTCGGTTTGCTTGCCGGATTTCTGATAACACCGCTTGCGGTGCTGGCTCTTTCGGGGCTGTTTACAAAAACCGAGCGGTTCGCGTATTCGACGGAGCTGTCATGCGCGGCGCTTATGTTCATTTTGGTATTCTCCCTGCGTGGTTATACCGTTCTTGGCTTTTCGCTTGCATTTATGGCGGCGTATTTTGTCACGCTGTGGGCTTCAAGCTCTGTGGGTGCACTGCGGGGGTGCGCGGTGGGATTACTTGCAGGGCTTGCATGCGGTACGCTTGGCGGTGTCGGCGTACTTAATGCTGCGGAGGTATCGTACAGCATCGGCGCGGCACCCTGTATTATCGCGGCGGCGGGACTCTGCATGGGCGTCTTATGGAAGCTGTCAAGGGCCGCCGCCATAGCGGCATCCTGCGCCATCGGAGTTGCACTGGGGCTTGTGGTTGACGGATATACCGTCCTTCCGCGGCTGCTTCCCGATATTGCCGCGGCGACGGCTGTATTTATGCCGCTGGCACACTTCCGACTGCTCCCGCGGATCCCTGTATTTACCCAGCCCGATAATGAACGGAGCGGCGAGGACGTGTTGATGCTAGAAAAGCGTCAGGCGGATGTAAACGCCCGCATGAATGCGCTTGCCGACGCGTTTTCTCATCTGTCGGATACGGTATATTCGCTGTCCGACCGCATGCGCCGTCCTGGAGTAGTGGATCTTAAGCAGGTGTGCGACAATGCCTTTGAGGGGTTCTGCCGCAAGTGCTCTCTTGAATCCTTTTGTCTGGAGCGGGAATGCGCTTCCACGCTGGACGCACAGAGCAAGATCACAAGCGAGCTTTACCGCACCGGACGGGTGAATATTGACAGTGTCCCCTCCTACTTAAAGGATCGGTGCTACAACATTCTGCCTATACTTGACGAGATCAACCTATCGACAGCAAAGCTGACGGAGCGACTGATAAAGAACGATAAAACCGAGGCGTTTGCCCTTGATTATGAGGTCATGTCGAAGCTGTTATCGGAGCAGATCGCTTACAATGACGCAGAATATAAGGTGAACGATGAGCTGTCAAAGAAGCTTCGGCGCTCACTCAAATACATGGGTATTACCGCCGAGAGTGCGATCTGCTGCGGCTCACGAAAGAAGCAGGCGATCATCGGCGGAGTGGAGATAGCGCAGGTAAAAATTGGGGCGGACGAGATCCGCAGGGCTGTGGAAAACACCTTAGAGACTCCAATGTGCAAACCCCGATTCAACATCGACGAGGGGGATGTTACCATGACTCTGGAAGCACGCCGCCTTTATAAATGCGAGGTCGCAAAAACCTCAAGTATCAAGGAGCACGAAAGCGCCAACGGCGACTGCAGTGCGGCATTTGAGAGCCGTGAGGATTATTTTTACTCGCTGATCTCCGACGGTATGGGAAGCGGCAGAGAAGCGGCGATCACCTCAAAGATCTGCACTGTTTTTGCGGAGCGGATGTTGTCGGCGGGCAACGGCAAGGCGGTGACGCTTGAAATGTTGAACGGCTTTATCAGAAACCGAGGAAGTCATGGCGGGGAATGCTCTGCTACTATCGATCTTGCGGAGATCGACCTTATCACGGGTAAGGCATGCTTTATAAAAAGCGGTGCCGCGCCGTCTTTCATCATGCGGTCGGGGAATCTGTATAAGATAAGCTCGAGGACGGTGCCGCTTGGCATCCTGCATGAGCTGGATGCGGAAAAGATCGGCTTTGACCTTATGGCGGGGGATGTGATCATTATGCTCAGCGACGGAGTGGCTCAGTCGCTGGAGGACGGTGTGTGGCTTGCAAATCTCCTGACCTACGAGTGGGAGGACGATCTTAACACCATGGCGGCGAAGATACTCGACAACGCCGCTCTCACAAATAAACGCAGTGACGATATGACCGTGGTGCTCGTAAGAGTCGCCGAAAACGACGCCGCGGAGTGATTCGAATACACTTGACAATCCCATCGGTGTTTGATATAATATGCTTGTATCAAACATCGAAAGGATTGTTTTAATGCCTACAAAAAAAGCGCTTCTCGCAAGGGAATTCTGCGAGAGGCTGGAAAACATATACCCTGAGGCTCGATGTGCGTTGGAATACGGCGGTGAGCCGTGGAAGCTGCTTATAATGGGGCGGCTTTCCGCACAGTGCACCGACGCACGGGTGAATATCGTCTGCCGCGAGCTTTTTTCCGTGTTTCCCACACTTGAATCGGTGGCGGACTGTGAGCTTTTCGAATTGGAGGCGATCGTACGCCCCTGCGGACTTTATAAGACCAAGGCGAAGAATATTAAGGATGCCTGCGTCATGCTCCGGGATGAGTACGGCGGGGAACTGCCCGATACTATGGACGAGCTTCTGAAGCTTCCCGGTGTGGGTCGTAAGATCGCAAATCTGCTCCTCGGCGACATCTTCGGAAAGCCCGCTATCGTTACCGACACTCACTGTATCCGTATCTGCGGACGTGTTGGACTTTACCCTGAAACTCAGAAGGATCCCGCGAAGATCGAAAAGATCCTGATTCCGCTGCTGCCTCCCGAAAAGCAGTCGGATTTTTGCCACCGGGTGGTAATGTTCGGGCGGGATGTCTGCACCGCGCGTGCTCCAAAGTGCGGGGAATGTCCCTGCGCGGATATATGCAAGCATAACGGACGCAGATAATGCCGATAAGGAGCCGGATTAAGTGTTTGGTGAGAAGAACGCAAAGCTGTATGTCTTAAAGCAACATAAAATCGCCGTCCGCGAAAGACTCGCGGA
>JAZNAL010000017.1:0-9086 GCA_045586505.1 Candidatus Flemingiibacterium sp. | reverse complement strand
AATACGTGGTCAAAGGAGCATAGGAACTGGCGCGGGTAGACAGGTAAAAAAGACTGTTCTGCGGAATGAGGTGAACTTCCTCTCGCCAACACAAAGCGGAACGGTCGCAGTTTGTGCGGGCTGAACGTGAGCCACGCTTCTATGCATGGCAGCACATAAAACCGCACACAAGAGGTTTGTGCGCGCCTGTGGAGGCTTCTCCACGAAGCGCACAGTAACATTGTTATTGCTCCCATTTTATGTGATGGGAGCTTTTTTAGTTTGCAAAAAAATTAAATCGAGGTGATTACAATGATTCTAACGAAATAATTCCTGCATTGGCAGGGCAAGCAGAGGGTTTGGGTACCCGCCGGAAAATCCGGCGTACCATCCCAATCCCAAAATCGGGGCAGTAGCCCCAACCCCCACTAAAAATCTACGAAACGAGGTACAGAACAATAGCAGACAACAAAAATTCTAAAGCAAACGGTCGCGAGCGTGACAAGAAAATTTCCTTCTGGGCAAGTGAACCCGAACGGCGGAAAATCAAAAAGATCATCGCAAAGTCGGGACTAACCCAGCGTGAATATCTTCTTGGCGCGGCACTTGGACGGACAATTTATCAGGTGAACGAGCTGCAGCCGGTGCTGTCAGAGCTGAAAGCCATCGGCAGAAATCTCAATCAGCTCACGGTACTCGCGCATCAAAGCAAGATTTCTGCGGTGAATCTTTCCGAGGCAGTGAGCACATTGCAGAAAATCTATGCCGCAATCAACGTGCTCTACGACATCTGCGACGGCGTAATTGCATGCAGATCGGAGGTGGATAACGATGGCAACCTGTAATTATATCCCGGCGAAGAAGCAGACGCGCGGCGCGATGCAGGCGGTCATCCGCTATGTTTCACAGGACATGAAGACGCTTGACGAGCGCGGTCGCCGCTATCTCACCGGTCTCAACTGCCTTGCACATGCCGCTTATGATGAGTTCATGGCAACGAAAAATCTCTACGGCAAGCGTGATGGGGTGATGTATTATCACTACACACAGTCGTTCTCACCCGGTGAGATCAAAGACTATGACACCGCACACGAGATCGGTCTGCGCCTTGCTGAGGAAATGTTTCCCGGCTTTGAGGTGTTGGTGGCAACGCATCTTGATGCTTACGATGATGATTGCCTTCAGCGCGTGCATAATCATTTCGTCATCAACAGCGTGAGCATCGACACTGGACTGAAGCTTGACATGGGTCCGCGCACGCTTGAGAAGATGCGAAAGGTCAGCGACCGCCTCTGCAAAGAGCACGGACTGTCAGTGCTGCCGCGCTACGAACAGCAGTTTAGCACAAAAGGTCTTGGTCCGAGAGAATACCGTGCGGCACTCCGAGGCGATGCGTGGAAGTTCCGCGCAATCTATGACATCGAAGAAGCGATGAAGCGTGCGGCGAACAAAGCAGAATTTCTGTCGCTGATGGAGTCGCTCGGCTACTCGGTAAGATGGGAAGACAGCCGAAAATATATAACCTACACCTGCCCAAACGGCATGAAGGTCAGGGATAACAAATTACACGAAGTGAAATTTCGAAAGGAGAATATGGAATATGAATTCACAATCAGGCAACAAATCATCGAACGCAGCTCTACAGAAGCTCAAGCAAACGACGGCGGAATCAATGCAGACGATAACAGAAACACCGTATCTACCAATCGTCTACGGAATCCCAAAGGACGATTGGAAGGCGATGCTAGAATACTTGAGGGCGGCATCGGAGTTCCAACCGACGCTGTTCTCGAAGTTCCGGGAGCTGGAGAAGTGCATCCTTACGAAGGAGGACTGGAATACACTGATGCACGCCCTCAACGGATGGGCGAATGCTGTGGGGGCGGAAGTGGAGGAAGCGGCGAGGAAAACCGAGAGCAGGATGCAAAAAATCCTCACGGAAAGCCGAGAACTCCTCACACAGGATGGGAAGACGAGAGAATCATTTTTCTTCGATCTGCGGCAGGAAGTCAATGGACAGATTGGGGAGATAGAGAATTTACTCTCGCGAATGAAGAAGTGGATTCTGTGGACACTCCTCGCGAACGTGGGGCTAACGTCCGTGTTGAGTTTGGTGATCTATCTTCTGATGAACTGAACGGCTTCTTCGACGGCGAGGATAATACGGATGCCGACGATATCGACACAGAATATCCCGATGAGCAAATAGAATATCTCCTTGATGCCGAGCAGGACGGCAGTGCTTACGCCGCTTATCTGCTCGGCAGAATCTATATGTGCGGCGAGGTTGTGCCTAAGGATATTCCCGAAGCGATACGGCATTTTGAAATCGCATCGGCGCGCGGCAACCATTATGCAGACTACCGGCTTGGGCAGATCTATCTGTTCGAGCCGGATTTTTTTGATATGAATGCCGCGCTCGAGTACCTGAACCGCTCGGCGCAGGCAGGAAACGAATCTGCTGCGATGGCTCTGCAACGGATGGCGGAGAATTCTTTCCTTGCCATCACAACGAATGTGCTGGAGCTTGTCGGTGGGCTGTGCGATATTGAGCCGCGTCAGCCGATCAAAGACTGTACCACACTGCCGCAAAAACGTGAGCGCAGAAAATGGGAACAGAGTATGTAAACAGAATAATCCTATCCAAACGGGAGGAAAATAAAAACAGAATTCAAGAAAGAATGAGGTAAATGAATGGATAAAAACAAAAAAAACGAAACAAGCGAAAAGCGCTTTGCAGAGCAGGCATGGCTCAACTACTTCAACCGCTTCCTTTTTGAAGAAGGCACGATCAGCGAAAAGGAGTACAAGCTCATGACAGAAAAGATCGCAGAACGCACGGCGAAAATGGCTCCACAGCAGATATTATGAGTTTTAGCATATCGGTGCAGAAATATGTTTTCAACAAAGGCAAGGGTAAGTGCGAGGTAGAATAACGCGCGCTTATTCATGAGTTAACGAGGGTAAAATATAAAATTATCAAATTTACCCTCGTTAACTTGACATTAGCAATGACGATCATGAGTCCCGAAACCGAGGAGCGCGAATACAAGCCGTTCGCGATGATACGGGATAATTACCCCAAATATCTGCTCACTATCGACACCTTGCTTCAAAAGCGCGATGGTGTGATACACAAGAATATTATTGAATTTATCTCGGCAGATGAAAGCCTGTAACTTCAAAAATCAGCAAAAGGTGTAGGAAATTCCTATACCTTTTTTGCTTGCAAAATTGAATACTGCAATACAAATCAGATCATGAAGGCTTTTTACCATGCAGGAAAGGAGGAATCTTGCCGCAAGGCTCTTGCGATATATAAACACAAATATTTGGTATATTGCGATTTTAGTATTGCAATATAGTGTTTTTTATGATATAATAAGCATAAACAGATAATGATACAACGAACTTAACAAGGAGAAATCAATGGATATATACAACATCCGCGCACTTCTGAAAACGAAAACAATATACGATATTCCGCTTCGCGTGACCTATTACGCGCGCGTTTCCACCGACACTGACGAGCAGTTAAACTCCCTCGACAACCAGGTTTCCTATTACGAAGATTTCATCAAAAAATATCCGCTGTGGACCTTCGTGCCCGGTTACATCGACGAGGGACTTTCCGGCATCTCCACAAAGAAACGCCGGCACTTCAACGAAATGATCGCTGATGCCAAGGCAGGGATGTTCGACCTTATCGTCACAAAGGAAATCTCCCGATTCGCACGAAACACGCTTGACTCCCTGCATTACACGAGAGATCTGTACAGCTGCGGCGTGGGCGTTTTCTTCCAGAATGACAACATCATCACCCTCGACGAAGATGCCGAGCTTCGCCTAACCATAATGGCAAGCATGGCGCAGGACGAGCTTCGCAAGCTGTCGTCCCGTGTAAAATTCGGACATCAGCAGGCGATCAAGCACAGCGTGGTCCTCGGAAACAGCCGCATCTTCGGCTACCAAAAGGATGACAAACGCCTTGTCATCGACGAAACCCAAGCCCCCATGGTACGCGATCTGTTCCGCCTTTACGCCACGGGCGAATACAGCATGAAGCAACTGGAAACGCTGTTCTACGAGCAAGGCTATCGCAACTACAACGGCAACAAAATCGCTCACACCACCATGTCGAACATCATATCGAACCCAAAATACAAGGGCTATTACGTCGGCAATAAGGTGAAGATTGTTGATATGTTCACCAAGAAGCAGAAATTCCTGCCGCCCGAGGAATGGGTGATGTTCAAGGATGAAACGGGCGAAATCGTGCCTGCAATCGTAACCGAGGAGCTGTGGGACAAGGCGAACGAGGTACTTGCCCGTCGAAGCGAGGACGTGAAGAACCGCCAGGGCATCTGCAACCACGCAAATCTGCTCACGGGCAAGCTTTACTGCACCCATTGCGGACAGCCCTACTACCGCCGTGAGTCCAAGGACAAGCACGGCAACGTAAACTCCAAGTGGGTCTGCTCCGGCAAGATCAACAACGGTGCGGATTCCTGCCCGTCCTTCCCGATCTATGAAGCGGAGATCAAGCCCATCCTCTTCGATGTATTCAGCGAAACGAGAGTAGACGTGGAAGCACTTCTTGCGGAGTACACAGAGATGTTCAAATCCATGGAAGCCGATGACGAAACCGCAAAGCAGATTGCCGAGCAAAAGCGCATCATCGAGCTTGCCGAGCAAAAGAAAAACAAGCTCCTCGAGCTTGTCACAATCGGTTCTGTTACAGCGGCTAACTTCAAATCCATGACCGACGCTTGTGACCGCGAGATAGAGGAAGCCAGCGAAGCCATCGCCGAGCTTGAAAAGCAGATGTTCACGAAAGAGGAATACAAGCGGCACATTGCCGAGGTGAAAACTCGCCTCGATGCCGCGGTTAAGGATGCGTCAAACGGTCTTATTTCCCCCGAATTCGTGGCGCAGTATATCGACAAAATCACAGTCACAATAACTGACGATGATACAGCGAACTTGAATATCAAGATTTTTACGGGCAAAAACACGCAAAAATGGCTCGAAAAGCTTGCCGAGCATCATCGCGGTCGTACGGGTCACACGATGAAGAAGATGATCGAGAAGTACGAGAACGACTTAAAGTCCGGCAAATAAGCGTCTCTCTTGACAAGAGCCGTTCCCGCGCAAGCGGGAACGGCTCGCTTTATTATTTCGATTAGATAAAAGCGGATAATTCGTCAACAATCCGCAGCAGCGTTTCCCTCAAGCCTGAGCAGTGCCCGTTTCATATCTAGTCCCATACCGTAGCCGCCGATACCGTTTGCGGCGACCACGCGGTGACACGGCACTATGATAGCGATGGGATTATTATGGTTTGCCATACCCACGGCTCGGAATGCCTTGGGTTTTCCGACCGCACGAGCGATATCCCCGTATGTACAGACCTCACCGTAGGGGATGTCAAGCAGTGCGCGCCATACCTTCTCCTGAAATTCCGTTCCGTGAAGCGACAGCGGCAATGTAAACTCGCGGCGCTTACCCGCAAAATACTCATCAAGCTGTTTTGTCGCCTCATCTGAAAGCGGCGAGCGTATATTCTCATACACACTCGGCTTATCCGTAAACTCGGTTATACCCTCCGTATCGTAACCGATATAATACATTCCAAACGGGGTCATATATTCTGCATAATGTGGCATATCAAACCTCCACAATTATTTCGCCGTTGCCGACCTTCCAAAGATAAAAGCTCGCCACCGTCGCGTAAGGTGAATACCGCTCGTAATATTCCTGCAGCTTGGCTTTAGTAAGCTTTTCCTCCCCGTAAAGCAGCTCGATACCGCGGCGGATACCGAAATCACCGAAGCTCAGCACATTCGGGCGCTTAAGGCAGAAGATCAACAGCATTTCCGCTGTCCAAGCACCTATTCCGTTAAGAGCTGTCAGCCTTTTTATCACTTCTCCGTCAGGCAGCGTCCACAGTGCCGCAAGATCAAGCTCACCGCTCTCAGTCATTTTGGCGATACCGAAAATATTCTCCGCTTTCCGCCCGCTCATACCGCAGGATCGGATACCGTCAACACCTATGCGCAGAACATTCTGCGGCGTAAGCGACCCGAGCGCGCTCATGAGCCTGCTCTCCACGGTCTTGAGCGCTTTATTCGAGATCTGCTGTCCCGCCACTGACATAACCAGCTGAGAAAAGATATCATCACTCGTTTCGCGTTCGATAAATCCCACACGGTCGATTATGCCGCCCAGTCTATCATCCCGCGACTTCAAATAAGCAAGCTCACGCTCGCCGTAAGGAAACACCATTTTTGTCACCGCAACTCCGAGGATATCGGAGTGTCCCTGAATATTCGGGCAGAATCTGCCACTCACTTTTATTATACACGCAATTTGTTAACGTCGTATTAACCGCAGATATCATACCTCTCTTTTGAAGCCAAAATAATCCGGCATAACGAAAAATAAACTAACTGTAAATTTACAGGATTCCTATTGACAATCACGTGACCGTATGATATAATCGTATTACAAACCAATGGCGATAAAAACGCGGGAAGGAGATAAAAATGCAATGAAGCTTGATGTCCGAAGTCCTCTGATCCCCGGAACCATCATGGATAAGGTCAAAATGGGTAATGTAACGGGGCTTGATTTTTTAAACAAGATCTTTTATATCACCGACGGTATTATGCTCTCGCAGATACGCGAGATCTGCGGTATCGACGGTTCTACTCTTCAAAACTGGACCAAACGCGGCTGGGTCGCCAACGCACACTGCAAGCGCTATGATAAAAACCAGCTTGCACGCATACTTATAATTAATATGATGCGCGACTCCATGCAGCTCGACCGCATCGCGCAGATCCTCACCTATGTAAACGGACGCGCAGGAGATATAAGCGACGATATCATCCCCGAATCGGAGCTTTACGACTATCTTTGCCGTGTCATCGATCAGCTGGTGGATGACGATCTTCCATCAAGCGCGGAAAATGTGGGCGACCTTATAAAAAAGGTGCTGGCATCCTACGAAGAGCGTGCCGCGGGCGCGGCAAAACGGCTTGAAAAGGCGTGCGGGATAATAATCATGACATACTACGCAACCCTGGTGCGCCAGAAGGCGAACCGTATGTATGATGACGTATTCTCACGGTAGGCTTTGACAAATACTATGTAAAGGAGAATAGATAATATGTTTGCTTGGTGGAATTCTCTCACAGTGCTCCAGCAAGGCTTTGCCTGCATCGGTATCCCCGCGACTCTTATTCTCGTCATACAGACGGTACTGCTCATGTTCGGTATCGGCGACGGAGAAAGCGCGGACATGGACATTGATCCCGATGGCTTCGACATCGGCGAAGCGGCTGCCGCGGGCGACAACGGACTCACACTCTTTACCGTACGCGGCATCGTGGCAATGTTTTGTGTGGGCGGATGGGCAGGTATCGTGTTCGTCGATTTAGGGCTTTCAAATGCGCTTTCCATCATTCTCGCCTCCATATGCGGTATTGCGGCGCTTGTTGGCATCGCTTATCTCATGAAGGCAGTGTTAAAGCTTCAGTCAAGCGGAAACATCCGACTCGGAAGTGCCCTCGGCAAAGTGGGCGAGGTATACATTCCGATCCCCCCAAAGGGAGAAGGAAGAGGTAAGATCAGCATCACCGTTCAGGATAGGCTCATCGAGATCGACGCGATCACCGGCGGCACCGAGCCGCTGAAGACCGGTGACACCGTCCGCGTGGTATCCACCGACGAATCGGGACTCGTGGTGGTCGAAAAAGTTGTAAGTTAAATAAATTTTTATAGAGGAGACAAAACTATGCCTAACATTATGCTTTCAAGTACTGCGGCAGGCTCAAACCTGCTCATTCTCATCTGTGTGATCGCACTGCTTGTGTTAACGACGCTTATCGTTATCGCATCGCGCTACAGGAAGTGTCCTTCAGATAAAGTTATGGTCATCTACGGTAAGGTCGGAACCAACGCCGACGGCACATCTCGCTCCGCTAAATGCATCCACGGCGGCGCGGCATTCATTTGGCCGGTTATTCAAGCAGTCGAGTTTCTCGATCTGACCCCCATGTCCATCAACGTAGACCTTCGCAATGCGCTCTCAAAGCAGAACATCCGCGTTGATGTTCCCTCCCGCTTCACCGTCGGTATCTCTACCGAGGCAGGCGTTATGCAGAACGCCGCTGAGCGTATGCTCGGTCTGAAGCTTGACGACATCCAGGAGCTTGCAAAGGATATCATCTTCGGTCAGCTCCGTCTCGTTGTGGCTACCATGGAGATCGAGGAGATCAACAACGACCGCGACAAGTTCCTTGAAGCAGTATCTAGAAATGTGGAAACCGAGCTTAAGAAGATCGGTCTGCGCCTTATCAACGTAAACGTAACCGATATTACCGATGAGAGCGGCTACATCGTGGCTCTCGGTAAGGAAGCGGCTGCAAAGGCTATCAACGACGCTAAGATCTCAGTGGCTCAGGCTGACCGCGAGGGTGCTATCGGTTCCGCAAACGCAGAGCGTGATCAGCGCATCAACGTATCCATCGCAAACTCCGAGGCAATCAAGGGTGAAAACGAGGCTAAGGTACAGGTCGCCGAATCCGAGGCTCTCCGCCGTGAACGCGAGGCTGAGGCACTGAAGCGCGCTACCGCGGCTGAAAAGATCCAGGCGGCAAAGGCACTCGAAGAGGCTTACGCCGCTCAGCAGGCTGCGGAGCAGGCGCGTGCTTCCCTTGAAAAAGCAACGCTCGAAGCCGACGTAATTGTAAAGGCAGAGGTTGAAAAGAAGGAGCTTGAATTAAAGGCCGAGGCTGAGGCTGAGCAGATCCGCCGCCGTGCAAAGGGTGAAGCAGATGCTACACTTATGAAGATGCAGGCTGAGGCTGACGGTTTGAAGCAGATGCTTACAAAGCAGGCTGAAGGTTTTGCTGAAATTGTAAAATCCGCAGGTGGTGACGCTGACTCTGCTGTTAAGCTTATGATCGCTGACAAGCTTGAAGAAATCACACGTATCCAGGTTGACGCTATCAAGAATCTCCAGATTGATAAGATCACTGTTTGGGATAGTGGCGCAAAGTCTGACGGCGGTAAGAGCACAACTGCTGACTTTATCTCGGGAC
>JAZNAL010000016.1:0-10777 GCA_045586505.1 Candidatus Flemingiibacterium sp. | reverse complement strand
GCGTCGAGGCCGTTCATGGCAGCTGCATACATACCGATGTACTTCTTGATCTGGTAAGCCAGAATGTTGGCGGCCAGCCATGCGCGGTGGTTGCCCTCGAGGATGGCAGCCTCAATGTCGCGGCTGTCGGAGGAGATGCCGGATACGCCGAGGAAGCCGCACTTCTTGTTCATGAAGTCGCTCATTTCGTTTGGAGTAAAGCCCTCATGCTCCATGATGAAGGTGACGATAGCGGGGTCGATGGAACCGCAGCGGGTACCCATTTCAACGCCGTCCAGGGGAGTGAAGCCCATGGAGGTATCGATTACCTTGCCGTCCTTAACGGCAGAGATGGAGGAACCGTTACCGATGTGGCAGGTTACGATCTTGGTGCCCTCGGTCTTACCGAGGATCTTGCACATCTCGCCTGCAACGAAGCGGTGGGAGGTGCCGTGTGCGCCGTAGCGGCGGATAGAGTACTTCTCATACATTTCGTAGGGGATGGCATACATCCAAGCGTAATCGGGCATGGTCTGATGGAATGCGGTGTCGAAAACGAGAACCTGGGGAACACCGGGAAGCTCGTTGGTGATGCCCTCGATACCCATAAGGTGTGCGGGGGTGTGAAGGGGAGCGAGGTCGATGCACTTGTTGAGCTTTTCGATAACATCGGGAGTTACGAGAACGGACTCGGAGAAGTATGCGCCGCCGTGAACCACACGGTGACCTACTGCTTCGATCTCGTCCATGGACTTGAGGCAGCCGTATTTCTCGGACACGAGAGTGTCAACGAGGATCTTGGTTGCAACAGAGTGGTTGGGCATTGCAAGCTCTGCTACATAATTATCTTTGCCGGGCATTTTGTGGGTGATCTTGCCGTCGATACCGATGCGCTCGCAGATACCCTTTGCGATAACGTCATTGGTAGCAGTATCAAAGAGCTGGTACTTCAGCGAAGAGCTGCCGGCGTTGACTACTAAAACTTTCATTGTTTTTCCTCCGTAATTGTTGCATTTCTGCGTATTTTATGGTAAAATAAAACTATACACTATATTGTAACATAATTATTTCATAAATTCAATAGTTATGGAAAAATTTATTTTTTAAATCATAAGTTTTTTCAAGTTTTGGAGAGAAACAATGAAAGTATATGCCGTGATCGCCGAATTTAACCCATTTCATAACGGTCATTTGCATCTGGTGAATCAAATTAAAGCGCGGGATGCCAACGCCGCTGTGGTCGCCGTCATGAGCGGCAGCCTTGTGGAACGGGGAGATGTGGCGATAATCGATAAATATGCCCGCGCCGAAGCGGCTGTCAGATGCGGCGTGGATCTTGTCCTGGAGCTTCCTGCGCCGTGGTGCTTTTCGGGAGCGGAGTTTTTCGCCCTCGGAGGCGTGGCGGTGGCTGACGGACTTGGCGGTGTGGACACGCTTGCCTTCGGAAGCGAGGCGGGGGACATTGTATCACTGCTTGACTGTGAACAAAGACTGTCAAACCCCGAATTTTTGTCTGTACTCCACGCCCAGCGCGCGGAGCGCCGCCGCGACAATACCGCCGAACTTCGCGCCGAGGTATATGCCGCCATGTATGGAGCAACAGATATATTCAACGGATCCAACAACCTCCTTGCGCTGGAATACCTGCACGCCATCCGCACGCTCGGCTCAAACCTCGGTGCAATCACCATCAAGCGCGTAGGCGGCGATTACAACGACGGTGAGCTTTCCGGTATCGCATCGGCAAGCGCTATACGAAGCGCGTTGGCGAGGGGGATAAAGAGCTTTTCAAATTTTATGCCCCATGAATCCGAGGATATACTTCACCGCGAGCTTGATGCAGGACGCTTATATTCGCTGTCGAAGCTTGATACCGCCATCATCGCCATGCTTCGCACAACTGAGCCGGAGACACTTACGGGTTACATGGAGGTGTCGGGCGGGATCGAGAACCGCCTCTGCGATGCCGCCATGGTGTCGCGGACAGTGGACGAGCTTGTGGACAATGTAAAATCCCGGCGTTACTCTGCATCGCGGGTACGTCGGGCGCTGATCTCATCAATCCTCGGCGTTACAATGTCGGATGTGGAAGTGCCGCCTAGGTTTACGGTACTTCTTGCCGCAAATTCGCGGGGGCGGGAAGTGTTGGCGCTTGCAAGAAGGCGCGCATCCATCACTGTGCTTTCAAAGCTGTCCGATTGCCGCGAGCTTACCGGTCTTGCCGCCGCGCAGTACGCGCTTCACACGAAAGCCGAGCGGCTTTGTGAGCTGTGCTGCGAAGGGGAGCCTCGACGTGTGGGTGCGGTAATGCTGTGATATTTTTATTTTTTATTGACAATGACTGAAATGTATGCTATAATTATGCCAAAACAAGCGGCGGTATGCCGCAAACGAAAGGACTCAAAATCATGAAAAAAGTAGCAGTTATCATGGGCAGTGACTCCGATCTGCCGATAGTAAAGAAGTGTATTGATCAGCTTGTTGCCTTCGGTATTCCCTATGAGGCACACGTTATAAGCGCTCACAGAACTCCAAGACAGGCGGAGGAGTTTGCTTCCCAGGCGAAGGATAAGGGATTTGGCGTTATCATCGCGGCGGCAGGAAAGGCGGCTCATCTCGGTGGCGTTATCGCGGCTTACACCACGCTTCCCGTTATCGGTATCCCGATCAAATCCTCTACCATGGACGGTCTTGACTCGCTTCTTTCTATGGTACAGATGCCCGGCGGTATTCCCGTTGCCACCGTCGCCATCGACGGCGCACAGAATGCGGCGATCCTTGCGGCACAGATGCTTGCACTGTCTGACGACGATCTGGCATTAAAGCTGACCCGCTTCAAAACGGAGATGGAAGCCACTGTTGTAGCAAAGGATGCAAAGCTTCAGGCGGAGCTTAATTAAGGCTTTGGCGAGGGGAAGTTGTAAATGAAAAAAATAGCTGTACTCGTATCCGGCGGAGGCACAAATCTCCAGGCTATCCTGGATGCCTGCGATGCGGGCATCATATCCCACGGCAAGGTTGAAGTGGTGGTTTCCTCCAAGGAGGGGGCATACGCACTTGAGCGTGCGAAAAATCACGGCGTATGCGGCATCGTAATACCTAAGAAGGATTATCCCGACCGTGTTGAATACACGAAAAAGCTCATAGAGGAATTAAAGATGCGGGACATCGATCTCGTTGTTCTTGCGGGCTTTATGATCATTCTTGATGAATGCTTTACCCGCGAATTTGAGAATCGTGTTATGAACGTACATCCCGCTCTCATCCCCAGCTTCTGCGGCGAGGGCTTCTACGGACTGCACGTCCACGAGGCTGCGCTTGAAAAGGGCGTAAAGCTGTCGGGTGCTACCGTGCATTTTGTCAACGAGGTCTGCGACGGCGGGCCGATCATCGCACAGAAGTCTGTGCCCGTTATGGAGGGCGATACCCCGGAGCTGCTCCAGCGCCGTATCATGGAGGAGTGCGAATGGAAGCTGCTCCCCGAGGCGATAGAGCTTTTCTGTGCGGACAGACTCAACGTTGTGGAGAACATCGTACATATTAAATAACCTAACACCCGCCGCAGATATGCGACGGGTGTTGTTTTGGCACGTTAGGCGGTAATTTTCTGTTTTTCATAAAAAACCACCCCCAATCAACGCTTAATTTTACCAAAAGAAAACCGCAAACCCCTTGACGGCATGACACTATGTATGATATAATATACCCATAAGATTACTTTTTTTGAGGGGGAAGGACATGAGCCTTCCCGATAGGAGATTTTACTATGAAAACAGACATCCAAATCGCACAGGAAGCTAAGATGCTTCACATCGGCAAGATCGCCGAAAAGCTCGGTGTTACCGAGGACGAGCTCGAGTACTACGGTAAGTACAAGGCTAAGATCAACGACGAGTTTATCAAGCGCACCGCGGACAAGCCTTACGGTAAGCTGATCCTTGTCACCGCCATCAATCCCACCCCCGCAGGCGAGGGCAAGACCACCACATCGGTAGGTCTCGGTATGGCTATGGAAAAGATCGGTAAGAACACCGTTATCGCCCTCCGTGAGCCTTCTCTTGGTCCGGTATTCGGCGTTAAGGGTGGCGCGGCAGGCGGCGGATACGCTCAGGTCGTTCCCATGGAGGATATCAACCTCCACTTCACCGGCGACTTCCACGCGATCACCGCGGCAAACAACCTTCTCTGCGCTATTCTCGACAACCATCTCCAGCAGGGCAACGAGCTTGGTATCGACCCTCGCCGCGTAGTTGTCATCCGCTGCACCGACACCAATGACCGTGCGCTCCGCAACTGCGTCATCGGTATGGGCGGTAAGCTCTCCGGTGTTGTTCGTGAGGATCATTTCCAGATCACCGTTGCTTCCGAGGTTATGGCTATCCTCTGTCTGGCAGAGTCTATTTCCGACCTTAAGAAGCGTCTTGGCAACATTCTCGTTGCATACAAGTATGACGGCACTCCCGTATACGCACGCGATATCAAGGCTGAGGGCTCCATGACCGCACTCCTCAAGGACGCTATCAAGCCCAACCTCGTTCAGACCCTCGAAAATACTCCCGCTATCATTCACGGCGGTCCTTTTGCAAACATCGCACACGGCTGTAACTCCATCAGAGCTACCAAGCTGGCGCTCAAGCTTGCTGACTACTGCGTAACCGAAGCCGGCTTCGGTGCTGACCTGGGGGCTGAGAAGTTCCTCGACATCAAGTGCCGCAAGGCAGGTCTCGCTCCCTCTGCTATCGTTCTTGTTGCTACCATTCGTGCGCTCAAGTACAACGGCGGCGTTCCCAAGACCGAGCTTAAGAGCGAGAACATCGCGGCTCTCGAAAAGGGTATCGTAAATCTCGAAGCACATATCGAAAACCTCCAGAAGTACGGTGTGCCCGTAGTTGTTGCACTTAACCGCTTCGACACCGATACTGATGCCGAGCTTGATTTTGTTCGCAAGGCTTGCGAAGCACGCGGTGCTGAGCTTGCGCTGTCCGAGGTGTTCGCAAAGGGCGGCGAAGGCGGTATCGAGCTTGCAAAGAAGGTTGTTGCGGCTTGCGAAAAGCCCTCCTCCTTCAAGGTGCTCTATCCTGACGAGATGTCCATCAAGGACAAGATCGCGACCATCGCCAAGGAGATCTACGGCGCTGAAAACGTAGTATACGAAGCAGGTGCCGAGAAGCAGCTCTCCGAGATCCTTGCGCTTGACGAAAAGTATTCGAAGTTCCCCGTATGTATGGCGAAGACTCAGTATTCGCTGTCCGACGATCCCGCAAAGCTGGGTCGTCCGAAGGGCTTTACCCTGACCGTTCGCGAGGTAAGACTGTCTGCGGGCGCTGAGTTTATCGTAGCGCTGACCGGTACCATCCTTACCATGCCCGGTCTTCCCAAGACTCCCGCGGCGTACAACATCGACGTTGACGACGACGGTAAGATCACCGGACTGTTTTAATGAAAATTCTTGATAAGATAACTTCCTGCGCCGATGAGACCGAACTCGTCGGCGCAGAGCTTGCGAATTACGTTCTTTCGAGCAAGGAAGAATTCGTGGCACTCTACGGCGATCTGGGTGCGGGTAAGACCGCATTCACCCGTGGCTTTGCCTCGGTAATCGCTCCGGGAGAGAATGTGTGCAGTCCCACATACACAATCGTAAACGAGTATGAGGGGCGTGTGCCGCTCTTCCATTTCGATATGTACCGCATCGAGAATGAGGATGCGCTTGACTCCATTGGCTTTTACGATTATTTCGGGCGCGGTGTCATCATCACCGAGTGGAGCGAGAACATTCCCTATGCGCTCCCCGAGAGGTATATCAAGGTGGAAATTGAGAAAATATCAGACGATAAGCGCAGGATCACAGCGCAGATCGTAGGGTAACCGTAAGGGACATCGTGGGCGCCTTCCCCTACCGGATTTACGGCGCCTGAAGGGTAATTTATGCTGATACTTGCAATTGATACAACTGCGAATACCGCAACCTGCGCGCTCCTTCGCGACGGGCGGATGCTTTCGCTTTATACGGTGAACGGTCTGCTCACTCACAGTGAGACACTGCTTCCCATGATCGAGAATATGCTGAAGAAATGCGCACTTACTGTGGATGATGTGGATGCCTTTGCGGTATCGGAGGGACCAGGCTCGTTTACGGGCGTGCGCATCGGAGTTTCGCTGATAAAAGGTCTGGCTTTTTCTAAAAATAAGCCCTGCGTGGGTGTTTCCACACTTGCGGCGCTGGCGCATAACCTTGACGGCTTCGGGGGATATGTGGTGCCCGTCATGGATGCCCGCAGAAATCAGGTCTACACCGCCGTCTTTTGTGACGGTAAGCGTGTGACGGAGGATATACTGATCCCTCTTGACGAGCTTAACGCAAAGCTGCATGAGCTTGGTATATCCCGCATATATTTGTGCGGTGACGGATATGAGCTCTCAAAGAAATATTTTGAGAGCACCGATATTACCGTCGATGTAACTCCCGCGCTGCTTATCCCGCAGAACGCGCTGTCTGTGGCGCTTATTTCCGAGGAGATACTAAAGAATAATGGCGAAAAAACCGATTCTTCATTGTGCGCACGCTATCTTCGCGCATCTCAGGCTGAGCGTGAGAGGGAAGAGAAGCTGGGTGAGAAATAATTTTAAGGAGAAAAGAAAATGGAAAAGATTCTTGCCATCGCCTGCGATCACGGCGGTTACGAATTAAAGCTTGATATTATTAAGCATCTTGAGTCCCGTGGGGTCAAGTACCTTGACCTGGGCTGTGAGGGAACTGCCAGCGTGAACTATCCCGACTACGCACGGGCACTGTGCAAAAAGCTGCAGTCGGGCGAGTGCTATCGCGGCATTCTCGTATGCGGTACGGGCATTGGTATGTCCATTGCCGCAAACAAGCATCGCGGTATCCGCGCGGCGTGTGCATCCGACACCTTCAGCGTGAAGTATACACGTTTGCACAACGATTCCAATGTTTTGTGCCTTGGCGGACGGGTTGTGGGCGCAGGTCTGGCGCTGGAGCTTGTGGATCTGTTTATCGACACCGAGTTCGAGGGCGGAAGACACAAGACCCGTGTTGATATGCTTGCCGAGATCGAAAACGAGCAGTAAAATAGAAAAACGGGGGCGGGAAATATGAAACGAGTCATACTTTATTTAATTGCGGCGTTCTTTGTAATACGTCCGCTCTTCATAGCGGCAGTTTGGGGATATGATTCGATTGTGTCATTTGTCGGCGCTCTTATGGGAGCGGCAGTGATGGTGTTCTTCTGCCACACGATCGCAGACATTCTCAAGCGTCTTGACTCCATGGATAACGATAAATAAGCATTGGGGCTGTCTTGCTATTTTCAAAGTAGGACAGCCCGTTTTTTATATGCAGGCACTGCACATATTCCAGCTTTGTGATCTCACCGTAAGAATAATGTGTGGCGCAGCCCCAATGATGGGGGCGTGACGAGTGTGTACTGACAGCGTTATCGAATCGGTTGTGAAATATCGGGTATAAACTGAAGTTTTTTTAGTAAACTACTTGAAATTCCACTGGATTTGTGGTATCATAATTAAGTAACGTATAGTCGGCGCAGCCGATATAAAAATGGAGGAATATATATGAGTAACGTACGTCCCGAATCTATGGCACGCATCACAACACGCGAGCTTGCAGACAAGTTCATTGCAGAACAGGTAGCAGAGGTTCGCGCGCAGGTAGGCGACAAGAAGGTGCTTCTTGCCCTCTCAGGCGGTGTTGACAGCTCGGTAGTAGCCGCTCTGCTTATCAAGGCGATCGGCAAGCAGCTCGTCTGCGTGCACGTAAACCACGGTCTTATGCGCAAGGGCGAGTCTGAGCAGGTAATCGAGATCTTTAGAAACGGTCTTGATGCTAACCTTGTTTATATTGACGCTACAGATCGCTTCCTTGCACTTTTGGACGGAGAAGCTGATCCCGAAAAGAAGCGTAAGATCATCGGCGGCGAATTTATAAAGGTGTTTGACGAAGAAGCACAGAAGCTGGACGGCATCTCCTTCCTGGCACAGGGTACTATCTATCCTGACATTCTCGAATCCAACGGTAAGAAGGCTGTCAAGGCGCATCACAACGTGGGCGGACTTCCCGAATACATGACATTCGAGCTTGTTGAGCCCATCAAGCTGCTTTACAAGGACGAGGTTCGTGAGGTTGGCCGCGCGCTGGGTCTGCCCTCCGAGATGGTTGACCGTCAGCCCTTCCCGGGACCCGGTCTCGGTGTACGCTGCCTCGGTGCCATCACCCGCGACAGACTTAACGCACTCCGCGAGGCTGACGCGATCCTTCGCGAGGAGTTCGCAAACTGCGGACTTGACAAGACCGTATGGCAGTACTTCATCTCCATCCCGGACATGAAGTCCGTAGGCGTACGCAACAGCGAGCGCTACGAAGGCTGGCCTGCGATCATCCGCGCAGTCAACACCAAGGACGCCATGACCGCGACTATTGAGGAGATTCCCTACGCGGTGCTTCACAAGATCGTAAACCGCATTATCACCGAGGTTGAAGGCATCAACCGTGTAGTATACGATCTCACGCCCAAGCCCACCGGCACTATTGAGTGGGAATAGTAAGAAAAACGCTGAAACCCCTTGAAAATAAAGGATTTTTGAGTGTCGAAAGTGCTTTTTGACAACACTTTGACAACACGGGTTTTTGGCTCATAAAACTTAATATTAAACAAAAATGCTCTGCTTTTTATGGCAGAGCATTTTTTTACATCGGTGTCATTTTCGATACGAGTTCTACGATGTATGTAATGTTGTCAAGAATATCGGTGTTTTCTTCAAACTTTTCGAGCCTTTTCAGCTCGTTTGTAAGTTCGATTAGATAATCTTCCAGATATTTTTGAATACGGATATTAGGACGAACCGTAATACTTGTATTGAGCAAACGCTGACATATAAAATCCTGCTTTGTGTAGCCAGATGTCTTTGCCTGCATATCAATTCTATACGCTTCTTCTGGTGATACCCTAAATCCAATAGTGATACATCTCCAACGACCTTTGAGGTCGTTATTTTTTGCTGACATTATTAACAACCCCCATAAACGTATCAATCTTATTAGCAATTTCGATGCCCTCATCTCCGTACTCGTGGGTATAGAGTTCTGTCATCTCCGTTGAAGCATGACCTATACGCTCCGCAATTTCTTCCAAGTCGATTTTCAATATTCGTTTTAGAAAACTTGCGTGGCTGTGGCGTAGTCCATGTACGGTAATTCTTTTTACTCCGCTGATAGCACAACCTCTGTCCCTAATGGTGTATAGATTGTTTTTTAGCATCGGGAAAATGCGTGTATCATCTTCCAAGCCATAAATGCTGTCAAAATATTCTTTCAACTCATCTGCAAGAAATTGAGGAATAATCACTGTTCTTTCACTTTTAGGAGTTTTGGTTTCTCCCAAAATGTTCTTTCTCTTTCTTCTATGAAAAGAATGTTCTATGTTGATTACTCTGTTTTCAATATCGACGTTTTTTCTTTGTAGAGCCAAAAGTTCCCCCTCGCGAATACCGCACCAGAATAAAACCTGAAATGCGTAGTACCCCATCGGGTCATCTTGAATGCTCTTGATGAACTTCTGGTATTCATCGAAACGCCAAAATTCTGTTACTGGTGCTTTTTTCTTTCCAATTCTCTTTACGTTAAGAATGGGATTGCAGGGTAAGTTGTGATAATCAACAGCATAGGCAAATATGGCAGACAACTGATTGCTGATTGTTCGTAAATATGTTTCAGCATATGGCTTTCCATATCTCGTCTTTTGCTTTTTCAAAAAATCTTGCCATTGGCGAATGTCGTTGTTTTTAATGTCATACACCTTTTTGCCAGTAAAAAACGGAATGATTTTAGTTCTGACAATATTTTCTTTGGTGTCATATGAGGTATCTCTGTTCCACAATTTGAAGTGTTCCATATATTCCTCAATCAATTCGTCCATTGTCAAGTTTTCGTCAAGAGTTTCAACCTTTTCTAATTGCTTGATAATCTTGGGCAACTCATTTGTTGCCCAAGCCTTAGCCTCTCTTTGAAAGTTGAATCCTCTTTTACAAGTACGAACCCTTTTGCCTGTTTCGGCAGAAATATAACTGTATGCTACACGGTACTTATCACCGTATTTGTGTATTGAACTGTTAATAACGTTATCAATATTACTCATAATTAACCAACCTTTCTATATTTACCACATCTTCAAGTAGAATTTCTCATCGAAATATCTTCTGCTTGTACGACCGTCAATAGTTAAATAACCCTGTTCTTTGAGTTCCTCATTTAACTTCTTGACAATGCGGTAACCGTAGGCTCTGGAAACACAAAGTTTTTCGCTGACCTCACTTGCGAAGATAAACGCATCCTTTGAAGAAATGACCGTAGTAGTTTCCTGTGTATTAGTAGTAATGGTTCTATTATCAGTAAAAGTAGTAGTTGTCATAATTTATATCCTCCTTTGTTAATTTTCGTTTTATGACACTTGTTTTTGTCTTACACATATACGATAACATATTATCGTTTTTTCTTATACTGCTCTGGTTCTTCTAAAAGACCTTTTGCAAAAGTTTTTTCATCGGTTGTCAAAAAGACAGCCGTATGAAGTGTATGTTAGGTTGCTTTCCAACCTCGCATCTCTGCCATAGGCTTCATAGTCTATGTAGTTTTGTAAGTATTCGGGAACTTCAAGAACTCCACATTCATCAAGCAAGTACCGACCTAAATCATCGTCATCGTCTATGTCGGTGATTAGGTCGAACTCGTCAAGACTTTCTACAAGTCCCTTGATGTCCGTTA
>JAZNAL010000015.1:0-7403 GCA_045586505.1 Candidatus Flemingiibacterium sp. | reverse complement strand
AACAAATCTTCATGACCTTCATAACAAAAAAGCGTTTATCTGCGACATGGACGGTGTTATCTATCACGGAAACCGTCTGCTTTCCGGCGTGCCCGAATTTGTAAAATGGCTGAGTGACAATAATAAGGACTTCCTCTTTCTGACCAACTCCAGCGAGCGCGCTCCCCGTGAGCTTGCGCAGAAGCTCGGCAGAATGGGACTCGATATACCCGAAGATCATTTCTATACCAGCGCCCTTGCCACCGCCTCCTTCCTTGCCTCACAGTGTCCCGGTGGAAGCGTTTATGTTATCGGAGAGCCCGGGCTTGTCAATGCGCTGTATGATGCTGGCCTTTCCATGAACGATTACAATCCCGACTATGTAGTATTCGGTGAGACCCGCTCGCTTTCCTACGAAAAGATAGAGCGCGCTGTGGATCTTGTCCTGAAGGGGGCTAAGCTTATCGGTACCAATCCTGATATGACCACTCCCGTCGAGCGCGGTATCGTACCCGGATGTAAGGCACTAATATCCTCCATCGAGCTTACCACAGGCAAAAAAGCCTATTATATCGGCAAGCCCAACCCGCTCATTATGCGCCACTCGCTGAAAAAGCTGGGCTGTCGACACAACGAGGCGGCGATCATCGGAGACAGGATGGATACCGACATCATCGCGGGTATCGAAAGCGAATTCGACACCGTACTTGTACTGTCCGGCGTCACAAGCCTTGAGACCCTTAATCAGTTTCCGTACCGTCCGAAATATATACTCAACGGCGTGGGTGAAATACCGCCAAATGGGGTAACAGCAGGTGAATAAAAATCGCGCTCCCTTACACGAAAAAGTGCAGGGGAGCGCAGTTTATTATTCGCAGAACACCGTTTCCACGATCCGTTCACAGGAGTCGGGTGAATAGCGCCATCGGTCTATGTGGGAAGCGCCCTCGTGAATGATGGGCGTGCGGCTCTTGCCGGGACAAAGCGAGCGCATGGCGTCGATGATAACAAGCTTGATCTTCATTCGCTCGGGGATGATATTTTTTATGTATACCGACACGTATTGCCCCACAGCAACGTCATCCCGAAACTCCGCAAGTCCCGCGAGATTGGGAGTAAGCTCCACGAAAACGCCGTAAGGCTCCACGCTTCTAACGATGCCCGTAACGGTCTGTCCTACCGAAAACAGCGAGGCGTTTTCTTCCCAGGTGCCAAGCAGCTCACGTCCCGTCACGTAAATACGGGTAGGTAGTCCATCTGCGTTTTTGTCGACGCCTCGGACCGCTACTCTCAGCTCGCTTCCCACTGTCAGGCGATCGCCTGGGTGTGATATGCGGGAGACCGACATACAGTCGATGGAAAGCAGCGATACGATGCCGCATCCGATGTCTACAAATGCGCCGAAGTGCTCAAGGTGCGTGACCTTGGCGGGGATCACATCCCCCGGACGCAGGGAAGAAAGATATTTTTCGGCACATTCAAGCTGAGCGGCACGTCGTGAGAGGGTAATTAGCGGTGCACCCACCCGTCTGCGCTCCACCGAGGTGACCTTGAAGCAGATAGGTTTACCCACACGGGTGATGACGGCAATATCCTTGACCGCCTCACCGAAAGTAAGCTGAACCTCATCGCGCTCGATCACGCCCGAAAACTCGCCAAGCTCCACAGTCAGAGTATGCGCGCCGCCCGCACGGGTAGCGATGCCTTCAAGTATTCGTCCCTCCCGCATTGCGCGCTCAATCCCTTCAAGGGATTCGGTATATTCGCGGTTTCCCTCAGTTAAAATGAGAGTTCCTTCGGTATAGTAAGCTTCCGGCATTGTTATGTCCTCCGTTTTTTGTAATACGCTACATTTTATGGAGGAGGTTTGCTTTTTATTCCTGCGAAATGAGTAGCGGCAAGTAAAGGGATAATATTTGGTTGCACAACTGCATTTGCTTTGATAATTTTCGACTTGTTTTATAGAGAATGCGCAACCGACGGTATTGACAAAAGTGAGGTGGTGTGGTAAAATATAAGCATGGGGGAATAATACCCCATATAATTTTAACCGAAAAATATTGCTTTTCAATGGAAAGCGTTAAAAACGGAGGATATTTCAATATGCTTTACGGAAATGCCATTGTCGGACAGTCGGGCGGTCCCACAGCCGCCATCAATGCAACGCTTGCGGGCGTAATAAAGGGCGCATTTGACTGCCCTGCAATAGACACAATCTACGGCGCCCTCAACGGAGTTGAAGGTATGCTTGCAGGTACCATCTGCGACCTTAACAAGGTGTTTGCTAACAGCGACGATCTTAAAGTTCTGGCGGCTACTCCCGCGGCAGCTCTCGGCTCCTGCAGAAAGAAGCTCCCGAAGCTTGACGACGAGGCAGGCAAAGCTACATACGAGGCTCTTGTTGAGTTTTTCAAGGCGCACAATATCCGTTACTTCTTCTACATCGGCGGAAACGATTCCATGGATACCGTGGCAAAGCTGACCGCTTACCTTGCGGACAAGGACTATGAGATGCACGTCATGGGCGTGCCGAAGACCATCGACAACGACCTTGTAGGCACGGACCATACCCCCGGCTTCGGCTCGGCGGCGAAGTATATCGCTACCACCATGCAGGAGATCCTTCGTGACACTGCGGTTTACACCGTTAAGGCTGTGACCATCGTTGAGATAATGGGACGTGACGCAGGCTGGCTTACCGCATCTGCGGCGCTGACAGGACGTGTCAGCGGCGTTGTGGCAGACCTTATCTACCTGCCAGAGCGCACATTCGATATGGACAAATTCATCGCGGACGTAAACGCGGCATTTGAGAAGCATCCCAATGTAGTTGTGGCGGTTTCCGAGGGCGTAAGATTCGCCGACGGAAGGTATGTAGGCGAGGGTACACAGAGCGGTGCTACTGACGCCTTCGGTCACAAGTATCTGTCGGGCACGGGCAAGGTGCTGGAGCAGGCGGTGCGTGATCGCATCGGCTGTAAGGTGCGCTCAATCGAGCTGAATCTTATGCAGAGATGTGCATCTCACATAGCTTCAAAGGCTGACATTGACGAGTCGCAGTGCGTCGGCGCGGCGGCAGTTATGGCGGCGGCAAACGGCGAGTCCGGCAAGATGATGTGCTATGTGCGCGATGCGGGTGAGTACAAGATCACCGTTGAAAGCAGTGATATCGCAGGTATCGCTAACAAGATAAGGACCGTTCCCGACGAGTATATTAACGCAGAGGGCAACGGTATCACCGAGGCGGGCGTTGACTACATCCTCCCGCTTATACAGGGCGAGTCGGAGCAGTTCTTCGAAAACGGTCTGCCGAGACACTTCGTTATTGCAAGATAAATTTAACCCCTGTCAGCGCGTCGCGCTGACAGGGGTTTTTCATTATACAGCTTTTTCGAAAATCGTACCGATAGCGTTAAGCTGTACCAAACTAAAGCTCGGTTTGAAAATAAATTTTCTGCTACTTTCGGAAGATTTTTCGAAAAAGCTCTTTTATTTCACATAAAAGTGTGTTATAATATTTAAAGTTAAACTTGTATTTGTGAAAACGGAGGGGAACTGTCATGACAGCAGAAAACGCGGCGGCGAGGATGGCACATCTTGCGCGCCAGCTTGAATATCATTCGAAGCTCTATTATGTCCTCGATGCGCCTGAAATCTCCGATTACGATTACGATAAACTATTTTATGAGCTTGTAGCGCTGGAAAATGAGTATCCTGAGCTTGCCGATCCCAATTCGCCAACACGCAGAGTCGGTGGTAAGGCGCTGGACAGCTTTAATAAGGTTACTCACAACGTGCCCCTCGGAAGCCTTTCAGACGTGTTCGACCACGACGAGGTGCGGGCGTTTGTTGCAAGAATGAAGGCGTTTGATCCTGAATGTGAGTTTTGTGTGGAGTGCAAGATCGACGGACTTTCGGTATCGCTTGTGTACGAGAACGGACGCTTCGTGCGCGGTTCCACCCGCGGCGATGGACGTGTGGGCGAGGATGTGACCGAAAATCTGCGCACCGTGCGCACGATCCCGCTGACTATTGATACGGACGAGCCATACGTCGAGGTGCGCGGCGAGGTGTATATGTCACGGGCGAAATTTGAGAAGCTGAACGAGCGCCGTGAAGCCGAGGGGGAAGCACTGTTTGCAAATCCCCGAAATGCGGCGGCGGGTACACTGCGTCAGCTGGACTCGAAGATCACCGCCTCCCGCGGACTCGATATCTTTATTTTCAACTATCAGACAGGCTCAAAGACGTTTACCACCCACAGTGAAAGCCTCGAGTGGCTTTCGAGCGTCGGCTTTTGCGTGCTTCCGGAGTTTTCGGTGGTCAGGACAGCCGATGAGGTGGTTGCCGCCATCCAGCGTATCGGAGAAGCAAGGGAAGGACTCCCCTTCGGCATCGACGGCGCAGTGGTGAAATTAAATTCGCTGTCACTTCGCGAGGCTGTTGGCGAGAACACCTCTACCCCCAAATGGGCGGTGGCATACAAGTATCCGCCTGAGGAAAAGCCCACAAGGCTGACGGATATCATCATCCAGGTGGGCAGAACGGGCGTGCTTACGCCCAACGCGGTGCTTGAGCCTGTACAGCTTGCGGGAACAAGCGTGTCCCGTGCGACGCTTCACAATCTGGATTTCATCCGCGAGCGCGACATTATGATCGGTGATACAGTCATCGTGCGCAAGGCGGGCGACATCATCCCCGAGGTGGTGTCCGTGGTCAAGGATAAGCGTGACGGAAGCGAAAAATGGTTTGATATGCCCGAAAAATGTCCGTCCTGCGGCGGTGCTATCACGTCGGATGCCGATGATGAGAGTGCGACCGGTACGGCGGCGTACCGCTGTACAAATGCGGCGTGTCCGGCACAACTTCTTCGCAACTTAGAGCATTTTGCATCAAAGGATGCCATGAATATAGACGGTCTCGGTAAATCCCTGCTTGCGCTTCTCAACAGCGAGGGGCTTGTGCACACGGTAGCAGACCTTTACACTCTCAAGAAGGAGCAGCTCGTGCCGCTTGAGCGTATGGGCGAAAAGAGCGCGGAGAATCTCCTTTCTGCAATCGAAAATTCCAAGTCGGCAGGGCTCGCCAGACTTATATATGCGCTTGGTATACGTCAAGTGGGCGCGAAGGCGGCACAGGTGCTTGCGGCGAAGTTTTGCGACATCGAGGCGTTGTTCACGGCGGATACCCGGTCGCTTTGCGACATCGACGATGTGGGAGAGATCACCGCACGGTATGTTGTGGACTTTTTCGCTCACCCCGAGACACGCGAACTTATTGATGAACTCAAAGCCTGTGGCGTTATAACTGTATACGAATCACAGAAGCAGAGCGACAAATTTGCGGGGCTGACTTTTGTTCTCACGGGCACACTCCCCACGATGAAGCGGGACGATGCCGCGTCGCTGATCGAGTCACATGGCGGAAAGGTATCATCATCGGTATCGAAAAAGACATCTTTCGTCGTGGCGGGCAGTGATGCCGGGTCGAAGCTGACAAAAGCGCAAACCCTCGGAGTCAGCGTGATAGACGAGGAAACGCTCCTCAAAATGGTGAACGAAAATGAATGAAAAAGATAAATTATCGCTTATAGATGCCGCTCGCGCGGCGCGGGAAAACGCCTATGCGCCCTATTCAAACTTCAAGGTCGGCGCGGCTATACTTGCAAAAAACGGAAAAATTTACACGGGTGCGAATTTTGAAAACGCTTCATTTGGAGCGGGAACCTGCGCTGAGCGCGTAGCCCTCGGTGCCGCTCTCGCGGCAGGAGAACGGGAGTTTTCCGCCATCGCCTGCGTGGGCATGGACGCATCTATTACACCCTGTGGCATCTGCCGACAAGCACTGGCAGAATTCGGCGATATAACCGTCATTTGCGCCGGAGAGGTCTTAAATGATAGGAGGGAATATCTCCTTTCGGAACTGCTGCCGTTTGGGTTTAAGCTATAAAACAAGTACATTTCGGAGGACATAAAAATGTTTATAGATAATGTGGTGATCCACATAAAAGCGGGTGACGGCGGCAACGGCTGCGTTGCCTTCCACCGCGAAAAATACGTTGCCGAGGGCGGTCCATCGGGCGGCGACGGCGGCAACGGCGGAAATATTATTTTCAAGATAGACGAGGGCACAAACACGCTACTCGCCTTCCGTTATAAGCGTAAATTCATTGCCGAGAACGGCGGTGACGGCGGAACGGAGAAGTTCCACGGCAAGAACGGTGAGGACACCGTCATATTGGTGCCGCCCGGTACTATTATTAAGGATGCAGAGACAGGGCGCATCATTAAGGATATGTCCGACTGCGAGCCTTATACGGTACTTAAAGGCGGACGTGGCGGCTGGGGTAACAAGCACTTTGCTACACCCACACGTCAGATCCCCCGCTTCGCAAAGCCCGGACTTCCCGGTGAGGAGATGGACGTAACGCTGGAACTCAAAATGCTCGCTGACGTTGGACTTGTGGGCTTCCCGAATGTGGGAAAATCCTCACTTCTGTCGGTAGTCAGCTCTGCTCGTCCGAAGATCGCCAACTATCACTTCACGACCCTTCAGCCTCAGCTCGGCGTAGTCAAGACAGGCGAGGACGGCTTCGTGCTTGCGGACATCCCCGGACTTATCGAGGGTGCCGCCGAGGGAGCTGGGCTCGGTCACGATTTCCTGCGCCATGTTGACCGTTGTCGACTGCTCATACACGTCGTCGACGTATCCGGCACCGAGGGACGTGATCCCGTGGATGACATTAAGAAGATCAACTCTGAGCTTCTAAGATACAGTCCCGAGCTTGCGTCCCGTCCGCAGATCTTTGCCGCCAATAAGACGGATGCCCGCGATCCCGAGCTTGTGGATCTCAGTGAGCTTGAAGCCTATGTAAAGGACGAGCTTGGCTGTGAGCTTTTCTACATCTCTGCCGCGACCCGTCAGGGCGTGGATGAGCTGATGTGGCGTACCGCTGAGATGTTATCGGAGCTTCCGCCGCTGACGATCTACGAGTCCGAAGCCGCACCCGAGCCGGAGATTCCTGCAGATGGCAAGCGCGAGATCATCGTAAAGAATGTAAACGGGGTTTACTATGTCGAAGGCGACTGGCTCATGCAGCTTATTAACTCCGTTAACTTCGGAGATCGCGAATCCATCGCGTTCTTCCAGCGAATACTCAAGCAGAGCGGGGTTATTGATGCCCTCACCGCCAAGGGCTGTGAGGACGGCGATACCGTTAACATTTACGATGTTGAGTTTGATTTTATCGGTTGATATTTTTGCGAGTGTGTGCTCTCTTTAGAGTGCGCACTCGTTTGCGTATGGGATACGACCTCCGCGCCCCGTAGGGGCCCTCAGGGGGGGACTCGCCCCCTGCGGGGGCTCGCGACTTTCGCCCGCTTCGCGGGCTCCGGGGAAGCTGCGCCCCCTGCGGGGGCTTCGCC
>JAZNAL010000014.1:0-3754 GCA_045586505.1 Candidatus Flemingiibacterium sp. | reverse complement strand
AAAATGACGAAAGTGTAGTATAATATATAACATAGTTAAGTCATTTCATGACCAAAAGTTGTGAAAACTTTAAAACTTATAAAAACGAGGAACAAATGCCGCGCTTTTTTCTGTCGGCTTCCAGCATTGCTGACGGCGTTGTGACCGTCACGGGCGACGATGCCGTTCATATTTCGCGCTCACTGCGTATGCGGGCGGGCGAGCATATCACCGTGTGTGATATGCAGAAAATCGAATATGACTGCGAGCTTTATGAGTTCACAGCCGACGGGGTAAAGGCGAGGATAATCTCGAAAAAGCCATCGGACACCGAGCCGCCTTATCATATTCGGCTCTATCAGGCACTACCGAAGTCGGACAAGCTGGACGTTATCATACAGAAGGCAGTGGAATCGGGTGCCTCCGAGATCATCCCATTTGAATCTGAGCGCTGCGTGGTCCGCATCGATTCGGACCCAAGGCGGGAAGAGAAGAAGTCGGAGCGCCGCCGACGCATCGCCCTTGAAGCGGCGAAGCAGTGCGGACGAGGGTGTATTCCCGAGGTAAGGCTTCCTATGCGATTTCCCGAGATGCTTAAAAGTGCTGCGGAAAGTGAGCTTGTGCTGTTCTTCTACGAAGGTGACGGAACGGTGTCACTGCGGGAGCTGCTGTCAACCAAATTTCAAGGCGGCGAGCGTCCCGGGAGCATATCCGTGATCATCGGCTCCGAGGGGGGATTCTCCCTGAAGGAAGTAGAAGCGGCGCGGGAGGCAGGGGCATATCTATGCGGTCTTGGTCGGCGGATACTTCGCTGTGAGACAGCACCGGGATTTGCACTTGCGTGTCTTTGCTATAATTTTGAATTGTAATATTATTGGAGATTAAAATGATGAGTAACAACATTAGAGAAAAGAAAGCCGTAAAAGAGGCAGAAATTGCACGCGAGGACGTAAAGCTGTACCGTCTAATGATCGAGTTCGGTCTTGCCATCGTGCTCATATTCTTAACCATCATCGGTGAAAACAACGGTCTGGCACTTAATCACACTCTTATGAGCGCGCTTGTTATTGTCAGCGGCATTCTGTTCGCGGCGTCGGCGGTGTGGTTCACCATCGGCAAAAAGAAGAATGTTGACAGTGATATGAAGGTCATTACAAGAGTCGGCATCTTCGGAAACGCTGCTGTGCTGTTCTTTTCCGCGGCGCACTTCTATCTTTTCTGGGATGCTCAGATGCTTACCATCTCCGTAATCGCGGCGCTGGTTATGTATTTCGTTTATAACATCTACGGCGGCGCTTACTTCCTCTATTCGATTATTTCCGGTGCTGGCTTCTTTGCACTTCTCACCGCAGGCAAGGCAGGCTCTACCATCACCTCCCTTGCAACCCTTATTACAAACGGTGCGGTCATCGCCACCTTTGTGATCCCCGTTGCCGCTGTTATCTATGCAATTGTTCTGGTGGCTAAAAAGAAGCTGACCGCCCGCGCACTTGTGGGTGTTATCATCACCTCCGCCATCATTCTTGCGGGTGCGGTACTGTCGGTGATGAACCCCGCGGCAGTGATCTACACCATTTTCGCACTCATCGCGTTCTATCTTATCACAACAGTGGCGTATACCGTCAAAATGATGTGAATTTTTGATTAAATTTTAAATCAGCTATTGAAAAACGACAAATTTTAGTGTAAAATGTATATAGTATATACATTTAAATATATTCTTGTAAAGTGTTGAAAGGAGTCGCCCCTATGTCAAACAGATTTTTCCAGGGTATAATTCATCAGATGAAGGATGCTGTGGATCGTGTCATCGGAGTTATCGACGAGAACGGCGTTATAATTTCTTGCAGTGAGCTGGTAAAGATCGGAGAAACTGCTCAGGGAGTACGCGATGAGCTGGCGTACACAAGTGAGTCTATTGCCACGGGCGGCTATACATACAGACAGCTCGGTCAGAGCCCCAAGTCTGAATATATCGTATTTGTTGAGGGCGAGGATAAGATGGCGGACAAGCTGTCCATGATCCTTTCCGTATCCCTTTCCAATATCAAGAATCTGTACGATGAGAAGCTTGACAAGAGCTCGTTTATCAAGAACATCATCCTTGATAACATCCTCCCCAGCGACATCTACTTAAAGGGTAAGGAGCTCCACTTTGACTCTGACGTTATGCGCGTGGTCATCCTTATCAAGTTCTACGGCAAGAACGATGTTGCGCCCTTCGATATGGTGCAGAATATGTTCCCCGACAAGAGCAAGGACTTCGTTATCAGCGTAAGCGAGCACGATATCGTCCTGGTTAAGGAGATAAAGTCCACTCATGATACCCGCGAGATCGAAAGGACCGCGAAGAGTGTGGCTGACACGCTCTCCAGTGAGTTCTACGCAAAGGTTACCATCGGTATCGGTACTGCGGTCGACAACATCAAGGATCTGGCGCGCTCCTTCAAGGAAGCTCAGGTTGCTATCGAGGTCGGCAAGGTATTTGACACCGAGAAGAATATCATCAGCTACGAGAACCTGGGTATCGGCAGACTTATCTATCAGCTTCCCACCACCCTCTGCGAGATGTTCCTCCAGGAGGTATTCAAGAAGGGCTCCCTCGAGTCCCTCGACCGCGAGACGCTGATGACCATCCAGTGCTTCTTCGAAAACAACCTCAACGTATCAGAGACCTCCCGCAAGCTGTTTGTTCACAGAAACACGCTTGTTTACCGTCTCGAGAAGATCAGAAAGCTCACCGGTCTCGACCTGCGTGAGTTCGAGCACGCCATCACATTCAAGGTGGCGCTTATGGTCAAGAAGTATCTTACCTCGAAGCCCGTAAAATTCTAAGCTTTATAAGAGTGTCCGTCCGATTTTTGATATAGTTACCAAAAATCGGGCGGATACCATTGCTATTTGAGAAAAGCCTCAAAAATTAGTGCATTTTGCACAATTAGTGAGGGGCGGTGACTTGTCACTGTCATACAAACAAACTATAATGGGAGTTTGCATAACAAAATGATTGAATTCAGAGATATATCAAAAGTTTATCCCAACGGAACCGTTGCACTTGACGGGGTCAATTTAAAGATTGCCGACGGTGAGTTCGTCTTTATAGTTGGCGAGTCCGGCGCGGGAAAGACCACGCTTATGAAGCTGCTTCTACGGGAGGAAAAACCCACAAGCGGCAACCTTATTGTCCGCTGTGAAAAACAGGTGGGCGAGAAAAAACAGCCCGTCCTCTACAATCTTTCGAAGATCTCCAATTTCAAGGTGCCGTACTACCGCCGAGAGCTTGGAGTGGTGTTCCAGGACTTCCGCCTGTTCCCAAATAAGACCGTATTCGAAAACGTGGCGTTTGCCATGCAGGTGGTTGGCGAATCCAATCGCGTGATCAAGCTCCGCGTGCCCGCCATACTCAGCATCGTAAATCTGTCGGATAAGCAGAACTGCTATCCCTCACAGCTTTCGGGCGGTGAACAGCAGCGTGTAGCGCTGGCGCGTGCCCTTGCTAACAACCCGCAGATCATCATCGCCGACGAGCCTACGGGCAACATCGACCCGAAGATGAGCCTTGAAATCATGAATCTGCTTGTAAAGATCCACAAGCGCGGCAAGACCGTTATCGTGGTCACCCACGAAAAGAGTCTGGTTGACTACTTCAAGCAGCGCGTTGTCCGCATTAAGGACGGCAAAGTCATAAGCGATGGAGTAGGAGGAATGCAGGTATGAAGAGATACAGATTTACATATTTCCTCGGACAGAGCAAGTCGGAGGCCAAGCGGTCTTA
>JAZNAL010000013.1:0-114207 GCA_045586505.1 Candidatus Flemingiibacterium sp. | reverse complement strand
TTCTTCTGTGCCTGAATACGGTATCTTTCGAGATGCTGGTCGATAACGGTTACAACCTGTCTTTCCAGTTCTTCGAAGAACCAGTCAATATTGCCGTGTGCATTGATTGCGATTCTCGACAGCTTTACAGAAGTGAAGCTGAGGTTGCCTCTACCATTGACGATCTCGCGGGTGGGATCGTAGTTGTTTGCCACAACTCTGGTGCGGCAGCCCATATATGCAACCTCGGTCTCGGGCTTGCCGGGCTGATAGTAACGCAGGTTGTAGGGCGCGTCAATGAACGAGAAGTTCGGGAACAGACGCTTCGCGGAAACCTTGCAGGCAAGCTTGAAGAGATCGTAGTTGGGATCCTGAGGATCGTAGTTGATGCCTTCCTTGACCTTGAAGATCTGGATCGGGAAGATGGGAGTTTCACCGTTTCCGAGACCTGCTTCGGTAGCAAGCAGGATGGACTTCATCACAAGACGTCCCTCGGCGGAGGTATCAAGACCATAGTTAAGCGAGCTGAACGGAATCTGTGCGCCTGCGCGGGAGTGCATTGTGTTGAGATTGTGGATGAGCGCTTCCATTGCCTGATAGGTAGCGCGCTCTGTCTCGGCAAGGGTATACTTGCGGGTAAACTCGATCATGCGTGCCGCGGTGGTCTCGCCGTATTTTTCGGTGAGCACCGAGGTGATCTCGGACACAAAATCCGCAGTGTTTGCAAGAGTAGCCTCGTTTTTAAGGGTATCGAGTAATGCTCTTGCATCAGTGTCGGCGTCCTCGATACCGCAGAGCAGATCGAGAGCCTTTGCGAGGTTCTTTCTGTAGTGCTTTTTGTAGGTCTTCTTAACGCCGGGAGCCATGCCGTATTCGAAGTTGGGAATGGACTGACCGCCGTGCTGGTCGTTCTGATTCGACTGGATCGCGATGCAGGCAAGTGCCGCATAGCTCGCGATATCGTTAGGGGAACGAAGGAAGCCGTGACCGGTGGAGAAGCCCTTCTCAAAGAGCTTGATGATATCTATCTGACAGCAGGTAGTAGTGAGCGTCAGGAAGTCCATGTCATGGATATGTATCTCGCCCTCATTGTGTGCCTTTGCATGAACGGGGTCGAGGATGTACATCTCGTAGAACTGCTTTGCGCCCTCGGAGCCGTACTTGAGCATAGTGCCCATAGCGGTATCGCCGTTGATATTGGCATTTTCGCGCTTGATATCGGAATCCTTTGCCGCCTTGAAGGTAAGATCCTCATAGGTCTTCATCAGCTTGGTATTCATCTCACGTGCACGGGTACGCTGTGCGCGGTAGAGAATGTATTCCTTGGCGGTGCGGGCATGACCGCTGTTAACCAGCACCTTTTCCACGGTATCCTGGATCTGCTCGACTGTAGGAATGCCACGCTCGCCGCACTCTACTTCAAGCGCATCAGCTACCTTGCAGGCAAGGTCCATGGCGGTGGAATAATCATGTCCACCTACAGCCTGAGCCGCCTTAAAGATCGCCTGTGCGATCTTCTCGATATTGAACGGTACCTCGCGCCCGTCGCGCTTAACAATTTTAGTAATCATAGACGTTCTCCTTCACTGAAACTATGTATATTAACTCCCCGTTTACAAAAGAGGGGGAACTTTAGCATTTGGCACGACACCACAAAATATAGTACCTCGAAACCGACGATACCACAATATATAGTGTTGTCGACCGTGCAGTATCTATTATATAGTATCTGTGCAAAAAAGTCAATTGGTAATTTCAACGATTATTTATGTTGATTTTTGGTGAATGTAATGGTATAACGAAATTTTTATCTATCGCGTTATATAACTATGGGCATAATGCAAAAAAGCCACCCTCCGACAAGTCGTGAAAATGGCTTTTTATGGAAGTGTCGACACGATAAAATTACGGATTCACATACGCTTTGAATACATAAAATGCTCCCCCCGAAGGCACCCTCGTGTTTTCTCACAGGGTACCGGTCACCGATTTCATATGGGGCATAGTGAGATTTGGGTATTTTGACGTTAATTTTTCACCGTCTGCAACAAATGTGAAATCATATGTGGTTGCTACTCTGCGTCATCCTGTGCTCATAACTTTGTACTCCGTCTTGTGAGCTATTGACCCGCATAGTCTCGCCTACGCAGCTCATCCGCCGCCGCGGTGATCTCGCGGTCATCCTTGAAATTTTGTCTGTACACCTCGATAATATATTTTCCTGCATATCCGGCCGCTTCAAGCCGCGAGATAACGCTGTCTACATCAAGACTGCCCGCATACGGCAGACGGCATTCGCCGTCTTTCCAGTCGTTGATGTGCACATGAACGATATCGCTCCCCATAGCGTCAAGCATCAGGTGCGGATCATATCCTCCGCGCACCGTCTGCTTCAAGTCAAATACAAACTTGATGCGACCCTCACCAAAGCGTTTGTGAACCTCCCGCATAAATTCGGGATTGCCCGCACGCGCGGTGGAAACATTCTCATGCACCAGTGTCACGCCCTCACTGCTCGCAGTCTCCATGAGCATGGACAACACCTCGCAGTAGTTATCCATCCCGAAAAATGGCGATTTGGTGCCATCTCCGTGGAATACAAAGTAATCCGCACCGAGATATGCCGCCGCCTCGAAATACTTGCGGTAAAAATAATCCGCAGAATCGCGAGCACGCTTTTTGTAGGCAGAGAAAAAGTACATATATTCAAAGCCCGAGGTAAACGGATGGATGGCGGTCACCCTGACACCGTTTTCACGGCAGACCTCGGCAATCCTTTTAAGATACGGCTCTTCAAGCTCCGAAAAGCTGTTCATGAAGATCTCGATATTCATAAACCCGAGTCCGATGCATCTTTTTATGGAGTCAAGCGTTTCATCGGGATAGAAACAGGCGCTTGATACTCCTATCCTTGAGTTTTCCGTAGCGATTCTCCTTACAATTCATGTATTACGAGCTTATCAAATGCACCTTCGAGCGGCACATTTCGGCGACATTATTTACGGTTTTTTCAGATAATGGGTATCGTTTTCATAATGCTTCCTCTGCAAGTTAAGACAGGGGCTGCTCCCAAAAAGCGATTGATGACTTTCGACTCCTCATATGGTATAATGGATGCAGAAAAGCAGAGGAGAAGTCAATGAAAACAAAGAAACCGTTAAAAAAAACATGCCCCTCCAGAGCCGCTCTGATGATACTTAACTGCGGACTGCCGCTTGTCGCCGCCGCACTTATATACATAGCGTTTACCACTGCATCACTTGAGGCGTATGACGCGGCGCGGCTGTATCCGCTCTTATATGCCGAACTTGAGCACGCACTGATGTCACTTCTTCTTATAGTGGGCGGTGCTGTGGTGTGTGACCTGTCCGTGGGACGGGGTTAGTCCTCGTACTCGGAGAGTATCTGCGGCAGACGCAGTTTAATTTCATCTGTGCGGAGCTTGTCCGCAGCGTATTGCCTTCGGAGCAGCTCGGCGGGTATATAGTCGTCGTATTTTTCGAACACTGGCATTTCGTTTGCATTCACCAGCTTTGACTTGTCGATGCCCTCACGCTCAATAATGTCGCAAAGACCTTTGATGAGGGCGTAGTCGCTCGCATTTTCCATTTTGAACATCATGTAGTAACAGCCCTCAAATTCGAGGTTGGTGATCTTGAAGCGCGCGGCGTTCTGCATGATGAATTTGCGAAGTGTTCTGAAAGAGCGAGTACCAAGCCAAGGGAACAGACACCAGGTGTAGCCGCCAAGCGGCACCAGCGAATGGGACAGCATTCCGGTATTGCGGGCAAGGTTTCGTACGACCTCAAGGCGATGGCGGGCATTTGGCTTTAAGTAGGGATAAACGGTATCCTCGTACAGTATTCGGCGCATACGCTCCAGAATCTTTGTGTGTATCTCGCCGTAGTCGCCGGGCCAAGAGACCTCCATCTTTCCCTTGACCGCCTTTACATAGATGAGCTTTCTCGCAATATCCAGCTCCTCCACCTCCCAGACCCGTCCCGCAAGTGCGAAACGGTCGCCCACCGGCGGCGGGGTGGTGATGGTACCGATCTCGTCGGATTCACAGCGGACGGTGTAGTCCTCGCTGTCCTTGAACACGGCGTAGAATTTGAAGCTGTTTATAAGTCGCTCGCCCTTTAAGCCCACTATCAGACCTTTTTCCTCGGTCAGCTCCAAAAAGTCGTTCTGCAGCATGCTGAGCAACAGTGTGCGGTAATCTTCCTTGTCGATATTTTTAAATGCAGGAAGCGTCAGTATGCGCTCGGCGAGACGCTTCGGCGTCAGCTCGCCCGAGGACGCAAGGGTAGAAAGAGTCTGCTGGAATGCAAGGCTGAAGGGGAGCTTTTTGGTAAATGGCGGTTCGATGAATTTTTCTTCAATATACAGCTGCACAATAGCAATGGCGCGGAGAAATCCCCACGGAATAAGCTGTGGAAGCGGAGTATTGGGAAGCGGATTTTCCTCTCGGAATACCATCATCATTTCCGGCGGCGTACCGCGTCTGCCCGAGCGTCCAAGTCTTTGCAGAAAGCTTGACACGGAGTTCGGCGCATCGTTCTGTATAATGCGCTCAAGCCGTCCGATGTCGATTCCAAGCTCCATTGTAACGGTGGCGCAGGTGACGCACTTCATCTCGTCGTTTTTCATCTTGGACTCGGCTTCCTCGCGAATTGAAGCGGACAGGTTGCCGTGATGGATGAGGAAATTGTCCGTCTCATGACGGTTATCGGCAATCTGACGCATGGTGGCGGTCACATACTCGGTCTCCTCGCGGGAGTTTGAGAAGATGATCGCTTTTTTGTTTTTGACGCAGTCGTAGATGTACTCGTAACCGGGATCGATCTCAACCTTGCCGTGAGACGGCTCGTCTATAGACGCTTCACCCTGCAAGGGCTCCGTGGATTCGGGCTCTTTTTTTATGTCCTGACCCTGGAAGTCGTGGCTTTGATCGAGATCCTCGCCTTGGATATAGAAATGCTCCATGCCGAGCCGCCATTTGGTCTTGCCCTCGTTTATCTCCGGCACTACAGTCTCAACATCCGTGCCGCCGCCAAGCCATTCTGCCGCAAGGGATGCGTCACCGATGGTGGCGGAAAGCCCGATACGCCTCGGCGTATGACCGATGAGCCTTGCAAGGCGTACGAGCTGACAGATGATCTGATTGCCGCGGTCAGTACCCGTCAGAGTGTGTATTTCGTCGATGACCACATACCTAAGGTCGCCGAACAGGCGCACGAGGTCGTTGGAGCGGTTCATGAGCATACTTTCAAGGGATTCGGGGGTGATCTGCAGAATACCGCGGGGATCCTTCAGAAGCTTGGATTTGTGCGACTGCGCAACGTCGCCATGCCAATGGAACACGGGGATACCCGTCAGATCAAGCAGCTCGTCAAGACGCGAAAACTGGTCGTTGATTAGACTTTTCAGCGGCGCGATATACAACGTACCAATGCTCTTCGGCATATCCTCATACATCTGCGAGATGATCGGGAAGAATGCCGCCTCCGTCTTACCGGATGCAGTGGAGGAGGTAATAAGCAGATTCTTGTTTGTATCGAATATCACCCGTGCCGCCGCAAGCTGCACCGCGCGCAGATCCTGCCAGCCGTTTCGGTAAATGAAATCCTGTATGAACGGGGAGAACCGGTAGAAGATTTCGTTGTCTGCCATTTTCTCACACCGCCTCGTGGGGCTTTGTAACATCCACCCAACAGGCATACCCCGACAGAGTTTCAAGCTCGGGAATGCTGAGCCCGATGACGGTGTCGATAGCGCCGCACGCCGCAAAGACAAGCTCGAAGCGCTTCAGCGATTCGTCGAGGTATACCGTGACGCCGTCCTTGATGCCAAAGGGGCAAACGCCACCGACGGCATGACCGATCAGCTCCACCGTGTCGTCGGGTGTGAGCATTTTCGCTTTAGTGCAGAATTTTGCCTTGTACTTATGGTTGTCGGTCTTGACATCGCCCGCCATAACGATGAGTATGGGAGCGCCGCCGAGCATAAACGAAAGCGTTTTCGCGATCTCGCCCTCCGTGACACCAAGTGCCTGTGCGGCAAGAGCTACGGTGGCGGTGGATTCGGTGAGTATGCGGACACGCTCGCCGTAGCCGCGCGCGTTCATGTATTCTACTGCCGTGTTCATGACTTTTTATCTCCTCATATTTTATAATTCGATGTCTTCCGCCGAAAAATCGGTCCGTACCTGCGGTCTGCCGCCTTCGTCTACGATAATAGCATTCTCCTCATCCTCGCCGTGAGAGAGCTTGACGACTCCGCTGCCCACCACATCGGTAAACGTGGTGTCGGGATTCTGCAGGAGGATGTTCAAAAGAGTTATATAGTCGCGGATGATCTCACGGGGGGTTATCATGGTGTCAGCACCCGCACGGTCAAGGCAGATCTTAAGAAATGTCAGCATATCCTCGTTTGTCACCCGCGGCTCCCAGACGTAATTCTGGGCGTGCAGACCCGTGATGCGTGCAATCAGCGCATACAGCTCATCATCGGACAGTCTGCGAAGACGGATCACGGGGCCGATCAGGTTTTTGAAGCCGTCCTTTTGAAACTGTCCGTCGGACAGTCGGCTGCGGAGTGCTTCATAGGAGAACAGGCCGCGGCGGGTGTCCTCCAAAAACTGCGGTGTGCCGCCGAAGATCAGCGCAAGCCCCTCGGCTTTGCCCTGCAAGGTGTCGTTGAACATGGACAGTAGCTTTTCGTAGTTGTTCTCGCGTGAGATGCGGTTGGCGATCTTATAAAGATTCACACACTCGTCGATGAATACCACAAATCCGCGGTAGCCGAGCTTTCTGAAAAATACCGCAAAAAGCTTTATATACTCGTACCAGTTGTCATCGTCGATGATACCTCCGAGAGATACACCGATAGCATTGCGCGCCTCAGTCTTAGTGGAGTATTCACCGCGAAGCCATCGCATACAGGCGGACTTTTTCTCCTCGTCGCCGTCCATGTACGCTTTGTAATACTGTGTAAGCACCGTGGCAAAATCGAAGCCGCCAATCTGCGCTTCGAGCTCGCGGGTCTGTGAATAGATTCGGGAGGTCAGCTCACGCAGGAACGCATCTGAGCCAATCTCGTGCCCCTCCGCCGCCACCGATGACTGCAGATCTGACAGCCATTTCGCGATTATCTGCTGCAGTGCACCGCCGTCAGGTGAGGATTTTGAGGCGAGGTTGCGTATCAGCTCGCGGTAGGTTGCAATACCCGTACCCTTTGCACCGCAGATACGGCGTTCAGGGGACAGATCCGCATCGGCGGTGATGAAGCCGCGCTCTATGGAAAAGCCGCGTACGAGCTGGATAAGGAAGCTCTTGCCGCTTCCGTATTTACCTATGATAAAGCGCATGGTACCGCCGCCGTCGTTGACGGCTTCGAGATCAGAGAGCAGCGCTTCGATCTCCTCGTTTCGTCCTATGGCGATATAGGGCGCACCCATACGCGGCACTACACCCGCCGAGATTGACGAGAGCAGTCCCGTGAGTATTCGTTTTGGTATCTTTCGTGTCATTTCAGCCATTTTACAAGATCTCCTTCGTAATCGGAAATGAGCCGATATCCGCCGACGTGTGGTTCGATCACGCTGTCGCCGATGATATCGAACGCTGCTTCGTTGATTTTGTCTGCCAGGGCATCTGCAAGTATGCCCGCCGTCGATGCAGCCTTTGCCAGCGCGGCACTATCGCCGTTTGCTAGCTGTGTCAGCGCTTCGCGGGCGATGCCGTCAAGAGAAGCGACAAATCCCTCAAACTCGTCGGTACCTTCCGGCGTTTCGGTGTAAGAAAGCGTCTCGGGGATGGACTTTTGTTGAGAGCTCGGTTCCGGGATGGGCTCCGGCACGGCTTTGGGTACAGGCTTCGATGGTGCTTGCTCCGAAGATTCCTCAAACGCCGAGGTGAGTATGTCGGTGGTGCTCCAGGAGCTTTGTTCGATCCTGAGCGCGTTTTCAAGAGAAAGCGTGGTAGAGGTCGGCTCATAGAGCTTGTCGTATTCGTTTACCTCCGGCAGGATCGCCGCGGATTTTGATGCGCGGCTCTTTTTCGGAAGGGGGAGGTGTGTATCGAAATATTCATCAAGGCACGCCTTTAATTTATCTCCGAGCGAGTCCACCTTGAGACGGGATTTGACGCCAAGCGCCATGCGGATGCGGTTTTCGCTGTATTTGATTATATCAGTCACCACGAAACGGAACTTCGGCGAGCGTGTGTAAGATGCATATTCCACCGTGATCGTCCGCTTCATATTATATACACAAAGCGCGCCGTCGTATGCACTGCGTTCCACGCGGAACTCCTTAGCGAAGCTGTCGTCCTTTTCCGAGAGCACCTCGCGGTACGCTTTTTCAAATGCGCCGCGTATGTGTAACGCGAAAAGCTCCATGTTTTCGCTCGTAACATAGCGGCTTTTACGCCAGTCGTAGGTGGAGGAATAGGCGAGAATGCTTGCAGCAACGTCGCCCTTCCCCGAACCGATGTAGAACTCCTTGAAATTTGCCGCCGCCACGATGTCACCGATTATGGGTTCAAGGCGATTTGCGGGACAGGGGAGCTTATTGATAAGACAGTAGTCGCACAGCCAGTCGCACATATAGCTGTCGATCCTGCGGTGTTCGCCGCGGTAGTTTGTCCAGATGTCGCAGAGAAGCTCGAGCCCCTTTTCGGGCGTTATCAGGTCGGGGCAGTTGATGATCTCGTAGATGTATAAAAGGATGTAGCAGAAATCGGTACGTAGGTACGTACCGCGCCGTACATTTTCGCGCCACCAGAGGTACCATTTGAGTTGAGCGTATTTAAGCTGGGAATACTGCGGCACATATGAGAAGAAGGAGACGTGGTCGGCAGGTACGGCGGCGCGTGACCACAGCCGCTTCACATCGGACTGAAAGTTTTCGTAGAAATTGAACCGCGAGTCCCATTTTGACACCTCAACGCGGCGGATAAGCGTGTTTTCAGGCTCATAGATAAGATACGGATCAAGCGGCTTTGAGCGGTACTCCTGCGCACGTGTGCGCATGGGCAGTTCGTTCAGACGCCGTGCCTGATCGTGGGGGGAGGTGCGCTCGGGAAGGGGTGCATTCGAATCCCTCGGCGGTATCGCCGCGCCGCCATCAGGGGTGTTATCATCCGTGCCCACGGAAAACTCCACGGTGTCGGTATTCACCGAACGCACCGAGGGTGTAACGGGGCGCTTTTTTGGCAGCAGGGAATCAAGATCCCAGAATCTGTCGATATCGCTGAGATTTTTCGGTTTATCGCTCATATTTTCGCCTCCTTCGACCGAGTTTTGGTTATTATATTATTTTAACATATAATTGACGCCATGTCAATTACATTATCGGGAAGTTGGAGAATTTTTGAAAAAATTTCCTCCTGAAAAACGAAAAATATTTTCTAAAACCTATTGACAAACCCATTATGTTGTGGTATAATATTGTCCGTTGAATAAATCACATTGGGGATTTGTGTAACGGTAGCACGACAGACTCTGACTCTGTTTGTGGGGGTTCGAACCCCTCATCCCCAGCCAAAAAGGAATCGCCTTTGTCCTTTGACAAAGGCGATTCCTTTTTAAGTGATGTTTGCCATCCCCCTTGACAACCGCTGTCGCATGATATAAACACCTTGAATATGGGCGTACTGGAGCTTTGAGGAATAACTGCCGATATAGCATATCTACAATGCTGCTGATTAAATAAAAATATTTTAAGTTTTTTTCAAAAAGATATTGACAAATAAAATGGGATATGATATAATATTCGTGTTCTGATGATCGGCCTGTTGGTCAAGCGGCTAAGACGCCGCCCTCTCAAGGCGGAAACATGGGTTCGATTCCCGTACGGGTCACCAAAACACGCAAAGACGAACCTTACACATTGTGAAGAATGTCTTTGCATTTACAGAAAACCTACCACCTAAGTCATAGTGGCTTAGGTGGTAGGTTTTTCTACGCTCATTTAATAATGCTTTCTTTTACAGATGCAATCAACGGCTTTCTGACAGTATCAGTCAATTCACTTATCGTTTTACTGAATTCAGAATCCCATTCACCTTTCTTTTCATAATCTGCCCAAACAGGAAATGAAGTATTACAATAACGTACTCTTGCATTATAATCAAATGGTTCGAACAGTTCCTGCTTTTGAGCTGTAGGACTTACTACAAGTACTTTTAATTTATCATTCAGATGCATAGCATGTGATATTCTGTTATTTATATGTTTGTCAGCAAAACTGTACCCTATAATATACAGCTCATCTATTTTGGTCAATCCAGATGAAAACAGCTCGATTTTTTCTTCACGCTGATTTTGGGATATTGTTTTGTGATACTTTTTGCTTCCGGTTAAAATCGAAGGTGCATAAATTGCAAAACACCGTCAAAATCACTTACACATATTTCACTTTCTATATTGGGAGGTCTGTCATTTATGTAATAGTGCGGAGCATGAATAAATGACTCCAATGCATTCAAATAGTTTAAAGAACTTTCAAATTTATGGTAATCAAATATCATACGATGTCTGCCTGTTTTTTCATCCCCCTGAAAAAACTCGTTTAATCCACCATGTATTTTTAAAATGTTTATTCCTTTTGTATTTTTGAGGTAGTTTAACTTATCAACATCTTTCTCTGTTGCATCAATTTTTCCAAAGTCAATGCACTCTTCCATATTTATATTTGACATAGGAATTTGCATGGTTCGCGAATACCCCTCATTTAATGGTATTTTATAATCAATACACAGCATTTCGATTAACACATCGTGATTCAGTGTAAATACCCATAATTCTTCTTTTTCAAATTGATCTATCAACCACTTGTATTTATCTCTGTTAAGAATATAGTAAAAATATGTGTTTTTCTGATATATAAGGAACAATTCGTTTATGATATTTCTTATCTTTGAAAGAAAATAACTAACCGTTTCTTGTGCTTCTCTACTGTTCACCTGCAAACTCTCAACAATCCTGAATAATTCTTCATAATTTTTATTCTCAGAATTAAGAAATCCATTGTATATCTCAAGTAACCGGTTGAGTGTGACATCACAGAGCGTTCTGTCATTACTGTATGGTCTATGACCTCTCATATTGTTAATTAAATTCTCAATTTTAAAAGAATTTAAAAAGCCGAATAATGTATCTGAAAACTCAGATGCCAACGGCATTCCCAAATCAAAAGAAAAACCTGCCCCCAACAATAATCCTTTTGCCATATACCCTCACATTCTATCCGAAATCATCTCTATAAATTTTTTGCAACTACTGGTGATGTAAAAGACTCCTCCCGTGTAACCAAAATATGCCCCGGTTACCTCACTACAAAAACCTGTTTTAGATATGCTTGTCAGTATACTAATTACATCTTCTAGTGTAATACTATATTTTTCAGCCACACTGTTAACAAATGTGCTCCATGTATCATGTCTTGGTGCAAGCTTGTTATTTTTCTTTGTCTTATCTTCGGTATTGTCCTCTGCAACATTGTTCTGCTCATAAATATACAAATCAATAAGAATATTTATTTGTCTGTAAGACATCGTTGATAAGGCGTATAGGTATTCCTCGAATTCGCCATCTGTTATTCTTTGCCCTGATAAATATCCGTTTTTAATAATGTTTGCAAAATATTTCACCTTATCATTAGAGCCAAGCCTATTTACAGCTTCTAATGTCTTTGCAAAATTTATTATAAATTCTACATCATTTACCATTTCTGTAGTAATCGTCTCGGATGTGCTTAAAACAATATCCAGCAACTCGTTTCTCTTACTTTGCTGAAATTTGTTTAAAGATGCATCAATCGTTCCGTCAATTAATTCTCCCAACACAGGGATAGCTTTAATTACTGACAATATGGTTGCCTTAGTGGCTGGATTGTTTTTGATCTCTTCTAACTGTTTCGAATTAATTAGCGAAAGTTTAGTGTTTTCAAAATCTTCTACATTGTTCATGTCTATATCCTTTAACAATCAATCACTTTCTACATATTTCTGTTATTTGCTTATACGCATTAAAAATTCTTCTAATTTCATCAGTAAATGATCTGCGGCTTCATCACTATGTTCCAACATTTGTATTAAGTCTTTGTCGGTAATATCAAGGATAAGTTTTCCGTGTTCTTTCAAACATCCTTCTGCCGCAAACTTCGCAGATTTTGAAAAACCTTTTCGTGATATAATTATAGCCACATTTCTTAGTGCTGCATCAAATAGATATTTTTCGGTAATATAAATCAAATTCTGATCGATTTCTTTTGAGTAGTTTTTAAACTCAAAAACAACAAAATGAGAATTATAATGCTGTACAAACATTTTCCACAGAGGGTGCATACTTTCCTCATTCTTTTGACTTATCTTTAAAGAACCTATCATATCCATTCTGAAATGCTCATCGCTTGTTTTGTGTTGGTTTGTTAACCTATTGAAATAATTTGATGCAAAAAGGCTACTTAATATCCTTTCGCAGATGCTTTCATATTCTCGTGAATACTTCTTTCCTGCTTTACACTCCTCTAACTGTTGAATAAGTTCCTCAACTTCAATTGTTTCTTTTTCCGCTTCAGAAACAATTTTGTCTTCAACACCAACATAGCTTAATCCGGCAGCTTCTGCTTCTTCGGAAGGCTGTCCCTCAATATAGTCAATAGGGAAATATGTAATTTGGGATAATTGTTTAATCAAATCAGGATCTTGTTTGCTGTAAAATACTAAATTTTGAATATCCCAAATAATGGTTCCAAATCTTTCATAAATTTCTTTTTTACGAAAACTGGGAATACTACTTAAAACTATTAACAGAACTAAATCGTTCTGCTGAAGATTTTGTTTTGTTTTTCGCAATACAACACTTTTTAACATAGAATCTGCCGCAAACGGAGAAACCACTTGGCTTTTGTATGCTTTACATTCTACCAATAATGTTTGATCATTGTTTTTTACTATCAAATCCCAGCCGAAGTCCTGTATGCTTTTATCGCAATTAACTTGAGTATAACCAAATTGCTCTAACAATTGTTTGCTAAATGCTTCAACCGCAGGTTCAAAAGCTTTTGCATCCATTGCAGGAGTAATGTATCCATCGTCAACAGCCTGCTTATAACTATATGAAAATACTACATCCTCAGAGGTAAAGCGCTCTTGCATCCCAATAGAATTGTCTTTAAGGAGGGCAATAATTGTTATGTCTTTGTTATCAAATACTGCGCTTAAACTTTTTGTTATTACAACATCATAAAAAATAACAAACTGATATTCAATTGTATCTTTTTCAGAAAGCTTTATAAGCTTCTGCTGAGTTTCTACAACAGTTTGGTCAGAATCGTTATTGTTTTTTAATAATGATTGCAGAACATATTTTTTCGCCTCAAGAGTATGAGTAACAACAAGAGTTTTGCCCCTATTAAATTCAGACAGGATTTCCAATAGTTTTAATAAAATAACACTGTTTCCACATCCAACAGGCATTTCTATAGCTATACGCTTTCGCCCTTGTTTCAAGGCTTGTTCAATGGAATTTAGTGCATTTACCTGATATTCACGCAATATAACCTCTTTCATAACATCTACTTCCTTATTTAAACTTTAATATACCTCGTCATCCTTGCTTGTCCAATCTTTTTAATCTGCCCTTTCTTTACCATAACGCTTAAAATCGCTTCAACGGTTGTAGGGCTTACATCTGGCAAAACGTCACAAATCTCCGCCTTTGATATGGGTACAAGGCTATTCAAAACGGTTGCTTCAATTCTTGCTGTCTTTGTAATCTTTTTACCATTTACAACCGCAAAACGCTTATCAAGTTCTTTGTAGCACATATAAAGAGTGGACAAGAAATTTTCAATAAAAGGAACGTATGTGTTTTGATTCTCGTGCCAACCTATTGAAGATTCTCTGAGGGCTTCATAATAAAAGCCTTTGTAATTATTTATCTGCTCTTCAAAGGAAACATATTTTCCTGCGTCATATCCGTTTTTGTAAAGCAATAGCAATGATATGAGTCTTGACATTCTTCCATTGCCATCTCTGAACGGGTGAATACACAAAAAGTCAAGAATAACACAAGGAATAAGCAAAAGCTGATTGATGTTAGCATCGTTTCGTGCTTCCATATAAGCAAGCTCCAACTGCTCCATTGCTTCCTTTACTTCATTAGCGGGAGTTGGTCTAAATCTTACGTTTCTGTTTCCGTCCTTATCTTCCTCAATAATATAATTATCTCCGGTCTTATATTGACCGCCATATTCGTAACCTGCTATCTGCATCATTGTTTGATGCAGTCTCAAAATGTCAGATTCACGCAAATCAAGGTTATCGTGATTTAAGTGAATAGCATTAAGTGCATCACGGTATCCGGCAATGTCACCTTCAGTATGATTGAGCGGGGCACTATCCTGATTAACGATAGCGGCAATACGCTCATCACTTGTAACGATGCCCTCAATGGCATTAGAGCTTTTAACAGACTGCACTTTTGCCACTGCTTCAAGCTCAGTGAAAATCTTTGCATACTCTTCTTTACGTACCCCAGCCATTGTTTTAAGAGATGCAATACTTGATGTCAAGTTTATTAGATTAGCAGGTAACAAACCGTTATTTAAAAACGAATAATCAAACTTTCTCATAATACACGCTCCTTATCTGCATATAATTATACTATATTATATGCAGAAAGTCAAGGATATCTGCATACTAATCATATTTGATATGCAAATTCAATTTGATTGTTTTTTATTATATTTGTTGTGGAGATAATACTCATTTTAAAACAAATACCACTCAAGACATAGCGTTCTCGAGTGGTATTTTACAATATTTGCAACTACATAGTGACCGTAATTGACATAAAAGGCAATCAGAATCATCTCATACGACAACGAACAGCAATTTCTAAGCCTTTTTCTCGTTCGATTTCTTTTTCCATAACATTTTTCTGAATTTCTCTATTCAATTCGTCAATATGCTGCTGGGTAATTTTTACAGAATGCACTCTTGGTGCAAAATTTTTCTCAATACAAACCTTTTTAGGTTTTAAAAACATAATTATTTCCTCTTTCTATCGTCTCCGTAACTTCCGAGCTAATATAGTATATCACAAATTTGATTATTAGTCAATAGTAAATCGCTATTTTTTAATTATTTTCTAAATATTCCTCTTGGGGTTCTTGAAAATGTATATATGGTTCAATTAGCGACCAATCGGTCGGTTGATCATTGGATTCATATCGTTTTACAAAAATATCAAATGATTCTTCCGGAGTACGATAGGAAAAGCAACCTGGATAATTTAGTATTATTGCACTTGAAATTCCATCCATTTCACTCGCAGTAGCATCAATAACCACTTCTCCAATTGCTTTCCCTTTTTCCAACGAAGACTTGCTATACAATTCACATACCCAAACAAATTTTGGCAAAGGAATACTACTATATACCGTCCATCGCAAGGTTTTTTTCTTTAAGTTAAACGATCGTTTTCTTCTAAAACTACCGGCTCTTACCAAAAACAAGCGATACAATATAGGATCATTTTTAGTCAATCCCAACTGGCTATATTCATCAATACCAGCCATTTCAATTGCCTTTTTTATTCCTACATTATCATTTGAAATAAAACTTAATGCAATTTCCGAAGCCTTAAAATCGTCTAGATACATTCTTTTTGCCAAAGGAGCAATTATTGATGAAATTTCAAAATTTCCAACTGTATTTTCTATTTGGAATTTAAATCTCTTTTCTTTGCAACCATCTGTAACCATAGATATCTTTGTATAAGGTGCAGAAGAATCATTCATAACTATATATTCATAATACAAATCCGAAATATCTAGAAAATACAATCCATTTTGTGGCTTTAATTTAGAGGACACCTTATTTATCGGCAATAAAGTTTTTGATATTCCTATAGCAACAATTGAGTGGGATTGTTCGGCATTCCCTGGATTCAAACTTACTGCGACTGGGATCGCCGAATCAATATAATGATGCATAGTTCTTTTATCTACAATTGTATCATTATTATCAAAACCATATAATTTAGGATGAAAGTTTAACTTGGTCAAAAGATGTGAAACTGTTTTATAAGTCATCCCTTTACTTGGAATAATACGTTCAAAAGATAGCTCTTTTTCAATTTCAAACAAATCACTGGGAACTACGGATCTGTATGAACTATAACGATTACTAAAATAATCCAACAAATGAATTAAAGTTGTTTCTGCACAAGTAATAACTTCCCCATCTTGCATCATATAAGGAAATGCTTCGAGACTTACACGTTTACCGAACATAGTTAATTTGTATGAAGCTGTGCATATATATTCGTTTTTCCATTTTTCAAAACATTTTGGATTCAAAAGCGTTTGCCCAATAATGTTCTCGTTTTCAAGAGACGGTCTTATAACACAAGAACCTATTAGTAAATCACACAACTCGTTTTCACTTTTATCAAAAAGGTCATCAGAGTATATTGGACAACTTAAAAAGAATAGTCTCTTGCAATATTGCTTGCGTGGAAAATGCTTGGCAGAAAGATGAGAACTATAACTATCATAATACACTCTGTTAATATGAAACGACTCTTTTAAAATAATAAAAGGAGTGGGGATATTTTCATTATTCCTAAAAAGTATTTTCCATAGAATATCTCGAAATATAACTGCTGATTTTGTAGCTCCTGATGTTTCCAAGTTTTGCTTTATTTCATAAAGACTCTCAAATTCTTTCTCTAAAATATCAGCAGTTGCACCATATACATCATCCGCAGTTAAAATTTCAATTGCCTCTGGCTCAAAGGAAGCAGTGGAAAACAAGTCATCATTGTTATTGTTTATCATTACTTCATTACCATCGTATGTATTTGTACCCATTTGTTTCCTTGTTCCTCTCTAATATATGCTTGCTTTCTAAACTATTTAACGAATTATACACTCGCTCCATACTAATAAAACATTTTGTGTTCTTTCTATGTGAGCAGTTTACGGTAAGGTTATCACAATAATTTTCTAACAGCTTGGGTTTGAATTCCTCGGGGCTATGAAACTTTTGACTATCTCTTAAATAAAATTCTATTGCAATAGCATACATACATCTTTCTTCTTTAGTAATGTAGTGTATGCTTGCAATTATTTGAGGCAACAACTGTTCAAGCAAAGAAACAACCATTTCTCTATTTTGTTTAGAAATACTATTTAAAAAAATACGTAGTACCATATTGAAAAAATCACTTTTTAAATTGTCTTTAATTTGCGTAACAGATACATAGACCGGTGTACCCAAAATTCGCAATGAATTTAATTCATCAGATGGTAAAACCTTATCTTCAGTTTTATCATTTATTAATATAAAAATAGGCGAATTATATATTTTGTTAATTGCGTTGATAAACAAATGTGTGTCAAATCCTAAAGTTTCAATATCATTGATTGTCTGGTAAAATTCACTAATATCCACTACTGTATTTACCATAATACATCCTCCCTTTTATACTTTTTTCTTTTTCAATTATTATTATATCACAACACATTATATTTTGCAACATTAATATGTAAAAATCGACACATAAAGTAAAACGTATCCAAATAATCAATTACTTGAGTTGTCTCTAATTACAATAACACAAACAACACACCCATCCACATTAACGCCTTTAATGTATATAAAAAGTCTTTATTATCCCAGCGAATAGGAAGATAAAATTTAGGGTTAGAGAAAATTCTTTTAAATTGCGTATCAGATATATCTAGCATCATAATTATTTCTCCCATGGCACCAAATATCTTTACTAAAGTGTATTATATCACATAATTTTCCAGCAATCTACACATTCTTTGTGAATTATAATTAGTGTTAAGAATTATAACTATTGAGTTGAATAAAACTTAAAAAATGTCTCCATATAGAAGAAACCACACTCTATTTTGTAGAGTGTGGTTTCTTCTATAAATGAATTATTTGATTGTCTGGCAGAAACGATACAGAATTGCTGCAATTTGTGCTCGGGTTGCGTCGCCGGCAGGATCAAGAATGTTATTTACAATACCCTTAATCATATCTTTGCTGCACGCCCACTGCATTGCAGGAATTGCCCAATCGCTTACCGTTTCAGCGTCGGTGTAGGAGAGAATGTCGGTGTTCTCGCCGACCGATACATCGTATCCCTTGTACTTTGCATAACGCCACATGATGGTTGCCATCTGTTCACGGGTAATTGTGTCGGTGGGGCCGAATCTGCCATCACCGTAACCGTTTACGATGCCGTTTGCGGAAGCCCAATCGATAGCATCAGAGTACCACAGTCCGTCTGCAACGTCGAGGAAATCAACAGGATTGTCAACAACAGGAGAGCCTTCCAGTCTCCACAGAACCGTTACGAGCATCGCGCGGTCGGTGGAAATTTCGGGAGAGAACTTGCCGTTACCTGTACCTTCCATCAGGCCCTTAGAAGTTACATAAAGCACATCATCATAGAACCAATCGTCAGCTTTTATGTCGGTGTAGGGATTGACTTGTTCAAAGACAGCGTGAATAGTATGTTTCTTGGTAACGTTCTTGAAGGTGTATTCGCTGGCAGAGCCAACATCCTCGCCGTCTACGAGAACAGACTTGATTGCATAGCCGGCATCGGGAGTGATGGTATAGGTAATGCTCTTGGAATACTGTACCTTGCTCACACCGGCAGGATCAATTTCGCCTCCTGCGGTTGCGGTTGCCGTAACATCGAATTTCTGGCTCTGGAGTACCATGAGGTAATACCACAACCACTCATATTCATCGGCATCTTTCGCTATTGTCAATGTACCGCTGATATATACGATATCATTGTAGTTGCTGCCATCGGGAGCTACAGCATCGGAAACAAGGATATTAGTTGTACCAGCCTTGCTCATATCCGGTGTAGTTTCATAAGCGATGGTGGGCTTTGTTTTCAGTGTCTCGCCGTTTACAAGTCCGGTTACTGTATAATCGCTATCACCGAGGGTAGGCGCAGTATTTCCAGTATATGCACTCTTGTTCTTTGCGGTAATTGTAATAGTTGCTTTCTTAATAATGAAGGTGTAGGTTTTGTCATCGGTAGTGCCATCGCTCCACTGACGGTTTACCTTATCCTTAAGAGCCACTGTTACGGTGTAGCCGGTTTCGTTAGCCGCAGTCTGCTTGTTCCCGGTGATGGTATAAGCATCATTTGCAGTAAGAGAGTAGGTCTGCTCTTTTCCGGTATATGCGAAAGTCGTATTGTTAGCTGCCGGTGCAGTAACACTTGCCTTCTTTATGATGAAGGTGTATGTCTGATCTTCAGTGGAACCATCACTCCACTGATAGTTCACCTTATCTTTGAGAGCTACGGTTACAGTGTAACCTGTTTCATTAGCCGCAGTCTGCTTGTTACCTGTTACGGTATAAGCATCATTTGCTGTGATCTTGTAGGTCTGTTCGCTTCCGTTATAGGTATAAACAGTGGTGTCAGCCGCAGGTGCGGTAATCTTCTTGGGGTTGACGGTTACGGTAATGTCCTTTGTAGCTGCTGCATGAGAAGTTGTTTCAGATGCAGTAACAGTGATAGTAGCCGTACCAACCTTCTTGATGGTCAGTGCACCGGTCGTGCTGTTGACCTCTACAACATCGGAACCGCTCTTTACAGCATAGCTGATTGTTCCGTTACCGTTGGTTGTACCGGAAACTTTCTTTCCGGAGTCGCCGTAGGTAACTGTTACATTGTCAGCGGTAATGTTCTGTGCCGATTTTGTGCTGATAGCAAAATCGGTTGTTGCGGTAGCGCCGTTATAATTTGCAGTCTGTGCTACGGTCGCCTTTACTGTGTAGTTGCCTACAGCTGTCGGAACTGTAGCAGAATATGTGCTATCTGCTGCACCCTTAACCTTGTACTGATAAGTTACAGCACCGTTGCCGAGATTACCTGTAACAGCAGGAGCGTTAGGTGTACCGCCAACAGTCCATCCTGTTATGCTTACTGTAATGGAAAGATCTTTGCGAATGATAGTAAAGGTTTTGCTTGCAGTGCCGGTGTAGTTACCTTTACCGACTACCTTAACGGTTGCGGTAGTACTTACATTGGTATTATTCTCATAACTGTATGTAAAATCAGTGTCGAGAACGAGCGGAGTGATGCCATCCTTAACAGAAGGCTTGGGAGTGATTGCATTGCCGGTATAGGTCTGATCAGCAATTGCGTCAATCGTCACCTCGGAGATATTCTTGGGGTTGATCTTGAAATCTGCTGTTGCAGTTGCACCGTTATAGTTCGAGCTCTGTGCCACAGTAGCCTTAATGGTGTAATCACCTGCTTTAGTGGGAACCGTTGCAGTGTATGTATTATCGTTAGCGTCCTTAGCCTTGTACTGATAGGTTACAGTGCCGTTGCCGGTGTTGCCTGTAACGGATGGAGTACTTGCGTTGCCGAGATAAGTCCAATTTGCAATAGAAACACTAGGTGTTATGCTTGCACGGGAAATAGTAAATGCGAGGACATTACTTACAGCAGAGCCATAGTTAGTTCCGGCTGCCATTTCAGCTTTTGCCCAATAGTTGCCTGTATTGGTAGGCTTGGTAGTTGTCCTACCGCTGGTGCAGGCTTCGTTGGTGTAGTAGTATACGGTTACGCTGCCGTCACTGCCATGCTTATCAATCGTTGCGTTGGGAACAGTGTTAGGATAAGTTACATTAAGATTTCCACTGATTGTAACCTGACCTGCTTGGGCAACAATATTGAAGTTCTCTGTGGTGTTGCTGAAAGTATAGTTACTGCCGGATTTTGCTTTAACGGTTACAGAACCGCCAGTTGCACCAACGTTTTTGTTTGTGCCGTACTCGACAGTGTAATCAGTGTTAAGAACGAGAGTCTTGCCATCGCCCTTTACTGTAACTGTAGGCTTGATCTGACTACCGGTATACTGCTGATCGGCAATGTTATCGACAGTAACGGTAATTGGCTTGGGCTTTACCGTAACGGATACATCGATATTCTCAACAGCTACATAATCGTTTGTATTAGTTGGTGTAAATGTTGCCTTGAAGGTCTTTGTTCCGACATTTCCGACAGAGGTCGTAGGAGCTGCCCAAGTCCAAGTGCCTGTGGTATTACCTGCGGGATTGGTAAGTGTAATATCGGAGAGCTTCTGACCATAGGTTGCTGTTACATTCGCAGGTGCGGTACAAGCAGGAGTATCTTTACCTGCGGTATTCGGGAATGTTGCCTTGAATGTCAGAGTGCTTCCGTCACTTGAAACAGAGTTATTCGTAACAGTTGCGCCGCTGACACTACCGGTTGCGGTTGGAGCAAAAACGTACCAATCTGCCGCGGTGAGTGTAATGTTTGCGACATAAACAGTATCCGCTGCAAACTTTGTGGGATTTCCTTCCCAAGCGATTGTTCCTGTGTATCCGCTTCCAGCGGCGATTGTAGCCTGCGGAACTGCACCTTTAACAGGAGCGGTAACGGCTACAGTTTGTTTGCCTACAAGTTCAGATGTAACGATTACCGCACCAGGATTAACGACTACGGCAACATCATTGATATCCGAATCGTATGCTTCGCGAAAGATTGCATTTACGGCATAACTCCCCACAGCCGCATTTTCAGTAACTTTAAATTTTAATGTTGCGAGTGTTCCGTTATTTGTAGAATCTTCGTCCGAACTCCATTGAAGATTTACGCCTTTTTCAAAGGTAGAAAATACGTTTCCATTTGTGGCACTTTCGAGAGTTAATACAGATGTGTCATACTGGAGCGTCACTTGCAAAAATGACAGACCAGGATTGTTTGAAGCTGACAGTGTAATTGTGACAGTTTCTCCAGCTTCTGCAGATTGTGTGTCGGCACTTATCATAAGTGCATCTGCCGCACTTACTTCTACTGGTATAACAATGGTGCTAAACACCATCAAAAAGATCAAAACTGATGACCAAAATCTTTTCATCGTAATATTTCCTCTTTCGTATTTTATTAAACCAAATGTGAATTACTGCTGTGGACCGAGAACGACTGATGATGTTCCGGTATCATAGTTATAGTTCACCATGTATTTGCGAAGCAGTACTGCGTCCTTTCCAGTTACTTCACCGTCGCCATTGGCATCCGCTCCGGGGGAAACCGCAACAGAAGATGTCCCTGTATCGTAATTGTAATTCACCATGTATTTACGAAGCAGCACTGCATCCTTTCCAGTTACTTCACCATCACCGTTAGCATCACCGTAGATAAAGTCTGCGACAGTAATCGTTCCGGCTGCGACAGTAAAGACAACATCATTCAGATCCGAATCGTACGCTTCACGGAAAATTGTGTTTACCGTGTATTCTCCTGCCTCTGCATCTTCATTCACTTCAAATGTCAAAGTAACAAGAGTGCCGTTTTTTGAGGTATCTGCATCTGCACTCCATTGCAAGTTTACGCCATTTTCAAAAGTTGAGAGTACAGAACCATTGGAGGCACCTTTCAGCGTTAACACCGATTCATCATATTCAAGAGTTACCTGAAGGAAGCACATACCGGGATTATTTGCTACATCTACTGTTACATCAAATGTTTCGCCTGCTCTTGTAGTAATATCATTTACTACTATTGCTGCGGCATTTGGATTTATCGGTTCTTCCGGTGCAGATACGATGACTATGCAGGTAGCAGTCTTTGAAGCATCCACTGTTGTTGCGGTTATCGTTGTAGTTCCTGCCGACTTTGCTGTAACAACACCGTTTGAAACAGAAGCGATGCTCGTGTTAGAGGAATTCCAAGTAATATTCTTATTCGTTGCATTTGAAGGGGCTACAGTCGCTGTCAGGTTCAGTGTATCGCCTACATCAATGGTTGCACTTGTCTTATTCAGAGATACACTGTTTACGGATACAATATTATCTTCAACAACAAGGGTAACAGTATCGGGATATTTTGTTCCGCTTGCGTTTCTTACCCATCCGTAAATGTAATAGGTACCGGCTTTTGTGAATTGATATGTACAAGAGCTTGTCAGCGACTTGAATATTTCATCGGTTCCATCGCCGATACAAATACAGTGTTCTGTACCTCCGGTAGCATTCAAAGTAAATGTTACTGTATCACCCACCTTTACGGTTGACGGGCTGTATGTGATACCCGATATTGTAGGGGTAGGATAACATTCAGTGCAACTTAAAACTTTCGCATAATAGCCCGAATCAGACATTGCTCCACAATCACAAGTATTGTAAATAGTATGCGGATGGGTAGGATCAGTGTAGTCGCCAGCAGTGTAACTATGTTCTATAGTTCCTGCAAGTATAATTCCACAAACCGTACACTTTTGAACAGTCGTACAAGTGGCTGCAGCACCGGGGGTATGTGCAGTCTGCGTATTCAAAATCACTCCGCAAACTGTGCAAGTTTGGTTAGAAGTACAGGTTGCAGCAGCACCGGGTGTGTGGCTTGTAACACCAGCGATTATCGCATCACAAGTTGTACACACTTGTGGAGATGTACAAGTCGCTGCAGCACCTGGAGTATGCGTATGATCAAAATGATATGCGTTTATCCAAGCACAGCGATACGTTCCATCGGTGTGTGGATATATCGCCTGAACTTGAACCCCATACCTATCTACAATTGTTACTTTATCACCAGCATCAACATTTCCCAATCTAGTTGATGTATTGTATCGTATATAGGTGTTTCCCGATGATTCTACAACATCTATAACAGGAGTAAAAGAGGTATTAAAAAAGTTTCCCGTATATGTATACACATCCTTAGTTCCGCTATCCCACGGTACGTTTACCAAGCACCAACCGTTTGAGTATATCTCCTTTACAGTACAATAATCCGTTCCGTAAATATATCCAATATGATTACCATTTGGAGCATCAAATGCGTCTGCTGCATGATTGTCATCAGAAAGTGTATAACATTTAAAAGGTACAGGATATGCACTTGAAGTAGAATATGGCTTTGCCAAATATTCCATTGAAGCATATCCACTTACACCATTATATGTAACGTGAGCCCAACTTCCGTTAGCTCTTGTAACGGTAACTGACGCACCTGAAGGAATAGATCCAATTGCATCATAGCTTGTTCCATGTCCTGAACGAATTGTCAGAGGATAATTGGTAGTAATGCATGTATATGTTCCTGCGTAACTTGAGGAGCAAGTGCAAGTATCGCTACAAGATGAACAACTAGACACATACTTTGTTGCTCCTGTATAGCCACCAAACTCCCCACAGGAGCACTTAATATATGCCTTATGAGGATGTGCTGCTTCATATTCAGTTATGGAATATGTATGTGTATGAACACTTGTTGAAGAACCACTAGTCAATGAATAAGGAGCAATAAAAATATTTAATCCATCATACCCTTTTATCGTTGATTTTTTTACTGTTCTACTCCATTTAATTACACATCTGCTTCCCCAGTTGCATTCACCTACAGTAACCGAATCCGAGCTAACCGAAATAACCATAAACCAGTGTGGCGAATCGTTATATACTACATCTCCCGGTTTGAGCGAATCCACGTAACTAGATGATGATGTTGTTTGCCAGGTGCTCAAATGCGAACCATAAGCATCATACGCTAATTTCCTTGCGAATCCATTGCATTGCGTACCACCTTGAAAGTGATTACAAGTGCATGGAGACGTTCCTGCAATACATATTCCTTGACCATGACATGTACATGCATAGGAAGTATAACCATCAGCATTTCCTCCATTCCAATATTTCCCCTCTGGGAATTTGGCTTGAAGCTGAGTCAATGTCATACCCGTTGAGTATGCAGAAGCAACATTGTTCGATACACTTGTCGTGCCGCCAGCAGTAATACTATCATTATAGCACCACTCGAATACGTCATAATACTCACTATTCGGCATCATAGCGTATCCATCGGCCTCGGATGCTTCAAAGGAAAAATGAAGATGTGTCGCACCGTTGCCTTTTCCGACATATCCAATAAGGTCGCCTGCTTCTACGTGAACGGATTCGGTAGGAAGTGCATCTGTACGCAACCCTGCGTTATATTCCTCTACACATGCTGCCTTGTAACCGCAGTAAATGTCATATACAAGCGCGGACATATGTGTATAGAATGCACACACATATGTTGTGCCGTTGTATGTAATCGGTTCGTCAAGAATAATCTTTACGGTACAGCAATCGTCACCGGATTGATATTCTTTCGTGTGATTTCTCGGACAAGAATACATAATTGTTCCCGATGCAACTGCATATACTGGATCACCGTAATTGTACGGATACAAATCGATGCCGTAATGTCCCGCGGTTTCGTCATAACCAGCACCTTGTACAGTTCCCGTAATAGGATTGAGTAATTCATAGCTTGTTGCCGTTACAGGAACGGTTATTCCGCACATCATTGTGCATAGCATTGCCAATGCCATAATCGCAGATAATACTCTCTTACCTGCTTTACAAGGTGCTGTCTTTTGGATTATTAAATCTTTTTTCATCATTTCAATACAACCTCCCAATTGCTAATAAATTTATTTTTCATTGATGCAACACTTGAATATTTGAAATAAAGAAGAATTTCAAATGCTACAATAAAAATTTGAACAATTAAAACCACATAAGCCAAAATCAAAGAGTCATGCACTATAAAAGTCCAATCTCTAAGTCCCCAAAACAATATTGAACTTACGATACTAAGAATTGCAAAATCAAACTTTGAGCCCACATATAAGAGCCATTCCATTGCGGTTCTCCTATGTGTTTCATAGTACTTACAACTCATTGTTTCCCACTCAAATTCAATATTTGGTTCTAACATTACTTTCATATACCCGGCTAAAAAAGAAATTGCTCTCCTGCAATCAGATATTCTTAATGCCATTAGTAATGTTACAAACAATGATGAGTAAACAATCCACGCATTGTTTACGGTTAGTGCAGCCGCCCATATCGCAACTGCAGTCGTATATGTAAACTGCGTAATACTGTCCTGACGTTTTTGGTTAAACATCATTTCTTCCCGTATCATCATATATTCGTCCTTGCTCATATACTCATCCTCTCTATGACATAATCACTATTATGTGGTAGAAAAAACTCATGTAAATTCACGCCATTCTAAAAAATTAAACTCATAGTAATCATTGCAGCACAAAAAGACCAATGCAAAAAACAAAAATTACATTGGTCGGCTTTGTTATGCCTAAATTCAAAAAGTATTTATATTTTTTATGTAAATCATTGACTTATACCCCGATTTATGATATAATAAATGGGTGTAATTGGGGTGGATTATTCCATATCAAATACTTTTACCACATAATAGTGATTATGTTATTTCAGCATTTGAGCAACCCTAATTTCTCGATATGCTTCTTGTGCACCTCTCCTGTCTCCATTGTATAGATTCTTGTGGTATTCACGCTTGAATGTCCGAGTATATCTGCAAGACGAACAATATCTTTTTGGAGCGAATAGTAAGTGCGTGCAAAAAGATGGCGAAGATTATGCGGAAAGACCTTATCCTTTGATACTCCTGCGGATTCGCAGAGTTTTTTCATATCAGACCAAATATTCGATCTATCAAGCGGTTTACCTGTTCGCGATACGAACACGGGACCGCTTTTTATATTTTGCTCTTTTGCATACCTTGTAAGCATCTTACGAAGAACTTTCGGCAAAAACACTTGACGGAGTTTGCCCTTGCAATTGATATTAGCAACTCCTGTGTTTACAGCGTTTATATCGATAAAACGCAGCTCCGACACGCGGATTCCGGTCGAGCAGATTGTCTGCATCAGCAGAAACAGCCGCTCGTTTTTCTTTGACCTTGCTGCGTCAAGCAGTCGCTCGTACTCTGTCTTGGTTAGTTCGGTTTCCTTTGAAGCAAAAATCTGTTTTTGTATTTTTAGAGATTTTACCTTGCAATCGTACCATTCGCCAAAAGAAAAGAAACTGTTCAGGGACGATATAACCGAGTTAACGCTTGCCGGCTTGTAACGCTCTACCAAATATGCTTTGTATGCAAGAACGGTCGCTTTATCAACAGTTCTTCCGTGAAGCCACCCCAGAAAAGCGGAAATATCTCGGATATATTTCTCAATAGTAGCACTGCTTTTCTCTTCATTAATAAGGTGATTTTTAAAGTTTTGTATAAGTTTATCAGTGATTTTTTTCATAACTTGACAACTCCTCTGTTTCATTATGCTGTGTATATATTTTACCACATCGTAACAATGTCATACTTTTGCAGGGATGAGTCGTCAATGATTTACATAAGTCCTGTTGTTTTTAAAAAGCCCAACCAAAGCCTGCGAAAAAGGCAAGTTCAGGTTGGGCTTATTTCCGCTTGTTCAGAGAGAGGATTACGCTCGCGCGAAATCCCCTCTCTGAACCTCTCTGAATTTGATACGGTCTGACAGCCATACAGTTTCGCCTATCAGAGCCAATGCGGGTTTTACATGGCATTTTACATCGTGTTTCCAAACTTACATATCTTTTCTCCATGGTAATTTCAGAAGTATCATGGATCCTCGAAAAAGATATCAAGATTTGCTTTGAATCGTTCGTCAAATTCACAGATTTTAATAACCGTCTTGGCATTTTCGCCCCACTTTGCGGCAATACCGAAAGCCATATGCTCGAAATCATCATCTCTAAAGAATATGCCTTTGAGATTGTTGATGATAACGTTGATAGCGCGGTTCGAAGTATCCCACACCTGATGATTAGCAGTCCCCCTCGAGGTTGTGATTTCAATCATGACAAACGCCTTTTCGAAATTTGGGAGACCGTCTTTGCTTGCCTCTGCAATAGCACCGTGTATCATCTCTATCCAGTGTTCCTCCACCGAAGCCGTAAATTCTTTGATCGCCGGCAATGGCTCTCTGATCGTTAATACTACTGCCTTTTTGTCAGCATGATATCCGCATGCTTTTGCCGATATATTTTCCTTTGGATTATCGGTGTCAACATACTGCCTGATATCATATATCACCGAAATCAATTGACTCCGCAAACGCAGTGTGTATTCGTATGCTTTCTCCAATTCTTCGATTTTGGGGATACGGTCACCAGCAATCTTCTTCTCAATATTTTTAAGAGTCTTCATCAGATTCAAGTTCATAAAGCACCACCCTTTCTGAATGCAGTACATCCGGGTACATTTTAATGATGGACAAATCCTTTTTGTACATCACTATTGCATATGTGAGTTCTGAAACAGCATAACTTTCCTTATCCATTTCAACATGCAGTTTTACAGCCGAGAAAAAATATACCAGTTTCAATAGGTCAAATGCTGGATTTACATAGTAGCGGCTTGGCCAAATTTCAAAATCTCCTGATTTCGGATCGTTTGTTTTTGCTCCATTTTCCATAACACCTTGAATCACCGAATCTTCAGTATATATGCGGTATAATGATGTTTTCAGTGTTGACGGCGTTGTAAGATAAACGTGCTCGTATTGTGTTCGCAGTTTTATCGGAGATCTTGAAAAACGGACCGGCCTTTCACGCTCGGTATAGTTCTCATTCATCAGGCTTTTTCTATGCCACATAGTCTGACGGATTATGTTTGTTGCGATAGCCTCTCTTTTGTCATCATCACAAACAAGTATCATTCCGTCTGCCTTTGTTTCATACAAACCGTATTTTGTGTAAAAGAGTGAACTTTCCGCGCGAACTTGCCATTCAACACTGCCGTCACCAATATCGTAAACAGCATACTTCTTGCCGTATGCCAACAGCATTCCGACAAAACGTGTAGTAGAAAGTATTCCGGGAGCAATGTCTCGCCAACAAGCAGATGGAATGAAATGAGGATTTTGACTGTTCGGGATGGTGTCTGTGATGGTAATCCCGTTTCGCTCCAAAAGTGATACCATCCTTGACACTTGAATAATACGCTGTTTTTCACCACCCGAGGATACGAGCGGCTTTTCATTTGGAAATAAAGCCTTGCCTCTTTTCAGTACGGATACAATGCCATCTTTATTCTTTGATATGTACCTATTTTTAGTAAGCGGACGGAACACATAGGAAAGTGCAATTCTGTCATGAGTGTTTTGGGTATCAAGTATGTCAAGACAGCTTTCATAATCAAGATAATGAAAACGAATAAGGTGCCGTATAAGATATAACTGGTTGTCGTGAAGTTTCATAATAACCTCCATATGAAAAAATCAGGTGATATGAAAAGCAAAAAGTGCAGTCATATCACCTGACAATTATTTTTTGCCTTCAAGGAAGCTAACCACCCTCCAATACAAGTAAGAGCCTTTCTCACTTAAATATTCGGAAGTTCACCGTTCAGATAGGCAATCATTCTTTCGGTGTAGATTCTGGCGTACTTCTGTCTGGTTCCAATATTGGCACCGATTGATGCAAAGGGTTCGCGGTTATCCGCAATAAGCATCGATAACTGTCGGGGTGATACGCCGAGGAATTGCGATGCTACCTTAAGAGGGATATGATTAGGGTATTTTTCTCGAAGCATGTCCGCTGTTCTCTTGTCCATATATGTTTTCTCCTTTCTCTGCGTACCACTTCTCAAATGCTGATTCGTTTTCGGGATTCTCGTAAAAACGTATGACTGCATCAAGAACTGTGGCACACAGTAATTTCTTTTCCATACTCGGAATGGTTTTCGGAATAATCCGAACTGAGAGGATAGGTTTAATCACCTCCATTTTGCTCTATTTGTCACCATTCGGTTGACTTTGATTATATTTTACATCAAAACGCCCCGTTTGTCAACCGTTTGGAGATAATTTTGTATATATAAATAAAATATATTGACAATGTTGATTTTATGTGCTATAATATGTGTGTAGATTACAAAAAAGGAGCTATCTTATATGAAAGACAATAAAAAAGAACAGGCTTTAATAGAAAGCCTGCCCGAAGTCGATATACATTTTACTTCTTTTGGTGAGAGATTGAGGGAGATACGCAAGGAAATGGGCCTTACGCAGGATGAGTTTGCCAAACTGCTTGGTTCATCGAAACAAATACTAAGCCGCTATGAACTTGAACAGCGCTCTCCCAAAATAGATCAGGTACGCAAGTATGCGGAAAAATTAAAGGTATCTGTGGACTATCTTTTAGGCGATAATGAAGCAGAAGCGGTCTATGACGAGTTGTGCGGGAAGCTGCAAGGTAAGCCTTTTTATAAAATATTTATTGATGTGACAGAAGAAATAGGATTAAATATTCCCGATATTGTAAGAATTACAGGACTTACCGACAGACAGGTACGCTCCATTATTGTACGCCGCATGAAAGATGCGCCTCTGCCTATTGCGCTGAAGTTATCCGAAGCACTCAATGTTCCTCTTGAGGTGTGGACAGGCGGGAAAGTGTATGTACCAAGCGAAATATCCGCCGGTGCATATGAGATTGCAAGAGCGTATGACAAGGCAAGTCTAAAAGACAGAAACACTGCAAGACTTGCTCTGAATTTGGAAACACTTACGGAGTAATAACAAAATTTAGTTGCAGTTTTTAAGATGATTACAATGCAAAATATGAGGTGAAATATAACGATGCCAGAATTACCCTTTATTACGCTTATTCAAAACGAAAAAAATAAAACAGCAGAAAGATGGTATCCTGAACCGGTTGATTATTATAAAAATGCTATTAAGGTTTCAGGTAATGACGATGATGCAAAACGGTTAAAAAGTAATTTTGCTTACAGTATGCAATATATAGAATATATCGAAAAGCAACTGCGTGAATTAAATCTATCGACTGTAATAATTACGATGCTATACAAATCTTATATAATTACATCAATGTCTATAATCGAAGCTTTATTTGTTAACTTGCTACATCGTACAGGCAATTGGAACACAACTATATGGGAAGAAGTTTCTACCATTGCTTCTAATCCAAAAATCGTAAATAATATTAATACAAAAATCGAAACACACTTATTTAAACAAGTTCCAGAACACAATATGCGTATGGATTTGGATTCAATGATTAAAAAAATTGAAAAAAGGCACTTATTATCTATTGATCATAATGCATTTCCAGCACTAAAAATACTTCGCGAGTTACGAAACAGGGTGCATTTGCAGCTTGGTAATGGTGCTTACGATCATGATTATAATTGTTTTGGAAATGAAGAAATCCAACTAATGAGAAGAATACTTTACACTATACTTACATCATCAGAAATGTGCAATAATTCCAGGGTGTTTAGTTTTATAAAAGAATGTTATATATATAATGGCGGTACTATGTAATAACCATAGGGGGTGAATAGATGAACGCTGTTGTTTATGCCCGTTTTTCGAGCCATAGACAAGGTGAGCAGTCAATAGAAGGTCAAGTCGCCGAAGCAGAACGCTTTGCTTCTGAACACGGACTGACAATCATACATGTATATGCTGACAGAGCACAGACAGGACGAAACGATAACCGCGAACAGTTTCAGCTAATGCTTGCAGATGCGACAAAAAATAAGTTTGATGCGCTTATCGTATGGAAAACAGACCGCATAGGAAGAAACAAGGAAGAGATTGCCCTTAACAAATATCATCTTAAGAAAAACGGGATTAAGATTTACTATGTTGCCGAAATGATACCCGATACACCCGAGGGAATTATCCTTGAATCTGTTATTGAAGGTATGGCGGCATATTACTCCGAGCAGTTGTCACAAAATGTCCGCAGAGGTATGAAAGCAAGTGCAACAAAGGCACAATGTACCGGCGGCAACATTCCACTTGGATATGCAGTAGACAACGATAAAAAATATGTTATAGACGAAAAGACCGCCCCGACAGTACGGCTGATTTATGATATGTATGCAAAAGGTCATACTGTTTCACAAATCATAAAGGTTTTAAATGAAAAAGGGCACAGAACATCAAAAGGCACACCGTTTACCTATAATAGTTTGAGAACCATACTCAAAAATGAAAAGTATATCGGTATTTATACATACAACGACGAGGTACGCATTGAGAATGCAGTTCCGCCAATAGTAAGCGAAGATACTTTCTATAAAGTGCAGGAAATGCTCAAATACAATCAGAAAGCAGCGGCACACAAGAATTCAAAGGTTGAGTATCTGCTGACAGAAAAGCTTTTCTGCGGCAAATGCGGTGCTATGATGGTAGGCGTGTGCGGCACAAGCAGAACAGGAAACCGACATCACTACTATTACTGTCATAATCAACGAAAGAAGCTGTGTAATAAAAAGCCTGTGCGACAGGTGTGGATAGAAAATCTCGTGCTTGAATATGCAATCAAGCTTGTTCAGGACGAAGAACTCTTAGAGTTTATTGCGGAAAACACATATCAGTATTACATAGCACAAAACACCGATACCTCGTATACGGATTCTCTGCAAAAGAGTTTGGCTGAAGTAGAAAAATCTATCTCAAACTTAGTAAGAGCCATTGAGCAAGGCATTTTTAACGATGCGACAAAACATAGAATGGACGAGCTTGATGAACAGAAAGCAGAAATTAAGGCGGCACTTGCTTCTGCAAAGTTGAAGGAAAACTTAGGACTGAAGAAAGAACACATCGTTTATTTTCTGCATCAGTTTTCCAATATGGATTACACTGATTTGGAATGCCAGAAACGTTTGATAAAGACTTTCATAAACTCCGTATTTGTGTATGACGATAAGGTCGTATTAACGTTTAACTATTCTGGCGACAACCGAACAATTACACTTATGGAGATTGACGCCGGATTACAGCAGGGCGTTCGACTGCAAAGTACCGTGGCTCACCAAAACGAAACACCATCCCTTGTGGATGGTGTTTTTGTTTTGTAGCTATAGCGCAAAATAACCACCGCTTGGGGTGGTGGGATTAAAAATCTTTTGATTCAAGCAGAAAAAACAATAAGCGAATTGCTGTATATGTGCGCAACCAGTTGCAGGAAGATATGGCATCAGATCAGTTAAGCTTCAAAGAATATTTAGAGCCGTTCACCGGAAGCTAGATCCCCAAGGCATAAAAATGGGCAACCGCCCACGCGGCTGCCCGTAATTAAATTGCGATTGGCGGACTTTTCAAGCTCAATACTGCTTTCGCCGTTATTTACTTGATCGTGTCCGTTTCGTTTTTTCTTTTTGAAGCGTGATTATTTCTGTAAAACCTATCGTCTTATCTTGCCTTGGTTGCGATCTCGCAGAGTACCTTAGCAAGGAACTCATCCTGGCTCATGACGCCAAGGTCGCCCTCCTTGCGGGAGCGTACCGCAACGGTACCTGCGTTCTTTTCGTTGTCGCCGATGACAAGCATATAGGGAATCTTTTCAAGCTGTGCGCTTCTGATCTTGTAGCCGATCTTTTCGTTGCGCTCGTCGAGGAAGGTGCGTATGCCTGCCGCTTCAAGCTTTGCGTTTAGCGCTTCCGCATACTCGTGCTGATCGAAGCCGATAGGAAGCACTGCGATCTGGGTGGGAGCAAGCCATGTGGGGAACGCGCCTGCGTACTTCTCTATAAGAAGCGCAAGTGTACGCTCATAGCAGCCCACGGAGGTTCTGTGGATGATATAGGGACGGCGCTTCTGACCGTCGACATCGATATACTCCATACCGAACTTTTCAGCAAGAAGCTGGTCGATCTGGATGGTAATAAGGGTGTCTTCCTTGCCGTGAACGTTCTTGATCTGGATATCGAGCTTAGGACCGTAGAATGCCGCCTCACCGATACCAATAGCGTAATTGATACCGAGATTATCAAGGATCTTCTTCATAGCGTCCTGCGCCTCAGCCCACTGCTCGTCTGTACCCTCGTACTTGTCGCGGTTGTCCGGATCCCACTGTGAGAAGCGGTAGGAAACGTCCTCGCCAAGACCGAGTGTGTCAAGAGTATACTTCGCAAGCTCAACGCAGCCCTTGAACTCTTCCTCAAGCTGCTCGGGACGGAGAATGAGATGTCCCTCGGAGATGGTGAACTGACGGACTCTGATAAGACCGTGCATCTCACCGCTGTCCTCATTTCTGAACAGAGTGGAGGTCTCACCGAGACGCATGGGAAGGTCACGGTAGGAGCGCTGACGGTTAAGGAATACCTGATACTGGAAGGGGCATGTCATGGGACGGAGTGCAAAGACCTCCTTGTCCTTTTCCTCATCGCCGAGAACGAACATACCGTCCTTATAGTGATCCCAGTGACCGGAAATCTTGTAAAGATCGGATTTTGCCATTAAAGGAGTTTTGGTAAGCAGATAGCCGCGCTTCTGCTCCTCATCCTCGATCCATCTCTGGAGAAGCTGGATAAGGCGTGCGCCCTTGGGAAGCATGATAGGAAGTCCCTGACCGATAGAATCAACCGTCGTAAACAACTCAAGCTCACGTCCAAGCTTGTTGTGGTCGCGCTTCTTGGCTTCCTCCACCTGCGCAAGATGCTCCTTCAGCATATCCTTCGCGGGGAACGCCACACCGTAGATACGCTGAAGCTGCTTATTGTTCTGATCGCCCTTCCAATATGCGCCTGTGCACTGGATAAGCTTTAATGCCTTAACAGCGCCGGTGGAGAAGATGTGAGGTCCTGCGCAGAGGTCAGTGAACTCACCCTGCTTGTAGAAAGAAATTTCCTCGCCCTCGGGAAGCTCCTCAATGAGCTGTACCTTGTAAGGCTCTTCCTTCTCAGTCATAAGCTTGATTGCCTCGTCGCGCGGGAGAGTGAAGCGCTCGATGAGGAGGTTTTCCTTAACGATCTTCTGCATCTCAGCCTCGATATTTGCGAGAATATCGGGAGTAAATGCAACCTCGCTGTCAATATCGTAGTAGAATCCGGTCTCGATCGCGGGGCCGATGGTCAGCTTAGCCGCGGGATAGAGGCGCTTGACCGCCTGCGCGAGGATATGGGATGCTGTGTGCCAGAAAACGTGCTTGCCGTCAGCATCGTTGAAGGTAAGGATCTTTACCTCAGCATCCTCGGAAAGTGTGTGGGAAAGCGCAACAACATTGCCGTTAACACTTGCGGCGAGCGAGGAGCGGTCAGTAAGATTATGAGCCTTTGCTGCCTCGTAAACAGTGATGGGAGCATCGAACTCGATGGGCTGTTCGATGCCGTCAAACTTGATTTTGAACATAGTATAATACCATTCCTTTCGTGCCCCGAGGATACAAAAACACCCCGAGGGCATAATAATAAAATTATACCTTCGGGGTGAGATAATTCCCACGGTTCCACCCGATTTTTTAACTCTGTCCTGCGGCAAGCACCGTATCGGTATATACCGCGTGTCCGTGTAACGGCGTCACCCGCCGCGCCATTTCCTGCGCGGAGCCTATAGCAAAAAACATCTGCTGAATGGCGGTCTCGTATCCGATGCCGCGTTAAGTCTCTCACAGCTACAAGACTCTCTCTGAAAACGCATTCTCCCGGATGAATCCATTCGGCCTTTATACAATACATTATACACCTGAGTTTTAAGTTTGTCAAGTGTTTTTTCGCATTATCTGCGCTCTTTTCCCGATTTTACAGAGAATACTTTGCCGCATATGCCTCGTATCTCGCCCTGAATTCAGGACTGCCTGCCTTTATCTCGCGAAGGGACTCGTGAAGATTCATGTTGCTGTTTTTTGCATCTATTATGCATCCTGCCACATTTGAGCAATGGTCCGACGCTCTCCCGAGATTGGTAAGAAGGTCCACCCAGATAAATCCTGCTTCAACCGTACAGTCGCCGCTTCGAAGTCTTATTATGTGACTGTCACGTAGTTTTTCCTTAAGGCGGTCAATAACCTGCTCAAGCGGCTCGACACAATACGCAAGGTCAACATTATTATTTTCAAACGAATCAAGGGTCAAGTCAAGTATTTCGGAAAGCGCCGCCGATAGAGTACCAAGCTCTGCCTTTGCGCCATCGGAAAACTCGATTCCCTTTTCCCTCAGCTCCTCCACAGATTCAAGTATGTTTACACTGTGGTCGGAAATACGCTCAAAATCACCTATAACCTTAAGAAGTTTTGATATCTCCGTGCTGTCCTCATCACCTATCTGATGACTTGATATCTTTGTAAGATACGTTCCGAGTATATCCTCATAGCGGTCCGTCTCGTTTTCAAGACACCTGATATTTTCCGCCGTCTCCGCACTGTACTCACTAATGAGAGCAAGACTTGACTTAAATCCGTCAACAGCTAAGTGCGCCATTTTGCAGACAAGACTGCCGCTCTCTGCAAGTGCAACCGAGGGAGCCGCAAGCAATCTTTCGTCAAGCACAACAGGAGTTTCACCCTCTCCATCTTCCGGAACGATTTTATAAGCAATCCATTCAAGCACAAATGACAGCGGCAGAAGAAGAATTGTACACAGAGTGTTAAATGCAGAATGCGCCACGGCAATGCCGAAATAATCGGCAGACATATCAAGTATGGCAGGATGGAAAAGTGCGGATATTACGCTGAATACAGAAAGCCATACAACTGTACCGATGACATTAAATGATAAGTGTATCGCCGCCGCACGCTTGGCATTCTTGTTTGTGCCAACACAAGACAGCAGCGCGGTAATGCAAGTGCCGATGTTCTGTCCCATTATAATCGGAACCGCCGCACCATAGGATACCGCACCTGTTGCGGAAAGCGCCTGTAGAATGCCCACAGAAGCGGAGCTTGACTGAATTATGCCGGTAAGCACTGCGCCCACAACAACACCTAGTATGGGATTCTTAAAGAGAAGGAACAGATTTTGGAATGCAGGTACATCCGCAAGCCCCGACACCGCGGTCGACATGGTATCCATGCCGAACATAAGGGTTGCAAATCCAAGGAGTATTGTTCCAACATCCTTTTTCTTGCCGGATTTTGCAAACATAAGGAGCGCTGTGCCAATAAGGGCAAGAACAGGGGTGAAGGATGTAGGTTTAAGAAGCTTTATAAAAATATTATCGCTTGAAATTCCTCCGAGGCTAAGCACCCATGCAGTAACAGTAGTTCCGATATTTGCTCCCATAATAACTCCGATAGACTGCTTCAGGGTCATTATTTTTGAATTTACAAAACCCACTACCATTACGGTGGTAGCAGATGAGCTTTGAATTACAGCCGTAACGCCGAGTCCTGTGAGAAAGCCTTTCAGTTTACTGCCAGTCAGCTTTCCGAGCAACGCCTTAAGACCGTTACCCGCACGTCGTTCAAGTCCCTCTCCCATAATATTCATGCCGAAGAGGAACAGGCACAGTCCTCCAATAAGGGTGAGTACATCAAAAATCGTCATAAATTTTACCTATCCTTTACTTTATACTATGTACAGATCGCGAAGCTCGCCTGTGCGAAACTTGCTTTACATAGTATAGCACCTGATGTTATAGTTAATGTCTGTACTGCGTCAAAAGATGATAAATGTTAAGTAAAATTATGAAACTCAGGAAAATCAGCGGGTTTTCATGAGCTAAAATCAAAAAATCACTACTTTTTTCTAACAAATATTGCATTTAGGGTTGCTTTTTTAACAATTTGTAGTATATAATATATATATACAAGCATCCTACTCTTTCGGAGGACTACAATGAACAACCAAGAAAACAGCAAATACAGCAAGCAATCGGACAATAACGGCATCGCTGCGGATCTCCACGAGATCATTACCGCTCAGCGTGAGTTTTTTGCCACCGGCAAAACCCGCGATATAAGATTCCGCCGTCAGCTTCTTATAAATTTGAAAATCATGATCCGAGATAACGAAGGGCTTATTTTGGAGGCGCTTCGCGCCGATCTAGGGAAGTCCTTCGGCGAGGGTTATCTTACGGAGATCGGTATGGTGGAGCAGGAGATCAACCACGCCATCCGTCATCTGCGTGCATGGAGCGCGCCGAGAAGTGTTCCCACGCCCTTCTATATGTTCCCGTCCACCAGCAGTAAGCTCCCCCGTCCGCGCGGACTGGTTATGATCTTCTCGCCCTGGAACTACCCCTTCCAGCTTGCGATGATCCCGCTCATTTCCTCCATCGCGGCAGGAAACTGTACCATTTTAAAGCTCTCCGAGCACGCGCCCCACACAAGCCGCCTGCTCTGCGATCTGATCTTCAAATACTTCGACCGCGAATACATCGCCGCATATATGGACAGCTTCGAAGCAATCAAGGCTATCCGCCGTGAGCCTCTGGGAATGGTGTTCTACACCGGCGGCTCTGCTGTGGCGCGCATCGTATTGAAGGCAGCCGCGGCTCAGCTTACCCCTGTGGTGCTGGAGCTTGGCGGGAAGAGTCCCTGTATTGTCGACAAGACCGCAAATCTGCGCCTTGCGGCTCGCCGTATCGTCTGCGGTAAGCTCATCAACGCCGGTCAGACCTGCATCGCGCCCGACTACCTGTTTGTGGAAAGCTCGGTCAAGAATGAACTGCTCGGCTATATCAAGGAATACCACGACAGATACTGCACCACCGAACCCTGCGAGAACAGCTACTATCCTCGTATCATCAACCGTATGCACTTCGACCGCCTGCGTGGTTATCTGGATGACGGTAAAGTCATTATGGGCGGCGATGCCGATGAATCCACCGGCAGAATCGCGCTGACGCTCATGGAGGAGATCGACAAGGACAGCAAGCTCCTGAGCGAAGAAATCTTTGGCCCCATCCTTCCTGTGTTTGAGTTCAGTGATATCAATGTGGTGATCAACACCATCCGCAAGCGTCCGAAGCCGCTGGCACTGTACCTCTTTACAAGAAGCAAGGCTATGCAGAAAAACGTGATGATGAATCTCGACTACGGCTGTGGCTGTGTAAACGACACCCTTCTTCAGGTTGCAAACCCCAACCTGCCCTTCGGCGGCGTTGGAGAGAGCGGCATGGGACGTTATCACGGCAAGGCGGGCTTTGACACCTTCAGCACCGAGTCCTCGGTACTGAAAGCCACAAGCCTTGACTTGAACAGCTTCCGTTATCCGCCTTTTGACGACAATTATTCGGTCATCAAGACGATACTTCGATATTTCAGCTGATTTTTGTAAAATTTTGAAGTTTTTATTGCATTAAAGCGATATATGTGATACAATAGAGTATAATTCTATTTGAAACAAAGGAACAAGACAATGATTAACGTAGCAATTTTCGGATTCGGTGTGGTCGGAGGCGGTACCGCCGAGGTGCTTACCCAGAACGCCAAGCTCATCTCCGAGCGTGTCGGCGACGACATCAATATAAAATACATCCTCGATCTGCGCGATTTTCCCGGTAGTCCCTTTGAAGATAAGATAGTCCATGATGTGAATGTTATCTTAAACGACCCCGAGGTCAAGATCTGCGCGGAGCTGATGGGCGGCTCCCATCCCGCATTCGAGTTTTCCAGCGCCGCTATGGAGGCGGGCAAGAGCGTTGTTACCTCCAACAAAGAGGTTGTGGCAAATTTCGGCCCCGAGCTTCTTAAAATCGCGGCGGAAAACAATGTGCGTTATCTCTTTGAAGCCAGCGTTGGCGGCGGTATCCCCGTAATCCACCCCATCGGCAACTGTCTGACCGCAAACGATATCACCGAGGTCAACGGCATTCTGAACGGCACCACCAACTATATCCTTACTCAGATGATAAATGAGAACAAGGATTTCGACACCGCTCTCGCGGAAGCTCAGGAAAAGGGTTATGCCGAGCGCGACCCCTCCGCAGACGTTGACGGCATCGACACCTGCCGCAAGATCTCCATTCTCTCGGCTATGGCTTTCGGCAAGCTCATTCCACCCGAAAAGGTTCAGACCCAAGGTATCCGTAATGTAACACTACGTGATGTGGCAAATGCCGCAAAGTTCGGTGCGTCCATCAAGCTTATCGGTAAAGCGGTTCGTGTAGGCGACAAGATCAGCGCTTGTGTAGCCCCCTCCCTTGTACGCCACTCCAATCCCCTTTCCAGCATCAGCGACGTTTACAACGGTGTGCTGGTCAACGGAAACGCTATCGGCGATGTAATGTTCTACGGCAGAGGTGCGGGCAAGCTTCCCACCGCCAGCGCAGTAGTCTCCGATATTATTGAAATTGCTACCTTTATCACTCATCCGACTCACAACACCCCCGTTTGGGAGCGTCTGAATGACGATGAGATACTGTCTGCGGACAAGCTGAAATCCCGCTGGTACATGCGCTTCGACAAGAAGCCGAATCACTGCCTCTGTATGCTTGAGGCTGAGGTGCTTGAGGACAGCGATGACTGCTATGCAGTAGTCACCGGAGAAGTAAGTCTGCTTGAGATCGGCATCACTCTCAGCGAAAACTTCACAGCTATGCGCATTCTTTAATATACAGCCAAAAAATCTGCAGCTCGCACGAGCTGCAGATTTTTATTATACAACAAGACAGCGTAAATGTGTATGCATTTACGCTGTCTTTTAATATTTACTTATTCTCTTTGTTGATAGCTTCCCAGATACCGTTAAGGTAAACGGCTCCGAGTGCGCGGTCATAGAGACCGTAGCCGGGCTTACCTGTCTCACCCCAGATCATACGACCGTGGTCGGGACGGATATAGCCGTCGAAATCAACATCCCAAGCCGCCTTCAGCACATCGTACATATCAAGTGAACCGTCTTCACTGAGATGACCCGTTTCGTTGAAGTCGCGGGTACCGGTGATCTTGATGTTGCGCGCGTGCAGGAAGTGGATGCGGCGCTTTGCACCGAAGTGGCGGATCATGTCAACAACATTGTTGGCGGGATTAACACCGAGAGAACCGGTGCAGAGAGTCAGACCGTTGCACTCGCTGTCAATGAGATTACAGAAGCGCTCCAGATTCTTTGCGTTGGTGATAACTCTGGGCAGGCCGAAGATGCCCCACGGCGGATCGTCCGGATGGATAGCCATCTTGATGCCGCTCTCCTCACACACGGGAATGATTCCGTGCAAGAAGTAGCTCATATTCTCCCAAAGCTTTTCCTCGTCAACGGACTTATACTCTGCGAGCAGTGCGCGCAGACCGTCCTGAGTGTAGCTCTCGTCCCAGCCGGGAAGCGACAGTTTCTCGGTGTTGGGATCCATCGCTAAAACCTCCGCGTCGCGGTAGATGAGGCAGGTGGAGCCGTCGGGATTTTTGTGAGAAAGGTCAGAACGAAGCCAGTCGAATACGGGCATAAAGTTGTAGCAGATAACTTTAACACCTGCATCTGCAAGCTTCTTGATATTTCTGCGGTAAACCTCGATATACTCATCGCGGGAGGGCTTGCCGAGCTTGATGTCCTCGTGTACAGGAACGCTCTCGACTACTTCAAAAGCAAGACCGTGAGCCTTCGCGTCGGATTTGATCTTAGCAATGCTTTCAGTACTCCACTCTTTTCCGGGGGATACATCGTAAACAGCCGACACGATGCCGCTCATACCCGGAATCTGCGAGATATACTCAAGACTTACGGGGTCGCTGTCACCGTAGTGTCGGAATGTCATTTTCATTTCCTTCATGTTAAAGCCTCCTTTTTGCTGTGATATAATATATGATACATTAAATCTCGCGATTTGTCAAGGTTAAATACACCCTTTATTGCCACGTAGCAGTAGATTTTTGATCAACAGCGCGTTTTATCCGTCTACGCGGCAGGTTTTTTGTGGCATACTGCCGCCCATGGGAGAATTATCGAAGCTTTTTTCACTGAACTTCTCCCCGGTGTAAACCATTCCTGCATATTTTCCCCCACACGTAAATATAAATATGTCAGTAACTATCTCGAGGAGGATTTAAGTAATGGCAGACACATCAATCTACAGGGACATCGCAGAGCGGTGCGCCAACACCTTTTACCTCGGTGTGATCGGTCCTGTGCGCACGGGAAAATCCACGTTTATCAAAAAGTTTATGGAAGCGCTGGTCATTCCGGGCATCCGCGACGAGCATGAGCGCGAGCGCGCCAGAGACGAGATCCCGCAGAGTGCCGCGGGAAAGACCGTCATGACCACCGAGCCCAAATTCGTCCCCGACGAAGCGGTGGAAATCACACTCGCCGACAATGCGGTGATGAAGGTGAAAATGGTAGACTGCGTTGGCTACATAGTTCCCGATGCCATGGGACATATCGAGGACGGACACGCGCGCATGGTGCATACGCCGTGGCAGGCAGAGCCGATGCCGTTTACAGAGGCGGCGGAATACGGCACCCGCAAGGTCATAAACGAGCATTCCACCGTGGGGATGCTTGTGACCACCGACGGCACCATCGGTGAGATTCCGCGCGATAATTACGTCGAAGCGGAGGAGCGCGTGGTACGTGAGATTAAGGAAACAGGCAAACCCTTCGCCATCATACTGAATTCCGCAGCCCCCGAAAGCGACGACGCAGTTCGCCTTGCATACGAGCTGGAGAGCAAATATGGTGCCCCCGTAGCGCTGGTCAACTGTCTGCGCCTTGACGGGGACGACATCCGCCATATTTTAGAGCTTGTGCTCATGGAGTTCCCAATCAGCGAGGTCAAGGTGAAACTCCCCGACTGGACAAACGCCCTTGAGCCATCTCACCGTCTGCGCACCGCGCTTTGTGATTTTATCATGGAGCGCGCTGACCGTGTTTATAAGATCGGCGAGATCGGAAGTATTTTCACCGAGCCCTGCGAGAACGAATACGTCAAGTGCGTCAAAGCCGACAAGATCGACCTCGGCAAGGGCACTGCAGAGCTGTCAGTGGAGCTTGCCGACGGACTTTACTATAAGATAATCAGCGAGCTGTGCGGATTCGACATTTCAAGCGAGGAGAAGCTGATCATTCTCCTTCGCGAGCTTGCGGGGATGAAGGAAAAATACGACCGCGTTTCCGCGGCACTGGCGGATGTCAGCGAAAAGGGCTACGGTATCGTAATGCCTGAGATCGAGGACCTGCGTTTGGAGGAGCCCGAGATCGTCAAGCAGTCGGGAGGGTACGGAGTGCGTCTTCGCGCATCGGCACCCAGCATCCATATGATCAAAGCCAACATCGAGACAGAAATAAACCCTGTTGTTGGCACCGAACAGCAATCCGAGGAGCTGGTCAAGTATATGTTAAAGGAGTTCGAGGAGGATCCGAGGAAGATCTGGGGCTCCAATATGTTTGGCAAGACCCTCCATCAGCTTGTCAACGAGGGGCTTCACACCAAGCTCGGTCATATGCCCGAGGACGCCCGTGCAAAGCTCTCGGAAACTCTCGGACGCATCATAAACGAAGGCAGTGGCGGGCTGATCTGCATCATACTGTAGACTTGCCGTTTGCACCGCGAAGCCATTTTCGCAGGAAGGTGCAGAGACCTGCGGCAGGGATGCAGAGAAGATACCAAAGCGCGGAGTAAAGCACACAAACCTGTCCAAAAAGGTTGAAAAGCTGGTTAGAATAGTCCCAAACCTTCCAGCCGAGGAGGATATTTACCACAAATCCGACAGCAAGCTCGGACAGCGAAATTATGAGACTGCCCACAAGGCATCGCTTCCATAACGGCGCATGATTGTGGAACGCCTCATTCATGTAGATAAGCGTCAGACACATCCCACCTGTCATCGCCATAGTCCAATGCGTGTAGCCGCGCCACAGTATTTCAATTATGGTGTACCCTACACCACCTATAGTATATACGATCGCATATTCACCGATTCTTCGCATCATTTTCTCCAAAATACAGCTTAATTATGACCATTCCTTTCTAACGAATACGAAGTTTTGTGGCGGTTTCCGTTAGGAAATTCGCATCGAAGATGCGAAAGGCACAAAACTTCATCGTCTGAAAAATGATCCATTTTTCAGACTTGATTCAAAGAATAGGATTGCCCCTCGTATCTGCTTTTATGCAAAAAGCGCATCCCGCCCGAAATAATGCTCGGTTGGGATGCGCTTTTGTTTTTACAGTTTTATGTGTTTGAACTCTCCAAATTTGCGCATCAGGGTGGATTCGCGATCGTTTGAGGTGAAGATCAGACTTTGGGATTTCTGCACCGAGATCAGCCGCAAAAGATTCGAAAGCCTCACGTCGTCCTGCCTTACAAACGATTCATCATAAATCATGGGCGGCTCGGAGTGACGGTAAAGCAGGGATATGAGCGCAAGTCTCAAACAGAGATACGCCGCATCCTGTGTGCCTGCGCTGAGCACGGCAAGTGCGCGCTGACCGCTCTCGGTCTCAGCAGACATGGAGAGATCGGCTCCCACGCCAAGCTCACGGTATTTACCATCTGTGATATAAGCCATATTCTGCGCCGCGTCGATGGCAAGTCTGGGTGCCACACTGCCGCGCAGGCTCTCACTCGCTTCAACGAGCTTTTCGTATGCCAGCTTATAAGCCGAATGCTTCTTCTGAAGCTCACCGCGCTCGACCTTCAGCGCCGCCAGCTTATCCGCAAGCAGCTTCGGATCCTCGGAGACAGGATACAGACCCGCCAGCGTCTTTTCAAGCTCTCCGCAGTGCTTTTCAAGGGAATCCGCCATTTTGGCGGCAAAATCCGCCTCCCGACGAAGCTCCGGCAGATTATCGATGTCGATATCCGACATATCCGCGCCTTCAACAAGCATCCCACGAAGCTCGTCCTCGTCGTAACTCCTTAACTGCGCGTTCATCTGTGACAAGAGTGTTGCATACTTGTCGTGCTCCGCCTTGAGACTGCTTGACTCCCGCATTTTGGCATCAAGCGCGGTGCATCTTGCCGCAAGCTCATCCGCCTCGCATCCGCACTCACGGGCTATCTCCTCGCACAGCTCATCATACCGGCGCCGTACGTCAGTTGCCGTAAGGCTTGTGAATTTTGCCGTCTCCTGTGCCGCTTTATGCTCATCCGCCGCACGGTCAAGCGCATCAAAATCATAGTATAGCTCAATCTCCTCGACACGCTTTCTCGCACTGAAACTGAGCATAAACAGTGTAACCGCAAGCGCCGTCAATACGGCACCGACAGCACAAAGCGCAGTATGCGCATCTCCGCCCATCAGCATAGGACGCAGACCGAGGGCAAGCTCCGCAAGTCCAAAGAACAACGCCGCAATGCCTACTGCAACATAGGCTTTTGCCTTGACTCGGCTGCTTTCAAGTTTCGCTTCCAACACCTCTCTGCCGCCAAGACTTATGTATTCGTCCAGTTCGGAATCGACGGTCGCCTGTTGCTGTTCCGCCAGGCGGGATGTAACGTCCTCAAGCTCCTTTTTGAGCAGTGCGTGCTTTTTTTCATAGCTGTCCATCTTCGAAAGCACTGCAAGTTCCTGCGCAGTTGTACTTTCCAGCTTAGCACTTAATGCCTCAGTCCGCGCTTTAATGGAGCGGCGGCGTTCAAACAGCTCAAGCAGAGCGTTAATTTCAAACTGCTGTATCTTACCGCCAAGCTCACTCGCCTTCGCTGAGGATGCCTCAAGCTTCCCCTTAGAATCAGCAAGCTGTGCTTCTCTTGAAAGGATGTCTTCGTGTACACGCAGCGCGTCTGCCAGTCTTACTTCAAGCTTTGCGCACTCATCATCCAATTCATAAAGCCGTCCGCCCTTTTCGTTTTTGTGAAGCAAGGCGGCACGCGCCGCATCCAGCTTTGCCAGCGCACGCTGTGTATTCACGCTTTCATCAGCGGAGAACAGGATGTTTTCTATTCCCTCACTAACCTTTGCACCGCCCGCCGACATACCACCAAGCTGAGACACAAATGCCGTTGACGCGAACATCTCGGCGTCAACACCAAGGAACATCTCACCCGGAGTTGTCCCATCAAGCTTTCCACGCATGGGCATATTGTTTTCGCCGTCGATAAGCTGTACCGCCTCACGACTCCCTACCATAGTACGTTCGATACGGTAACGGTGAGAATCGACACAAACGGTCAGACTTCCCGCCGCGCCGCCGGTACGCCAGGAAGCCATTGCCTCGCGCTCTCGGGAATTCATTCCGTAAAGTATAAACTTAATAAATGCCGCGAGGGTGGATTTTCCGCTTTCATTGGCGCCCTCGATTATATTCATCCCCGGAGACAGCTCAAGATCAAAGTCCGAGAGCTTTCCGAAGGTATCAATGTGTATCTTCTCAATAAACATCATGCACCTCAAATCTCCTCGCCCGAAAGTGCCGCAAGTCCGCATCGCAGTGCCGCCGCCGCAGTTGCACGGCTCTCGGGATCATCGCTTGACAGCATCGCTTCAAGGCTGCGGTAAAACTCACCGCGAAGGGTGGGATCATCGCGCAGCTTGTCTCCATCAAGGAGCGGCAGAGTGTCGTCGATGACCTCGAGCATAAATAGCTGTGGAAACTGCTCGGACAAGAACTTCGGCGACAGCTTGAAATCTCCTGCCACATTTCCGACAAGCCGAACCTTCAGCGCGGTATCCGCGCCGTAATGCTTTTCATTTATCAGCGCGGACAGTTTGTCCACCGCGTCGGCATTAGATGCGGCTCCGGTGATATCCAGCCGCTCGATCTGATAGCACCGCTTGCAGAAGCGCACGAATTTGGCGGCAAACTGCAGGGATACTTCCTTGTCCGCTACAGCGAGTACTGCCCCCTTCTCACCGCATTCATCAAATCCGCGGCCTTCAAGACATCCGCTGTATGCGGCATAACCAGCCCCCAGCTTTTTCGTATCACTGTAGGCGTGAATATGCCCCAGTGCCGCATAATCGAAGCCGCAGTCGGCAAGAAGCTTTGAGGGAATCGGACAGTATTTTGATTCGTTCACATCAAGCTCACCGTGTGCGCAAAGCAGATTTATGCGTGTGGGATCCTCCACGGAAAAGCCCTCAAGCGGACAGCTTTCCATATGCTCCGAGGTGAATGCCCAGCCGTAGACCGTGGTGTTCTTTTCCGGGAACTCGAAGCAGGACAGCTCGGGAGAATCAAAAATATACACGTTTTCGGGAAATTCTCCGAGTCGGTAGTAGCTTGACTGAGTATAGGGATCATGATTACCGGGGGCAATGATGATCTTACAGTCGGGAATCGCGGCAAATTCGCGGCAGATAAGCGCTATGGTATCACGCGACACGAACGCGCCGTCAAAAAGATCGCCGGAGATCAAAAGAAAATCAACCTCGTTCATCTTGGCGGACAAGGTCAGCGAGGTAAACGAGGCACGCATATCGCTGTGACGCATCTCGGCTTTATCAATATCAAGCGATGACAGCGGGCTGTCAAGGTGAAGATCGGCGCAGTGCAGAATTTTAATCATATCAAGCTCCAATATAAGTAGTAATTATATTATACACCATCCGGAAAACAAATGCAAGGTGTGACGCAAAAAATGTCGAATTACGCCGCAGTGCTGTCCGCATCGATAAAAATAACGTGGTTTTCCTCAATAAGCCTCGTTTTTGTGCTGTAAACTACTTGATTTCTTCATAAATTCGCGGTATAATATATAGTGATAAATTGTTTTTACCTGTAGAATGCAAATTTTTACTAATAATTGCAGAAAGGGAATAAGTATGCCTAAAATAAAAAAAGCCGTAATCCCCGCCGCAGGACTTGGCACGCGAATGCTGCCTATTTCAAAGTCCGTGCCCAAGGAAATGCTCCCCATCGTTGACCGCCCCGCAATATCCGTCCTTGTGGAGGAGGCAGCGGCGGCAGGTGCGGAGGATATCCTCATCATCACCGGCAGAGGCAAGGATACTATCGAAAATTACTTCGACTTTAACATAGAATACGAGAAAAAGCTCGCCGAGTCCGGCAAGACCGAGCAGATAGAGGAAATGCGCCGCATCTGCTCCATGGCAAATGTGTACTTCATCCGTCAGAAGGAGACCAAAGGTCTCGGACACGCGGTACTTACAGCCAAAAACTTCATCGCGGATGAGCCCTTCTATATCCTTTACGGTGACGACGTTATTCTCTCAAAAACTCCCGTCTGCACACAGCTTGCAAATGCATTTGAAAAGTACGGCAAGCCCTGCTGCGGCGTCAAGCCCGTGCCGTGGGAGCTGGTATCCAGATACTGCTCACTCAAAGCTGATTCCAACGGTGACAACACTTATCATGTTACCGATATGATCGAAAAACCCAAGCCCGAGCAGGTCTTTACAAATCTGTCCATCCTCGGACGTGTACTACTGACTCCCGATATCTTCGATATTCTCGAAGAAACTCCTCCCGGAGCAGGCGGTGAGATCCAGCTTACCGATGCAATGAGTGTGCTTGCGAGAACGTGCGGTATGACCGCCGTAGACTTCGAGGGTGAGCGCTTCGATTTCGGCTCAAAGCTGGGATTCTTGATGGCAAACGTCAAGTCTGCCGTCGACCATCCCGAAGTAGGCGAGGATTTCAAAAAATTCCTTCTTGAATTTGCAAAGACTATAGAATAATAAAGGGGGAGATACCTATGGAGCGAGTTTCCAAGACAAACTACTATCTTGATATAGCCCAGACTGTGGCCGAGCGTGCCACCTGCATGCGCAAGAAATACGGCGCCATTATCGTCAAAAACGACACCATTGTTTCCACAGGCTACAACGGCGCCCCCAGAGGCAGAAAAAACTGCACCGACCTCGGTGTATGTATGCGTGACAAGCTGAACATCCCCCGCGGTGAGCGCTATGAGATGTGCCGCTCTGTGCATGCGGAAGCCAATGCGATCATTGCCGCCTCCCGTGAGCAGATGCTGGGCGCCACCCTCTACATGGCGTGCGTTGACGGCAAGACCGGTGAGCTTGTGGGCGACACTTGCTCCTGCATGATGTGCAAGCGCCTGGTTATCAACGCAGGTATCGAAAAGGTAATCGTAAGAACCGGTCCCGATACCTATAACGAGATCGATGTACAGAGCTGGATAGACGATGACGACAGTCTTTCCGGAAAGTTTGGTTATTAAAAAAATGAAAAAGCCTATTTTAGCGGTACTCGCGGCATTGCTTTTGCTTGCGGCATCCGTTGCCTCCTGCGGCTCACCAAAGCTCGTCAAGCTGACAAACGAGGGGGGCAATCTCATCGACAAGGCGAACGGAATTACATATATAAACGCCCCGATGTGCTTTGAACCTATCTCCACCGAGATCACACCCTACGCCGAATGCGCCGAACTAAAGCTTCAGCTTTACGGCATCGTGGGCTGCGATACCTCACTGTGGCTCAGTGAAAAATACGAGGGGATCGGCTCGATCTACTATGCCGACGGCGCGATATCGCTTCCCACACTCACCGAGTTTGAGGCAAACGAGATAATCATCTGTGTCGAGCAGATGATCACCACAGGCATCGGCGTAATTACCGATTCTGAGGATATTAAAGCGATAATCAAAGCCTTCGAGAGCGGTGAGCGCACCACCATCATCCCAGAGGGAGAGGTGTACAAGCTTAAGTTCTCCTCCGACAAATATGAGGGCATCTATTACAATCTCGTATATATAGAGGCGGACGGTGGCGAGAATTATATCTACGATCGCTCCACCAAGACCTGCGCCGCTGTAGGCGAGGTTATGTATAAATATCTGCCCCGATCAACAAACAATGGCTGATATTATAATTCGAAAAGCTACATATGACGATATCCCCGCTTTATGCGCACTTGAGCTTGAATGCTTTTCCTCTCCGTGGAGTGCAAAAAGCTTTGAAGATTTCTTCGCCAATGGCTGTTCTCACTGCTTTGCGGCGGTATACAATGGCGAAGTCTGCGGATATGTGGGAATGCATCTGATCCTCGGCGAGGGTGAGATCACCAATCTCGCGGTCACGGGAAAATACCGCCGTCTCGGTGCCGCTTCGGCACTGCTTGCACAGCTTTACAGGGTAGATGGGCTTGAACGTCTACTGCTTGATGTGCGCGTATCCAACACAGCGGCGCGTGCGCTGTATGAAAAATGCGGCTTTTCCGTCGACGGCATACGCAAGGGCTTTTACTCAAAGCCCCGCGAGGATGCAGTACTCATGAGCCGCGTGATAACAGAAGATGACAGATAAGGATCAAAACAATGCTGATACTTGCACTTGAAAGCTCCTGCGATGAGACCTCTGCCGCCGTTTGCGAATTCAACGGTGATGAGCGTGTCATTCGCTCTAATATAATCGCATCACAGATAGAGACGCATAAGCTGTACGGCGGTGTGGTTCCCGAGATCGCCAGTCGCGCGCACTGCGATGCCATATCCGGCATCACCTACGAAGCGCTTGATACGGCGGGCGTAACCCTTGACGATATCGACGCCGTTGCCGTCACATCCACCCCCGGACTGATCGGCGCACTTCTGGTGGGCGTAAACTTTGCCAAGGCGCTGGCATTTGCCAACAATAAACCGTTGATACCGGTCAACCACATCAGAGGTCATGTGGCGGCGAATTATTTCGTCCATCCCGACCTGAAGCCGCCGTTTCTTGCACTGGTGGCATCGGGCGGACATACATCCCTTATTAAGGTCACAAGCTATACCGATTTCGAGACTGTCGGCAGAACGCGTGACGATGCCATCGGCGAAGCGTTCGACAAAGTCGGACGCGTGATGGGACTTCCCTATCCGGGTGGCGCGGAAATGGACAGGCTGGCATCTCTCGGCGACAGCGAGGCGGTGAAATTCCCGTCCGCAGCGGTCATCGGTGATAATCTCGACTTTTCCTTCAGCGGACTCAAAACTGCGGTCATCAATCATCTGCACAATCTTGGGCAAAAGGGTGAGACCTGTATAAAAGAGGACATCGCTGCATCATTTACCAAGGCGGTTACCACGTCTGTTGTCAAGAAGCTCGGCATGGCAATGGATGCCACCGGTATGTCCGCGCTTGTTATGGCAGGCGGAGTTGCCGCGAACTCGCATCTGCGCACCGCGCTTGAACAATTCGCCGCCAAACGCAGGATAAAGCTCTATATGCCGCCGCGCTCACTCTGCGGTGACAACGCGGCAATGATTGCGGCTCAGGGGTACTATGAATACCTTGCGGGAGTCCGCGCGGACACCTCGCTGAACGCAAAGGCCACCGGTAAATAATTGTGGAAAACCCATCGATAGTTTCCACAACCTGTGGACAAGTGCGCAAAAAACGTACGTTCTGCCGCGAAATATCGGATAATATGGCATCCCGCGACAGTTTTTTTCAAAAAAACAGCCATGACGGCTGTTGATAACTTTGTTGATAATGTGGATATCCCACTGATCATAAATACCTATTATATGAAACGGAGTACCAGAAAATGAACAATTATGATGCAAACATCAAATCGGCTGTTGAAAAGTTTGAAGCTGTTCTTCGCTCTCAGCTCGAGCGCGTTGAAAAGATAAACGCAGCAAAGGATTTTGTTGATTACACCGCGCTTCCCGTACTTACCATCGGTATCTGCGGCGGCGACGGAATCGGTCCCATCATCACCAAGGCGGCTCAGGATGTACTTGAATTCCTGCTTGCTGATGAGGTTAAGGCAGGCAAGGTCGTCTTCAAGGTTATCGACGGTCTCACCATCGAAAACCGTGCGGCTTGCATGAAGGCTATTCCCGATGATGTTATGGAAGAGCTCTACAAGTGCGATGTTATCTTGAAGGGCCCCACCACCACTCCTCGCGCAGGCGATCCCTGGCCCAACATCGAGTCCGCAAATGTTGCAATGCGTAAGAACCTCGACCTTTTCGCAAATGTTCGTCCTGTTAAGGTTCCCGATAAGGGCATCGACTGGACCTTCTTCCGTGAGAATACCGAGGGCAGCTATGCTGTCGGCTCTCAGGGCGTGAACGTTACCGATGATCTCGCAGTTGACTTCTGCGTAACCACCACCGAGGGTACCAACCGTATCGCACGCCTTGCCTTCGAGTACGCACGCAAAAACAAGAAGGATCGCGTATCCATCGTTACCAAGGCAAACATCATCAAGACCACCGACGGTAAGTTCCTCCGCATCTGCGAGGAGATCGCCAAGGATTATCCCGAGATCAATACCGATGAGTGGTTCATCGATATTATGACCGCGAAGTTAGTTGACGAGAAGCGTCGCACCGATTTCAAGGTTTTCGTGCTTCCCAACCTTTACGGCGACATCATCACCGACGAAGCGGCAGAGTTCCAGGGCGGTGTTGGTACCGCAGGCTCGGCTAATATCGGTAAGAAGTACGCAATGTTCGAAGCTATCCATGGTTCCGCTCCCAGAATGATCAAGGAAGGCCGCGGCAAGTACGCAGATCCCTGCTCCATGCTCCGTGCGGCTGTGCTCCTTCTCTCCCACATCGGAAGACAGGATGAGGCGGACAAACTGGAAAAGGCACTCGACTACTGTATGTTTGAGGACAAGAAGTATGTTGTCACCGGCAGAGATACCGGCGCGACCTGCGACGAGTTTGCAGCATACGTAATGGACACCGTAAAGTCTCTTTAAGAAATAATGGCCGTACGGGAGCCTTTCGCTCCCGACGCCCTACATCTTGGCTTCACACCGTGAAAGGAAAGAACGCATATGAAACCCGAATCCCGTGATAAATACCGTGACGAAGACTCGGTCGACGAGGTAAAAAACCACGTCTCTCCGGCGGTTATAAAGCGCTTGCCGAGATATTACCGTTATCTTCGCGAGCTTCTGCAGAACGACATTCTGCGCATCTCGTCGGGTGAGCTTTCAAAGCTCATGAACGTCACGGCTTCCCAGATACGTCAGGACCTCAACTGCTTCGGCGGTTTCGGTCAACAAGGCTATGGCTACAATGTTAAATATCTCTACGGCAAAATAGGCGAAATACTCGGTGTTACACAAAATTTCAACGCTGTGATAATAGGCGCGGGAAACCTCGGCAGTGCACTTGCCGCAAGCCCCATCTTTGAGCGCCGCGGAGTCAAGCTCACCGCACTTTTTGACGTTTCGCCAAACGTGATCGGCAAAACCATCGCAGGCTATACCGTCAAATCCCTTAACGAGCTTGAAGATTACTGCAAAAACAACACCGTAAACATCGCGGTGCTGACCGTGCCCAAGACCGCTGTACGCGAAATGGCTGAACGTCTCGCGGATATCGGCATCAAGGGTCTTTGGAACTTCGCCAGCACCGAGATCGATCTCTCCCACAAGGGCGTGGTCGTACAAAACGTTCACATGGGAGATTCACTGATGACCCTGTGCTATGAGCTAACGAAATAACCTCAGGAGGAATATATGAGCGCGAAAAAACTGAAAATCGAATACGGCGACAGTGTTTTCTCGCTCCCTCGCGAGAAGGTTATGCTGACACTTCCCTCTGCGGGCGGATTTGAATTAAAGGTGCTCCTCCTTGCGGCGGCGGATGATTCCCTGCGCGCCGACTATGACAGCGCCTGTGAACGGCTCTGCAAGCAACTTGACTGCACCAAGACTGCCCTCGGACGTGCGCTTGACTTCTGGCGCCGTGCTGGCGTTATGGACGCCGCTGAAGCGGCTCCCACGGGCGCACCTGCCGAAAAGGTCGCCGGCAACAAGACGCTGCAGTCAAACTCTCTGCCAACCTACACCGAAAGTCAGGCGGCAGACGTGATGGATGCCCACAAGGAGCTCTCGCAGATCATCGACGCGTGCCAGCAGATCGTGGGCAAGATATTCACCCCCGCCGAATCCGCGTCTATCGTCGGCATGTACGACTTCCTGCACCTGAGTGACCCCGGCTACATAGAAACGCTTTACTCCTACTGCAAGGCAAACGGTAAAACCTCACCCCGTTACATCGAAAAGGTGGCAATCGGTATGCACGACGACGGCATCGTTACCACCGAAGCCCTCAGCGAGTACATCGAGCGCCGCGAGCGTGTCGACGAGGTGACCTCGCAGATCCGCACACTGATCGGTGTGGGCTCACGTTCACTTACCCCCAGGGAAAAAAAGATGACCGAATGCTGGATCTCCGAGTGGAAATTCGACATCTCCGTCATCACACGGGCGTATGAGATCATGATCGATTCTATCGGCGAATATAAGATTGCCTACATGAACAAAGTGCTTGAAAACTGGCACGATCAAGGGCTTAGGACCCTCGAAGAGGTGGAATCCTCCCTTGCGGCACATCAGAAGAGCAAGTCTGACGCCGAAAAGAGCGCTTCGGGCTTCGAAACCAACGAATATTTCGAAGCGGCGCTTGCACGCAGTCAAAAATATCTTGAGAAGAATAAATCGGGCAGTTGACCGTAAGCGAGGTAACGCATGGGATACAATAAAGACAACTATCTGAGAATACGGCAGGAATACGCGGACAAAAATCTGCGTGCCAAGGAAGCCGCCGAGCACCGTGCCAATGAATTGCATCAAAAATACCCCGAGCTTATGAAGATCGACCGCGTTCTGTCCGAGACAGGACTCAATATCATGCGCGAGTCGCTTAAAGGCAAGGAAGGGCTGGAAGAGCGTATTGCAAAGCTGCGCGAGAGCAATCGCGAGCTGCAGGCGGTACGTGCGGAGTATCTCAGATCCATCGGATACCCGTCAGACTACACCGCAGTAAAATATGAGTGCGAGAAGTGCAGTGACACCGGCTTTATCGGCACAAAGCTGTGCGAATGTATGCGCCGCGATCTGATCCTTGCCGGCTATGAAAGCTCCGGTATCGGTAATCTTATCCGCACACAGACCTTCGACACCTTCAGCCTCGATTATTACAACCGCACCCCCGAGGAACGCCGCAACATGAAGCTGATCCTCGACACCTGCCGTACCTATGCCGAGCGCTTCTCGGCGGACAGTAGCGATAATATGTTCTTCTGCGGTACCACTGGGCTCGGTAAGACCCATCTTTCCACATCGGTCGCCAAAAGACTGATCGAGCGTGGCTTTGATGTCGTATACGACACCTCACAGAACATATTGGCAGATTTCGAATACGAGCGCTTTACTCGCGGCTACGGCGACACCTCCGAGTCGCGCACAGACAAGTATTTCAACTGCGATCTTCTTATAATCGATGACCTTGGTACCGAGGTCGCCAATCAATTCACCGTCTCCTGTCTGTACAACATAATCAATACCCGCATCAACAACTCAGGCTCGATGATAATCAGCACCAATCTTACCCAAAACGAGATCCGCGACCGCTACAGCGATCGCATCACTAGCCGTCTGTTCGGCGATTTCATGGTCATGCGCTTCCAAGGCAAGGATATCCGCCTGCAGAAGCTTTCGTGAATAGTAAAACAGGGGTGCTGCTCATAAGTGCAGCACCCCTGTACGATACAACCCACCCCGACAATGTGAAGCCTTCTTATGCTTCAAACGAAAAAACGCTTTGTTTGGGTATATACGCGCTAGGAGCAGTCACAAGCTTTCAACTTGTGACTGCTCTTTTTTTCGGTTATTTAAGTATGACAAAACCGCTCCCCGAGGGGAGCGGTTTGTGTCTAACGTCTAATCAGTCGTAAGAGTGATTATTTGTTTTTGTTGGTGTAGCTTACGATGAATACGATGCTACCATCCTTGATGTACTCATCAAAGAGATTCTCGGTATGACCCTGACCAACCCAACCAAACTGAGTTGCAGAGTTGAGGATTGCGCAAGCTTCCTCACCGTCATAAATCGAATAATCGCCAACGTTGATAACGTAGATATCGGTTACATCATCCTGCTCGCTGATAAAGTACTTACCGGTGTAACCAGCAACGTCTTCGAGCATTTCGATTACTACATTACCGTCATCATTATATTCTGCAAAGAACGGAGGCTCATAGGTTTCGATTTCATAGTAGTTATCAATGTCATCGATAGGAGCGAATGCATCCTTAACGTCAGCAGCTGTAACGGTTTCGCCAGCGTCAACAAAAGGAGCGAGGAAGTCTTCAACAACATCCCACATCTTGTCGCCTGCACCAGCAATAACAGGAGTTGCAGTACCTACAACAAACTCTTCCTTGTAAGCGTCTTCGTAAGTAGCTCCGCCAATAACTGCGTTAGCTACATCTGCGAGACCTTCAGCGTATGCATCAACTGCTTCAGCAACAGTGTCAGGATCGTTATATCTGCCCTTATACCAGAGGTAGTCAAAGTAGTTAACTACGCCGTTAGATATGCCCCAAGCGTCATCGATCTGTTCCTTGGTATCGCCGCTTACATCATAGATACCGTACTTGATATAGTTCTTGAATGCTTCGGGTTCGTATCTATCTAATGCACCAGCGGTGGTCCATCTTACCTCAAGTTTGTCGTGATTCTTATTATCAGCGGAAGCATCCGGGATTAAACCATTTTCATCAAGGTAAGGTCCGTAAGTTGCGTCGTTGGGATTGAAGTTGTTATCGTCAGAGAGAGCTACTACGCCATCTTCATTTACCTTGTAAACCTTATTGTAGCTGAGCTTAACCTTGGAGTAGAGGTCCATCTTCTTACCGGTATCGAGGTTTACAGCACCGTTTGCGTACTTGTAGTATACACCGGTGTAGCCCTCAGGCATACCGAGGTCTTCAGCATTGTCAACAAGAACTCTATCCATGCTGTTAGCGATAATGGAGAATGCATATACGGAATCGGTCTTGCCGAAGAAGCCTTCGTCGTAAGCGTCAATTACGAATACAACGGAAGCCTTACCGAAGGACTTGCCTGTACCGTGGCCAAGAGCGTCTACCCAAATCTTGGAGTTTTCATCGAAGTAGATCTTAGCATCGTCGGGCTGACCAACGAATACTCTTACTTCGGTGAGGTAAGGATCAAGGCTGTCGCACTTCACATCATGCTTATCATTGGTAGGATCGCACTTGCCCTTAGGATTGTTGCACTCTGCTTCATTGATGAAGTAGAATACAGTGTTGGAGGATGTGCGGAGTCTGAGTTCTCTGTCTTCGCCTCTGGTAGAACCGTCCTCGAAAGCGAGAACACCGGAGTCGCCAGTATATGCATCATCTGCATACTTAGCATCGATGAGGTCATAATCTTCATAGTTATCCTCATCTACGATTTCCTTAAGGTTGTAAGCGTCCTCAACCTTGTTGAATGCGTAGATAGTGCCGGGATAGAAGTACTCACCCTTAGAAATGAGCATAGAGAGCTTGTAGGAAGAAAGATCCTCAAGATCCTTACCGTCGATAGAGGTTACACGAGCCTCTTTCTGAACCTCAGCGCCTACCCACATATCAAGGAAGATCTCGCCAAGATTGAAATCTTCGAATTCTTCTACAACTGCGAAGTCATAGAGATCCTTAGTTTCAAGCTCAGAAGCGTAGATGATATAGCCGTTGTAAGCGTAGAAGCCAACATACTCATCAACCTTAAGGTCATCGATGAACAGGCCTCTCTGGGGGATAAGGCTAATGAAAGGCTTGTTTGCTACATCCTCAACAGAACGATTGGTGTTGTATTCATTGAAAGCTACGAGATCTGCGCCAAGTGCAGCATCGGTAGTGTAGCTGCTGCCATTATAGTAGTATGCGATAGCGTAGGTTGTGCCGTCAATGGTAAGATTAAGGTCACCCTTACCGATATTGTTGGAAGTTTTAGTGTATTCGGTAGCGTCGATCTTATCGATAAAACCGGTCTGCATTTCAACAACATCAATTACATTAACGGTCTTAAGCTGCTTGTTGTAGGTAAATACTACAACAGCGCCTTCTTCCTGAGCAGCAGTATCGGTGTAGGTAACAGTGGAAGCTTCCATGATGTAATCATCACCTAATACTTTAGCAAGCATACCGTCGACAACCTTTTCCTTGCCGCCTACATTACCCTTGTAGGTGTTGTAAACGCTCATGTAGATGGGGCTGTAGTATGCACGATCGTAAAGATCATCGTGGTCGTCATCGAAGAGCTTCAGCTCATATGCCTTTGTGTAAAGAGTAGACTTAACGCCGCCACCAACGCTGTTGATGGTGTTGTACTCAATATACTCAGATGCCTCAGCATCATCAATATATACGCCGTACTTAGCAAGAGCAGTAGCTTCGGTGATTACCTTCTTATTACCGCCTTCCTCGTCGTAGTAGTACTTAGCGCCGGTAGAAGAGTTGTGAGCCAAGGTTGCAAGAAGATTACCCTTACCGTCGATGATATGACCATCTTTGTTGGTGAGGAGCATCTTAGCGGCGGTAGCAACGCCGGTACCGTCGTAGATTACGATCTCGTTGATGAGGGATGCGCCGGTGAATTCATCAACGCCGGTGTAGGTTACATCGTCAACCTTAATCTTGGAGTAATTAGAAGCATAACCTACATCTTTCTGAGTGATGGTCTTAGGAGCTTCGCCAAGAACGTAGCCGGTAAATGCGCCGGTAGCTGCGTCAAAGTTGATAAGCTCTACAGCATAGTTGAAGTAATCTTCAACGTTTTCCTCGGTAAGACCAATGGACTCAACTGCTACATACAGCATCTTGCCGCTGGGAACACCGTTTACGATGGTCTGGAGACCAACGAAGGTGCCGTCGACATCAGCAGCAGAGTTGTATGCGCCTGCGCCGGACTCGGTGTAAGCATACTGCTTAGGAGTAGCGGTAATTGCAAAGAGAGTGGTGTTCTCTTCGAGTGCAATATCGAACTTCTCAGCTGCAAAAGTCTTATCGCTGTCCTTGCGAGCAGCATAGATCATGTTGTAGATAACCTGAGCGGTCTCAGCTCTGTTGAGCTCAGCCTCGAGGGTATCAACTGCCATGTTAGCGGTGAGACCGAGTTCAACTGCCTTGTTGTAGTAGCCCCAAGGCCACTCAAGACCTTCGCCGTAGCCAAGTGCGCAAACTGCCATCTTGAGAGCTGCAACGTAGGTGATGCCACCCTCGGGATCGAAGGTGCCAGCGGGAGTACCGTTGATGATACCGTTGAGGTATGCGCACTGAATAGCGCCCTTGTAACGAGTAACATCAGCGAAAGGAATGATACCGTTAGCCCAAGCTTCGTCGTTGAGCTCACCGGTAATGGATCTTGCTACGAAGAGAGCCATCTGCTCTCTGGTAACATTCTGAGTAGGACCAAAAGTAGTGTCCGAGGTACCCTTAACGATACCCTTCACAGCGAGGTCGTTGATAGCTGCTGCATAGCGGTCATCAGCGGCAACGTCAGTGAAATCAGCGGAAACTACTGCAGCAGCACTTACTACCATGATCATAGCAAGCACTAATGCAAGAAACTTCTTGAGATTTCTCATTGTGGTGTTTCTCCTTTTAAAAATAATTTTTGCGGTAAAATCTTCATTTGCATTCCCTGCCTTGGGTACCGACATCCGGTCTCACATGAATGTCCTGCACCTTTTGGCGCTGGTTTTGCAATGATTGAAGATTTTCCCTGTACATATGATACTACAAGTCCTTTTTTTTTGCAATAGGTTTCCTTATCTTGTAAGGTATTTGTAATTTTAAATGGGGTTTAATATTAAAGCTCGACCAACAGCATTTTACTCAGCAAACGCAAAAAAATCCCGCTGTAGCCTATCTTTTCGGCATTTTCCGCCGCTGTGATCGGAACTGTGGCGACAACTTCATTTTCTACAGAAAAATCTATGCGTCCGACCTCATCTCCCGCCTTTACCGGTGCTGAAATATATTCCGGAAGAAAAATTTCCTGCGTAATTTTCGCAGTCTGACCTTTTTTCAGCAGTACAGAGTCCGCCCTGCATACAAGCGCCACCGAATCTGTGACTCCGCCGACCACTCTGAGCGATTCCAGGGGCGCATCGGGAGTAATATTCGCGATCTCCCACCCCGCAAAGCCGTAGTCCAGCAGTTTTTTCGCAGTTTCATTGCGCTCGTCACGGGTGGGTGATGCCATAACTACGGCGATAAGCTGCATGCCGTCCCGCAGGGCGGTGGCTGAGATACAGAATTTTGCTTTTGAGGTGGAACCGGTCTTTAAGCCGTTGGCACCGCGGTAAAATCGCACGAGACGGTTGGTATTGGTCAGCCCGAACTCACCGTTTCGGATGCTGTCCATCCAGATGGAGGAATATTCAAGTATCTGCGGATGCTTTGTGATAAGCTCGCGGGACATGATCGCGATATCGCGAGCGCTGGTGACGTGTCCGTCCACGTCATCGTCAAGTCCGTTGGTGTTTTTGAACACGGTGTTCGTCATACCTAGCTCGGCGGCGCGCTCATTCATCATCCCGACGAACGCCTCCTCACTGCCCGCCACCTTTTCCGCAAGCGCAACTGCGGCGTCATTGGCGCTGGAGATCACTACGCATTTTACCATCTCTGATACGCTCATCTCCTCGCCAGGCTCGAGATATACCTGGGACCCGCCCATAGATGCGGCATATTCGGAGCACTGCACGGTATCGTCCCACTTAAGCCGTCCGTCATCGACGGCTTCCATAACAATAAGAAGCGTCATAATCTTGGTAACCGAAGCCGGCGGAAGCGCTTCATCGGCGTTTTCCTCCAGAAGCACCGTACCCGTGGAAGCTTCCATAAGTATGTAGGAACGCGCGTTATAATCCCCGGCAGCGACAGGAAGTGCAAATGCAAGTGTAAGAATAACTACTAATAATAATGAAAGAAATCGCTTCATATTCATAATAATCACTGTGGCTTTCGCGTTAGCGAAAGCTTCCTTTCTCGGGTAATTGTGGGTGGTTTTGCGTAGCAAACCCCTGCGTGAAAAAGTTTTTCACGCTATCACCTCGTGGGATATATATGAATATGAAGCGAAATATATTCAGATAAGTGGATTATTTGATACCGAAGTTACTTTCAAAGCGTGAGGTCTGCTCCTCGGTTGCCTGTGCTTCGGAGGGAACGTACTCGCGGAGCACCACCTTGACGTCTACATACTTGCCGTCGCGTACAACGGTCACGGTGATCTCATCGCCTACCGCGCGATCCTTGATCGCCGCCTTGACTTCGGCTCCATATGTGACCTCTGTGCCGTCAACAGCAACGATGCGGTCGCCGGGCTTCAGCTCGTCGGTGTACTCGGAGGTAGCGATATATACGCCCAGCGCGCTGACACGATAGTACATAGCCTCATAAGAGGTATCAACATCAACGTAGGTGATGCCGAGCATTACCTTACCGCGCACATAACCATAATTGATAAGCTCCTCGGTAACCTTCACGGCGGTGTTTGCGGGAATCGCGAATCCGATACCCTCGACGGATGTGCCGGAGGAGGTGGTGCTGGATTTTGCGTTTACGATACCGACAAGCTCACCGTAGAGATTAAAAAGACCGCCGCCGGAGTTGCCGGGATTGACCGCCGCGTTAGTCTGGATGAGGGTCATCTCTGTGCCGTCAATCCTGACATCGCGGGAAAGTGCACTGACGATGCCGTTTGTCACAGTGCCGCCAAGCTCACCGAGGGGGTTACCCACCGCGAGTACCTCCTGTCCGACCACAAGCGTATCGCTGTCACCCATAAGAGCAAAGGGGAGATCTGTTGCTTCCACTTTGATAACGGCAATATCCGAGTCGGCATCGGTACCGATAACCTTCGCGATATATTCGGTGCCGTCAGTAGTGGTAACGGTGATGGCATTGGCGCCGCTGACTACGTGGTTGTTGGTAATGATAAGTCCGTCGGCGCTGATGATGACGCCGCTTCCCGCACCGGAGGTGACATAGTTGCCGCCCCAGAACACGGAGTCCGTAACGATGGACTCAGTGGTGATCTCAACAACCGTAGGTGCGACAGCCGCCGCCACCTGCTCATAGGCGCCCGCTGTCTTGTTGGGATTGGCAAAGGACTGAAGCACCACGGACGGGATACCTGCGTTTGTCTTGCCCGCACCGCCCGCGGGAGCCTCGGCAGATTGGGTCATGCTGTTTGCAATGTAAGTGCCAGCGAATGCCGCACCTCCCGACAGAAGCATACAAGCCGCGATAAGGATCGCCGTCGCTCCGACTCCGAGTCTTGCCTTAGGCTTCTTTTCGGTTTTGGGAGCGCCCGCATAAACTGTCTCGCGAGGAGATTCATAGGACGTGGTTGTGGTGTAAGTGGGCGCCGCCGTCTGATAGCGGCTGAAATCACGCACAGGCTCGGAAGATGCGGGTTCGGGTGCCCCAATTACTTCGGGAGTGGCAGCCTCGGAACCAGCCGCTTCCTGAACAGGCTCCGGGGAGACGGGAGACGTGGTATCCTCCGCAGCGGGCGCTGGTTCATTATTATCAATTTCGTTAAAATTACGTTCGTTATCCATAAATATATATTCCTCCTGTATAGGTTATACCGCGTTTGCGGCTTTTTCTCTATCGTACGCACATATTATAAAGCCCGAATGTGACGGCTGTATGATGAAGTACGGAAAAATTATTGAAAGATAAAGTTTTTTGGAAACCAACCTTGTTTGTAATAGCCTGATTGATCTTATTTTTATATGAGCCCCTTAATATAAAATATCCGATAGAAATATTTTTATAATACCTCTTGCAAGAAACAACAAAATATGGTATCATACTACTATATAAAAAACCTTACAAGGAGTCTCACCCATGAAACACTGCTTTTATCCCGCTGATATACTTCTGCCGAGCTTCGCAAACAACGCTGAGGCGATGAAAAGCTGGTCCTGCATCGCCTGCGACCAGTACACCTCCGAGCCGGAGTATTGGAACAACATCGAGAGTATCGTCGGCACGGCACCGTCGACGCTTCGCATAACACTTCCCGAAATTTATCTTTCCGAAGCCGACAAACGCATCCCCGGTATCAACGAAACCATGAAAAAGTACGCAGGCGGCATACTCTGCGAGCACAAGGATACCATGATCTACCTTGAGCGCACCCAGAATAACGGCAAGATCCGCCGTGGTCTGGTGGGCGCCATTGATCTTGAGTGCTACGATTACACCAAGGGTGCAAAATCGCTGGTACGCGCCACCGAGGGCACGGTACTCGACCGCATACCGCCGCGCGTAAAGATTCGCGAGGGGGCATCTGTTGAGCTTCCGCACATCATGATACTCATCGACGACCCGAAGCGCACAGTAATCGAGCCGATCATCGAAAAAGCCGGCGCATATGAGACCGCATACGATTTCACGCTTATGGCAAACGGCGGTCACTCGCTCGGAAAGTTCATTCCCGCTGATGAGATCGCTCGCATCTCCGCCGCGCTTGATGCTCTCTATGACAACGCCGCCGCAGATCAGAGCTGCGACAAGCCGCTGGTGTTCGCTATGGGCGACGGCAACCATTCCCTCGCCTCCGCAAAGGCATTCTGGGAACAGTTGAAGCCCACGCTCACCAAAGAGGAGCTCGCGGTACATCCCGCAAGATACGCACTGTGCGAGATCGTCAATATTCACGATGAGTCGCTTGAATTTGAGCCGATCTACCGCGTGATCTTCGGTGTCGATCCCGAAAAGCTGATAAACGATCTCGCCGCCTATGTAAAATCGCTTCCCGCAAGCGATATTCCCTCTCAGACCTTCAGCATCATAGATGCCAGCGGCTGCAAAGAAATGACCGTGGATAATCCCACTTCTCTCCTGCCCGTGGGAACGCTGCAAACCTTCCTTGATGGTTACATAAAGACCTGCGAGGGTGCGGTCATCGACTACATTCACGGAGTTGAGTCCACCAAGAAGCTGGCGTCTGCCAAAAATGCCATCGGCTTTATCTTCAAGGGTATGGAAAAATCCGAACTATTCCCCACCGTGGTACGCGACGGTGCACTGCCGCGCAAAACCTTCTCCATGGGCGAGGCGGATGACAAGCGCTTTTACTTAGAGGCAAGAAAAATCACACTATAGACAAGGCGCGATACATATTCTGACATAATTTATACCATTTTAATATGAAATCGTCATTCCGATACGGTGTAAGTCGAATCGCTAATAACGCTTGAAAGCTCTCGCAAAAAATTTACGTTATAGCTATTGACAAAATACGGAATTTAGGATATTATATATATGTAAATAACAAAAGGAGTTGAATTATCATGAAAACAGTAGATATCAAGCTCTCCTCTATCGAGGATGTACGCAATTTTGTAAATATCGTATCAAAGTATGATATGGATATCGACCTCATGTCCGGACGTTACATAGTTGACGCAAAGTCCATCATGGGCATCTTCTCTCTTGACCTTCTCAAGCCCATCCAGCTCACCGCTCACAGCGAGAATGCTGAAGCGCTCATGGAAGAGATCAACCCCTATATCATCTGACACTTAAAGCATTGATATAAGGACCATGTCTGCAAAAAACGCGGACATGGTCTTTTTTCTTTTATGCTATTCGAAGACTGTTAAAAAGCGATTAAAAATGTTTAATTCTTGTTATTTTCAAAAAATTTCAAAAAACTTCCCGTACCCTCTTGCTTTTTTCAAAAAACTGTGCTATACTGATATAAATGCGATGATGGAGTTTGCCTGCCGCATTTTGGGAATGCACAGAGATGACCGCCTTGCTTTGGCATGGGTGCGAGCGGTCCCTTCCCCGACGGTATGGCGTTTCGCTCACGAGCATCGACAGTGAAGGGGAACTTGTAGCTGTTGACGATCGACTCCCGTTAAAGAGTCGCCGAGTGTATTGCTTGGTCACAGGCAATAAAATAAGGTGGTACCGCGGAAACGCATATAAAAATATGCCGCTTCGTCCTTGAGTTTTCTGAGGGCGAAGCGGCTTTTTAGTCGCGAACACCTCGATAGTATAATTTGTTTTACAGAAAGGATCCAACACCATGAAAGAAAAGCTTGAACAGATAAGGAAAGCGGCAGTCGCTGAGCTTGCGGCTCCCGATGCCGATCTCGAAGCGCTTAGAATACGCTTCCTCGGAAAGAAGGGTGAGCTCACCGCCGTGCTTCGCGGCATGGGTCAGCTCTCCGCCGAAGAGCGTCCCGTTATCGGCGCGCTTGCAAACGAAGTGCGTGTGTACATCGAAAACGCCATCGCCGAAAAGGCTGAGGCACAGAAGTCCGCCGCCCTCGCAAAGAAGCTCCTCGACGAGCGTCTTGACGTAACAATGCCCGGAACCGCTCCCGCTGTAGGCAAGCGTCATCCGCTGGCACAGGTTCAGAAGGACATGGAGGATATCTTCATCGGTATGGGCTTCTCCATCGTGGACGGCCCCGAGGTAGAGTACGACTACTACAACTTCCAGGCGCTGAACATTCCCGAAAACCATCCTGCACGTGATACCCAGGACACCTTCTATATCACCGAAAACATCCTGCTCCGTTCGCAGACCTCTCCCGTACAGGTCCGCACAATGGAAAAGCAGAGACCCCCGATCCGCATTATCTCCCCCGGACGCGTATACCGCTCCGACGCGGTGGATGCTTCCCACTCTCCACTGTTCCATCAGCTTGAGGGTCTGGTAGTTGACAAGGGTATCACCATGGGCGACCTCAAGGGAACCCTTGAGACCTTCGCAAAGACTATGTTCGGCGAGCAGACACAGATCCGCTTCAGGCCTCACCACTTCCCGTTCACCGAGCCGTCTGCTGAGGTTGACGTTTCCTGCTTCGTCTGCGGCGGCAAAGGCTGTAAGCTCTGTAAGGGCGAGGGCTGGATTGAGATCCTCGGTGCGGGCATGGTACATCCGAACGTACTTCGCGGCTGCAACATAGATCCTGACGAATACAGCGGCTTCGCATTCGGTATGGGCGTTGAGCGTATCACAATGATCAAATACGGCATTGACGATATGCGCTACCTCTACGAAAACGACGTGCGCTTCCTCGACCAGTTCTAATCAACACCTACAATAGATATTGCGGGCGGTGAAGCTTAACGAGTCGATCCGCGATGCATGGAACGGCAATTCCCGTCCGCTTAACGATGGCGATACCATCATACTTTAACGAATAATCACGAAAGGGAAATAAATATGAATTTATCACTTGAATGGGCAAAGGATTATGTCAGCCTTGACGGTATCTCGCCCAAGGAATACTGCGACCGCCTGACCGCTACCGGCTCAAAGGTCGAAGGCTATGAAATTCTCGGTGAAGACATCGAAAATGTCGTTGCGGGCAAGGTTCTCTCCCTTGAACGCCACCCCGACTCCGATCATCTTTGGGTCTGCCAGATCGATGTCGGCGAGGATACCCCCGTACAGATCGTAACCGGCGCACAGAATGTATTCGCAGGCGCTATGGTTCCCGTTGCTAAGGCTCCCTCGAAGCTCCCCGGCGGTGTAAACATCAAGGCGGGCAAGCTCCGCGGTGTGCCCTCAAATGGTATGCTCTGCTCCATCGCCGAGCTGAATCTCACCACCCACGATATGCCCGGCGCCATTGAGGACGGCATCTTCATCATGGACGGCATCGACTGCAAGCCCGGTGACGATATTCACGATGTGCTCGGACTTTCCGATACCGTGGTTGAGTTTGAGATCACCTCCAACCGTCCCGACTGTCTGTCGGTCCTCGGTCTTGCGCGTGAGACCGCGGTTTCCTTTGACCGCGAGTTCAAGCCCACCACTCCCGTTGTCACCTACGCAAAGGACGGCGACAATGTAGGCAACTATCTCTCCGTCGACGTTCAAAACGCGGAGCTTTGCCCCCGTTATACCGCTCGCGTAGTTAAAAATGTAAAGATCGCCCCCTCTCCGCTGTGGCTCAGAATGAGACTTCGCGCATCGGGTGTTCGTCCTATCAACAATATCGTTGACATCACCAACTACGTAATGCTCGAATACGGTCAGCCCATGCACGCATTCGACTACTCCTGCCTCGACGGCTCTAAGATCATCGTAAGAAACGCCGCCGACGGTGAGATCTTCAAGTCTCTTGACGATATCGATCACACTCTTAACTCCACTAATCTCGTAATCGCCGACGAAAAGAAGGCTGTAGCGCTTGCGGGCGTTATGGGCGGCGCAAACTCCGAGATCAAGGACAGCACCGCAACCGTTGTATTCGAAAGCGCAAACTTCCTCGGAAGCTCAGTTCGTGTTACCGCAAAGAGTCAGGGCATGCGCACCGAATCCTCGGGACGCTTTGAAAAGGGCCTCGATCCCGAAAACACCATGCCCGCACTTGACCGTGCCTGCGAGCTTGTTACTTTGCTTGGAGCTGGCGATGTTGTTGACGGCACCATTGATGTTTACAAGGGCAAGGAAGAGCCCTACAAGATGAAGCTCGAGGCAGACCGCATCAATGCTTTCCTGGGTCTCGATGTTTCCGAGGATTATATGAAGGACGTGCTTCGCAAGTTAGAGTTCGGTATCGACGGCGATACACTCACAGTTCCCTCCTTCCGCGCCGACGTCCGCTGCATGAACGATGTTGCCGAGGAGATCCTCCGCATCTACGGCTACGATACCATTAAGTCGACCAAGTTCGTAACTCCCATCACCTCCGGCAGCCGTACTCCCATTCAGAAGTTCGAGCTGCTCTGCGCTGACACCCTCTGCGCAATGGGACTCTACGAGTGCGAGACCTTCTCCTTCATCAGCCCCAAGTATTACGACAAGATCGCAATGGCTGAAAACGATCCCCGCCGCAAGTCCATCGTTATCTCCAATCCTCTCGGCGAGGACACCAGCATAATGCGTACCACCGCTATCCCCTCTATGCTTGAGGTGCTCTCCCGCAACCACAACTATCACGACGAAAAAACCGCTCTTTATGAAATGGCGAAGATCTACATTCCCGACGAGGATCCGAAGAATCTTCCCGAGGAGCGCCGCCGCATCACCATCGGCTTCTTCCGTGACGGTGATTTCTACACCTTAAAGGGTATGTGCGACAGACTGCTTGACAAGGCAGGCATTACCGATGCTTCCTATGTGGCAGACCGCGAAAACGGTGCATTCCACCCCGGACGCTGTGCGAATATCGTTACAGCAGACGGAACCGTGCTCGGCACCATCGGCGAGATCCATCCTGCAGTATCCCAGGGCTACGAGATCGATGTTCCCGTATATGTGGCTGACCTCGATTTCGAGAATCTGTTTGCTAAAGCAAACCTTACAAAGCAGTTTAGAGCTTTGCCCAAGTTCCCCGCAACCACCCGCGACTTCGCGTTTGTATGCGATGACGAGCTTGAAGTAGGTGCTATCGAGGCGGTTATGAGAAAGGCAGGCGGAAAGACCGTTGAGGACATCAAGCTGTTCGACGTATACCGCGGCAAGCAGCTCGGTGAGGGCAAAAAGAGCGTAGCATTCAAGGTCACCCTCCGCGCTCCCGACCGCACCCTTACCGACGAGGAAGCTGACAAGACCTCCAAGAAGATCCTCACCCTGCTTGATCGTGAGCTTGGCATCACTCTCCGCGCTTGATTTGTCTGTCCTAAAGAAGCAAGACGAAAACTTCAACTAAAATTGCTCCGATCACAAGACATTTATGTAATAAAAATCCACCCGCAGTGCGGGTGGATTTTTATTGTATACCAAAAAACCGGCAAGCGTTCTCGTACGCATGGCGGCAGAATTCCTCTGCCGTGATGCCGTAAAGTTCAGCGGCGCGCATAGCGGTGTATTCCATCAGTCCCGAATGGTTCAACTTTCCGCGATAGGGTACGGGCGCAAGATATGGCGCATCCGTCTCGATCATTACGCGGTCAAGCGGCACCGTGGGCACGATTTCCGCAAGTCTTGCGGCATTTTTGAAGGTGATAACGCCGGAAAAGGAGATATACCACCCGCGATTCACTAACTGACGTGCCATCTCCGCACTGCCGGAAAAGCTGTGAAATTCGCCTGTGACATCGGGATATTCCCACAGAATGTCCATAACATCCCCATGTGCATCACGGTCATGGATAGTCACGGGCATTTTCAGCTCGCGCGCCAGCTCAAGCTGACGGCGGAACCATAATTTCTGTACCTCGCGGGGCTGATCGTCCCAGTAATAATCGAGGCCGATCTCACCTAGGGCACGAACCTTCGGATGAGCAAGCAATGAGCGTAGCTCCTCCATCACCGCATCAATATCATCATCGGGATCGATATCTCCGGGATGGATGCCAGCGGTTGCATAAAGCTCCGGATATTTCTCCGCAAGGGCGATGCACTCAAGGCAGGAATTAAGATTTGTGCCGGCGTTGACGATGTATCTAACATTCTCCGATAGCAGAGCGGCAAGGACTATGTCCTTGCCGCCGTCTATTTCATCGTCAAAGCGGCTGTCGTTGTAATGTGCGTGCGTATCGAAGATGGGAAGCACGCGTGTCGCTTTGAAATCGAATTCCATTTATCTTACTCTTTCTCCGAGAGGTGTCTCGGGATCAAGGAATACCACGCGGACGGTCTCTTCACCGGATGCAAGGATCATACCGTTAGACTCAACTCCGCACAGCTTTGCGGGAGCAAGATTTGCCACCATGATAAGCTTTTTGCCGATGAGATCCTCAGGCTTGTAGAACTGAGCAATGCCCGATACCACCTGACGCTTCTCGTAACCGAGATCAAGCTGGAGGCAGAGCAGCTTCTTCGCCTTCTTTACAGGCTCGCAGGCGATGACCTGTGCGGTGCGAAGCTCGACCTTCATAAAATCGTCAAAGCCGATGATAGCGCATCCCTCGGGCTTTTCGATGGGAGCGTTTGCCTTGAGCCATGCTTCACGTTCAGCTTCGATTTCGGCAAGCATCTTTGCTTCGTCGATACGTGCAAACATAGGCTTTGCCTCAGCAACGGTGACGCCCGCCTTAAGTCCGCCGACCTCGTTCACGCTGTCAAGACTTCTCGCATCTGTCGCAAGCTGATCGAGGATAGATGCAGATGTAGTCGGCATAAACGGCTCAAGCAGCACCGCACTGATACGGATCACTTCAAGCAGGTTATAGAGCACCGTACCGAGTCTCGGCTTCGATGCTTCATCCTTGGCAAGAACCCACGGAGCAGTCTCGTCGATATACTTGTTCGCACGGCGAAGAAGCGCGAAAATCGCATCGGAAGCGTCCGCAATGTGGAAGCTGTCCATATTTTCGGCAACCGCTTTTACAGTCGCCGCGCACGCTGCACGAAGCTCGTCGTCAAGCGCATCATTGGTGTTTGCTTCCTGAACTACACCGCCGAAATACTTGTGTGTCATCGCAAGTGTACGGCTGACAAGGTTACCGAGATTGTTTGCAAGGTCGGCATTGTAACGTGCGATTATTGCGTCATATGTGATGCTTCCGTCTGAAGCGTAGGGCATCTCCGCAAGGCAGTAATGACGAACACCGTCAAGACCGAAGCGCTTTACGAGATCGTCGGCGTAAATAACATTACCCTTTGACTTCGACATCTTATCCGCACCGAAGTTGAACCACGGATGACCGAAAATCTTCTTGGGAAGCGGAAGTCCTAGTGCCATAAGGAATATAGTCCAATAAATGGAATGGAAGCGCATGATGTCTTTACCGATAACGTGAACGTCACAGGGCCACCACTTGTTAAACTCCTCATTCGGAACGATATTTCCCTCGTCATCGATACGCAGACCAACGCCCGTTGCGTAGTTGAAGAGAGCATCAAGCCAAACGTAAACGACGTGCTTGTCATCGAAATCAACGGGAATACCCCATTTGAACGAGGTACGAGAAACGCAGAGATCCTGGAGCCCTGCTTTAAGGAAGTTGTTGACCATTTCCTTTTTGCGAAGCTCAGGCTCGATATAATCGGGATTCTCCTCGATGAATTTGAGAAGCTTATCCTGATATTTGCTCATTTTGAAGAAGTAAGCTTCCTCATTTGCCTTTTCAACGGGACGTCCGCAGTCGGGGCACTTGCCGTCAACTGCCTGTGTATCTGTGAAGAACGACTCACAGGGAACGCAGTACCACCCCTCATAGGAGCCCTTGTAAATATCGCCCTGCTCATAGAGCTTCTTGAATACCTTTTTGACGGTTTCTTCGTGATAGTCATCTGTGGTACGGATAAACTTATCGTAAGATGCACCAACTCCGTCCCAGATACCCTTGATTATCTCTGCGACGTTGTCAACGTATTCCTTCGGAGAAACGCCCTTATCTTTTGCAAGGTTTTCAATCTTCATACCGTGCTCGTCTGTGCCGGTCATAAAGAATACATCGTATCCCTCCTGACGCTTACGGCGAGCAACTGCGTCGGTCATGATAACCTCATAGGTGTTGCCGATATGCGGCTTACCCGAACCGTACGCAATGGCGGTGGTTATATAATATTTTCCTTTATTATGATTGGGACAGTTACACATTGTAATATCCTCCTTTATTAATTACTGTTTTACGCCGCGGACATATACGCTCTCGCGGGACAAATCGTCACCGAGCAGTATAAAGTCTGCATATTTCCCTACCCCAAGCGAGCCGATACGATTGTCTGCGCCGATCATACGTGCAGGATTTATCGTTGCATAAGGTATAGTTTTCTTAACATCACAATGGTAGCATATGATGCCGTTGTCAGTATGATTCCCTTAACATAAAGAGTTCCTCTGCATCTCCCAAATAAGCGCCGTTGCCGCCGATGCGGCATTGAGCGATTCACAGCCCTCCGCCATGGGAATGAACACCGCTTTCGTGCAGGATTCGATAAAGCCCTCGGCGAGTCCGTGGCCCTCGTTGCCGACTGCAAAGCATACACGCTTCGGCATCTCAAACGAGCCAAGCTTCATTGCATCGTGACGGAGCGCCGCAGCATAGATGGGGCATCCTGCCGCTTTCATTCGGTCCGCAAAAGCTATCTCATCCGCCACAACGGACACACGCTGACGGAACACCGTTCCCATCGCCGCACGTATCACCTTGGGCGAATATATATCCGCGCAGTCGGAGCTGATGTAGACCCGATCGATACCGAAGGCGTACGCAGTACGTATTACCGTTCCCAAATTGCCAGGGTCACGAAGCTGTGACAGATACAACGAGCGGAAATCACCACACGGTACATCCGCCACCTCAAGATCGAACTTTTTCGCCGCAGCGACTATTCCCTGCGGTGCGGACTCATCGGTCAGCTTCGAGAGCACCTCATCTGAAACGAAAACGACGGTGCCGTCGGCAGCTACAAGCTCATTTTCAAGCTCCCGCGTCAGCTTTTCCCGCTTCGACTCAGCTATAAAGGTGTATTCAACAGAAACACCGCTTTTAATTGCCTCCGCATACAGTTTGACTCCGTCGATGCGAAAAAGTCCCTCCGCATCGCGGTGTTTTTTATCGGACAGCTTTGAAATCCGAGTAACGAGCGGGTTCTGACGACTGGTTATTATTTCTTTTGAAAAGGAAGCCATCTTGTGTCTCCTTTTGAGTGTGTTAAAAAGAAAAAACCGGTGTGAGCCGGTTTTTAATCTTTATAATTACTTTGCGAGAGCTGCTTTAGCCTGCTCTGCGATTGCAGCGAACGCATCCTTATCGGAAACAGCGATCTCAGCGAGCATCTTGCGATTGAGGTCGATACCTGCTACCTTGAGACCGTGCATAAGAGTGGAGTAATTCATGCCGCATACCTTTGCCTGCGCGGAGATTCTGGTGATCCAGAGAGAACGGAAGTCTCTCTTCTTCATCTTTCTGCCTGCGAAAGCATAGTTGCCGCTCTTCATTACCTGCTCTTTAGCCATCTTGAAGTGCTTAGACTTAGCGCCCCAGTAGCCCTTAGCGAGCTTGAGCATTTTATTTCTTCTCTTGCGAGTCATCATCGCGCCTTTAACTCTTGCCATTTTATATTATCCTCCGGTTATTCGTTATGTGATTATTTGTGAATGAGAGATGCAATGGTGGGTGCCATAGAGGTGCTGAGATAGCCATTCTTGCGAAGCTGTCTCTTTCTCTTAGCGGTCTTTAAGCCGAGCTTGTGGCGGCGATTGGTGTGGTTGAGCTTAACCTTTCCGCTCTTGGTGAGAGAAAATCTCTTGGCTGTAGCCTTGTGAGTCTTTATTTTTGCCATTTTCGTTTACTCCTTTTGTTTATTCCGTTCGTTTATGCGCCGAACGTGCGCGTGATATCAGTGCCTATAGCCGCAAATTAACGGCAAAACAACAATTACTTAGCGGGCTGCTTTACAGGATTCACGATCATGCTCATGAAGCGGCCTTCAAGTGCGGGACGCTTGTCAACCGTTCCGACCGCTTTGCAAGCCTCCTCGAATTTTCCGAGTAACTCACGTCCGATGTCGAGATGACTCATCTCACGTCCTCTGAATTTCACAACGACTCTTACCTTGTTGCCGTCACCCAGAAAACGGTGCGCGTGCTTTACCTTGGTATCGAAATCGTGCGTGTCGATGCGGCAGGAGAGCTGTATCTCCTTAACCTCGACAACTGTCTGCTTCTTCCTTGCTTCCTTTTCCCTCTTGTCGCGCTCGAAGCGGTACTTGCCGTAATCCATGATGCGGCATACCGGCGGCTCGGCATTCGGGGCAATGAGAACGAGGTCGAGATCCTTTTCGTAAGCCATTTCAAGCGCCTTTGCGGTCTGCATAACGCCAACCTGTTCGCCGTCCTCGCCTACGATGCGGACTTCCTTTGCCCTGATTTCTTCATTGATTTGCAGTTCCTTTGTGCTAATTGCGGACACCTCCAAAACATAAATAAAAAGATCGTGCGAAGAAATCTCCGCACGATCATACAGACACATACAGTGCCGCTATGCCGATTATTAACCGCTGTCATCAATCTGAGGCGGTGAGAACGGAGAGTTCTTCTTTGTTGTACTTTGGTATTATACCATACAATCGGCGTTATGTCAATAGGTTTTTTGAAAAAAGTTTCGGCGTTTTTGATAAATTTTGCAAAGACTACGCAGGATTGTACGGGAAAGTCTCATAGCCGATCCAGCCTGCTTTTGTCCCACCATATGTTTCTTAGGAACTAAAAAGCCGCGCTTAACTGTCTAGCCACATATCCATTCTTCGCTTTTGCGTCTTGAACCCATACCGCTCATAAAATCTGCGCGCTCCATCGTTGAACTCCCAAACATCGAGATCCATGCGGTTGCAGCCGTTCGACTTCGCCCATTCGGTAACGTATTCCATAAGCACACTGCCGATTCCCATGCCGCGGCAGGTCTCGTCGATGCACACATCCTCAAGATGGATGGTCTTCATATCAAATAGCATGGTGCTTCCCTTGGTTTCGATGATGACACCGAATATGTAGCCGACCACCTTATTTTCAAGCTCCGCCACAAATACGGGGCGGGTATCGTCCGCGATTATTTCAAGCAGCTCGGAAATCGTAAACTTGCTGCCGTGGACACGGAACAGGTCGGGGCGACCCTTCTGATGGACATCCTCCACCTGCAAAAGCAGATCGAGCAGTCTCTCGGTATCATTCGGGGTGGCACGTCTTACTATGGGCTTCATTATAACTTCACCTCATTTTGGAAATATTGTTCCGGTAATGTTTACTTTTTATAAGCGGTATGATATAATAATTATTACAAAACACAGATCGGAGAAGTAATATGACCTCAAAAGCAAGGCTGCATTTTATACTGTTTTTCGAAATGTTAAAGCTAAGCGCTTTCACCTTCGGCGGCGGATATGTCATCGTTCCGCTGATGAAGCGCAGCTTCGTGGAAAAGCACGCTCTGCTAACCGAAAAGGAGATGCTCGATTATACCGCCGTGGCACAGAGTGCACCCGGTGCAGTCGCCGTCAACGCGGCGATGCTGGTCGGTATGAAGGCAGGCGGTGCGATCGGTGCTATGTTGACGCTTATCGCCACGGTACTGCCGCCGCTTATCATCATTTCGCTGATAGCGCTGGTATATGAGGCCTTCTCCGCCAGCATCATCGTCTCCGCGATCCTTCGCGGAATGCGTGCGGGCATATGCGCGGTCATCGCCGACGCGGTGATCTCCATGATTGCTATGCTCGCAAAGGAATTCCGTACCGACAGCCCCCTGCAGTGGCTTCGCGTACTGCTCATTCCCGCCTCATTTATCGCGGTATTTGTGTTCAAGATGAATGCCGCTGTCATAATCGTTATCGGCGCACTGATCGGATGTGTAACCGCACTCGTTTCGTGGAAGGCAGGTGAGCGAAAATGATACTGCTTGAGCTGTTTTTCGCCTTTGCAAGAGTGGGACTTTTCAGTTTCGGAGGCGGATACGCCGCACTGCCCCTGATCCGCGACATGATCGTTACCGAGCTTTCATGGATGACCGAGGCGGAGTTTGCCGACATCATGGTCATCTCGGAGATGACCCCGGGTCCCATCACTATCAATGCCGCCACCTTCGTTGGCACAAATCAGGCGGGACTTGCGGGTGCGATCGCCGCAACACTGGGATTTGTATTTCCCTCGGCGGTGATCATATCCATCCTCGCACTGCTGCTCAAAAAATACGGCAGTCTGAAGCCCGTTCGGGATGTACTTTCTATTATGCGCCCCTGTGTCATCGGACTTATCGCATCCGCAGGCGCCAAGATGCTTGTGGAAGCGCTCGGTGAGGGCTCATTTCTCACGCCGAGCTTCGATGTCTTCGCCGCAGTTTTATTTGCCCTCGGCGTGATCGTCATGCGCAAGTGGAAGCCGACCCCTATCCTCGTAATGGCGGCAAGCGGAGTTATCGGAATCCTTATATATGCGCCACCGGAGCTGCTTTAGCAGGCTTATCCGCTATACGCATAACCGTGTAGCAGGCAAAATAACCGAGGATTGAATAGATCAGCGCTGTGACATAAGGCATCACAAGCTCCATGATCTCGGAAAAATCCGTGGGAGTGCCGTAGTTATACACCAGCATAAACGTATCGATGCCAAGCGATGTGAATATCATAAACGCCACGCAAAGCGCTGTAAATACCGCAGAACGCGACAGCGCTCCGCGGAAGGACAACACCTCAAGTTCAAAAGAGACTTCCTTTTTCGCGGCGTGCCTTTCGGTAAGCCATGCGACCAGCATCACGATGCCGTAACGGATAAGCTCCACGGCAAGATTAGACACATTTTCAACAATATACGCCGCACCAAGCACCCGACCGTCAACTATGATCTCGCATATGATTCCTGCCCCATATACGATGACAAGCGATACTGCCGCCGCGAGAATAACCGCACCTCTCTGCTTCTTTGTTACTACCGAATAGCCAATACTCCCCGACACCGCAAATGTCGCGATGATATTTATAAAGTTGTAGATATATCCCAACACATCGGTGACCGTATAGCCGTATGTAAGCGGATCGGCGGCAAAATAAATGCCGAGCGAGCGGATCAAAACGGTATTTATAAGCGGTATCGCCAGTGCCGCTGCAAGCGTCACCGAAAGGAGCCGCGATAACAGTTTTTCCGTTTTCATATAATACCTCTCATTCAAGATTTTGACCGAATCAGTATATCACACCGATTATACCTGCATATTACCGTTGTGTTTTTATATTGTTAATTATTTATAAACAAAAAATTAAAATATAAAAATCGAACAACCGTTTGCTTTTTTGAAAAAAGTATGGTATAATTATTCTGTAAACATATAAAGATGCGGAGGCAACAGCGTGAAAATTTTTCACGCAGTGTTTTGTGGCTTTCTTTGCGCTCCGTGCAAAGATTTTGCTTCGCAGAACCAGCCCCAATTCCACAGAAAGGAAGCTTTCGCTACGCGAAAGCCATGGTTATTTTTAATGGCAGACAAGCTTACCGAACGCGAACGCGAAATATACGACTTTATTCTCAACGCCATCAAAAACGAGGGCTATGCCCCCAGTGTGCGCGACATCTGCAATGCACTTAACATGAAGAGCACCTCTACGGTGCATACATATCTTGCAAGACTCGAGGAAAAGGGCATGATCCAGAAGGATCCCGGCAAGAGCCGCACCCTGCGTGTAGACAACGGCGGAACACAGAGCAGCTCCACCGTCCGTGTGCCGATACTCGGCAAGGTGGCGGCGGGTATGCCAATTCTCGCCGTAGAGAACTACGACGGCTACATTGACGTACCCCGTCCCTCCTCTCGCATGACCTCAAACGATCTGTTTGCGCTGAAGGTACAGGGAGAGAGCATGATCGAGGCGGGTATTCTTGACGATGATCTCATCGTAGTGGAAAAATGCAACACGGCAAAAGACGGCGACATCATCGTGGCGCTTGTGGACGATGAGGCAACAGTCAAAACCTTCTACCGCGACGGCAATCGTTTCCGTCTCCAGCCCGAAAACTCGTCCATGGATCCTATCTATGTAAACGAGCTTATCGTTCTCGGTAAGGTTGTCGCATCCATGAGATTTTACAGATAGCATTCATATGGCAGGTTTCGTGTGACGGTCCCAGCATCCCGCCCTTTTATACCTGGCAGAAGGACCTGCTAAAAACACCACAGTCAAAACATTGCAAAAGCGAAGCTACGGATACCTTGTGTATATCGTAAGCTTCGCTTTTGTTTGTGGAGTGTAAACTTCGCATATAATGTTTGACAACTCCGCGATTTTGTGGTATACTGTAAATTGTATAATACTGTTTATTCGGAGAATGTGCAATGACCGCCATTAGCTTAAGCAACGTTTCGCTGGAATTCGGAACGGATGTCATTCTTGATAAGGTCTCCTTCAGCTTGAATGAGGGAGACAAGCTGGGTATTGTCGGCGTAAACGGTGCTGGCAAATCCACGCTGTTTAAAATAATATACGGTGAATATTCGCCAACTGATGGCTCGGTGTTTATTTCCAAGGACAAGTCCGTGGGAATGCTTGAGCAGAACACGGGACTTGAGGGCGAAAGCACGGTGCTTTCCGAGATGCTCAACTCCTTTCCGGAGCTGATAGCCGATGAAGCACGGCTTGAGGAGCTGCAAAAGCAGCTGGAAAAAACACCCGCAGACGCAGTGCTGATCTCGTCCTACACATCCCTTGCCGACCGTTTCAAGCGCTCGGGTGGCTACGAATTCCGCTCCCGCTGTAAGGGCATACTCAAAAACCTCGGCTTCGACGAGCGCTTCCATGATCTGAAGATCTCGGGGCTGTCGGGCGGTCAGAAGACGCGTCTTGCCCTTGCAAGACTACTCATCACCTCCCCCGACATAATCATGCTTGACGAGCCCACCAACCATCTTGACATTGAAACTCTTGCGTGGCTTGAGGATTTCCTTTCCGGCTATAAGGGCACACTGCTCGTCATCTCCCACGACCGTTTCTTCCTCGATAAGGTCACAAACAAGACCTTAGAGATCGAAAACACTCACGCGGAGCTCTATAACGGCAACTATTCACGCTATGTAACGCTCAAAGCCGAAAACCGCGAGATACGTGAGCGTCAGTACAAGAATCAGCAAAAGGAGATCGCCCGCATCGAGGCGTATATCGAGCAGCAGCGCCGCTGGAACCGCGAGCGCAACATCATCGCCGCGGAGAGCCGTCAAAAGGCGCTTGATCGTATGGTCAAGATCGACCGCCCCGAGGATCTTCCCGAAAAGATCCGCCTTTCCTTCACCAAATCCGGTGAGAGCGGAAACGACGTGTTGACGGCAAAAAAACTCGCCAAGGCTTTCCCAAACAAACCGCTGTTCTCGGACGTATCCTTCCTTGTCAAGAAACGTGACCATCTGTTTATCGCCGGCCCCAACGGCTGCGGCAAGTCCACGCTTATCAAGATCATCGCCGACAAGCTGTCGCAGGATGCGGGCAGCTTCGAATACGGATATAATGTCACCGTAGGCTACTACGATCAGGAAAACCAGAATCTCAACCCCGAAAACACCGTGCTCGACGAGCTGTGGGACTGCTATGAAGGTCTTACCCAAACCGAGATCCGCTCGGCGCTGGCGCTGTTTCTTTTCAAGGGCGACGATATCGAAAAGAAGGTTTCCGTTCTCTCAGGCGGCGAAAAGGCGCGGCTGACGCTGTGCAAGCTGATACTCTCGAAGATGAATCTGCTCATCCTCGATGAGCCCACCAACCATCTCGACATCAACTCCCGCGAGGCGTTGGAACACGCCCTCTCGGAGTTCGACGGTACAATTATCGCCGTATCTCACGACCGTTACTTTATCTCCAAGCTTGCAACCCGCGTGCTGGATCTCGGAAGCAAGCCCGCCCTTGATTTTATTGGCAGCTACGAGGAGTACAAGGCTCACCGCGCAAGATGTGCAGTGCAGGAGACCTCTGCCGCTCCCACGGTAGTCACCGATGCCAAGGAACAATATCTCAAAGCCAAGGAGCAGGCATCCGAACAGCGAAAAATGCGCACCCGAATGAAGAAAAACGCGGAGGAGACCGCAAGGCTTGAAGCCGAGCTTGAAGAGCTTATCGAAAAGCTTTCCGATAAGTCAATACAAGCGGATTATGTCAAGGTAAACGAAATATATACCCGTCAGACCGAGGTAGAAGAGCGGCTGATGGAATTATACGAGGAGGCACAAGGCTTTGAAGAAAACTAAAATGCTGGTGTGCGGCATCACTATGAACTGTGCCGGCACCGAAAAATCCTTTTTATCATTTTTATCCTGTCTTGATTTTGACCGTTTTGATGTTACCTTACTGCTTGCAAAGCGAGAGGGACTGCTGCTCGATCAGCTTCCGAAGCAGGTCAAGGTCCAGATCATGGAAAAGTACGGTGACATGTTCCTGCTGTCGGGCAAAAACGCCGTCAAAACGCTTTTTGACTGTTTTGTGAAGGAAAATCCGCTGACCCTTTTCGAGATCTTCCCCTATTTTGTCAAAACCCTCTTTTCAAAGGGCGAAAAGCGCAGCTCTGCGGCAACTTGGATGTGGATCCACTTCTTGCAAAAGATGCCCGCTGTAACCGAGCCCTATGATGTTGCCGTAGCATATTGGGGCGACCGCACGATGTTCTATATGTGCGACAAGGTTAATGCCAAGAAGAAGATCACCTGGCTCCACTTCGACTACTCAAATCCCCCTCGCGACGACTCCATCTATCTCGGCTACTTCAAGAGATGCGACAAAGTCGTCACCGTATCGAAGCTGGTGGACGATTCTCTGAAAAACAAGCTTCCCGAGATCGCCGACCGTACCATAATGATGGAAAACATCACAAATCCGAAGCAGATCTGGGATCTCGCCCTGCAAGGCGATACCTTCCCGGACACTCATTTCACCGGCAAGCGTATACTCACCATCGGACGTATCGGCGAACAGAAGGGCCTCGATATGGTCGTGCCCGTATTAAAACGTCTGCGCGAGGAAAACTTCGATGTGCGCTGGTATGTACTCGGTGACGGCGAGGAGGATTACAAGCAGTATATGGCGCAGCTGCTTCTCGACAACGGCGTTACCGATATGATGGTCTTCCTCGGCACCACGCAGAATCCCTACACTTATCTGCGCGACTGCGACATCTATGCGCAACCCTCTCGCCACGAAGGCAAGCCGATCTCGGTGGAGGAAGCCAAGATTATGCACAAGCCGATCCTCGCGTCCCACTATCTCTCAGCCCCCGAACAGCTTGAGGGCGGAAAGCTGGGAGTGATCTGCGATATCAGCTCCGATGGCATCTATGAGGGTATAAAGAAGCTCCTCACTGACGAAAGTCTCTGCGACACGCTCTCCGAAACCCTGGCAGCTCACAAGTTCGGCAACTCCGAGGAAATCGAAAAATTCTACAAAATGGTGGCGGATGTATGAAGCTGATATTCAAACAACGCGCATTTACCTGGTTTGACAGCTATGATATCTATGATGAGGGCGGCAATACTTTATTCACGGTGGAAGGTCAGTTTGCCTGGGGACACAAGCTCCACATACACGATGCCGCCGACAATCACGTCGCTACCATTAAGGAGGAGCACTTCACCCTGCGTCCCCGCTTCGCACTGTATGAGGGCGAGGAGAATTATGTGGGCTGTGTCGAGAAAAAATGGAGCTTTTTCACCCCCGCGTTTGAACTTGATTTTCGCGGCTGGCACATCGAAGGCGACTTTTTCGAATGGGATTATACCATTCTTGATGAAAACGGCAAAGAGGTTGCCTCAATATCCAAGGAGCTTTTCAATTTCACCGACACCTACACCATAGATGTTGAAAAGGAATCCGACGCGCTCCATGCACTGATGGTAGTTCTCGCCATTGATGCCGAAAAGTGCAGCAGATAACGGACATTAATAAAACATAAATAAAATGTAAAATTCTCTATCTACTTGAAAAAGCATACCCGTTTATGGTATAATAATTATATTAAGCAGTAAAGACCGCGTGCGGTCAATTAGGAGGAACCACTTTGATTATTCAACTTGAGGAAGCAAAATATAAGCTCCAGAATATGCGTGCCGATATAGATGAGTTAGCATCGGCACTGCGCATTGAGCAGCTCATTGCTGAGGTTGCCGCCGATGAGGCTAAGACCATGGAGGCGGACTTCTGGAACGATGCGGAAAACTCCAGCAAGTTGCTCCAGCAGATCAAGCAGAAAAAGGACAAGATCGAAGCCTTCGAGGCACTTAAAAACCGCCTTGAGGATGCCATCACTCTCGCCGAGATGGGCATTGAGGAAAACGATGAGTCTGTCGTTGCCGAGGTTGAAGGTGAGATGGCTGAGGTTATTAAGGAGGAAGAACGTCAGCGTATCGAGGTGCTGCTGTCGGGCGAATACGACCGCAATAACGCTATTGTATCCTTTCATCCCGGTGCAGGCGGCACCGAGGCTCAGGACTGGGCACTTATGCTTTACCGTATGTACACCCGTTGGGGTGAGCGCCACGGCTTCAACGTAAAGCTCCTCGACTGGCTGGACGGTGAAGAAGCGGGTATCAAGAGTGCCACCATCATGGTAGAGGGTGTCAACGCTTACGGCTATTTAAAGAGTGAAGCGGGCGTACACCGTCTTGTACGCATCTCTCCCTTCGATGCATCGGGTCGCCGTCAGACCTCCTTTGCATCGGTTGACGTAATGCCCGAATTTGAGGATGACGGTAAGATCGAGATCCGCGACGAGGATATTGAGATCACCGCACACCGTTCATCCGGTGCGGGCGGACAGCACATCAACAAGACCGACTCTGCGATCCGTATCACCCACCTGCCTACCGGCATCGTGGTAGGATGTCAGACCGAGCGCAGTCAGCTCCAGAACAAGGAAACTGCGCTGAAAATGCTGAAATCCAAATTAATGGAGATCAAGGAGCGCGAAAACCTTGCCCGTATCGATGACATCAAGGGCGTCAAGAACAACATCGAGTGGGGCAGTCAAATCCGCTCTTATGTATTCATGCCCTACACTCTCGCCAAGGACAACCGTACCGGCTGGGAGGATGGTAACATCACAGCAGTCATGGACGGCGAGATCGACGGTTTCATCAACGCATACTTAAAGCAGAACGCAAACAAATAAGCACCAACTTCTACAAGGAGGTTACCATGCTTAAAAAGACCAAATTTTACGTTGGCATCACGCTCATAATCCAGTCGTTCTCTTTCATCGGGCTGTTTATTGCCCTCTGCCGCAAGAAAAAGAATGTTGCGGGTGTGATCCTCGCTATCGCCGCAGTCGGCGGTATAACCGGCGCGGTGCTGCTTTACCTCGATTCCAAGGATGAACCCAAGCGCCGCAAGATCATCACCGCACGCGATGTCTGTTGCTCCGACGAACAAGAGACTGCGTGTGATCGCGAATTTCCTTGGGACAAAAGCGATTCGGCGCTTTTTGAAGGGCTTGTGTAAATAACAAAGCCCCGGATCAGCGAGCTGCCCCTATTTATGCGGACACAACAAAGAGCACGTTAAGGTAGAAAATTAAGCAAAAAACTGACATCACTTTTCAAATGGTGTCAGTTTTGTTGTATACAAAAAAGATACCGCGGAGTCCGAAAACTCCGCGGTATATCTATTCTTATTCTTCCTCGGAAACTGCTTCGATCGCTTCAATAGCCTCGTCAACAGCGGCGGAGATCTCATCGGACACGCATGCGCCATCACAGCACTCCTCGTCCTCATCAAACCGGAGCTCGCCCATCATATCCTCATCAAATTCCCAACCATCGTCACAACAGTCACAGCAGCCGCAGTCACACGCCGCAAGAGCCCTCTTCTCATCTGCTTTTTTCAAGAGCTTGACAACAACAAATATGATGCCTGCCGCAGCCACGATGGAGCCGGTAATGATCAGCGCCAGCTTAAGCGGGCTGATACCCGAATTTTTATTGTGCTTTCTCATTATATCGTACCTTCCTTTTCAAAGAATAGTATTTCATGCTTTCATTATATCATACTTGTAAAAATATTCAAAGAATATTTTATGAAATTATTGTAAAGTCGTTGTGACAACGCCGCAAATCACCATGCCGCGGGATTAAAGCATTTTTTCGCAGTCATCGTCATTTACTGTTCTTCTTTCTGATTATGCGGACATCACGGAGCATTTTTATGCTGTCCCTTAAAACGTGTACCTTGCTGTCGCGGTGATTAACGATCTTGACAGGCATCTCCACTACCTTGGCACCAAGTGCATTCGCTTTGATAAGCACCTCAAAATCGAAGGCAAAGCCGTCAACCTCGCAGGTGCTGAACACCGCGTGAGCCGTCTCGCGGCGAAAGCCCTTGAAGCCGCACTGCGAATCCGTTAGCTTAAACCCCGCCGCCCTGGTAAGGCATTTGATATACGCCTTGGACGCCAGCTTTCGCATAAGGGTATACCCCCCGTAACCGTCGTCCGTCAGGTTCCGCGAACCGATTACCGCATCCGTGTCGGGATCAGCCAAAAGCAGCTCCACCGACGATTTTACCACATCAAGCCCATATGCAAGATCGCAATCGGTGAAAATGATAACATCGCCGACCGCATTAAGAACCGCGTTGCGTATCGCCGCACCCTTGCCGCGATTCTTTTTATATCCGACGGAGCGTATGCGCTTATTGGGGAACGCGTCCACCGCCGCACGGCATCCGTCTGTGCTTCCGTCATCCGAAAAAATCACCTCATAATCGTCAAAATTTGCTTCCATGTAGTCGGATACGGTTTTTAGCGTATCGTTTATGATGATTTTCTCATTGTAAATCGGTATGCAAAGCGAAATTTTCATGATGGCTCCGTTCATTATTTCTTATTATACACAAATATATCAAAATCCGCGGTGATCTCAAGATGCGGATACAAATCCAGCTTCGCCGCATCGGATTTTGAGGTCTTGAACGCATACGGCGTCATAAGGAACAGACTGCGAAGGTCCGCGCCGTCACAGTCGAAGGTATAGGTCAGGTTTTTGTGCGACACCTCCGCAAATCCGGCCGGAAGATCACGCCTGCCCTCATTTTCGTATATATCGTCGTAGATCGCACGTTTCAGCTCCAAAAGATGCCGTCTGCCCGCCGCGCCGACGATAAGCAATCCGCCCGACTTCAGCACACGGGCAAACTCCTCCTCGGCAATGGGAGCGAATAAGCTCACCACCGCATCGGCACAATTATCGGCAATCGGCAGCTCAAATACACTCGCCGCACCGAAAAACGCTCCGTTTCCCGCCGCTTTGGCACGCTTAGCCGCCTTATCGACTGCATATTTGGACAGATCAAAGCCGTAAACCTCGGCACCGCGCGACGCGATCACATTTGAGTAATACCCCTCGCCGCATCCCGCGTCGATAACCACCTTGGCATCCGCCGCAGTTTCGGCTATCGCCTCTGCAAAGGGATGATAATAGCCTTTATCCAGAAATGCGGTGCGTGCACGCACCATTTCGCGGTCATCACCCGATGTGCCGGCGGCACGGGTCAGGGTTACATATCCGCTTTTGGCAATGTCGAAGCAGTGGCGATGTGCCGCGCAGTAAAGACTGCCGCCCTCCCGCCAAAGCGGTGAGGCGCAGAAGGGGCAGGATAAGATATCACTCATTTTTCTATACTCACAAGCTTTGCATGAAGCGCGTAGCGTCCGATTCCGTAAAGCGGATGTCCCGTTTCTACGCAGGTAGAAAGCGTTAAAATTCTGTCCTCGGCAGTAAAGGTGACATCGCTCTCCACCTCGGACTTTGTCTTCATCTCCTCGCAGAATGAGAGAAAATCCTCATCGGAGGTAAAATGTGTGCGGAAATACTGATATGTGGCAAGCGTTTCAAACACCGAAAACGGCTTGAAGGTGTAAATACCGTCAAAGGTATATACCTCGATAACCTTATTGTCGAACACTTCCTTATCAAAAAACAGCATTACATTGTTGAACATATTGCCGTCCAACATATTGTGCCCGTACAGCACCGTATTGCGATTATTATCGATTTTTTCATCCACGTAGCAGTCCGCGAATATGGAGCCTACCACCAGATAGTCGCCGTTCCAGGCGCGGTCAAGGTAATAATCGTTATCCTCGCCCTGTACAATAGGGAAGCTGATTTTGGTATCTTCAATGTAAATGTAACCGATGACATCGGGGTTGACCGATTTTAAATAGTTAAGATTTGCCTTTATCTGCTCGAATTTGATATTGTGCTCGGTAGTCCCTGGAATCACCGTATCGGTCACATCCGAGGACAGCGCCGTATAATAGTCAAGCATCACCGGCGACTGCGGGAGCTTGTTTGACGGCGAAACCGCGTGGACAACGATGTCCGCATCAAAAATATTATTGGCAATACCCCCGTAAATATCGTCTCCGCGCTTATAATCAAGCATCACCCGCACAAGCGACCATGCGCTCGTCAAAAACACGATCGCACATACAAACATGGCAATATATCTTATAATCCCGCGTACATTGTCCCGCCCCGAATGCTTTTCAGCCGGCGGCGGTGCCAGCTCATCGGCACTCAGCGTTTCGAGCGAATTAAGAAACACATCCTTGCCTGCCGCCTCGGCATCACCACATTCCTCATCAAGCGCTGCCGTTGTATCGGTGTTTTCTGCGGCTGATTCCACGCTTTCGCCTGTATCCTCCGCCTCCGCAGGCTCGGATTTGACGTTATTATCTTCTACTGCTATATCTGATGCAGTTTCATTATCTGCAATATTTTCTTCCGCACCGCCGCTCACTACAGATTCCATTGCCGCCTCATTGACGGGCTCCGACTTACTGTGCGGCGTCATCTTATTTTTTTGAGAAGCTTTTTTACTCAAAGAAGCACCCCCGAAAATATTATATACTCTATTATAAATCATAATTCGCCGCTTGACAAGCATTATCCCAAAAGTTTTACACTTTACTAATAAAATCGTCGGAGCGCACACGCTCCGACGATGTATATTCGGGCACTATCAGTCAACCTTGGCAAGGTATTCCTTCTGCTCCTCGCTGAGCACTTCAAGAGATGCGCCCAGCGCCTGAAGCTTGAGCGTTGCCACCTCATTGTCAATCTCACGCGGCACCTGGTAAACCTTCTTATCAAGCTCACCTTGATGCTTGACAAGATATTCAAGGCTCTTAGCCTGAATAGCAAAGCTCATATCCATGATCTCGGCGGGATGTCCGTTGCCTGCGGCGAGATTTACAAGTCTGCCCTCTGCAAGCAGATTGAGGATGCGTCCGTCGGGCATCTCGTAGCCCATGATATTGGGCTTGCGCTCCCACTGACGCTTTGCTATCTTTGAAAGTGCCACCTTGTCGATCTCAACATCGAAGTGACCGCTGTTTGCAAGCAGTACGCCGTCCTTCATCTTTTCAAAATGCTCGGCACGAATAACGTCCTTACAGCCGGTAACCGTGATAAACAGATCGCCCAGCGCGCACGCTTCATCCATGGTCATTACACGGAAGCCGTCCATAACCGCTTCGATGCCCTTTACGGGATCGATCTCGGTTACGATAACATTTGCGCCCATGCCCTTTGCACGCATCGCCACGCCCTTGCCGCACCAGCCATAGCCGGATACAACAACCGTCTTGCCTGCGATGATGAGGTTGGTGCTGTTCATGATACCGTCCAGGGTGGACTGACCGGTACCATAGCGGTTATCAAACAGATGCTTGCAGTCCGCGTCGTTTACGTCGATCATGGTATAGTCAAGCAGCCCTGCCGCCTGGCGCGCGAACAGTCTGTGGATACCCGTGGTGGTCTCCTCACAGCCGCCGATGAGATTCTTGCCGTATTCACGGCACTCGCCGTGGAGAAGATGGGTAAGGTCGCCGCCGTCATCGATCATGACATCGGGGCACAGAGAGAGCGTCTTTTTGAGATGCTCCTCATACTCGGCATCGGTAACACCGCGCCATGCGTTGACCTCGAATCCGAGATCCACCAGCGCCGCCGCAACGTCGTCCTGAGTGGATAGCGGGTTGCATCCGGTAACGTATACCTCTGCACCACCTGCCGCAAGAGTGATCGCAAGATACGCGGTCTTTGCCTCGAGGTGGATGGACATAGATATCTTTTTGCCCGCGAAAGGCTTGGTACGGGTAAATTCCTCGTTGATAAGATTAAGTACAGGCATATAGCTCTTTACCCAATTTATTTTGTCGTGTCCGCTTTTAGCAAGTGAAATATCTTTGATACTGCTCATTTTTTATCTCCTTAGGTTTAGAATATTATTTATATCAGCGAAAGCTCGGTTGCTGCCGCTATCCAATACTTTTCGGGAAGCACTTGTCCGCCCACAAAACCGTCCGCTGCCGCGATACGCCATGCAAGCGCCACGCATCTTGCAGCGTGATCGTGCTCGTCAAACATGGATTTGATGATGCATTTCGCCCACACGCCCGCTTTCTCGTAAAGTCCGCTGCGGTGAAATTCCGCCAACATCTTGTGCTTATCATATCCCACCGTCACCGAACGGTAGCGCCATACGCCGCGCCGGGATTCGAGGATCAGCATACGCGAGCCGTGGTTTCTGTCCTGCGGCAGTCCGATGCTGGGGCAGAATATGACCCGTCTGCCGTTAGCTTCGACCACGCCGCCGCGGTGAGTATGCCCACAAAGCAGCACCTCGCCCGCAATTTCGGTTGTATACTTGTCGATAAGCTGAGGGCGGTTCATTATCCATTCCTTGTTGTTTTTTGGTGAACCGTGGCAGGCGGTTATGACAGGCAAATTTTTGGGGTGCACATCAAGACAGATCGGCATTGCCTCCAATCTATCAAGATCAGCAGAGGTAATGTTTTCGTATGTATAAAGCAAAGACCCACTGCTTGAGGTATAGCTCCAACCATCCCCCGGCGCATAACGATGCCTGATAAGGTAATCCTCACGGTTGCCGCGTACAAAGTGGCAGGGAAATTCGGCGACGCATTCGTCAAGCAGGCGCAGCGTGTTCTGCGGATATGGGAAATCGGTCAGATAGTCGCCGAGAAAAATAATTCCGTCGACACCCTGCCCCGTGCGGCGCATTTCATCAATGACGCACAGCGCATTTTCCAGCGCCATAAAGTTGGAATGGATATCCGATATGACCGCAAATTTCATCGCTGTCCGCCTTTCCGAGCAAAACAAACACTTCGCCCAATTTTAATATATATAATTATTATACGATTTTTTTAGCGTTCTGTCAACAACTAAACTGCAAAATATTTAGCAAGTTAGTACAAAAAAGATGAACAGGTCCGTAAAATACGGCCCTGTTCATCTTTTATCGGAGGTGCTTCGTATTATTTCACACAAGCTCAAGTAAAATGTCCGCAAACGCGGCATCTGACAGCCTTGCCAAATCCGCGGGCTTTGCCTCGATCTGCCATCCTATCTTACCGGCGCTTACAAGCATGGTTTCAAGGTTTTGCGCTGTAGCGTCAAACACCGTACGGTACTTTTTCTTCATTCCGATCGGCGAACAGCCGCCGCGAACGTATCCCGTGACCTTGTTTATATCGGCGACGGGTATCATCTCGACGCTTTTCACGCCGACAGCGCGTGCTGCTTTTTTTAAATCAAGCTCGCGGTTTACGGGTACATCGAACACGTAATAGTTTCTGTCCGCGCCCTTCGTGACCAGTGTTTTGAATATGCGCTCCGGCGCAATCCCCAAAAGCGCGGATATTGTCATACCGTCCACGGCACCGTCACCGTGAGCATAGGTATGCGGCGTATACGGGAGTTTTTCCTTATCAAAGATACGGTAAACATTGGTCTTGAACTCTGCCATATGTACAAATACATCCCTTCTATATGCTTATACCATCATTTTACCATAATTTTTGATGTTTGTACAGTAGAAACGTAAATTATTCTGCTTCGATTTAATTATAAATCACCCAATCTGCGTTCTGTAAGTACATTTTTCGCAAATTGCAGTCTCCGATGTGAAAAAACATCCTTCCCTGGATAAAATTCTGAAAATACATCTTTACTTTACCCAAAAAAAGTGGTATACTATTATAAACACCGCATATAAAAATCCAAAGGAGATATAAAAATGAGCTACAAGACAGATTTTATTGAATTTATGGTAAGAAGCGGCGTGCTTCGCTTCGGAGACTTCACCACCAAGAGCGGCAGAAAGTCCCCCTACTTCGTCAACACCGGCAACTACAAGACCGGTGCACAGATGGCAAAGCTGGGCAAATACTACGCTGAATGCCTGAAGAACAACGTTGGCGATGAGTTCGACGTGCTCTTTGGTCCCGCATACAAGGGTATTCCGCTTGCAACCGTTACCGCTTGCTCCCTCTTCACCGAGTACGGCATCGACAAGCCCTACTGCTTCAACCGCAAGGAAGCTAAGGATCACGGCGAGGGCGGCAATATGGTAGGCGCCAAGCTTTCGGACGGAGATCGCGTAGTCATCATCGAGGACGTTATCACCGCAGGTACCGCTGTACGCGAGACCCTGCCTCAGCTCAAGGCGGCGGCAGATGTCAAGGTTGAGCACATGATCATCTCCGTTGATAGAATGGAACGCGGTCAGTCCGGCACCACCGCTATCAAGGAGATCGGCGCCGAGTTCGGCATCAAGGTTCACCCCATCGTAACCGTCCGCGAGATCATCGACCATATGCACGGTCGTGAGATCGACGGTGAGATCCCGCTTAACGACGAGGTTCGCGAGCGCATGGAAGCTTACCTCGAAATGTACTGCGAGAAATAATGGATATAAAATTGAGACCCGCCGCGCCCTCGGACGCGGCGAGCTTACTTGAAATCTATCGTCCATATGTGGAAAGCACCACCATATCCCTTGAATACGACGTTCCCTCTGAAGTGGAGTTTGGCAGACGGATCTCAGAATTCTCGGCAGAATTTCCATATATCGTCTGCGAAATCGATAAAAAGGTCGCCGGTTATGCCTACGCTCACCACTATAAGGAGCGCTTCGGTTACCGTTTTGCGGCGGAAACCACCGTGTATCTCCACGGGGATTTTCACGGCATTGGCATAGGCAAGCGGCTGTACGGTGCAATCTTCGAGCTGCTCACTCTCATGGGCTACAAAAACCTCTACGCCATCGTCACCGGTGAAAATTCGGCAAGCATTGATTTTCACAAAGCCATGGGTTTTACCGAAGTTGGACGTGAGCACAATAACGGCTTCAAGTTCGGAAGATGGGTGGATGTAGTGACCTTCGAAAAGATTATCGGCGAAAAAACCGACAGCGAAGATCACTCCTGCTGGAATATTTCTCCCAAGACAATCCGTGAGCTTGATGGTATCTTCGAGGAGATACTCAAAAAATACGAAACTTAAATAAAATGAGGTCACCTTAATCATCGGTGACCTCATATTTTTATTTATTCTTCTGTGCTTTTTTAGCCTTTTCCTCTTTAAGCTGCTTCAAGCTGTTCAGTTCATCCATAAAGGCGTCGGCATCGGGGAACTCACGATATACGGACGCAAATCTTATATATGCCACGTCATCCATCTCACGGAGCTTTGCCATGACCTTTTCGCCTATTTCTACAGTCGAGACCTCTACACGCATACTGGTCTTGAATTCGCTCTCAATGCTGTTTACAATCTCGTTCATCTGCTCATCCGTAACAGGACGTTTGAAACAAGCCTTATTTATTCCTGCCATCAGCTTCTCGCGGTCAAACGCCTCACGGCTGTTATCTCGCTTGCAGACGGTTATGGAACCGCGTTCCACTGTTTCGTATGAAGTAAATCTGTGCTGACAATTCAGGCATTCTCTGCGGCGGCGTATGCTGCGCTCATCATCAATTGGTCGTGTGTCAAGAACCTTATCCTGACAGCATCCGCAGACGGGACATCTCATAATACTAAACCGAGCCTTTCTTTATCGTGCGGCAACTGCGCACGCAGGTGAATATCGTTCCATGCCGCACAAAACGGGCGGCAAAATTTATCATAGCTTATTATAACATATATTTTTGTGTAAGTAAACAGTTTTCGAAAATTTTTACAATTTTATATTCGGGGAAATTATCCGTGTCACGCCAGAAGCCGTTCGATTATACTGTATATGTATACAAATAATCCCGAATTTTTCGGGAGATGACAAAGGCGGAATCTGATATGAATCCCTTGATCGGTATTACAACAGACAGAAACACCGGCGGTGACTACTTTCTGCGCCGTCAATACTGCACCGCGATACTTCGCGCGGGCGGCATCCCTATACTCCTCCCCCCCGTCGGAAGACCTCTTGCAGCGCTGGGGATCTGCGAAGGCATCCTTTTAAGCGGCGGCGGGGACATTTCTCCCGCGCTCTGCGGCATCACCGAATATGACCCAGCGCTTCTTTTTGACCCCTTTCCCGAGCGCGACGAATACGAGCTTGAATTAACAAAGCTTGCTTATGAGCGAGATCTCCCGATACTCGGCATCTGCCGCGGCATACAGGTGCTTGCCGCATCGCTTGGTGGGACTCTGCACTTTCACGTTCCAGGGCATTCTCAAAAGCTCTCCCGCGATCAACCGTCCCATGGGGTGTCCATCGCCTCGGGCACCAAGCTGTTTGGGCTTGTCGGTGCGGAGGAGCTTCAGGTAAACAGCTTCCATCATCAAGCGGTCAAATCCGTACCGCCAACACTGACCGTCAGTGCAGTTTCCGATGACGGCATCATCGAAGCGGTGGAGTCTCCCGATGCGCGATTCTGTCTCGGAGTACAATGGCATCCGGAGCATATGGATACACGCGCGGCAGATATACTGTTCGCGGCACTCTGTGCGGCGGCAGATCGCGGGTAAAGATGTCACTGCAGCAAACAAGTATAATACATAAGGCCGTCCGCACATACATGCGGACGACCATGATTATTTATTCGGATAAATGCGCCTTTTTATATGTGATCTCCGTGTCCGAATAGAGCCCGTCAAGCCGAGCCGCCTTGTTTGTGTGATATATCACGGAATCCTTGCACCAGATAAGCTCTACACCGTCGTCTGTGAGTGTGCTCACTACTTTCGTATCGACTTCATCAGCGATATACGCAGGCATCGCCCGAAGCACGGTATCCGCGCATCCCAGCGACTGTGAATATGCAGTCATACTGTCAGCCGCGCTTCGGTAAAGTCCGTCGGCGGCATCGATATACGGAGTTACAGTATGTCCGGCGGTGATATAGTAGTTATATGAATCTCGTTCATTCAGCGGGAAGGTGCGCATGGATACGATACTCATCGGCGAGGTATAACTAAGCTCCGCGGCAATCAGGATCTCATTTCCTGCACGGTCGAAAACACTGACGGCATATTCGCTGCCCGATTTGTCGAGATTTCGCGTATATCCGTCAATACTTGTAAGTGTAGCATGGGTGAAACCGTTTGCCAATAACAGATCGGCAAAATAGTCGATAATAAACGCGTTTCGTATACGGTAAAAATCGATAAACGACTCCACTCCATATTCTTTTGCAAACTTAAGATACTCATCTGACACATACAGCATCACCTTGTTATCCCCCAGCAGTTTCAGTGACACGTGCTCGGGATCACTGGCATATTCCGCAAGCGTTTTTAACTCCGCCGCAAATGTATGGTCAGCATACGGATCCATTTCCGCCGCACTTTCGGGCATTTCAATGCCGAAAAATGCCGCGTCGTATTCATCGTAGATGGGAGCCAGGTAGATATAACGGCTTCCGTATGATTCGTGCTTCTCAAGGGCTCCGTAAAGCACCGGATCGATCTCTATCTCCTCATTTACATGGGAGTTAATATAACAAACATTATTCACGCCGCCGTATGCCAGCTCCGCATCAAACAGCTTGTAAGCTTTGATGCACGCCGTGGTGTACAGCGCCGTTATCGCTTTATTCTCCTCCGCGGTGCTGCGCCCGCTGCTTCCAAACAGATAGTTAAGCGTAAATTCATCCGCAGAGCTCGCCTCGGGAAGACTCACCTCCACCGTCTGCCATCCTGGATCCGTTTCGAGAAGCGACATCACGCACCAGCCGATCGCCGCAATTCCAATAAGCAGGAATAGTCCCGCAAGTATGGCTCTCGGCTTGATATGCGACTCCGAGACCTCGATATTCTTTATCGGATCCGCACCGCGCGGTCTTTTATCATCTGTACTTTTCATATATCCCCCATGCTGAAATTGAGGGCTGCCCACTTAATGTGACAACCCTCAAAACTTTAGATAACCGCAAAGATAAGCAGGATCAGGAACAGAACAATGATCGCGCCGATCACGCCGAATCCCGCCAGCGCACCCTTAAGGCATGCCTTATAGTTGCGCTTATGTTTGAAGTGCTTGAATACAAAGCCGCCGATAAGACCCAGCAGCGGCAGGAAGAAGGACAATATCGAATACCACTTACTTCCCGTATCATGCAGAGGCGTATCAAGGATCTCGTCATTGATGGAGATCTCCTCGGCATTGGGATCCGGAGCAGGCTCCGCTTCGCCTTCATTTCTGAAGGTGACCGATTTCATAGGCTCACCCTTTTCACGGATCGCCTTGTATTCCTCGATCTCCTTCTTGTTGCCGTATACATAGTGACCGTGTCCGATATCGCAAAGCTCGGGCTTATCCTCGCTGTAATCGTGTACGGACGGATCGTATGTAAACAGCACCTTGCTCTTTTCGAGCTTGGGGTCGGGTATCGGAATTGCCGAGATAAGTGAACGGGTGTAGGGATGGAGCGGATAGTTAAACAGCTCCTCCGCCTCTGCTACCTCGACGATATCGCCCTTATAGATAACGCCGATTCGGTCGGAAATGAATCTTACTACCGAAAGGTCGTGAGCAATAAACAGGTATGTGATGTTGCGCTCCTTCTGGAACTTCTTCATCAAGTTAAGCACCTGCGCACGGATGGATACATCCAGCGCCGAGATAGGCTCGTCCGCGATAACCAGCTCCGGCTCCATTACCATCGCTCTCGCAATGCCGATTCTCTGACGCTGACCGCCGGAGAACTCGTGAGGATAACGGGTCAGATGCTCGGGAAGCAGACCTACCGCTTCGATGATGTCCTCGACCTTTTTCACTCTCTCCTGCTCATTTTTGAACAGGTGGAAGTAGTAAAGTCCCTCGGAGACGATATAGTCAACGGTAGCGCGCTCATTAAGCGATGCCGCGGGATCCTGAAACACCATCTGGATGTTTCTGATGACCTCACGGTCAAGCGCGTGGGGGATCTTACCCGAAATACGCACGCCCTTATACTGTATCTCGCCTGCCGCGCAGGGATTTACACGGATAACCGCACGTCCGATAGTGGTCTTACCCGAACCGGATTCACCAACCAGCGAGAAGGTCTCGCCCTTGTAGATGTCAAAGGAAGCACCCTTGACAGCCTTAACCGCATTGTCACCCTTGCCGAAGGTTATATCTACATTTTTGAGAGAGAGCAGTATCTCTCTGCCGTTTTTATCTGTGGGGCCGTGTTCCGGAAGCTTGCCGGAGCGTGCCTTTCCATTGGTTTCGTTTGACACAGACTCTCCTCCTTTACATATTGTAGGTACTCATCATCTTCTCATGGATATCCTGGATGATCTCGGGACGCTCCACCTTGGGAGATCTGGGATCAAGCAGCCATGTCTTGGCGAAGTGAGTCTCGGTGACCTTGAACATCGGGGGTTCCTTTAAGGTATCCACCTTTAAGCAGTAGGGGTTTCGCGGAGCAAACGCGTCGCCGACTATTTTGTTGTACAGTGACGGAGGTGTACCCGAAATGGAGTACAGCTTGGTATTTCTCTGTGCGAGCTGAGGAAGCGATGACAGCAGTGCCCAGGTATAGGGATGCTGAGAGTCGTAGAATACCTCCTCGACATTACCAAGCTCCACGATCTGTCCCGCATAAAGCACCGCAACGCGGTCAGCTACGTTTGCAACGACGCCGAGGTCGTGGGTGATAAATACAATGGTATAGTTGAATTCCTTCTGAAGATCCTTGATGAGCTTCAATATCTGAGCCTGAATGGTAACGTCAAGCGCAGTCGTGGGCTCGTCGCAGATGAGGATCTTCGGCTGGCAGGAAAGCGCGATCGCGATAACGATACGCTGTCTCATACCGCCCGAATACTGGAAGGGGTAATCGTCGAAACGCTTTTCGGCGTTCGGAATACCAACCTTCTTCATAAGCACGATAGCACGTTTTCTCGCTTCAAGCTCTGAGCAGTCCTGATGCTTCAGAATGACCGAGGTGATCTGCTTACCGATGGTAACAATGGGGTTAAGGGAAGTCATAGGATCCTGGAATACCGTAGCGATCTTGCCGCCGCGGATCTTGGTCCAGTCTTTCGAATACTTAACCTTGGCAAGGTTGAGTATGCACTTTCCGTGAAGATTTGTCTCGGTCTCATCGAGATATTTTACTCTGAACGCAATATCGTCGAAGATAGCGTTCTTCGTATTGTCATCATCGAGATCAACACCAAGCTCCATTGCCTTTTTCAGCGCCTTAAGCAGTGCATTCATAAGCGAAATGCGCTTTTTAAGCGTATATCTGCCGACGGAGAGGTAAATTTCCTTTGCAATAAGCGCGTTGCGACATTTTGCCGCCTCGCTGACTTCGCCTGCGATTGCTTTAGCATATTCCGCCTTAAGCGCCGCCATCTTTTCGTTATACTTCGCAAGATATGCGGTATCAGCCTTAGCCGCCGCCTTGTGAGCGGCGATATTCTGCTCACGCTCTTTTTCAAGAGCCTTTATCTGCTCATCAAGCTGAGCGATCTTGGCATTAAGCTCTTTGAATTCCGCCTTCTGCTTATGGGAATCCACGGTGAGCTTATAGTTATAGGTCTCGGTGCGCTTGAAATTAAGCTCGGCAATGGCATCGCTTGTGCGCTTTTCCTCTGCCTCGTCGAGAGCAAAGCGGCGCTTATTCTCCGACTCAAGCTCGGTCATCTGACGGAAAATATCCGCACCAAGCTCAAGACTTGAATATTCGTTCAGCTTCTTCTCGGCATAGGCAATGAGCTTCTTGTCGAAAGACGCCAGCGATACTTTTGTATCAGCCAGCTCCTCGTCGCTGAAAATGATACTTCCCTCACTGATATAGCCGTTTGCATCCAGCATACCCGCAAAGGTCTTGGTAAGCACCGACTTACCGGAGCCCGACTCGCCCACAATAGCGATGGACTCGTTTTCATAAAGATCCAGCGAAACATTGCGGATGGCGGTAAGCGTTCTTCCGCGTACGCTGAATTTGACTGTCAGGTCTTTGACACTAAGTAATACTTTCTTATTTTCCATAACGCCGCCTCACTTACATATGGGTTCTCGGATCCGAAGCGTCACCGAGATTCTGACCGACTACATAAAGTACGACGGTGATGATGGATGCGATGGCAACAGGGCTCCAGAATTCAAGCTCCCAGCCCGGTGTGAACATGGCGTCCTGCGCTACCTCGATAAGCTTACCGAGAGACATATCCTTAAGACCCATTCCGATATATGAGAGGAAGACTTCATAGGAAATATACGACGGGATCTCGGTGGCGATAAGCGTAACGATTACCGACGTCATAAAGGGGAGGATATTCTTGGTAGCTATACGGAAGATAGGCGTACCTAGGCAACGGGATGCGAGATTGTACTCTCTGTCGCGTATGATTATGACCTGCGTTCTGATAAAGTATGCGATGGCAAGCCATCCCGTAACGGTAAGCGCGAATACCATCGACCAGAAGTTAGCCGACATAATAAGCACGACTACCGAAATAAGCAGGATGTAGGGCACATTCGCAACTATGTTATAGACCTCCATCATGAAAGCATCTACCTTCTTGGAGAAGCCCCAGATCGCGCCGACGATAACGCCGACAGTCATATTGATCGCCGCGCAGATAAGCGCCAGCGAAATGGATATGCTCGAACCGTACCAGATAGCATCAAATGTAGATTCACCCGACTTACCGGTACCGAGGATCCAGCTTATATGATTACCGAACTTAGCAAGTGCCGCCGAAGGTGACAGATGCTTTGCGGTCGGGTCAAGCAGATTCTCATAAGGGTCCACGTTTGCGTCGTATCCGACCACAACGGGATAGATGTATGTGAATGCTATAATAATGGCAAGTATCGCCAGAATTACGATATTGAGCTTCTTTCTGAAGAACACGCGGAACACCGACTGCCAGTAGGAGTATCTCGGTGCGGTGATCTTCTCCGAATCCAGGCTGTTGTGATCCACACGGGAGAACAGCTCATCCTCGGACATATTTAATTCATCCAGATTAATAAGCTTCTTGTCTTCCATGTTATCACCTCTTCTTGGATACGAAAGAAATTCTCGGGTCAACCAGCGAAATGAGAATATCGCCGAGAATTATGGAAACTACGGACAGCAGTGCATAGAACAACGTCATACCTACGATAACACCGTTATCATATGCGTTGATCGCGTTGGTTAGCAGTCGTCCCGCACCGGGAACCGAATAAACGCGCTCGGTAATGATCGCACCGATCAGCGCGGAAAGAATGCCCGCGGGAATACCGTGCACTATCGGAATAATTGCATTCTTAAGGATGTGCTTTCTGAAGATCTCGCCCTCGGAAAGACCGCCGGATCTTGCGAACTTGACGTAATCCGAGTTCATCTGGTCGATCATGTACCGGCGCAGCCACTTCATCAGATTCGCAATGGACGGAAGTGCCAGCGAAATGATGGGAAGCACATACATAAGCCATGTGGGATTTTCCATATCGAAGGTTCCCGGCAATCCGAAGGATCTGCCGATTGCCTTGAACAGGAAAATATATGCAAGCGACGGCACAGCAATAATAAATACAATATAGATGGTGCCGAGCTTATCAATAAGCTTATCCTTCTTAAGCGCCATAACAGTGCCTATCGGTATACCCAGCATATAAGCAAGCAGTGTGGCTATAACGCCTATAACAAAGGAATATCCAACCTTTGAAAGGCCCGCCTTGTAGGTGCTTACAGTAGTATAATCATCCGCAAAGCGCAGGCTGAGGAATGAACCGCCTGCTTCCAGCGATCCTGCGGTATAAGTAGCCGAATGCAGATTATCCGCACTGACTTCCTTATAGCCGGTAGGGTACGTAACCTCCGAGCGCATCTGTGAGCCCTGCGCATCAGTCATAATACTGAACACGTCGGTATCCTTGCTGATGCTGTAGGAGCTGCCCAGCCTGGTTTTCAGCAGATTCTGGTGTATGTAGGGAAACTTGCCGTCAAAATACAGCAAATACTTATTCTTGGTACCGTTACCGATAATAGCGGGAGAGAAGGTTTTCTCACCGGTTTCGGCATCTGTATACAGCGGATCGTAAAGGGTAAAGGTAAGCCCTCTCTCACCGATGTCATTTTCCTCGGGTACATAGTGGATATTATCAACCTGGAATATTCCGGTTATATAGTCAAACAGACGGGATACGAGCGGAACATCCTTGTAAGCATAAAGGCGCGGGTTGCCGCCCTCCTTATACTTTCTGCCCTGCTTCTGACCGGGAAGACGGTCAACATCATAACCGTCCGCTTCCATTGTTTCGGTAAAAAGCTTGACATACTCTGCAGCGATCTCGGAATCATCCTCAGCCTCATCGCCGAATTTGACGGCGGATGTATAGGTTTCCTGGTCGATCTCGCCCGTTTTTAAGAGCTCGTTCAGCCAATCGGCATAAGGAACATAATCGAGATAGCCATACTTTTCCCACTGCTGCATTTTATAGATCTCTTTGGCGTTGCTCTTCAAGTGAGAATAGTTACTGTCAGAGGCAAAGATCTGATTTCTGTCAAGGCAGGAATATATCAGGATCATTACAATAGCAACGACAACAACCACCGACAAAAGACCTCGAAGCAGTCGATTCAATAAATATTTCGTCATAGCAACTCTCTTTTAATTATCACAATGGAGGATGAACGCAAGTCCATCCTCCACCGTGTCATTAGTTCTTTAAAGACGACTCGATATTAATAAATACCGATGCACTTAACCATGTAACCTGCGTAGTCAGCAAGGAAAGTGTCAAGGTAGGTTGCGGGATCACCATAGTCAGGGCCCCAACCGGATACGTCGTAAATGTCGTAGTTAGCCTCGCTACCGAAGTCGGTGTAGTAGCCTGCATAGTACCACTCCTGAGCAGTCTCACAAGTTACGAGGTTCATTATTACCTTGCCCTCGAATGCGGAATCAATGCACTGCTTGTAAGCCTGAGCACGGTTGCCGTATACTTCGGAGCCGGAGTAGTAAGGAAGGTCGATGTAGATCGGGTTCTCAGCAGTGATCTCGATACCGATAGCTGCGAGCTCGTCGATAGCAGCTGCCATTTCTTCCTTAGCGTTTTCAACATTGAACCAGCCGTCAAAGCCGTCGCCGGAGCCGATGCCGCCGTCAGCGGTAGCATCCCAAACGATCATCTTAACGCCGTCAGCGTCGATCTGATCCTGCATGATCTGACCGTAGTAGGTGCCCGCGGGATAGGTCTTGTCAGTGCCGTTGATGGAAACGGTAACTTCCTCCTCGAGGGTTACGAAGGTACCGGGAGTGTAGCTGTTTCTGAGAGAGGTGAGCTTCAGATCCTCGCCGACAGTCTGTGCATTGTATGCGCCTCTGTCAAGTGCGAAGGAGAGAGCACGACGGAAATGTACATTGCGGAGAGCCGCGTTGGAGCGAACTACATCATCCTCAGTCTTAACGGAAACACCCTTGGTGTTGTCGTTGATGTTGGACATCTGCGAACGGTTTACGTTGTAGAATGCCATGAAGGAGGTAGCGTCGGTGAGAGAGGTGTAGCCGTACTTATCGAAGTTGCCGTCGCCGCGCGCGATCTCAAGAGAAGACGCGTTGAGGTTGCAACCGTCGATAACGCCTGCGAGCATATCGGTGTATGCCTTGGTAGCCTCGGAACCATCATTGAAGAGCCATGTAAGGGTCTTGACATTGATGTTCGCTGCATCCCAGTAAGCTTCGTTAGCGGAGAATACGATGGTGTTCTCAGCAGTAGCGTTGGTTACAACATAAGGACCGCAGTATGCGATATTATCGGGAGTCTTACCGTAGGTGTAGGACTCAGCAGAGGAGTCAAAAGCTGCACCGAACTGACCGCCCTGGGAGGTGTAGTATTCGCGGCTCATAGGAGCGAATACACCGTAGCCGAGCATGGTCATGAAGTAAGAAGTAGGCTGCTCGAGAGTGTAAACGAGAGTTGTGTCGTCGATAGCCTTTACGCCAACCTTATCGAACTCAACTTCGCCGTTAAGATACTCAGTAGCGTTAACGATGATACCCTGAACGAGGTACTCAAGGCCGCCTGCAGCGTCCATCATGTGCTGCATACCTGCAACGAAGTCGTCAGCCTTAACGTCTGCAACTTCTCTGCCCTGAGAGTCAACCCACTTAAGACCGGACTTGATCTTGAAGGTGTAGGTAAGACCGTCATCGGAAACAGTATAGGACTCAGCGAGTGCGGGCTTGAGAACATTCTCCATATCGTACTCATAGAGACCGTCATAGGTGTTGATAATAGCCTCAGAGTCAGCTGCTCTGGAGGTTGCAAGAACGTCCCAGGTCTGGGGGTCGCTTGCATAGCCGATAGAATATGTATCCTTGAGGGTGTAGCCCTTGTCTGCAAGGAACTTTTCTACCCACTCCTCGAATTCGCCGGTACCCTTCAGCTCTGCCCACTTAGCCTTGATCTCGTCGCGATCAGCGGTCTTGAGGGGCTCGGTTGCAACAACAGCGTCATGATATCTGTAGCTGTCATTACCCCAGAGAACAGAAGTGATGGTGTAGGGAGCAACTCTGGAGATAGCGTAAAGACCGCCGTTAGAGGAAAGGGGAAGCATAAGAGCGTCTTCCATAAGCTTTGCCTCAGCGATCGCCATCAGCGCATATCTTTCGGATACGTTGGTTGCAGCCTTAGCTGCCTCGTAAGCGGTTGCGAAGTCTCCGAGAACATCATTGTAGATAGCTGCGGAGAGTGCATCGTAGTCTTCGATGTCTGCATAGGGATCAACATATTCTACTGCTTCGCTGCCGGTATCGGTACCGTCAACAATGCCAGTGTCATCGCCATTGGACGGAGTCTTATCTCCGCAGGCTGCCACAGAGAATATCATGCCCGCTGCAAGTAACAGTGCAAGAAATTTCTTCATGGTCTTCCTCCATAAAAAATAAATTTAAATTTATTGCAACCCGCGCTTGCGGGACACAACCATAATAATACCCAAAACAGCACGAAAGAGCGTAATTGTCCAACTCTTACGCGCCAATTTGTTAATATTTGAGCACTATAGCATAAAAAAGTTGCTATAGTACTCATACAGTATACCATATTTCTTTTGTTTTTGCAACAGTTTTTTGACAATTTGTCGATATTGACATAATATTCTGCCGCATTGTTGTGTATTTTTGAGCAATACAGCCATATGTGGAGTCAGTATTTTTTCACTATACCTTCAGTTGCACCGGCAAACGAAAAAGCTCGTCTTTTACATATTAAAAACGCCGCTTTTGCAGTTTTTTGCTTAGCGGCTTGCGTTTTGCAATGTTTATTTTGAAATAAACATCTGCGTCCAATATCTACCATCGGCGACATATCCGACGCCAATATGGGTATAAGAGGCGTTCAGAATATTGGCGCGATGCCCCGAGGAGTTCATCCAGGCGTTTACCACCGTCTGCGGGGTTGCCTGACCTCTTGCAATATTCTCACCCGCGCTTCGGTAGGATATGCCGAAGCTCTTTATCATCTGAAAGGGTGAGCCGTACACGGGACTTGTATGGGAGAAATATCTGTTGTCACGCATATCCTGCGACTTGTACCGCGCCACACGGGACAGTTCCCAATCGGCTGTAAGCGGCGCGAGACCGTTTTTCACACGCTCGGCGTTTACAAGTCGCACCACCTCAGCTTCATAGCTTGCCACCGTGGAATCAAGCGTGGGTATAGTCAGCACTTGACCGGGATAGATCAGGTTGGGGTTGGTAATCTGCGGATTGGCGCTTCTTATTTCGTACAAACCCACCTCATATCTGACCGCCAGCTTCCACATGGTGTCACCCGACACCACCTTATGCGTCACAGCAGCAGATGTCCCCAGCGTAAGCATAGATATAATCACCGCGGCGCTAGCCGCGAGCAATATCGGTTTTTTCATGATGTAATACCTCCGAAATTGTGTATTGATGGCAACTGCTGCGCCGCCGGTTTGCGGCGCAGCAGTCATCACCACCTAATATTATAATATATTTCGCGGTATTTTTCAAATGTAATTATTGTCAACAAGCAAAACCGGCGCTCGGTTACCCCGTGCTTGTCAGTCGTAATATTTTTCGTTCCAGATGGGGTTTCCGATGGCGATGAGCTTATCATGGCTCATATCATATACCTCGGCACGGTAGAATTTCTTATCCTCAACATCGATAGCAAAATATGCAGGCTCGGTGCAGGTGATCTCCTCAGAGAACACCTCCCCCTCGTCGGACAGAAGCTTGACGCAGTATTTGTGTACGCGGTCCGCCACACTCACATGGTAATCTCCCACGCAAAGCATCAGGCGCTTGCCGTCAAAACCGCATTTGCCGCCCATTTTCATGTCGCCGATGCACATCTTGATGCCCACGGCACCCGCGGTAAAGTCTCCCTCCCGCAGATGCGAAATATAGGAAGCATTCTTTCTTTCCTCGGCATAGATCGCGGTCAGCGCGTGATCGTGTGCGCACCTGTGTGCGTCACCGCCCGCGCACGCCCAGATACGCTTGCCCATGGCAAGAAGAGTCGTCCACAGCTGGTAGTTTTCCTTTAAGTAGTTATCCTTGCCGTTGTAGAACACTTCAAGGCCGGTCTCGTCCGCGTACCAATAATGAAGCGGGTCATCGGAAATGAGCTGCTGCTTGGGATGGGGATGCACGAAGAAGCCGCCGTGTGCCTTTACTGCGGCGATAAGCTCGCGGAAGCGGGGGGTTGTGAAGCCGGGATATATGAAATGCCCCTCAACGCCGCCGGTAAATCTGTATTCGGGAAATTCTTCAAGCAACGCCTCAAGAGGTGCAGGACCTTCGAAGATCATGTTGTAGTGGAGATTACAATTTTGGCACTCGATATCGAGAATATTCGCACCCGGCTCGGTACCGCCGATAAATACACCATCCTCCCACTCGGGTAAATACATATGACGCACCTGCTTGTGGTCAAGAATGGCGGCGAAGTCCATTTGGAGCGCCTCCATAGCGCCCTTCCAATGTTCAAGCGTGCGATGACCATCACTGGTGCCTCCCGTTTTTGCGTGATCGTGCAGTTCACCGAAGAACGCTCTGCGTCCGGCATAAAGCCCGTCCAAATATGCAATATCCTTCTCTGTCGCTCTCATGGTATGTATCCTTTCCATAGTTTATTTCGGATATCAGACGTTTATAGTTTACACAAATTCATCAAACACCGCCGCATCTTACTTCAAAAACCTCGAGTCATGCCCCTGAACACGCAGATGATGACCGTCGCGTATCAGGGAATCCACCTTCAGCGCCACCAGGTTTATATCCGTCTCGGTAGCCGACGCGATCTGCTCAGTATCAAGTCCGCGGTCGATATATTCCAGCACCGTTTCGTCATCAAGAAGCAGGGATGCCGCAAACACATTGGCCTCGTATTCCTGTCTTGTGGACATATCGTACAGCATAAACTCCTGCAGCGCTCTATCCTTGGCATACTCACGGTGGAGGCGGTCATGCCCCAGCTCGTGCGCGCAGACAATACGGTTCATCTGTGCGGAGTTTTTATTATTCAGGATGATAAACCGATTCCGCTTGATGATGCGGTACATCCCCTTGAGACGGTTCAGCGAATCGGTGTACATCACCTCGATGCCAAGCCTTGCGGCAATACGAAACGGGTCGCGTGTATCGTACCTTCGTAGCAGCTCACGGACATTTTTTGTGATCGTTTCGTTTGTAAGCATGGTTATTCACCGTCACCCTTATTCTTGCGGTATTTCTTTGGCACATACTTCTGATTATTCTGCTTTGCGATCCAGTACGCCTCGTTCAGCGCCGCCATGATGCCATCCTTTTCCTCCTCGTCAATGTCACCGCCCGCAAACAGTCCGATGACCTCGTTTACGAGAGAATCGATCTCCCGAGCCGCTGATGCACCGCCCTTTTCGGCGGCTTCGACGATGTATTGGTCGGATTCGCTGAGAAGCGCCTCCGAGGTGGTGCCAAGCACCTGCGCCGCGCGCATAACCGAGTCGAGACTGCGCGGAAGTCTGCCGCCGCTCTCCCAGTTCTGCACGGTACGGTAATGTATGCCTGCACGCTGGGCAAGCTCGTGCTGACTGAGCCCCGCCGCAGCGCGTGCCGCCTTTAATTTATCCGAAAATGACATAGTCGATACCTCGTTTCATAAAATTGGCACAACAAATTGTGCAGTATGGGTTGACAAGTACAACTTGTTGTGCTATAATGTACACACCGAGTTGCGGCACAATATATTGTGTGTATATTGTACCATACAGCACAACATTTGTCAAGAGGCGGAAGTGAAATTCTTATGGAAACGCGTACTATCCTTCATTCGGATCTCAACAATTTTTACGCATCGGTGGAATGTATGCTTAATCCCGAATTAAAAAAGCACCCCGTCGCGGTGTGCGGCAAGGTGGAGGAGCGTCACGGCATTGTGCTAGCAAAAAATTACGCCGCAAAAGCTTTCGGTGTGCAAACCGGAGAGACAATATTTCAGGCAAAATGCAAATGCCCCGGTCTTGTTACCGTCGACCCGCATTACGGTGAATACATGAAATATTCCCGCCTTGTGCGGGCGATCTACTGCGATTACAGCGACCTTGTGGAAGCCTACGGAATGGATGAAAACTGGCTTGATGTCACAGGCTCGCGTATGGTATTCGGTGACGGCGAAAAGATTGCAAACGAGATCCGCGAGCGCGTCAAATTCGAGCTTGGACTTACCGTATCGGTGGGAGTATCGTTCAATAAGATCTTTGCAAAGCTGGGCAGTGATATGAAAAAGCCCGACGCTGTAACCGTCATCTCCCGCGAAAACTTCAGGGAAAAGGTATGGGGACTTCCCGCCGACGATATGTTGGGAGTGGGACGCTCGACAATACGCGAGCTTCGCCGCTACGGCATTAAAACGATCGGCGACATCGCCCACTGTCCCGACGAAATGCTCTCCTACAAATTCGGCATCAACGGGCTTCGCGTGAAGCAGTTCGCTCTCGGTAAGGACAGCTCGGCGGTGATACACCGGGATTTTGAGTTTCCCATAAAATCCATCGGCCGCGGCACCACATTCACCTCCGATCTTACGGAAAGCTCCGAGGTGTGGCGGATGATACTGACGCTTTCCGATGAGGTAGCCACAAAGCTCCGTGCGGCAAAAAAGAAGGCACACGGCGTGTCACTGACGGTCAAGTGCAGCGACCTCGCCGTCAAGGAGTGGCAGTGCGGCACCGAGCATCCGACGCAGAATGCCTTAGAGCTTGCAAGACACGCTTATACACTGTTTACAACAAACTATCCGTGGGTAAAGTCCATACGCGCACTCACCGTTCGGGCGATACGACTGGATAACGAATGCATCTGCGAGCAGCTGACCATCTTCCGCGATGCGGACCGTATCGAAAAAGCAGCGGCGAAGGATCGCGCCGTGGACGAAATACGCCGTCGTTTCGGCAGACGCGCCATTACATCGGCGGCAATCATGAGCTCCGATAAATTCCCCGGCGGCAGTGATGAGTTCGAACTCACCATGCCCACGGGATTACTTACACTCGCATGAAGGGAGAAAAAATGGCACAAAAGGTATATGTAAAGGTAAACGCTGACTTCGCACCCAACGGGGAGGTGCGTCCGCGCTCGATCATATGGAGTGATGGCAGTGTCTACGAAATCACCGCCATCATGATGCGCACGCCCGCCGCCTCCACCAAGGTAGGCGGATGCGGACTTCGCTACACCGTCCGCGTGGAGGGGAAGGAAAGGTATCTCTTCCGCGACGAGGATAGGTGGTTTGTGGAGGGACGGTAAGCGGGGACCTGGGTGATGGATCGGCAAGTATAAGCAGTGCAAGTTACCTCACCTCAGCTTTGTTTTGCTTGACATATGTGTGGTTGTATTATATAATGATATCAGGCATTTGTCCATGCACCGTTTTGAAGATGCAATTTTTCAGCAGACTGTTTAAAAAGCACGCGGGTGTGTCCCCGCAAAGCTACAGAGAAGACGAACAAACGAAAGGAAATAACCAATGGATATAGTAAAAGGCGGCACGTACAAGCATTACAAGGGCAACAACTATCTCGTTCTCCACATCGCCACCCATTCGGAAACGCTGGAGCCGATGGTGGTATACAAGGCGTTATACGGCGAGGGCGGCGTGTGGGTAAGACCCGCGCATATGTGGAATGAGTCAGTGACACATAACGGCGAGACAGTTCCGAGATTCCGCTATATCGAGACGGAATAAATCCGCCGTTTATCGGGGCACCGAAGCCCCCGCATCACCGAATTTTATATGAAATCCACCAAAATCGGCAGAGCTTCCTGCGGATTCATATGCCAGAAGCTCCGTCAGCATATTGGCGGCATAGTGGGCTTCCACCCTTGAATATTTGCCCCTCTCGCCAATCACGAGCAGTTTCCCGACGTGAGTGTATCCGAGAAAGGCCGGCGGCAGATGGGTAACAATGTCGTCGATATTTCTGATCACCGTAAAGCGCTCCCACCGTCGCAGCAGCTCCGCATCGGGACTTCCCCATATAACCCGCGGACACCCGAATCCATAGCCCTCTGTAAAGTTCCGCAGATCGGGACGGTTATACCATATGTATTCGTGGCAGAGCACGCCTATTGCCGCTCCGTGTGAATAGCCGGTGATGACCGCTTTTCGAACACCTCCATCCCCGATGGCCTCGGCGATGATCGGTTCAATATCCCGCCACGCCGACAGAAACCCCCGATGGACATACCACGAGCTCTGCCCCATACGCTGATACGGACACACGGGAAAGCTCAGATTCCGTTTCCAATCAATTTCACCGTTGGAATGCTGGAAGAAAATATACAGCGTGTTCCGCTCTCGCCGCAGAGCGTAGCTTGCCGCGCATCCCGTTTGGTGATAGGTGGTGTTGATGCATTCCGACAGAAGATCGTACAGCTTCATTGTTCCCTCCCATTGGTTTTACATATAAACAGTATATGCACGGCTCCAAAAAACGCTGTATTCAGGTGTTGTCACCGTGCAGTCTTTACATTCGCAATAAAATGTGGTATAATTAAGTATCATGTAATCACTCATATCAAGGAATTTACGGATTTATGATAGAAAACATCCAAAAACCGTCGGATATAAAGCATCTGACAAAAACCGAGACCGAGACTCTCGCCGCGGAAATACGGGAAACGATAATCGATACCGTCAGCGCAAACGGCGGACATCTCGCCTCAAATCTCGGCATGGTCGAGGCAACCATCGCACTTCACCGTGTGTTTGATTCGCCCTCTGACAAAATAATCTTCGATGTGGGACATCAGTGCTACACTCATAAACTGCTTACGGGACGTTACGGTACGTTTTCCACCCTGCGTCAGTTTGGCGGACTTTCTGGCTTTACAAGCCCCGCAGAAAGCGAGCATGATGCGTTTTTTGAGGGGCACTCCGGCACCTCTGTATCGGCGGCACTTGGCGTTGCCTGCGCCAACAAGCTGAAGCAAAACGGCAATTTTGCCGTTGCGGTGGTTGGCGACGGCTCACTGACAAACGGTATGTTCTACGAAGCGCTCAATAACTGCGGTGATAAGGAGCTTGATCTTGTCATACTCATAAACGACAACGAAATGTCCATCTCACAGAACGTAGGCGGGCTCCACAATTATCTGAACCGTATTCGTACCAGCAACGGCTATTTTAATTTCAAGCGTACATTTGAGCATTTTCTGTCGGCAATCCCCGTTATCGGATGGTCTCTTGCCAAGGGCTTAAAGCTCATCAAGGACGGCATTAAGCGGCTATTTATAAGAGACACACTTTTTGAAGATCTGGGGCTCATATACCTCGGTCCCGTTGACGGTCACGATATCGAAAAGCTGACCAATGTACTGACCGAGGCAAAAAATAAACACCGCTGCTGTGTGGTTCATATGCTCACCGAGAAGGGTCGCGGTTACCGCCCCGCCGAGGAAAAGCCGGACAAGTACCACTCCGTTGGAATGTTTGACGCCGACGAGGGCGTATGCACCGACCGCTCGGGCGAATCCTTTTCCGCCCGCGTGGGAGATATACTGTGCGACATCGCCGGGCGCGATGACAAGCTCTGCGCTATCACGGCAGCAATGTGCGACGGCACCGGGCTTACACGCTTCGCATCAGAGCATCCCGACCGTTTCTTTGATGTGGGCATCGCCGAGGAGCACGCCATAACCTTTGCGGGTGGTCTTGCCGCCGCGGGGATGAAGCCGGTAGTGGCGCTGTATTCAACATTTGCTCAGCGGGTATACGATCAGCTTCTGCACGATGTCTCAATTCAAAGGCTTCCCATGGTGCTGTTACTTGACCGATGCGGTATCGTTCCCGGCGACGGCATTACACATCAGGGCATATTTGACTATTCCATGCTTACGTCCATCCCCGGTGTGACCGTATACGCTCCCGCAAGCTACTCCGAAGTGGAATGGGCGATAAACGAAGCGCTCGATAAGCGTCAGCTTGCCGTTGTACGCTATCCCAAAGGACGTGAGAGCGTCACATCCGAAGCTGCACCAACATTCATCAAAGCAAATGACGGAGGGTTCTCTTATACCGATAACACTCCGGATGCCGATGCGGTCATCCTCACATACGGCAGACTCACAGAAACCGCTCTGGGTGCAGCAAAACGGCTTTGCGACAGGCATTCCGTGGGAGTCATAAGGCTGACGCGCATATACCCTCTCGACACAGCGGCGCTTGATGCACTCACACAAAAAAACAAGCTCGTGTTCGTCCTCGAAGAAGGTATTCGAAGCGGCGGCGTTGGCGAAAAGACATCGGCGGCGCTTGCAGGCGACACACGTCATGTATTCATAAGAGCAATTGAAGGGTACATCCCCCACGGAGACGCAGGCGAGCTCATGCGGCTCTGCGGCTTCGATGAGGAGCAGATTGCTTGCACCATAGAAAACGAGTTAATAGGTTGTTAACTCGGGCAGGATGTCACATTTTTTGACCGCAAGATCTTGCCTTGGCGGATTTTACAGAAAAATAGAAGAAATCTATAAATTTAAAAGCAGATTATCCCTTGACACAAAGCTGTAAATATGGTATAATTGGTCTATATAAGATTATGCTCCGTGCGGCTTGCTCTTTTGGCATGCACCGGATGAAAGGTTACTGACAATGATTGCTATTATTAACGCTATACTGGTCATGCGCGACCATTACATACCCGATGGCGTACTGCTTGTTGAAAACGGCAAGATCGTCGATTTCGGCGAAGCACGTCTGCTCCCGCTCCCCGAGGGCTGTGAGATCATTGATGCCGGCGGACTTTATGTCGGTCCCGGATTTGTGGATATCCACACTCACGCGGGCAACAACATCTTCTTCATCGAGGATCCTGTGGGTGCTTCTCAGGCTCATATGGCTCACGGTACCACTACCTTGCTTCCAGCGCTGTATTTCAGCATGGATACAAAGGGATATCTTGATTCCATCGCGCTTCTGCGCGAGGCTATGAAAAAGCCCGAGTGCGCCAACATCACGGGCTTCTACATGGAAGGTCCCTACCTCAATCCGAAATTCGGCTGTGAGCGCGAAAACAACCCCTGGAAGGGGCCTGTTGACCGCGAAAAGCATATGCCTATCATCGAAGCAGCAGGTGACCTTGCCAAGGTTTGGGCGCTGGCTCCCGAAAGAGAGAATATCCTCGATTTCGTAATTGATGCCAAGACTGCAAATCCCACCACTGTTTTCACTGTAGCACACAGCGAAGCATCTCCGCAGGAGGTGGAGGCTGTAATGCCCTACGGTCTGAAAATCGGCACCCACCACACCAACGCTACAGGCGACCGCGTGAAATATCCCGAGTGCCGCGGTGTATGCGTCGACGAAGCGGTCAACTACAACCGTGAGATCTACGCTGAACTTATCTGCGACAGCAGAGGCATTCACGTTGACCCCTATATGCTCCGTCTTGTCAGACGCATAAAGGGTGATGACCGCGTGATACTTATTTCGGACGCTTACGCTTGCGACGGCCCCATTCCTCCCGGATATGAGGGCGTGGATGACATCAATTTCGACCACGCAGGCGAGATCGCAGGCTCCAAGCTGACCCTTGACATTGCCTGCCGCAATATGATCAAGCATACCGGTGCATCTCTTGTGGATGTATTCAAATTTGCATCCTATAATCCCGCAATGGCAGTGGGCTTCTGCGACAGAGGCGAGATCGCACGCGGAAAGCGCGCGGACCTAGTATTCGCCGATCACTTCATGAAGGTACATTCTGTATACCTTGAAGGCGTTAAGGTGAAGTAACAGGAGAAACAATCAAAATCCGTAAAAAGCGTTTTACCGTTCGATCTTCGGTCGGTGAAACCAAAAAGATATAAAAGGAGACAGAAAAATGAGCAATTTCATTACCGATCCCGCAACAAAGTTTGATTTCCAGCCCCATGAATTTGTTCCCTTCAAGGACAAAAAGGTCTGCGAGTATGTGCGCAGCCTCAGCGGCAAGGATCTCGAAAAGAGAGAGCCCTGGTGGCATCCGGAGTTCGAAGTTAAGGTTATGATGAACCCCCATCCCGTTCTCATTTCCACCCTCTTCACCCGTCTTAAGGCAGCTTCCGAAGCAGGCAAGAGCTTCACTATGATCCTCGGAAACCCCGAGCCCGATACATACATCCCGCTTGCACAGCTTATCAACTACTTCAAGGTTGACTGCTCCAAGGTTCACCTTGTAGCTGAGGATGAGTGGGCAGATCAGGACGGCAACATCGCTCCTATCACCTACGAGGCAGGCTTTGCACACTCCATGATCAAGTACCTCTATATGCAGATCGACGAGAAGCTTCGCATGCCTATGGAGAATGTTCACTTCCCCACCAACGCTAACATCAAGGATTACTCCAAGATCATCGATGACATCACCGACGGTACCGGTGCTGATATCGCTTCCACCTCCCCCGGTTGGGCAGGTCATATGGCATTCGTTGACCCGATTCCCGAATTCATCGGTTCCGGCGACATCGAGGAGTGGCTCAATCAGCCCGCTCAGATCGTTAAGCTCCATCCCATGACCATCATGCAGAACTCCCTCAACGGTACCTTCGGTCAGTCCGGCGATATCGCAAACGTTCCCCCCTGCGCTGCAACCATCGGCCCGCTCGATGTTATGAGAGCTAAGGAGAGAATCGAAGTTCATGCACTCGCTACCTGCGGTACATTCTCCTCTTGGCAGAGAATGACCAGCCGTCTCTGCACACACGGTCCTATCACCCCCTATCTCCCCAGCTCCATGCTCCAGACCAAGAAGACTCAGGTCTACATTTCCGAAGAGCTCGCAGCTCCCTTTGAATGCTGGGAAAAGGTCGGCTATTGATTATAAAGTAGCCTGAAAGTAAATCACAGCCGACGAACAGAGCTATACTTGTTCGTCGGCTGATTTAATATCGTTATTCAAAGGAGATTTATGAAAATGAATCTGATGGGCATAGATATTGGCACCACGTCCGTAAAATGCGCGGTGTTCGATGAGACGCTCGCCGAAAAATACAAGAACAGCGCCGACTATACACTGGATTCTCACGGTGACATCGTAGAGTTTGAAGCGGTTAAATACTGGGATATCGTACGCGGCGAGATCGAAAAGGTAAAAAAAGAGCTCTCGGTGGATGCGCTGGCAGTGGATACGCAGTGTGAAACGCTGATACTCACCGACGAAAACGGTAATCCGGTACGCCCCGCCATAGTTTGGCTCGATAACCGCGCCGATGCGGAAGCCCGCGAGATCGAGGCTCATTTCGGCAGAAAAAAGGTATACGAGATCACGGGGCAGCCTGAGGTAACCGCTACCTGGCCTGCCTGCAAGCTGCTTTGGGTCAAGCGCCACGAGCCGGAGGTATGGTCAAAGACGAAGCGCGTATTCTTGCTTGAGGATTATATCCTCTACAAGCTCACGGGACGTTTTATTACCGAAAAAACGCTCCAGTCCTCCACAATCTACTTCGATATCCGCAAAAATGACTGGTGGGGTGAAATGCTCGACTACATCGGCGTCGGACGCGAGCTGCTTCCCGAGCTGCTTGACAGCGGAGTCTGCGTCGGCGAATACGACGGTATGAAGGTAGTTACCGGCGCGATGGATCAGGTATCCGGCGCTATAGGTGCGGGTGTTGTCAAAAAAGGCATCGTCAGCGAGATGACGGGCACCACTATGGTTATATTCATGCCCTCTGATGAGATCCCCGAATACGACGAGGGCAGTATTGTTCCCTGCCACTATAACTATGACGGCAAATATTGCCTGCTTTCCTGGAGTCCCACGGCGGGAATGTCCTTGAAATGGCTCAAAAATGCGCTGTTTGCTGACCGCTCCTTCGCAGAGCTTGATGAAATGGCGATCACCGTTGCTCCCGGAAGCGATGGGCTAACGTTTCTCCCCTATCTGTGCGGCTCTACCATGCCGAAGTACAATCCTCACGCGCGCGGCAGCTTTACGGGGCTTACTACCGAGCACACGGGTGCACATTTCGTGCGCAGTGTAATGGAATCCGTCGCGTGTATGCTCAGAGCGAATCTTGAGTATCTGGGACTTGATGTCTCCGAGATCAGAGCGATGGGCGGGGGTGCTAACAGTCCGCTGTGGTGTAAGATGAAGGCTGATATGACCGGCAAGCGTCTTGTGACACTTAAAAACAAGGAGACCGCCTGTCTCGGCGCGGCGATCCTCGCAGGTGTGGGCATCGGTTTATTTGCCTCTGTAGAAGAAGCGGCAGAAAAGATCGAAGTCAGCCGCACCTATGAAAGCATGGGCGTTGACTACACCGAATGCTACAAGCGTTATACCGAATATGACAGTGTGCTGAACGTTGTGAAATAGTACGGCTTCATGCCAATAGTCAGGACACAGGGAATCAAGCAGAAAATTTAAGTTAAAAGGGGCTGTCTCAAATGCAAAAAACAAAGCGTTTGAGACAGCCCTCTTATGTGATCATACCAAAATCCAACCTTAAAGCTCTATCATGTTACTTTTCTGACATATATACTCACAGAATGTGGAATAGCCGTTGATACATCCATTTCAATGATTTTTTCTACGTCAAATCCGATATTTTCTAGTTCATCTATATATCCTTTTTTGTCTTTGGCTCTCGCAGGAACAAGAGGAACAAACACCTCTACTATACCTCCGCCATCCGAACTTCTGACTTGACGCAATTGCGGTGTTTTGTAGTCCTCTCCTGTTATCTGCTCCCATTCCTCAACAGTATTAACAACACCCTGATAAGTACCGTTCTTACGGTATGATTCCCTAAAGAAAAGCATTGGTGCATTCTCTTTTAGCCAATCGTATGCATTTTTTAAATAGGAATTTCTGTCGCTGTCTGTAATCAACATATGAAATCCCATACAGTCCAAAGCGGCATCATATTTTTCTATTACACTTTCCTTTACCATATCGAGAACTTCAACAGTGGCATTCGGATATTTTTTCAACAACTCCTTGCTTTTTTCAATAGCAGCTGAGGAAATATCCACACCATGATAGATACACCCAAGTTCAGACAATATAACACCACAAGCTCCCTCACCACAAGCGTATTCTATTATTGATTTTCCCTGTAGGTTATTTTCTTCTACCCACGATTTCAGAGTATTATACAACACCTCATCATCGGGAGAATGTCCCCAACGTTCTACACCTGCAGAAAAAACCGCTTTATAACGTTTCTCGTAAGCCAAGTAATAAGGTTCATCCATCTTTAAACACTGCCTTCCTCGTTTTATTGTATCATATAATTTCTGTTTCTTCAAGGCATTTTACTGAGGTCGAAAAAAGTTGCAATAGCGCTAAGCCGTTTTTACCTCTAAAAACACGAAAAGCCCTTGAAAATCAAGGACTTTTGTGTTAAGGTGCAATTATGCTGCACCAATTTGGCTCCCCCTGCTGGGCTCGAACCAGCGACATCATGATTAACAGTCATGCGCTCTACCGACTGAGCTAAGGAGGAATATGAGAGAAAATAAGTTGGCGTTGACCTATTTTTCCGGGACGCTTCCATCCAAGTATCTTCGGCACAGTTGAGCTTAACTTCCGTGTTCGGAATGGGAACGGGTGGACCCTCAACGTTAATAACACCAACTAAATCTCATATAAGCACTTCTAAATGAAATGCTGTATGTCAGCGACGACCTATTTTTCCGGGACGCTTCCATCCAAGTATCTTCGGCACAGTTGAGCTTAACTTCCGTGTTCGGAATGGGAACGGGTGGACCCTCAACGTTAATGACACTGACTATTTGGTGCACCTTCAGGGATTCGAGCCCCGCGATGCATCGCGTACCCACATGATTGGGATGTGAGTTGCTCTCGCAACTGCCCCTTCCCCTTAAAAGGGGGTTTGGGGG
>JAZNAL010000012.1:0-35926 GCA_045586505.1 Candidatus Flemingiibacterium sp. | reverse complement strand
ACATGGCTACGATCCGACTTGTACGAGGATCTCTCCGGAAAGGAAATCAAGAACGTAAACTTCAAGCTTACCGGTTACTACAACGGCGGTATGTATTCCGCGGTTCCTTACAGACTCGACTTCGAAAAGGCTGTAGGCGGTAAGGAGGGCTTCAAGGAGCTCATCGCAGACGCTAAGAATAAGGGTTACGGCGTATATCTTGACTTCGACTTTGCTTACGCAAGCATGGCGGCTACAAAGATGTTCGACGGACTTTCCAACCGTCGCGACCTCGTTAAGTCTATCGATGACCGTTACACAAGTAAGCAGTACTACAGTGCAACAACTCAAGGATATACAAGCTACTTTGAGCTTGCAATCTCACCTTCTCGCTATGAATTCTTCTACGATAAGGTAAGCGAAAAATACCTTGAGTACAATCCTATCGGAATTTCACTTTCCACATTGGCGTCTGAGCTTAACTCCGACTTCGATGAGGATGAGCCTTACAACCGTGAGGACAGCAAGGCATTCACTATTGAAATGCTCTCTAACATCGAGGAAGCATACGGCAATGTTATGGTAGATGGCGGTAATATGTATGCACTTCAGTATGCAGATCACGTTATCAACGTTTCTCTTGACTCCAGCCGTTATTCCAGCACAAGTGAAGCAATTCCGTTCATGGGTCTTGTACTTCACGGATGTGTAGAGTTCTCCGGCAGTGCTATCAACATGGCGGGCGACACTCAGTATGAGCTTCTTAAGGCAATTGAAAACGGTGCAGGTCTTTACTTCACACTTTCCATGCAGAACACTTCGCTTCTTAAGGAAAATGTTGAATTCAACAAGTATTACTCTGTTGCATTCGATATCTGGCAGGAAGAGCTTGTCGATATTTATACAACTCTGAATGATGCTCTTGCAAAGCTTCAGGATAAGCAGATAATCAATCATGAGTTCCTTATCGGTGAGCGCGTTCCTTCAGCAGAAGAAGCTGAAGCAGATAAGATTGCAGCTGAAGAAGCGGCAATCCTTGCAAAGGAAGAGGAAAAGATTGCAGCTGAAAAGGCCGACAAGGCTCAGAAGCTCGCTGATCGTCTTGCAGCTCTCGAAGCAGCAGGCGGCGAGGGTGCTTCTTCCGGCGTTAATGGAAATGGCTCCGCTTCCGATGTTTTCGCCAAGGAAGAGGAAGTTGACCCCAGTGTGTATGTATACACCAAGTATACCTCCGATGACGGACGCATTGTAAAGGTTACCTACGAAGGCGGTACAGCATTTATCCTTAACTACAATAACTTCGAGATCACAGTCAAGGATGGCGGCAAGACTTATACCATCGGCGCACTCGATTTCGTAAAAGTAAAATAAGAAAAGAGAGGTGTATTAAATGAATAGCGAAGCAAAGCTCACAAAAGCCGGCGCTGTAAAGAAGCGCAAGCGGATAGCCTCTCTTGATGCACGTAAGGCGCGTGCGGGTTGGGTATTCGTCCTCCCGTTCGTAGTCAGCTTTATTATCATCTATCTTCCGATCGTTATCGACTCCGTTAAGTACAGCTTTAACAAGATCAGGGTCGGACATGGCGGCGGTTTCACGCTGGAGTTTGTAGGTTGGAAAAACTACCAGGAAGCACTCTTTGTAGACCCCAAGTTCGTACAGACTCTTACCTCGGGTATCCAGCAGCTTATCTTTGATATCCCCGCAATCGTAATATTCGCACTCTTTATCGCAGTTCTTCTGAACCAGGAGATGGCAGGTCGTGCAGCGTTCCGTGCAATCTTCTTCATCCCCGTCATTATTGCTACCGGTATCGTTGACCAGATCGACCAGGCTAACACCATGCTCGATTTCATGAGCAACACCGAAGAAGGCATCAACGACGGTTCCGGTCAGAATGCTACCGCCGAGATCCTTTCGGCGGTGGATGTTGAGCGATTGTTTGAGAACATGAAGGTTGGTACCGAGCTGGTTGAGTATGTTGTAACTATGGTTAACAACATTTACGATATTATCAACCGTTCCGGTGTACAGATGCTTATCTACCTTGCAGGTCTTCAGTCCATTTCTCCCGCTATCTACGAGTCTTGCTCGATAGACGGTGCGAGTGCTTGGGAAACCTTCTGGAAGGTTACCTTCCCGATGATAAGCCCGATGATCCTTGTAAACTCGGTTTATACGGTTATCGACTCCTTTACATCGCAGTCCAACATGGTTATGTCTTACATTGCAGAAACATACAACACCGCAGGCGGTAACGTTCTCAGCTCGGCAATGTCTTGGATCTACTTCATGATAGTAATTGTTATTATCGGTTGTGTAGCAGGACTTCTCAGTGCATATGTCTTCTATCAGAAACGCGATTAAGGAGGGATAATTATGAATTCTCAACAGACATCAAATGCTCCCCGCGTTATGAAGGAGAGCAAAAACAAAATCAGAGTTGAGTTTGAAAGAACCCCTCTGAAAGAACGTCTCAAGGCAAAATTCCTCAACATGAACTTCTTTAAGAATGTTGTTGTGAGAGTTTTCACCTATGTTCTTCTTATCGGTATTTGCTATGTCATTCTGTTCCCGTTCTTTGCAAAGATATCCGGCTCCTTCATGAGTAAGGAAGACTTTGTTGATGTAACGGTAAAGCTGATTCCGAAATATCCGACACTCGATACCTATAAGGCAATCATCAGCGAAAACGGATACTTTTCGGCACTGTTCAACACATTTACGCTTTCGGTTCTTTGCGGACTTATCCAGACCTTTGTATGCTGCTTTATCGGCTACGGTCTTGCAAAGTTTAAGTTCAAGGGTAATAAGCTGATATTCTTCCTCGTAGTCTTTACGATGGTTATTCCTCACAGAACGCTTCAGCTTTCCATGTTCATGAAGTTCAGATACTTTGATATACTCGGTATCTTTAAGCTTCTGGGCGGCGGCGTGTTTGAATGGCTCCGCGTGCTTCCGTTCTCCTCGATCAACCTTAACAACACCTATTGGCCGCTTGCACTGCTGTCACTCGGCGGTTTAGCGTTCAAGAACGGTCTGTACATCTTTATGATGCGTCAGTTCTTCCACGGTGTGCCGGACGAACTTGAAGAGTCCGCATACATCGATGGAAGCGGCGTGTTCAGAACGTTCCTTCAGATCATCCTCCCGCTTTCCGTGCCGATGATGATCACCATCTTCCTGTTCGCGTTCTCGTGGCAGTGGACGGATAACTTCTACACCACCGTATTCTTCACCAAGACCAGTATGATCCTTATGCCTAATATCGTGGGCGTTCCTGCATCTCTGGACACAGCGTATGCGGCTCAGAACCTGTATGAATCCGCGATCAATAATACTTGCGGTCTGCTGATTCTGCTGCCTCTGCTGATTATGTATGTATTCCTGCAGAAGTACCTGGTCGGTGGTATCGAACGTTCCGGTATCGTTGGTTAATAAGACAAAAGAATTACTGCTGTACATTGTACAGCAGTAATTTTTTGTATTTAAGATTTACATTTGAGATAATCACGTGACAGTTGGAAATAACTGAGCCTTTCGTTAGACAGGCGTCTATAATAAAAGAATGCGTGGTGGCGATGGGAGTGCTTCATGCACTCGTTTTCGAATAGTGTCGCGGTGGTGAAAAGCGTGATGAGGTGTTGTCGTCGCTTTTAAAGCCCGTGCTAATAATTCTTGTGCGGCTACAGACCGAGCTGCCGAGTGGTATGGTGACAATCGGTCTAAACACGCTTGTGCACTCATACAATATATAAAAAGAATTATAAGGACGATGTCACGAGCAAGACAACACGTGCACTTTGCCAAGAGCTTTAAGTGCCATACCGGGAAAACGCCCACGGAATTTGCATCGGGGAAATGAGTCAGCGGTGACCGTTCTGTTGTATGGGAGCCGTGCCATGTTCGCGTCACTGATTGAATTTGTCAATACATACATATTCGGACCGGGGTTATGCGCCGCTGTATTTATAAGCGGGATCATTTTGATCTGTATACTCCGTCCTTTTTTTATTACAAAGCCGCGCAAAATGACTTCAGCCTTGAAATCCGGTGGAAGCAGTGAGGGATTATCACCGTCAAAAGCAATGCTCGTTGCACTGGCAGGCACGCTCGGAGTGGGAAACATCGCGGGGGTGGCATCCGCCATCGCTATAGGCGGTGCGGGAGCGGTGTTGTGGATGCTTGTAAGCGCTGTTGCGGCACTTCCGCTTAAATATGCCGAGATCGTGCTTGCTGTACGTCATCGCCGACGTGATAAAAGTGGCAGAGCGCATGGTGGTGCGTATTTTTACATAGCCGACCGAGGCGGTAAAACCGCAACAGCGTTTGCGGGGATATTTGCGGTGCTGTGCCTTGCCGCTTCGCTTACCATGGGCTGTGCCACACAGGCAAATGCCATAGCAGTGTCGGTGGATAGCGCCTTTGGTGTACCTCCGCTGATATGCGGGCTGATTCTGGGCATACTCACGCTTACCGTGGCGTCGGGTGGACTTGAACGTATAGCGTTTATTACTACGCGACTGATACCGCTCATGAGCGGTATCTACATATTGATGTCGCTGTATGTCATACTTACAAATCTACCGCTTGTGTGGGAGGTAACAACGGATATTGTGGAGTCTGCATTTGATATTCGCTCCTTTGGCGGCGGAATTATGGGGTTTGTCACAAGCCGCGCGCTCAGAATCGGTGTGACGCGCGGGATCGTGTCAAATGAGGCGGGCTGCGGTACCGCTCCTATCGCACACGCGGGGGCAGAGGTTACTGTGCCCGCGGCACAGGGCGTATGGGGAATGTTCGAGGTGTTCGTTGATACTATTGTGATCTGCACATTAACTGCATTGGCGGTTCTCATCGCGGGAAAGCAGGGGACAGCCATAGTATCCGATGGCATGGTAACGGCGATTTCGGCATTCGGTGCATTTATCCCATTTGCTGAGCAGGTGTTGTCCACGGCGGTAATAATATTTGCCTTCTGCACAATTGTGTGTTGGTTCTATTACGGCTCGGAAAGCCTTGTTTATTTGTGCGGAAGACGCCGCGGTGTATGGGTAAAGCTGTATCTTGTTATATACTCAGTCTGCGCCGTTCTTGGTGCGGTATCTACCGCCGATATGGTATGGGGCCTGTCCGATCTTGCCATAAGCATAATGACTGCTGTAAATGTCACGGCGGTGCTATTGTCGGTAAAAGAAGTGAAACGCGAGACAGAACGGTATTTTTATAGCGAGCAATGCCATGCACGGAATAATGATATTATAAAAAAACAATAATACTGTTGCAAATTGTCAAATTTTGTGGTACAATAGATTCATATAATACTAATCACTTTTGTAAGGAGTACCATTCTATGAAAAAGACATTTGTTCTCGCAGTGCTTGCGGGTCTGTGCATCGGACTCGGCGGTACTGTCTATCTCTCGGTGGATAATCCCGTGGTGGGCGCTATGCTGTTCTCCATCGGACTTTTGACCATCCTCGCGTTTGGCTTCAATCTGTTTACGGGAAAAGTAGGCTATGCGCTTGAAAACAAGCCCTCTTACATTGGCACGCTGGCTATCATCTGGCTTGGCAACTTAGTCGGCACGGGAGTCATGGCGGCGCTTGTACGTTTTACCCGTATTTATTACAAGCTGGCACCCAAGGTGCAGGGTATCGTCGAAACCAAGCTCGCCGACAATCATATAAGCATATTACTGCTTGCCATCGGGTGCGGAATGTGTATGTTCATCGCCGTGGACCAGTATAAGAAGCGGACGAGCATGGTAAAGGCTCTGTTTGTAATTTTCCCGGTCATGGTGTTCATTCTCTGCTCGTTTGAGCACTGCATCGCTAATATGTACTATTTCATACTTGCGGGAAGCTTCACGCATAAAACCCTCGACTATCTGCTTGTAATGACTATTGGCAACTCTATCGGCGGACTTCTTATTCCCGGTTTTACAAAGCTTGTCGGAATCAAGGAATAATTCGGAGGAAGTCGTGCAAAGATATGTAATCGCAATAGATGCGGGCGGAACATTTTTTAAGTCGGCGATAATCTCAGAGAACGCCGAGGTGCTTCACGGTTCGCTGCTTACCGTTCCCGCAAATAATGACGGTTCTCCGGAGCTTGTGAAGGACGGTTACCGACGCACGCTGACGACTCAGCTTCGTACTGCAGAAAAGGCGGGTGTTGAGATCTCCGCTGTTGCTATAGATACCCCCGGACCATTTGATTATGAGGGCGGTATGAGCCTGATGAAGCACAAGTTTAAGGCAATCTACAAAATACCGCTTCGCCCGTGGATAAACGAGTTTGTGGGCGATCTGCCCGTGACCTTCATTCACGACTCGGCGGCATTTCTGACCGGTGAAATGTGGCACTTCCCTTATGGAGAGTACAAAAACGTCGCGGGTGCCATGATTGGAACGGGGCTTGGCTTTGCCACTATGAAGGACGGCGTTGTTTTAAGAAAGCTCGACGGCGATCCGCTGTATGACGTCTGGTGCGAGCCTTACGATATCGGCGACGGTAAAAAGCATATTGCCGAGGACTTTATTTCGGGTCGCGGTATCGCCGCAAGATACGCTCCCGGCGGCAGAAATGCCAAAGAGATCGAGCTGCTTGCTAATAGCGGTGATGCAGACGCGATAAAGGTTTACAAGGATACGGGACGAATTCTCGGTGAGGTAGTGGCTCCTTCGCTAAAAAAGATTGATGCCGAGTTGTTTATCCTCGGCGGACAGATCAGCCGCGCGCTTCCGTTATTTGAAGCGGAGCTTCGCGAGGCACTGGCAGATGTTAAGAGCCTTAAGAAGATCGTCCGCTCCACGCGCCTAGAATATTCGCATATGTTCGGCGCGGCTTGCGATTGCTTTGCGAAAATATAAAATTAGTGCGCTCACCTTGAAGGTGGGCGCACTTGCTTTGTCTATGACATTTATGAATATGGGTCTTTGAATTGTAGATCAGTGGGAGACACAGCCGCCCCATTCAACGGCAACGAAACCGCTTCGATTAAATGTCGGCAGTGTTTGCTCTGCAATCTCTACAGGGGCATTGAGCGGCTTTATATGCATTGCCACACGCAGCAGGGAATCGGGCTTGGGGGTGATATGAATCGCGCTTGATGCCTCGCGTTCCTGGGTCAGCTCGAAGTGTATGAGATTATACTCGTTTGCTTCCATTATTGGCAGCCAGTATATTATAAACTCATTTGCCTCCCGCTCGGTAAAACCGAGAATTGACAGCTTTTCTTCGAGAAACTCCGCGGAATCCTCGCCCGCAACGCAGAAGCCGTCGGTGATGTGATAATACGGTGTACCGCTTAACTCCTCCCAGTAAAGCGCGTAGTAACTGCGTTCGCGAGCGTCGGTGAGGGTGCCGTCTGGGGAGGCGGTGACACACCATCCGTCGTTATAGGCGGGGTATACTGTAGTCAGCCGCTCGGGATGCTCAAATGTAACGGTGACGTCGGTTTTCTCGGTGGGATAGAGGTACAAAACGGGCTTGGCGTAGGCGAATGAGGAGTAGCCGTTGTCGATCATGCCGGATTCACCGGTTGATGGGATGTAGTAATATTCGATGTGACGGGTGTTGCCTTCCTTGTCCTTGTCAGCGCTGTCCTCGAATATAAAGTAATAGCACGGGACACCGTCCTTAGCCCCCACTCCGGACAGCATATCGTGGAATCCCATTGTATCGGAGATATATCCCAACTCACACATAGGCTTGCCGTATGGAGTGTACAGCAAAAGTGTATCGTGTTTTACTCGCAGAACGTAATCTGTATCTACATCCATAATAGCTCCGCTGTCATCGTTTTTTCCTGTGTGTACTATTTCTTTATCCGAGTTGTAGATAAAATATTTTACCTCGTCTGCCGGCAAAGCAACCGGCATCGGGACAGCTATGTAATTTCCGTCACTAAGTTCGGCGAATATTCTAAATTCTTCGTTAAAAGCACGCTCAAAATTTTTGTCGTATACCGTATACGGCATATAAAATTCATAGCCTACGGTGAAAAAGTCATCATAAACGTTATGTTGAAGTCCGTCGCCCTTGCTGATGTGTACAACCGTGTCGTCACTTATGAAAAACATATGTGTATGGGTCTTATAGGTAACATATTCACCGAAAGAACCGATCTGTTCGGTATCGGCAGGTGCGTCAATTTCAAGCACTCCTATGGCGTTTCCGTCATTCCCCCAAACGGGTCTCGTATCAAATATCCTTATCTTTCCGTCAGTCATAGTCAGTTCCGGTATGGGAAGCTCACTTACCGCATCCATATCCATTGTCCGGGCAAAATAGCGGAATATAACCGGATCACCGTTTTTATCACGGCCCTCAATTATTATTTCCTCACCGTCTGCTGTAACATTGCTTACAGAAAATCCGTTGGAATGTGACGAAAAATGAATGACCTGCTTCATTTGCGCATCATATACACGCTCTTCTGTTACAATAAAATTGCCGTACTGCACCGCAGTTTCGGCAGAAGCGTATCCATAGCTCTTGCCGTTTTCATCAAGCCAGTGTATATTGACGCCGTGCTCCGTTTTTTCAAGCAAGTATGGGTTTATGCAACCGGTGCTGTCGGTAAGCAGAAGATAGCCGTCATATGTTCCCGTAAGCTCGCCGCGGCACATAACTGCAATTTCGCCGCCGATATCAAGGAACGCCAGCCCTTCCTCAGAGTATAGTATGACATTATCCGCAGTGCCGTCTGTATCAGATGACTGCACCGAGGTATCAGATACATCCGCGGGGAGATCCGTATCGGTTACGACTGTATCATTTTCACCGTCCACAGCGCAGGCAGAAAGCAGTGATGCTAAAACAATTAAAACAGCAATATATTTTTTCATATAGAAGCGCCTCCTGTAATATAATGATCTTATCACTGAATAAGACGAGTTTTTCTCCAAAAAGTTCCTGCGAACAAAAATAAAAAATGTAAACAATAATTGGACAGGTTACCCTATGTATTCCCACTTTATTCCTTTTCACAACAATTTGCGTTTACAAGCACAAACATTTATACATTATAAACCCTTGACATAAAGGCGGCAAAGTGGTATAATAATATGAAACACAAAGATAACATTATGGAGGTATATTTATGCAGACAAAACCGACATACCTGATTCTTGAAAACGGTACGGTTTTCAGTGGCGCTTCCTTCGGATATGAGTCCGAGGTTATTGGTGAAGCTGTTTTTACCACCGCTATGACCGGTTATATGTCAACGCTTACCGATTCGGGATATAAGGGACAGCTTGTTGTCCAGACATTCCCTCTTATCGGTAATTACGGTGTTGTTTCCCAGGAATGTGAAAGTAAGGGTACATCCGTTTGTGCTTATATTGTAAGAGAATTGTGTCAAGAGCCTTCCAATTTCAGATGTGAGGGTGCTCTTGACGTTTTTTTGAAAGAAAACAAAATCGTCGGTATCTCGGGCATCGATACAAGAAAGCTTACCAGAATGCTTCGCGATTCCGGTTCTATGACCGCTAAGATCACCTACTCGTTACCCGAGAATATGGACGAGGTAATAGCTGAGCTTAAAGCCTACACTGCTCCCGACGCAGTTGCGGAGGTCACCTGCAAGGAGATCACTGCCGTGAAGCCCGACGGTGCTTCCCACAAGGTCGTGCTGTGGGACCTTGGCGCATCCGATTCCATTGTAAAGGCACTTGCCGGACGTGGCTGTGAGGTCATCACGGTTCCTGCGTCCACTAAGGCGGAGGAAATTCTAGCCCTTAACCCCGACGGAGTTGTAATCTCCAACGGCCCCGGCGATCCCAGCGCTCATCCCGAAATCATTGCCGAGATCGCAAAGGTGGCAGAGAAGAAGGTGCCTATGCTCGGTATCTGCCTCGGTCATCTTATGCTGGCTGCATCCCAGGGCGCAAAGATCGTAAAGCTCCCCCACGGTCATCGCGGCGGCATGCCCTCGATCAGACTTTCCGACAAGCGCGTGTTTATCGCGTCCCAGAATCAGGGCTATACTCTTGAGGAAGCAACTCTTCCCGATGGCATCAAGGTAAGCTACAAGAACGGTAACGACGGCACAGTCGAAGGTGTTACCTACGAAAACATCCCCGCGCTTGGCGTCCAGTTCCGTCTTGGAAGCTCCGGCGGCCCAAATGCCACAGACTTTTTGTACGACGACTTTATCGGTATGATGAAATAAGCAGAATGGAGGAACAGACATGCCGCTCAGAAAAGATATAAAAAAAGTAATGGTCATCGGTTCGGGTCCGATCGTTATCGGTCAGGCTGCCGAGTTCGACTACGCCGGCACACAGGCGTGCCGCGCACTTAAGGAGGACGGTCTTGAGGTCGTTCTCGTAAACTCCAATCCTGCAACCATTATGACAGACAACGCTATGGCGGATGAGGTCTATATCGAGCCGTTGACCCTTCCTACCATCAAGCGTATCATTGAAAAGGAACGCCCCGACAGTCTGCTGTCTACTCTCGGTGGTCAGACGGGTCTCACCCTGTCCATGCAGCTTGCAAAGGAAGGCTTTCTTGACAAAATGGGCGTAAAGCTTCTTGGTGCGCGCCCTGAGACCATTGACAAGGCTGAGGACCGTCAGATGTTCAAGGACACTATGATGAAGATCGGTCAGCCCTGCATTCCGTCGCTCGTTGTAAACGACCTGACCGCGGCGCTTGAGTTCGCTCATGCCAACGGTTATCCGCTTATCATCCGCCCTGCATTCACCCTCGGTGGTACCGGCGGTGGTATTGCATACAACGAAGCAGAGTTTATCGAGATCTCCAACACGGGTCTCAACGCTTCGCCTATCCATCAGATCCTGGTTGAAAAGTGCGTTTCCGGATGGAAGGAGATCGAGTTCGAGGTAATGCGCGACAGCGCGGGCAATGTTATCACCATCTGCTCTATGGAAAATGTGGACCCTGTCGGCGTTCATACCGGTGACTCCGTGGTAGTTGCTCCTGCGGTAACTCTTTCCGATGCAGAATATCAGATGCTTCGCTCTGCGGCACTGGATATCATCCAGGAACTCCAGATCGAGGGCGGCTGTAACTGCCAGTTCGCACTACATCCCGAAAGCATGGAGTATGCTGTCATCGAGGTAAATCCCCGTGTATCCCGCTCCTCCGCACTTGCATCCAAGGCGACCGGTTATCCTATAGCAAAGGTTGCAGCGAAGATCGCTATCGGTTACACGCTTCCCGAGATCATCAATGCCGTAACCGGCACCACATACGCTTGCTTTGAGCCTACCATCGACTATATCGTTGTAAAGTTCCCCAAGTGGCCCTTCGATAAGTTCGTTTACGCAAAGCGTACCCTCGGTACTCAGATGAAGGCAACCGGTGAGGTCATGGCTATCGGTACATCCTTCGAGCAGGCGATTATGAAGGCGGTACGAGGTGTGGAGATCGGTATGAATTACCTCTCCCACAAGAAATACCGTGAGCTTCCCGACGAGGATGTAGCAGCAAGACTCCACAACGTGGACGACGAGCGTCTGTTTATCGTATATGAGGCGCTCCGTCGTGGCACTACTGTTGAAAAGATCCACGAGATCACCATGATCGATGAGTGGTTCCTTAATAAATTCCTGAATCTCATCAAGATGGAGCGCAGAATCGCATCCGAGGAGCTTACAGGCGAGCTTTACCATGAGGCGAAGGTTCTGGGTTATCCCGATAAGCTTATCGAGGAGCTTTGCGGCAAGGCGCTTCCCGCAGGTATGCATGAGAGCGCAGTTTACAAGGTAGTTGACACCTGCGCTGCTGAGTTTTCGGCAAACACCCCCTACTTCTACTCCACCTACGACGATGAAAACGAAGCGGCGGAGTTTATCGAAAAGAAGAAGGATCCCGCAAAGAAGACCGTCATTGTATTCGGTTCCGGACCTATCAGAATCGGTCAGGGTATCGAGTTCGACTATGCATCCGTACATTGCGTATGGTCGCTTAAGCAGGCGGGATATGATGTGGTTATTGTCAACAACAACCCCGAGACAGTATCCACTGACTTTGATACCGCAGACAGACTCTATTTCGAGCCGCTGACTCCCGAGGATGTTATGAACATCATCGAGGTCGAAAAGCCTTACGGTGTTGTTGTGGCATTCGGCGGTCAGACTGCGATCAAGCTCACCAAATATATGTACGAGCATGGCGTAAACATTCTCGGTACCTCCGCGGATTCCATCGATGCGGCAGAGGACAGAGAGCGTTTTGATGCTCTGCTGGAAGCAAATCACGTGGCACGTCCCGAGGGCTTCACCGTAATGACTACAGAGGAAGCGCTCAGCGTGGCAAGCCGTATCGGTTATCCCGTACTCATGCGTCCCTCCTACGTACTCGGCGGTCAGAACATGATCATCGCGTTCACTGAGGATGACATCAAGGAGTATATGAAGATAATCCTGGCGAACAATATCGAAAACCCCGTGCTCATCGACAAATACCTTATGGGTATCGAGCTTGAGGTCGACGCGATCTGCGACGGTGAAGACATTCTCATCCCCGGCATCATGGAGCACGTTGAGCGTACCGGTATCCACTCCGGTGACTCTATCGCGGTTTATCCCTCCTGGAACATTACTGACAAGCTCCGCGCCGAGATCATCCAGGTTACAAAGAATCTTTCCACCTCGCTTAAGATCATGGGTCTTGTCAATATCCAGTATCTTATAAACAACCAGGACCACAGACTGTATGTAATTGAGGTAAATCCCCGCTCCTCACGTACCATCCCTTATATCAGTAAGGTGACCGGCGTTCCTATGGTAGACCTTGCGACCCGCTGTATGCTGGGCGAAAAGCTCAAGGATATGGGTTACGGCACAGGTCTCTACAAGACCTCTCCCTATGTAGCGGTCAAGGTTCCCGTATTCTCCTTTGAGAAGCTTATGAACGTTGATAACCACCTCGGTCCGGAAATGAAGTCCACCGGTGAGGTTCTCGGTCTTGCGAGCACCCGCGAGGAAGCACTCTTCAAGGGACTTGTTGCAGCAGGCTATAAGCTCAAGAAGCAGGGCGGCATCTTTATCACCGTGCGCGACTCCGATAAGGCGGAGATCGGTGAGACCGCAAAGCGCTTCTATGACCTCGGCTTCGAACTGTATGCAACTCGCGGCACTGCGAAGATCATTGCCGATTACGGTATGAAGGTCAAAGTGGTGGATAAGATCCACGAGGGTGAGAACAATACCCTGAAGCTCATCGAATCGGGACGTATCGACTACGTTATCTCCACCTCTGCCAAGGGACGTATTCCCACCCGTGACAGCGTTAAAATTCGCCGTAAGACGGTCGAGCGCGCGATCCCCTGCCTCACGTCAATCGACACCGCAAACGCGATTGCAGACTGCTTAAAGAGCCGTTATTCTCAGAGCTGCACCGAGCTTGTTGACATCAATGACATGCGCGACTCCAAGGAGGAGCTGGCATTCACCAAGATGCAGGGGTGCGGCAATGACTATATCTACTTCAACTGCTTTGATCAGAAGATCGACAATCCCGAGGGACTCTCAATCCGCCTGGCAGACCGTCACTTCGGTATCGGCGGAGACGGCGTTGTGCTGATGTACCCCTCCGAGTGTGCTGATGTTAAGATGCGTATGTTCAATCTCGACGGTACCGAGGGTAAGATGTGCGGCAACGCGGCACGTTGTATTGTCAAGTATATGGTCGATAATAAGATGGTCGACAAGGATGTCGTAACCGTTGAAACCCTCAGCGGTATCCGCGAGACCACTTATGAAAAGGTCAGCGGCGAGGTCAGCACCGTCACCGTAAATATGGGCAAGGCGGAGCTTAATCCCTCCCTCATTCCCGTGAAGCTGGCGCTTCGCAATGTTATCGGAGTACCCACACAGGTTGCGGGCGACCGTTACCGTATTACCTGCGTATCTATGGGTAATCCACACTGCGTAGTATTCAATGACGAGTTTGAGGATGCGCTGGATAATATCGATCTTCAGACTATTGGACCGAAATTTGAGAACGATCCTCTGTTCCCGGAGCGTGTCAACACTGAGTTTGTCAAGGTGCTGAATCCCACCACTCTCAAAATGCGTGTATGGGAGCGCGGCTCGGGCGAAACCTTTGCCTGCGGAAGCGGTGCCTGCGCGGCAGTCGTGGCGGCTGTTGAAAACGGCTACTGCCCCAAGAACGAGGAGATCACCGTCAAGTTAAAGGGCGGCGACCTTAAGATCCGCTATACCGACGAGGCGGTTTACCTCTCCGGCGACGCGACCACGATCTATGAGGGTAAAGTAATTCTTTAATAATAAACGCGTATCGCCGCAAGCTCCCGGGAGGGAACTTGCGGCGATCATTTATTCTTTTTTAAGGCTCTTGGAGAATGGCAGTGGCTTATATGGAACGGCTCGGAGGTATGGTTAAGCAGGGTACTGTAAGATTTCATTGGAGCTATTGACATATGGATGCATGATGTGTTATAATAGGGCGAGTAAATAATTTTGAAATCCGGGGTGATTATTATGTTAACAGAAGCAGAGATGATAAAAGGCGCCGTCGAAAAACAAGATGGTGAAATACTCGCCTTCCTTATGGTGGGACAGTCCAACATGGCGGGCAGAGGCGATTTCGGTGAGGTTGAGCCTATAGAGAATAAAAACTGCGTCATGTTCCGCATGGCAATGTGGCAGCCCATGGCCGAGCCTATAAATATCGATAAATGCCGTAAGTCGGGATTTGCTTCCGGCGTTAGTCTTGCGGCAAGCTTTGCGGATGAACTGCAAAAGTATACGGGCAAAAAAATCGGTCTCATACCCTGTGCTCATGGTGGTACCAAGATCGAACAGTGGCAGCCCGGCGAGGCACTTTATGATAACGCGGTATTTACCGCCAAAATAGCTTTGCGCAAAGCAAGGCTGGGCGGCATAATCTGGCATCAGGGTGAGAGCAACTGCCACAGCTTTGATTATGAGGACTACAAGGCAAAGTTCCTCAATACCATAAACGGACTGCGCTCGGAGCTTGGTGCAGAGGAGCTTCCGCTCATCCTCGGTGAGATCTCGGAAAATATTGGCGAAAGTTGGGAGCTCGGTGATAATCCGAAGGCGCTTAACGCACTCCTGCATGATATAAAGCCGGAGATTCCTCACTGTGCGGTAGCGTCGCAGGAGGGGCTTACACTCCGTAACGACGGTTTGCATTTTAACTCCGTATCCTGCCGCGAGTTGGGAAAACGGTATTTTGAAAAATATATTGAACTGACAAAATGAAAACTCGCACATAAAGCAAAAACATAAATTACCGCGAAGCGAAAAATACAACTCGCCGCATACGGTAAAAACTACTGCGCTCCTCCAAACCCGCAAGGCGGTGTTGGGGGAGCATTTTAGCACTCTCGGCAGGCGCGTGATAAAAAGGCGCAAAATAGGGGATTTTGGCATTATTATATATTGTGGAAATAAGTTGTAACGAAAGTGTAAACTATAGAAAAAAGCCTTGATTTTTGCGTTTCTCGGGTGTACAATATAATTGTTCGTTAGCACTCGACACAGAAGAGTGCTAAAAGTGAAATCAAGCACGTCAAAAGACGGCTCAAATATCAGGAGGAATTTATCATGACTATCAAACCGCTTGGCGACAGAGTTGTCGTTAAAATGGTAGAAGCAGAAGAGACCACCAAGAGTGGTATTATCCTTGCGGGTACCGCAAAGGAAAAGCCTCAGGTTGCTGAGGTTGTAGCAGTAGGTCCCGGCGGAATCGTTGACGGCAAGGAAGTCGTTATGACCGTTGAGGTCGGCCAGAAGGTCATCACCGGAAAGTACGCAGGCACAGAGGTTAAGTGCGACAACAATGAGTATATCATAGTTCGTCAGAGCGACATCCTCGCAGTTGTTGAATAAAGCAGCAATAAATTGCTGCAATTAAGTTTTCATCTCGGTCGGCGTTGCCGCCCGTTTGCAAAGCAAACCGATGAAAACTTGTCCCCCTAATGATAATTTTGAAAGGATAGTGTATTTAATATGGCAAAGAATATCATTTACGGAATCGAAGCAAGAAACGCACTGCTCGCAGGCGTTGATAAGCTCGCTAATACTGTTAAGATTACTATGGGCCCCAAGGGCAGAAACGTAGTGCTCGACAAGAAGTTCGGCGCTCCCCTGATCACCAACGACGGTGTTACCATCGCTAAGGAGATCGAGCTTGAGGATGCGGCTGAAAATATGGGCGCACAGCTCGTTCGCGAGGTTGCTACCAAGACCAACGACGCAGCAGGTGACGGTACCACCACCGCAACTCTGCTTGCTCAGGCTTTCATCAACGAGGGCATGAAGAACGTAGCTGCAGGTGCTAACCCTATCGTTATCCGCAAGGGTATCCAGAAGGCAGTTGACAAGGCAGTTGCAGGTCTTGTTGCTAACTCCGAAAAGGTTAAGGGTACCGCTGATATCGCGCGTGTAGGTACTGTTTCCTCCGGTGACGAGGTTATCGGTAACCTTATCGCAGACGCTATGGAAAAGGTAACCTCCGACGGCGTTATCACCGTTGAGGAGTCTAAGTCCGCTGAGACCTACTGCGAGGTTGTTGAGGGCATGCAGTTTGACCGCGGTTACCTCTCTCCCTACATGGCAACCGACACAGATAAGATGGAAGCAGTTATCGATGACGCATTCATCCTTATCACCGAGAAGAAGATCTCCAACATTCAGGAAATCCTTCCTGTACTTGAGCAGATCGTTCAGGCAGGCAAGAAGCTCCTCATCATTGCTGAGGACGTAGAGGGCGAGGCTCTTACTACTCTCGTACTCAACAAGCTCCGCGGTACCTTCATCTGCGTAGCTGTTAAGGCTCCCGGCTTCGGCGACAGACGCAAGGAAATGCTCCGCGACATCGCTATCCTTACCGGCGGTCAGGTTATCTCCGATGAGCTTGGCCTTGAGCTTAAGGACACCCAGCTCACTCAGCTCGGCCGCGCAAGACAGGTTAAGGTCAACAAGGAAAACACCATCATTGTTGGCGGCGCAGGCGAAGCTGACGATATCAAGTCCAGAATCGCTCAGATCAAGAACGCCATTGAGACCACTACCTCTGATTTCGACCGCGAGAAGCTTCAGGAAAGACTTGCAAAGCTTTCCGGCGGCGTAGCGGTTATCAAGGTTGGTGCGGCTACCGAGACCGAAATGAAGGAAAAGAAGCTCCGCATCGAGGATGCTCTCAACGCTACCAAGGCGGCTGTTGAAGAGGGTATCGTTGCAGGCGGCGGGACTGCTTACCTCAATGTTATCGAGGGCGTTAAGACTCTCCTTGACACCGTTGACGGTGACGAAAAGACCGGTGTTAAGATCGTACTCAAGTCCCTCGAGGCTCCCGTACGTCAGATCGCCGAGAATGCAGGCTTCGAAGGCTCCATTATCGTTGACAAGATTATGTCCAGCGGTAAGAAGGGCTACGGCTTCGACGCTTACAACGAAAAGTATGTTGATATGATGGAGAACGGTATCGTTGACCCCACCAAGGTAACAAGATCTGCGCTCCAGAACGCGGCAAGCGTTGCGGCAACCGTTCTCACCACCGAAGCAGTTGTTGCTGACATAAAGCAGCCCGAACCCGCAATGCCCGCAGGCGGCATGGGCGGCGGTATGGGCGGTATGTATTGATAACGCACATATATGTGAATATAGGAACACCCTCGGCATTCGCCGAGGGTGTTTTAATATACAATAAAACACCCTCCGAAGCAAACTTAATTGCTCGGAGGGTATATTATTTCGTTAATCTTATTTCCCGTGATACATGGATTTGACCTGATACCTTGGCTCGCAGGTAAGATTAACACCAAGCTTTTTAAAGGTCTTGGCATCGATCTCTGTGAGGATCACGGACGAGTGCACTTCACAGCCGGCAAGCTTATCGAGCTGCTCAAGTGATCTTGCCGCAAGCGGTGAAGATGCGGCGCATATAGAAAGTACGATCAGTACCTCATCTGTGTGCAGTCGGGGATTTCGGTTGTGGAGATAACCTACCTTCAGATGCTGGACCGGTTCGATGATGGATGACGGTATAAGCAGTGCCTCATCCTCGATTCCTGCAAGCTTTTTCAGAGCGTTCAGAAGTAATGCCGCAGATGCGCCGAGCAGAGATGAGGTCTTGCCTGTAACTATCGTTCCGTCGGGAAGCTCCAGCGCGGCGGCAGGAGCACCTGTTGCTTCTGCTTTTTTGTTTGCCGCCTCGATAACGGGTCTGGCAGCAGGTGAAAGGTTTGCCTGCTTCATCAGAAGATCCAATTTGTGTACGGTTTCCCCCGTAGCCATATTTTCCTTCTGATCACACAGGGCTGTATAGTAACGCCGCACGATCTCGCGGTAGGATGCCTCACATACGGCGTCATTGTCTACAATGCAGTTGCCAACCATATTTACGCCCATATCTGTAGGCGATTTGTAAGGCGAGGTGCCGAATATGCGCTTGAACATGGCGTCGACCACGGGGAAGATCTCCACGTCGCGGTTGTAGTTGACCGCAGTCTTGCCGTAGGCTTCGAGATGGAAGGGGTCGATCATGTTGATATCGTTCAGATCGGCGGTGGCGGCCTCATAGGCCATATTGACGGGATGCTTCAGCGGCAGATTCCAGATGGGGAAGGTCTCAAACTTGGCGTAGCCCGCTTTTATGCCGCGCTTGCTCTCGTGATAGAGCTGAGAGAGGCAGACTGCCATTTTACCGCTGCCGGGACCGGGGGCGGTGACGACCACGAGTCTGCGCTCGGTTTCAATAAACTCGTTCTTACCGTAGCCATCGTCGCTGACGATGGTTTCGACGTTATAGGGGTAGCCGTCGATGGAATAGTGATGGTAGACCTTTACACCGAGGTTTTGGAGCTTCTTTTCGAATTTGACGGCGTTGCTCTGGGAGTCAAAACGGGTGAGAACAACACTGCCCACATACAGACCAATGTTGCCGAAGGCGTCGATCAGACGAAGCACATCAAGATCGTATGTGATGCCAAGGTCGCCGCGGACCTTATTTTTTTCGATGTCATCAGCGCTTATCGCGATGACGATCTCTGCATCCTCTCTTAATTGGAGAAGCATCTGCAGCTTACTGTCAGGACGGAAGCCCGGCAGAACGCGCGATGCGTGGAAATCGTCGAACAGCTTGCCGCCGAATTCAAGATAGAGCTTGCCGCCGAACTGCGCGATACGTTCGCGTATATGCTTCGACTGCATCTCGAGGTATTTATCATTATCAAAACCGATCCTTGGCATAAGTAGTCACCCCGTTTAATAAGATCAAATAATATTATATCACAATGTTGGTCTTTTTTCAACACTCTTTTTGAAAAAAACAAAAAACTCCTTAACTTTATCATAATTTATTCGAATTCATTCGAGGTTTTATATTTTTGGATTGTTGGATTAAATGAATTTTATAAAACCACTTGAAAAAGAAGCGTAGATGTGATATACTTTAATGTAGATAATTATGCCCCAAGACGGGGCACTGATTTACGGAGAAAAATAATGGAACTCAAAAATTTACAAGGTCGCAAGGCGCGTATGCTGCTTGTGTATCCCGATTATACCGACCGCGACTGTCAAAGACGTGTCAGCGGCGGAAACTACAGCGAAGGTTTAGCTTCCATCTCGGCTGTGCTCAAGGAAGGCGGTCACGATGTAAAGCTGCTCCATCTTTTGAATCTTCATACTGAGGAGGACTATAAGGCACGCCTTCGCGATGCCGGGGAGTTTGACATCATCGGTTTTTCTATCCGTACCACAGCTTTCCCGGACTGTGTCGACTATATTAGGTGGACAAAAGAGGTCTGCCCCGACGTATTCATCATCTGCGGCAGTTATCACTGCACACTTGTACCCGATGAAGTGCTTGCGGTTGACGGTGTCGACTGCGTGTGCGTCGGTGACGGCGAGTATGCGGAGCTTGAGCTGTGCGACAAGATGTCCGCCGGCGAGGACTATACTGACGTCGAAAGCCTTTATTTCAAGCTGCCCGACGGAAGCATCAAGAAGAATCCCATCCGTCCGCTGTTTGCGGATCTTGACCGTATCCCGATCCCCGATTTTGAGCTATTCGACTACGACAATCTCGAATCCTCCAAGGTCGGAACGGCGATAGTGGTCGTCAGCCGCGGCTGCTTCTACAACTGCACATATTGCGGAAATGGCAACTTCCGCAAGGTCTACCCCAACAAAAAGATCTACGCGCGCTTCCGTTCACCCGAAAACGCTATACTTTATCTTAAAACTCTGCTTTCAAAGCATCCGCAGATCAAGTTCATCAACTTCCGTGACGCGATCTTTAATATGTTCCCCGACTGGTTCGATAAGTTTATCGACATGTACACAAAGGAGATCCATCTGCCGTGTACAGGCAACATTCGCTTCGATATCCTCACCGAGGAGACCGTCAAAAAGATGAAGGAAGCGGGCTTCTATACCGTTGATATGGGCCTTGAGAGCGGCGATCCCGAAATGCGCTTCAAGTATCTGCGCCGCTATCAGACAGATGAGATGATAATCCGCTGTTCACAGTGGTTCCACAAGTACGGCATCGCTCAGCTTACCTATAACATCATCGGCTTGCCCTTTGAGGATATCCACCGTGCGCTGAAAACCATCAAGCTCAATGCACGTATTAAGAGCGACCGTACTATTCCCAATATTTTTTACCCCTACGAGGGTACCGCGCTTTATGAGATATCCAAGGAAGCGGGCTTTATCCCCGAGGGAGACCTTACCAAGCGCCGTGTGCCGCTGGTACAGCCGCAGTTCCCCGAGGAGCAGGTGCTGTTCATCGAAGCGTATTTCATGCACTTTGTGAAGCGCTACAAGCGCGCGTACGCGATGCCGGAGTGGTTGGGTAAGCCCTATGAAAAATGGCTTGACAAGCGTGTCACGGGCAAGCATGTGCCGTATAAGTTCTATGTAAGACTCCACGACATCTATGCGGCGGCACGCAACAAGCTGAAGGATTTCCTTGTCAACAAGATGCCGAAGCTGTACGTCAAGCTCAGAATGCTCAAGCACCGCAAGAGAGCGGAATCCAAATAAGGGAGAGGGAACAATGGCTCACTATATTGATCAGGGGAAATGTATCTGCTGTGCGACATGCGATGTGGAATGTCCCTTCCACGCGGTTGTGATAAGCGCTGAAGGTAAATTCAGCATTGATGAGACAAAATGCCGCGACTGCAAAAAATGCGCTGAGGCGTGTCCGATGGATGCAATAACAAAGAAGTAAATACATTAAAAGGTTGACCGATCGCTGATCAGTCAACCTTTTTTCTTGCCTTTGGAGAATGCTCTTCACTTGCGGTGATACAAAAAATCCGCCCGCGGATATCCGCGGGCGGAAAGGGTTTATTCTACAGTGAACTCGGTGACAAACTTAACGTCGTTTACTCGGAAGGTGAGCGTGTAATCGCCTGCCGCAAGGGAAGATGCGGTGTCGATCTCGAAGGAGAAGGTGTCGGTGTCAAGCGGAGTTACTTCATATCCGGTGGTGTCAACATCAACATTTTCCTCTTCCTCGGTGTCGTATACCTTGAGAGAGACAAGCTCAATGGCATCGGTGTCGCGAAGGTTTTCATTTGCGGCTACAGTGATCTTGCCGTCGGCGTATTCAGCGGTGAAGGTCGCTTCTCCGAGGAGGATCACGGACTTGACAGCACCGTTTTCAAGGATCAACTCGACATTGCCCATGAAGGTGTCCTTGAGTTCGATGGTCTCAACGGTTTCGTCGGAGCTGAGTGCCACGATCTTAGCACCGGATGCCAGCTTGTAGGTCTCGCCGCCAACGGTGATAGTAGTGGAGGTGTAACCGTCGACGATGCCGCTTGTTACATCAGCCACGGTGGTGGAGATGAGGCCGTCGATGCCGGTGAGGTAGTTTACGCCCTCTTCAAGCTCGGAGCTTCTCGACATCATGGTATCGATCTTACCGTTTGCGAGGTCAAGTACCACGTAGAGGTTGTATACTGTGCCGTCAACAAGCTCTCTGCCTGCGAATCTGAGTACCTTTACAGAGGTTGCGGTGGAGTCAATGCTTCCGAGATCACCGTCGGAGATATACAGGAAGCGGAGGGTTTCAACAGAACCGATCTCGTTGTCGAATATCGCGGTTACGGATGCGCCGTCGTTTACGGTGATGGTGGATGTGTATGCACCGGTAATCTTTGTGAAGGTGTCGCCGATCTTAACGATCATCACAGTGTTATCGTTCATGACGAACTTGACGGAGTCGGAACCGCCTTCGGTGGAGATGAGGGATTCAGCTTCACCAGCGGAGATGGTGTGATGGGAAGCACCTGCGGTAATGGTGGTGGAGTTTGCTTCATCGATTGCAAATGCGATCTCATCGTTGCGTCTGTTGGACTGAACGAATTTGTCATCACCGGAGATGATGGTGCTGCCGCTGGAGGTACGGGGAATAAGGGTGTACTCGCCGTCGGAATCCACGGTGTAGCGGTATACGTTACCTGCGGTAACGGCGCGGTTGGATACTACGATAGTCTCCTCCTTACCGTCGATTATCGCTTCCATTACATAAGCGAATTTGCCGTCGGTGAATACGGGAGTGGTCTCGCTCTGTGCGATGAGGTACTTAGAGGGCGCGCTCTGAGTGGTAGTTGTGGTCTCGACTGCTAAGATCTGACTGCCGTATACTACTACCTTTACCTTTTCGCCAACACTGAGCTGTGCATAGATATCATCCGCGTCAACGCCGAGCTTCTCGTTGCCGAGAGTATAGCGGGTGCCGCCGATGGTTGCAGTGGTTTCGGTAAGGCGTGTTACCTTAGCTTCCTCGGTTACGGGAAGCACTGCCGCAAGCTCAAGGATCTTGTTGCCCTCGTTGAAGTAGTAGAGCACATAGTCGCCGCTTTCAGCCTTACCGGGGTTTACAATGGTGAGATCCTTTTCTTTCATGTTGTCCGCAAGGTTTACCTTGCCGCCGGAAATCTCAAGACTTCCGAAGGAGAAGGGCTTGATTATAAGACGGCTTGCGGTGGTGCTATCCTTGTCATCGAAGATAAGATGTGCGTCGAATGCACCGATATAATCGGAAAGCTCCTCGTTGGAGGTGATCTGAACGAGCGTACCGTCGTGGGCGTACGCGTATACAAGCAGCTCGTTTTCGTTGGTGGAGAGTGCATCAGAGAGCTCCTCAACAACCTGGTACTTAACGCCCTCGATAAGGGTGTACTTGTTGTTCTTTTCAACCTCGATCTTCTCGGCAGCAGTGCTCTTGCCAAGCTCGGTGCAGCCGAGGACGTTTACAAGACCCGACTTGTCATCGCGCTTGTAAACAAGCTTGTAGCTCTTGCCAAGGTGAGTATCAGCCTCGCCGGAAAGTTCAAGCTCCTCGTACTTGACAGTGATGAGACCGTCCTCGGTGTGTACGGTAATGTAGCCGTCCTTAGTAACGGTCGCAACACCTTCGAGCGCGTAGTTGTTGGTAGCAACGATTACGCTTTCGTTGATCTCGTAACCGAATACGCGCTCAACGATAGTGGTTGACTCATAGAATGTAGAACCGTTTGCCGCGGTCTTGGGGATAAGATACTCGGCGGTGATTGCGTTGTAGAGAAGACCTGCGATCTCTGCACGGGTCAGGGTCTTGGTGTAATCAAGATCCTCAAGTCCGTCGTCAAGACCGAGCTTCAGCGCGGTATCGATATAGGTCCAGGGGTATCCCGCATTCATCTTGGCGGTGTCGTGACCGAGTGCACGGACGAGCATGGTCATGGCGTCCTGGAGAGTGATGCCTTCAGTAGGCTCGAAGGTGGTCTCGGAGGTGCCGAGGATGTAGCCTGAAGCGTTTGCCCAGGAGATCGCACCGTGGTATGTGTCATCATAGAGGTCGGTGAACGCGGTGGTGTTTAACTTGCCCGCGTTGTCCTTGCCGATCATAAGTCTGAACAGCAGCATTGCCATCTGCTCACGGGTAACATTCTCATCGGGTGAAAACTCGTTGTCGCTGGTACCCTTAATGACTCCTATATCGGAAAGGATCTCGATTTGCTCAGCATAACGGTCATCGGATGCAATATCATCATACGACTTAGCGTGAGCGCCGGTCATCAATGCACTCACTATCATGAGTGTTGCAAGAGAGCCGGACATGATTCTTCCTAATTTTCTCATTGTTTTGGATATCCTCCATATGTTTATGATTCGCGGGGGGATGCGACCCTGCCCTCGGTCACTCCCAGCGCGTGACTATATGATAACATACCATGGGCGAGAAATCAAGGATTTTGGTGCATATGTTATAAAACTGTCACCGTAATTCACGCAATATATATGAATGATGAATAATTTTCCAACATCGGCAATATCGCCGGAAAGTGAATGAAAAATATCCCCGCGCAGTCATATCGTGCGCGGGGATATTGCATTTTTTATTAATACCGTTCAAAAGCCAGCCTGTTATTTCCCGAGAAGGAGATTATCAACAGCGCTGAATACTTGGGTCTTTGTGTCCTCGGAAAGGATGCAGTATACAACATACTGCCCCATCACCTTTACGGTTGCGGACTGTAATTTTGGCTTTTCCTCGGGCATATATTCCTCCATCCAGGTGTCAAGACGCATGGTGAGGTAATCCGAAACGGTGTCCTTGATGCCATCTACAGCTTCCTCGGAGGGGGCTTTGAAGATGCCGTATTCGTCGATATTGATGCCGCTTGCCTGGATCTTGACAACATAGTCTTCAAATGCGGAGACATCGATCTGCATCATACCGATAATATAATCATCGGGCACTGCGGTCATGGTGCTGCCCTCGGGAAGTGCTGCATCAGCCGCTACTGCAAGCTCAGCAACTGCGATATCGGTGCTGTAGGAAGCGGTCTTGCCGCAGGAAACTGCCGCAAAGCAGGTAAACACAAGCGCCGCTGTGAGAATAAATGAAATATAGCCTTTAATTTTCATTTTTTGAAATCCTTTCGATTTTTTGATCACTGCGCTGTATACGCATGAGTACGCAGATTGTTAAGTTCAAGAGTGAACGAGGTTTCATTAAGGTGCATTCCATCACCGTTGTGGTAGCTCTCGGGGAGCCAGCCTTCGGAGTCGCAGAGTACGGAGTAGGTGTCGATAAACTTGACGCCGACCTCGTCTGCAACCTCCACAATCCAGTAATTTGCCGCGCGTATCTTGTCATTGTTGATGGAGCCGAGATGCGCATAGGTACGTGCTACGGGGAAGATGGACTGGCAGATGATTTTGGTGTCGGGGCTTGCTTCGATGATGGTTTCAAGCATCTTTTTGTATTCGGACTTGAAATACTTTTCATCCATAAACGATACGCCGTTGACGCCGAGGGTGATTACAAGGTATTCGGGCTTCTTTGCGGTGACCGCTTCCTTGATGGTGACCTCGGTGTTTGTTTCGGGGTAGACTATTTTGGCAAAGGATACCTGAGAGAGGGTCAGAGTGCCGCTGGTGGGGGTCCAGACCTGGGTTGTCTGCTTCCCGCCCGACAGCATTTTATAGGCACGGAGTCCGTAGGTAGTGGAATCGCCGAGAAATACGAGCTTGTCCACGTATGCCTGACCTGCATCATCGGACAGGGGGAGTACGGTACCCTCAAAGCCCGCGAGAAACTTGTCCCACTCATCGTTGGAGTTTACGGCGGGTGCATCCACGGGATTTATATTAACGGATGTAGTTTCTTCGGGCGCCTTATCCGTAGAGGCTGCCGCAGTGGTTTCGACCGTATTGCTTTCGGTTTCCACAGCGCCAGACGTTACAACTGCTTCGGTTGTATCATCCGTATTGTTCGGGCTGAACAGAGGCATTGTGTCTGCGGTGGTGTCATCGGCTCCGTTTCCATGGCGTACGGTGGATATCGCTACAAGTGTGATTAGCGCGGCAAGCACGAGAAAAATAATCACTATTGCCGCTTTGTACATAAGTTCTTCACTGTTTTTGGTGTTCACTTTTTAAAATTCCTCCGGTACTGTCGTCAACGTCATTTGTCAAAATAATGACCGAATTTCGGCTCGTATTCAAGCTCCTCGGTGCTGCGATTCTTTTTGATACTCTTAACTATGAGCACAATAAAGGCGATTACGAGATATATAACCGCAAAGATAAGCGAGCGGACGATTATCTGTGCGATATCGGTGTATACGCCGGGAATTATGATGGCGATCACGCACCATGCGATAAGACAGCCCACAAAGTGGAGCAGGATTCGTACCGAGACGGAATAATCGAGTTTCCAGACAAGATTGAGCGCCGCCACGATAAGGCAGGCGGTAAATATCAGTGCTGCCGAGCCGAGACTGAGAAATTTTCCCGCAGTGCCACCGCTTGCGGGCGCGAGATCGCTATACGCCGAGGCGATAATGAGTATCAGAAACTCCGCAGCCGTAAAATATAGGCACGCACTGTAGATTATCTGCTTTAAGCTTTTAAATATGTTCATTTTTGGGGTGTCCTTTATATTTATTTTCCGTGAATTTATCTGTACTGTATATCATACCACTTTATCGCAGATTTTTCAACCATACACCGAAAATATTTATAAATCCGTCACCGTTTGATAACATTTGCGGCGGATTTCTATACTTTTGCGGCTCAGTCGGGAACGTCTAAGTCAATAATTGGCGATACAGCCTCAAATTCCCCTGAGGTTTTGTTGTAAGTTACCTCCGAGCGGTATTTCGACAGGAATTTTGTGTATTCGTACAGATCGATCCATATCTGTTTTGTGCCGTCCTTCTGCGATTTGTCAAAAATGAGCTGTACTCCGAAGTGTAGATGCGGTGTGTCAATGTTGTTGACATCCTCCTTCGCCGAATACCCCGTCATGCCGAGGTAGCCGATGACTTCCCCTGCTGTGACCTGCTTGCCCTCGTAAATATCGTTGTAGGGATGCCCCCGACGCAGATGGGCGTAGTAGTAATAGCGCTTGCCATCATAGCTTCGGATGCCGATACGCCAGCCACCGTACTGATTCCAGCCGCAGGATTCCACATAACCAGATTCCACTGCGATGATGGGTGTGCCCACGCTGCCGAGAAGATCATGCCCGAGGTGCGGCCGGCGGTAGCCGTAGGATCGAGATGCGCCGTAATCGTCAAAATCGCGGTAATAATATCCTGCGGCGATGGGGGAGAATACCTTCAAGCCGTAGCGCGTCGATATAACGCCGTCAGTGACGACCGCGTAATTTCCTACAAAGCCTCCAAGTACTGCGTCGTAAGCTTCCAGAAAATACGGGAAGTATTTCCCGGCGCCTGCAAGCTCTCCCGCGATGACATCGCGGGATTCGCCTGCCATTAGGCGCTCGGCAAAGGCGGTGATATCGGCGGGCTTGCATTTTGAAAATTCACCGCCGTATTTGGTTGCCGCAAGTGCGATAAGGGTAACAAAGTCTGCGTGGGAGACGGATGAGTCTGACTTATTCTTTTCATAGCTGTCAAGGTCGCATTTAAGTGCTGTGCGCATGATCTCGGAGGTGGCGTTGAAGTCGACCCATTTGATGTACCCATCCGCCGATACGGTTACTGCGCTGTCCCCGCCTTTTGAAAAGCAGATTATCGGTATCAGCAGAATAAGCAGATAAACGAGCCTTATAAGCACTTTTTTCGGCATTGAAACACCTCCGATCGGTGGATTTCTGAGATATACAATATATATTCACACAAAGAAAAAATATTACGTGATTTCGGTGCATAAATTTCCGCATAACGATTGACTTTTGCCGCAAAAAAATGTATAATATAATATGTATAACTATTTCTATGTATAATAATGCGATAATGCACCACCTCGTGGGCTGTCGCATCGGAATATGAAAGAGGTCTTGTATGGAAGAAAACATCAAAGCTCCGATCTCGCGCTCCTCGGCTCGTGAATACGTGTTCGCGCTCCTTTTTGCAAAAGCATTTTCTCCCGAGGAAGCGGCGGATACATTCTATGCGCTTGAGCTTGAAAACGCCGAGATTGAATTCGGCGATCAGATCGACTATGTTCACGACGTGTTTTTTGGAATTATGGACAGTCATGCCGATATCGACGAAAAGATCTCGGCGGCGGCGACCGGTTGGGCGCTTACTCGCCTTGCCAAGGTAACGCTTTCGATAATGCGCCTGTGCGTTTATGAGATGACAAGCGTCAGTGACGTTCCGAAGCGCGTTGCGCTCAATGAAGCGGTAGAACTTGCCAAGAAGTACGACGAAGATAGTGCTCCCGCATTCGTTAACGGCGTACTTAACACCATCTCGCACGAGCTTCCCGACCGCGAGTGCGACCTCACATAATGAAACGCTTTTATATAGGCATCGACACCTCCAATTACACCACCTCCTGCGCGCTTTTTGAAGCGGGGGAATGCTGTTTTTATTCCAATGTGAAGCAGCTGCTTGGTGTATCCGAGGGAGAGCGCGGCCTAAGGCAAAGCGATGCGGTATTTGCACATATCAAGAATCTGCCGTCGGTCACCGCCGAGGCACTTTGTGATATTGAACCCGAGGCGCTGCGTGCCGTCGGAGTGTCTGCGACACCGAGAGATAACGAAGGCTCGTATATGCCATGCTTTCTCTCGGGCGAGGCGGCGGCATCAACTCTTGCAAGTGCAGTAAAGAAGCCGCTTTACCGTTTCTCGCACCAGGCGGGTCACGTTATGGCGGCGGTATGGTCCAGCGGATCCCCCGATCTGTTGACACGGGAGTTTATCGCGTTCCACGTATCGGGCGGCACTACGGAATTGCTCCGCGTAAAACCGAAGGCGGACGTGGGCTTCGATATCGAAAAGTTAGGCGGTACGCTTGATCTTAACGCGGGACAGTGCATCGACCGCGTGGGCGTTGCCATGGGACTTGGGTTCCCCTGCGGTCCGAAGCTTGAGGAGCTGGCGCTTGCCAACACCGAGCCGCTAGCAAAGCCCAAGCTGTCGGTTAAGGGGTGTGAATGCAACCTTTCCGGCGTTGAAAATAAAGCTGCAAAGCTGATTTCTGAGGGAAAAAGCCGCGAATTTGTTGCCGCATATGTGCTTGATTTTATCGCGCGTACGCTTATTGAGCTTACAAAGAATGCTCTTGACGGTGCGGATATCCCCGTACTCTATGCAGGCGGCGTCATGAGCAACTCCATAATCAAGGATATGATATCCCGCAGGGGATTCGACGCAAGATTCGCTGAGCCCAAGTTTTCAAGCGACAATGCCGCAGGCTGTGCGCTTTTATGTGCCGCGGCGGAGGAAGGATGGGAGTTTTGGAAGAACAAATCATGATAACTCCCGAGACGGAGAACAAAGACCGTGCGGAGTTGACTGTCGCACAGCTTAATGCGTACATCAAGCAGATCATCGACGGCGACCGTATCCTCGCAAACGTATGGGTGAAAGGCGAGATATCGAATTTCACAAATCACTATAAAACGGGACACTTTTATTTTACCATCAAGGATCCCGACAGTCTTATCCGCGCGGTTATGTTTAAAAGCGCGGCGGCGAAGCTGAAATTTTTGCCCGAAAACGGCATGAAGGTTATCGTTCGCGGACGCGTATCGGCGTTTGTGCGGGACGGACAGTACCAGATCTATGTGGAAGCGATGGAGCCAGACGGTGTGGGCAGTCTGTATATCGCCTTCGAGCAGTTAAAGCGCAAGCTTGAGGCGGAGGGCTTATTCGCTCCCTCAAGGAAGCGCCCGATACCGAAGATACCCACACGTATCGGTATTATCACCTCTCCCACGGGAGCCGCGGTGCGGGATATGATAAATATCACAAGGCGCAGATTCCCTTATGCGAAGCTGATCCTGTTCCCGTCACTTGTGCAAGGTCCCGATGCGCCGTCACAGCTTATTAGCGGTGTCAATTATTTCAATGCCGCATGCAGTGTTGATGTAATAATCATCGGACGCGGCGGCGGTTCCATTGAGGACTTGTGGGCGTTCAACGATGAAGCGCTTGCCCGCACAGTAGCGGCGAGTACCATACCCGTCATCAGCGCGGTGGGACATGAAACGGATTTCACCATCTGCGACTTTGCGGCGGATGTACGCGCTCCCACTCCTTCGGCGGCGGCTGAGCTTGCGGTGCCCGACACTGCGGAGCTGCTTCGAAAGATAAACAATATCGTGGGTCACATGGAGCTGGCGCTTACGAAAAGTATCGGTATGCGACAGACTCAGCTTTCGCAGCTTGCTAAGAGCCGTGCGCTGACCTCGCCGCAGAATTTCATCGACGATAAGCGAATGGTACTTCTTTCGCTGGCAAGCCGCATGGAACAGGAGATGAAGCTTTCGCTTACAAATAAGCGCGGCAGATTTGCATCCCTCACGGCATCGCTTGAGGCACTTAATCCCATGTCGGTCATCTCGCGAGGATACTCGGCGGTGTTTGACGATTCGGGAAAGCTTATAAAGAGTACGAAGCAGATAAAAAAAGGCGACCGCTTCAAATTCCGTACCACCGACGGCAGTGTGCTCGGTGAGGCGATAGAGGTCGCACCCGATAAAAAGGAGTAGTTTATGGAAAATAGTAAAGAGCCTGGATTCGAGCAGGCACTTGCGAGACTTGAAGAGATAGTACGCGCCCTTGACGGCGGTGAGGCACCTCTTGATGAATCGCTGGCGCTCTTTGAGGAGGGCGTTAAGCTTGTCAAGCTGTGCTCAGCAAAGCTAGATGGTGCCGAACAGAGAGTCAAGATACTTGTGCGCGGAGAGGACGGAAGCGCAGTGGAGCAGGATTTCGCTCCCATTCAGGAGGGCGGAAAATGAGTTCCGTCGATATAGAAAAGCTGTTATCTGTGGGCGCGGCGGCGGTTGAAACAGTCCTTGCCGAGTATTCGGCTGGAGATGACCCGAGGTTTGGTGTCATTTACGAAGCGATGCGCTACAGCCTGCTTGGCGGCGGAAAGCGTCTGAGACCGTTTTTGGTGCTCCAGTTCGCCCTGCTTTCCGCAAGCGAAAGCGGCGCGGATCCACAGCGTGCATACGAAGCCGCGCTTCCGTATGCGTGCGCGCTTGAAATGATTCACACATATTCGCTGATACATGACGACCTTCCCTGCATGGACAACGACGATATGCGGCGCGGTAAGCCTACGAGCCACAAAAAATTCGGCGAGGCGAACGCTCTGCTTGCGGGAGATGCACTTCTGACGCGCTCCTTTGGTGTGGCGGCGTCCAATGCGTATGCCTCCCCTGAGACTAACTGCCGCGCGGTGGCGCTTTTGTCAAAATGTGCGGGTGCGGACGGCATGATCGGCGGGCAGGTGCTGGATCTTATTGGAGAGAACGAAGCGTTCGATCTTGAAACGCTGGAACGTTTGCAGTCCCTTAAAACGGGTGAGCTTATAAGATGTGCGTCACTGCTCGGTTGTTATGCGGGCGGCGCTTCGGAAAAACTGTGCGAGGCGGCGGAACATTATGCTTTGGGTATCGGAAGGGCATTTCAGGTCATCGACGATATTCTCGATGTCGCCGGAGACGAAAGCGTGCTCGGTAAGCCGATCGGCAGTGATAAGGACAGCGGCAAGACCACATTTGTTACTTTGATGAGCATGGAAAAAGCCTATGCATATGCAGAAAAGCTCACGGATGACGCAAAGGCGGCGGTATCGGCGTATGAAGGCTCGGAGATACTCTGCGCCCTTGCGGATTACTTACTGACAAGGAAAAAATAAATGGACTACGTTATAGGATTTTTTACGAATTATGTTTTGGTCTGCGCATTTATCGGTTGGTTCGGAGCGCAGTTTATAAAGTGTGCCACCTATATTGCGCGTCATCACAGCTTTAATTTCGCTGTACTGATGTCATCGGGCGGTATGCCAAGCTCACACTCGGCGACTGTCAGCTCGCTTGTGGTGGCAACCGCGAGGATGTCTGGAACGGGTTCTGTGGAATTTGCCCTGGCGTTTATACTTGCATTTATCGTAATGTACGATGCGGCGGGCGTACGCCGTGCGGCAGGTGAGCAGGCGAAGGTATTGAATCGTATTGTTCGCGACATCTCGGTTGGCGATACTAAATATCTTGACAAAAACTTAAAGGAGCTTATCGGTCATACTCCTCTGCAGGTCATCATGGGCTCACTGCTCGGCATAGCGATACCTCTGCTTGTGCCGGTGTTTTAAGCTATGCGTATAGATAAGCTGTTATACGAGCGCGGGCTTGCCAAAAGCCGTGAGGCGGCAAAGCGGATGGTCGACGATGGAATAGTTGAGCTTGACGGAAGGATTGTTACAAAGCCCTCCGCCGAAGCAGGTGACGACAGTGCTGTGCGTATTATCGGTGAGACCCTCCGATACGTCAGCCGCGGCGGACTAAAGCTTGAGCGGGCGCTTGATGCGTTTGCTGTGGATGTGACAGACTTTGACTGCGTTGACATCGGGGCTTCCACGGGAGGCTTTACCGATTGCCTCCTGCAGCGCGGGGTGGCTCATGTTCGATGTGTGGATGTGGGACGCTCACAGCTTGATCCATCGCTTTTATCGGATACGCGTGTGAGGTCCTTTGAAGGTGTCAACGCGCGATATCTTACTCCCGACGATATCGGCGGGAAATGCGAGCTTGCGGTTTGCGATGTTTCGTTTATCTCGCTGACGCTCATTCTGCCTGCGGCGGCCGGACTGCTCTCTGAGGGCGGGCGATTCATAGCGCTTATTAAGCCGCAGTTTGAAGCGGGACGGGCAAATATCGGAAAAAACGGGATCGTTAAGAACCGTAGTGTTCATGTCGAGGTTATTACCCATGTGCTTGACTTTGCAGAGACTGTGGGACTTCACTGCTTTGGACTTACCGCATCGCCGATATGCGGCGGTGACGGCAACCGTGAATATTTAGCGGGATTTGACAGTGTAGGCGGTTTTGACAGAGGACAGATAAAAAAGATCGTGTTTGAGACATGATCGTACTTCCATACCAAATAAGGTTGTGATTTTTTGAAAACTATCGGAATATATCGGGGCATCGAAAACGATGCGGATTTTCTCGGCACCCGAAGGGTGATTGATGCACTTTCGCCCGAGACTGCGGTGTTAATGCACTGCTCGCTCAAAGAAGAGCTTGAAGCCGCTTGGGGAGAAAAAGCCTGTGCGCGGATTGAGTTTGCCGATGATGACATACTGTTTAAAAAGCCCGAAATTATGATCGTGCTCGGCGGTGACGGTACGATACTCAAGGCGGCACGTCAATGTGCCATTGGTGGGATACCGCTTCTTGGCATCAACCTCGGCCGCATCGGATACATGGCGGAGATTGAACTTGACGAGCTTCATATGTTAGGGCGACTGGAAAGCGGAGAATACAAGGTGGAGCGCCGTATGATGCTGGAAGCCGATGTGGGAGGCGAGCAACTGTTTGCGCTCAATGAAGCGGTAGTGGGCGGTGCGTCCATTTTCCGCATCGTCGAGATCGAACTGTACTGCGACGGCAAGCACGTCAACAGCTACCGTTCAGACGGACTCATTGCGGCAACTCCTACCGGTTCCACGGCATATTCCATGTCGGCTGGGGGAGCGGTGGTGGATCCGCGTATGGATGCGATGCTTATAACGCCCATATGCTCACATTCGCTTAATGCCACACCGCTTGTGTTCTCGGCAGAATCGGAGCTCAAGATGAAAAACGTCACGCTTCGGGAAGAAAAATTATACATAAACGTTGACGGATGCGAGGTGCGTCCGCTTGCATTCGGAGAGTCGGTGACTATACGCCGTTCTCGCGAGACAGTCAGCTTTATAAGGCTCAAGGAAGGCGGATTTTACGAGGTTCTGCGCCATAAAATGGCGGACAGACACTGATAAAGGTTGGAGGAAGCATGAAATACAATCGTCAGGCGGAAATAATTGCGCTTATTGGTGAAAATCGCATCGAAACGCAGGAGGAGCTCTCGGAGTGCCTGCGCGAGAGGGGATATATGGTCACACAGGCAACGATCTCGCGTGATATACGCGAGCTTAAGCTCGTGAAAATCGCAGGTGCGGGCGGAAAGTACTTTTACGCCATGCCCCGCGCCGAGGATAACGGAATCAGCACAAAGGCAAAGAATCTGCTGATCGAAACCGTGGAGAGCGTGGACCGCGCCAACAATATTGCGGTGGTCAAGACCTGTGCAGGTATGGCGCAGGGCGCGGCGGCAGCCATTGATTCCATGGGACGGGCTGATATTGTGGGAAGCGTCGCGGGCGACGATACCATAATCATCGTTATGCGCACAAACGAGGCGGCGCAGTCGCTTTGCGAGGAGCTTTCGGAGATAGTAAACGGGTAGAATAAACTTTTCCGTGGAAAGGCGGTGATACCTTGCTGTACTCACTTCATATAGAAAATATCGCGGTCATAAAGTCCGCAAGTATAGATTTTAAGAGCGGGTTCACCGTGCTTACCGGTGAGACCGGCGCGGGTAAATCCATCATAATCGACAGCATTAACTTAATATGCGGCGCAAAGCAGTCGCGGGAGCTGATACGGAGCGGTGAGGATACCGCACGGGTGTCGGCGGTGTTCGGTGAGCTGTCTGACCACGCAAGCGCGGCGCTTGATGGGTTGGGTATACCCACCGACGAGGATGGAATGGTGATGTTTGAGCGCACACTTACCGTGGCGGGAAAATCCACGGCGAGGGTAAACGGACGCACGATACCGCTGTCGCTTCAGCGTGAGGCGATGAAGCATCTTATAGGAATACACGGTCAGCATGACAATATGGCGCTTCTGATGCCCGAAAATCACATTATCTACCTGGATGAGTTTGCAGATGTTGAGGTGCTGCTTGCGGAGTATCAGAAAAGCTATGAGCGGTACTGTGAATTGAACCGGCTCATTGCCGAGCTTACCGCAGGCGAGCGCGAAAAGGCGCAGAAGCTGGAATTTCTTAAGTATCAGATAAGCGAGATCGAAGCGGCGAAACTTAAGCCCGATGAGGAGGAAAAGCTGCTTGCGCGGCGTACCAAGCTGCAGAACAGCGAAAAGATCGCACAGCTTTCGGATACCATCTACTCGCTGCTTTACCGAAACGAAAAGGGTACAGCGGCGCTTGACAAGGTGAAAAAGGCGGGCAGGGCACTTGACTCGCTGGCGCCTGTAATGAAGGACGCGGACTCGCTCATATCGCGGCTTGATGCCATAACTTATGAGCTTGAAGATATTGCGCTTACCGTGGATGCGCTCCGGGATGGCGAAAGTGATGACCCCACGGCGGAGCTTGACCGTGTTGAGACGAGACTCGACCGCATCTCCCGCATTGAGCGCAAATATGGCGATACGGTACCTGAAGTGCTGGCGTTTCTTGAGGATGCAAAGGCACAGCTGGAATCTATAGAGCTTTCTGAGGAAAAATTAGCAGAAGCGACCGATGAACGGGAGAGACTGCTTGCCGTAATGTCGGTGCAGGCGCGTGAGCTTTCAGAAAAGCGTAGGGAGGCGGCAACGAGGCTTGAAGCCGAGATCGTTCGAGAGCTTTCCTATCTCGAAATGGGCGGCGTCAGCTTTTCGGTGGGTATCGGGCATCGCGTGGAAGCCGACGGAGGCGCCGGATACGCCCGACGCGGCGTTGACGATGTGGAATTCCTTATATCAACCAACAAGGGCGAACCGGAAAAACCCCTTGCGAAGATCGCTTCGGGCGGTGAGCTTTCAAGAATAATGCTTGCTATCAAGACAGTGCTTACCGAGAAGGATTCGCCGGGGACGCTGATATTTGACGAGGTGGATACCGGTGTGTCGGGCAAGACCTCGGAAAAGATCGGCATCAAGTTGCGTGATCTCGCAAGGCTTGGCGGTCAGGTGCTGTGTGTCACCCACTCAGCGCAGATCGCGGCGAGGGCGGAGAATCATTACCTTATCGCAAAACGCGAATCGGAGGGAAGGGTTTCAACCTCCGTAACCCCGCTCAGCCTTGAAGGCAGAGTAAATGAAGTTGCACGAATCATGGGCGGCATCAACATAACCGACAAGCTTGTTGAAACAGCCCGTGAGATGATAAATGAAAAATAAACATAATTTTAAG
>JAZNAL010000011.1:0-29260 GCA_045586505.1 Candidatus Flemingiibacterium sp. | reverse complement strand
AGAAAGACCGGAGTCGGAGATAACCTGCTTTGTGGGGCCCATTGTTTTTTCAACAAGGTCTGCTGTAAGCTCATCGAACTTGGCACGTGTAAGTGTCATATCAAAGTGCTTGGGACCTGTTGCATCTGCTGTAATAAAGGGAAGGTTGATGTTTGATGTTGTAACGCCGGAAAGCTCAATTTTTGCCTTTTCTGCAGCTTCCTTGAGTCTCTGCAGCGCCATCTTGTCTTTTCTTAAATCGATGCCGCCGTTTTCGCGCATGAACTCCTCAGCGATCCAGTTTATAATGCGCTCGTCGGAGTCATCGCCGCCCAGCTTGTTGTCGCCGTGGGTTGCATGAACCTCGAATACGCCGTCTGAGATTTCGAGAATGGATACGTCGAAGGTACCGCCGCCAAGGTCGCATACCATGATCTTCTGCTCGGAGCTGTCCTTGTCAACGCCGTATGCAAGCGCCGCCGCGGTGGGCTCGTTGATGATTCTCTGTACGTTGAGACCTGCGATCTTGCCCGCGTCCTTGGTAGCCTGACGCTGAGCGTCGGTGAAGTATGCGGGAACGGTGATGACCGCGTCGGTAACGGTGGTGCCGAGGTATGCTTCCGCGTCAGCCTTCAGCTTCTGAAGGATCATTGCGGAAATCTCCTGGGGAGTAAACTTCTTGTCGTCGATGGTGACCTTATGGTCAGTACCCATGTAGCGCTTGATAGAAGCAACGGTGCGGTCGGGGTTGGTGATAGCCTGACGCTTTGCCACCTGACCTACCATACGCTCGCCGGTCTTGGAAAATGCCACAACGGAAGGTGTGGTGCGCGCACCCTCGGGATTGGTGATAACTGCGGGCTCGCCGCCCTCGTATACTGCTACGCAGGAATTGGTAGTACCTAAATCTATACCGATGATCTTTGCCATAATAATTTCTCCTTAATAATATATATTGATGTATTTTTGTTTTCTTTGTTAGTGCGTTCTGTAAGTTACCGTATCACGGAGACTTTTACTCCGCTACAGTCACAACCGCTTCGCGCAGGATGCGGTCGCCTTTTTTGTAGCCCTTCTGATATACTGCCACGATCGTGCCCTCTTCATACTCACTGCCGCTTACCTGCTGTACAGCATTGTGAAGCTGGGGATCGAACTTTTCCCCGGGCGCGCCGTACTCGGTGACTCCGAGACGCTCGAAGGCTTCCTTGGCACTCTTGAATATGAGCTGTATGCCGTCCACAAGCTGTGCGCCGTCGGTGTAGCCCGCCGCACGCTCCAGATTGTCAAGCACGGGAAGCACGCTTGAAAGTGCGTCACCGTAAGCGTCGGCGTAAGTACCTTCCCTTTCCTTTATGCTTCTTCTGCGGAAGTTATCGTACTCCGCCGCTATACGAAGGTATTTATCGCTTTGCTCCGAAAGCTCAGCCTTGGTCTTTTCAAGCTCCGCCTTTACTTCGGCAAGCTCGCAGGTCAGCTTTTTGTTGTCATCCTTTAACTGCTTATCCTCGCGCTTTTTATTCTTCTTCGATGTGGCGTCGGTGACGCCGCCCTCGGACTCTGCAAGAACTTCTTCCTGCTTTTCGTCCTTTGCGGCATCGGTTTTTTCTATCTTTTCGTCAGCCATTTTATTCCTCCGTGTCGTCCGCTTCTCCGATAAGGTCGGCAGGCCCTATCATGCGGCTTATATTTTGTGACATATAATCAACGAGTGTGACCACCTTAGAGTAGTCCATTCGCCTGGGTCCGATAACACCGATGGCTCCGATGACCTTGTCGCCCGAGCGCACCGTTTTGAAAATAAGCGATGAGTTGTTCATCACCTTCACCGAGTTTTCCGAGCCGATATAGACGCTGGTCTCATCGCCTGCATCCTCGGATAATACCTCTCTTAGGTCATCCTGCCTGTCGAATAAGCCCAGCATATCGCGCACGCGGTCAATGTCGGAATATTCGGGGTAATTTAAGAGATTGTTGACTCCGTCGAACATAAGCTCGGCATCGTCCGCCTCATCCACCGTCTCGTAGATGGTGCGTACTATGGGGGGGATGAGCTGTTCGCCGTCGGGCACGCGTCTCTGCATATCAAGCATGACCGGAAGCGTGATCTTATCCATGTCAAGCCCTGCCACGCAGTCGTTAAGCACAATGGTAAGCCGCTCTAAGGTTTCTCTCGAAACGTCAAATCCAAGTCTTACCTGCCTCGTTTTGACGGTACCGTTTGATGTGAGCATCACCAAAATAAAGGAGCTTGGCGAGAGATACATTACATCGAATCTCGCCACCGTCTGGCGTACGGGCGCACGCTTTAGGGCAACTCCCGTGTAGTTGGTGAGCATACTCATCAGCTTTGTGGCGCGGTCAAGTATGCGGTCAAGCTCGGCGGTCTTTAAGGAGTGGAGCTTGTTAAGCTCTCCAAGCTCCGCCTGAGTCATGCGGTACTGCTGCATGAGCTGATCCACATAGAAGCGGTAGCCAAGCTCGGATGGAATGCGTCCCGATGATGTGTGGGGCTGTTCCAGATAGCCCATATCCTCAAGCTCTGCCATTTCGTTGCGAATGGTGGCAGACGAGAACGCGATCTGCTTGTACTGGGTCAGGTACTTTGAGCCGACAGGCTCACCGAGGTTGATGTGGGTATCTATTATAGCCTTGAGTATAGCCTTTTTGCGCTCGGTCAATTCATTGTTCCGATCCGGCACACACATTCCTCCCTGCTTTGTACATCCTTGGTTGATTTTTAGCACTCTAAGTGATCGAGTGCTAAACTCTGTATATAGTATAACTTTTTTTGCGTAGGAAATCAAGACGAATACATATATTTTGTGTTAATATTTTATGAACCCACGCGCACTCACACCCCTACGAGTGCCGAAAATGGCAGTCGGACACAAAAGAGCGCAAATAATGATTCCGCAAATCATCAAAACATCACTTTGCGGGGTGAAGAACAACGCATTCGACATCGAATAACAGCTTCGCCCCCAACCGTAAATGAACGGTCAGGGGCGGAATATTCTCTTATTCTCTAATGATTGTGACGGCAGGTTATGCCCGAGTTAAAAAGAAAATTCAGTTATCTGCTATTTCAAAGCGTCCTTAGTGCATCGGCATCTCACATCCCACAGGAACCGCAAATGAGATGGCACGGGGCATAATTGACAGCTCCAACCTGTGGAGCGCGCGCACATCGCCGTCAATACAGACGTTTGTGGGCTCCGCAAACTCAAAGGTCACCGATTTCGCCTTGGTGTAGTGTACGACCTTCTTGCCGACCCGTGTTTCAAGATGGGTGCCCTTCCTGTAGGCGCCTACAATGCACAGCAAGGTGCGGCGGGTGACCTTGTCAATAAGGCTGATATCAAGAAGTCCGTCATCAAGGGCGCTTTTGGGTGCGGAGTGGAACCCGCCGCCGCAGAAGCCGCCATTTGCCGCGCTGACCAGCTGAAACTCGCGTGTGACGACCGTACCGTCAGCGAGTCTTACGGTGATGACGCGGCCCGCATTCTTTTTCAGCACAGATATAACGCCCGCGATGTAGGCAAGTCCTGTGGGTATCAGAGGATGGCGCTTTAATTCCGACGCCTTTGCCGCCGCGTCACAGTCAAAGCCTATGTTGATCATGTTCACGCCGTATACACCGTCGCCTAGGGAGTAGCAGTCGATCTCGGCGGTATCGGCAAGGAGCTGCTTTGTGATATCCGAGAAAAACTCGTGGTGAGTGAAATTGCGCACGAAATCGTTGCCCGTTCCAATGGGTATGCATCCAACCTCCACGCCTTTTTGTGGACCGGGGATAACGTTCGCATTTATATTCACCGCGCCGCAGACCACCTCGGACAGCGTACCGTCGCCGCCGCAGGCATAGAAGCGGTAGATTTCATCCGCCGGTCTTGACTCGATCTTTTCGCGAACATAACGGGTAGCGTCCCCATGGGCTGTGGTGTTGTATATTTCGTACTCCGCATTTGCGGCTCCGCAGGCATCCACAATGGCTTCGGAAAGCACCTTGGAGCAGGACCTCTTCCCCGCCGCGGGGTTTATTATAAATATGTGTCGTGTACGCATATTGCAGTCCCTTCTTTGAATGTAAAATTCGCTTATCAGAATAACTGTCTATATTTTACCATATATCGACGGAAAATTCAAGGTTTTTCGAAAAATTCAGCCGCCGCAGTTTACATATTTCCGTTTTTGTGGTATAATGATAGCATGTAACGAATATTCCCCACAAAAATAGAGGAAGAAATGAAGAAAACGCTCATCCCCGCACTGATTTGTGCACTCATTATCTGCGGCTGTGCAAGGGACACGTCTGACGGGCCCGCATTCAACATCTCCACCGCCCAGCCCCCTGACCCCGAAACTGCGCCCGCCGAAACCCAAGCGGTCACAAACCCGCCCGAAACACTTCCCCCCGAGCCCTATGAGACGGCACGCATCTCCTTTGTGGCGGCGGGAGACAACGTCATACACCCCTGCATCTACATCGACGCCCGAAACCGCGCCGAGGTAGCGGAAAGATTCAATTTCCGCCCCATGTACGACGATGTGGACGAATACATCGCAGGCTTCGACCTCGCATTCATAAACCAGGAGACGCTGATGGGCGGCGACGAGCTGGGATTATCAGGCTACCCCCGCTTCAATTCCCCGCAGGATCTCGGAAGGGATCTTCGCGATATGGGCTTTGACATCGTAAACATCGCCAACAACCATATGTGCGACAAATCCGAGGAGGGGCTTGCGGGCACTATCGAGTTTTTCGAGTCCGAGGAGATGAGTGAGATAACGCTGATCGGCGGCTACAAAAAACCCGAGGACTACGATAACATCCGCGTCATAGAGCGGGATGGTGTGAAGCTGGCGTTTCTGTCCTACACCTACGAAACCAACGGTCTGAGGCTTCCCAAGGACTCCGAATACGTGGTCCCCTATATCAACGACGCGGACATCATAAGGCAGACCGCCCTGGCAGAGGATGCGGGCGACCTGACGGTAGTCTCCGTTCACTGGGGCGATGAGAACTCATCAAAAATAAGCTCCGAGCAACGCCGAGTAGCAAAGCTCCTCGCCGAAAACGGCGCGGACGTGATCCTGGGTCACCATCCCCACGTGCTCCAGCCTATCGAGTGGATCGAGACCCACCGCGGCCAGGCGCTGTGCATCTATTCCATGGGCAACCTGGTCTCGGCGATGATGTATTGGCAGAACATGGTGGGCGGATTTTTGAGCTTCGACATCGTTAAAATGAGCGACGGCGACCTGTATGTGGAAAACGCGGAGTTTGTACCCACGGCGTTCTACTACGGACCGAACTACCTTGGCTCGCACCTGTATTTCTTAAAGGATTACCCCGCCGAAAAGGCAAATAATCACGGCACGGGTATTCTCTACGACTCCCCCGCCACCCCCGCTGACATGGTGGCATATGCCGAGCGTATCATGGGCGATTACCTTGTGCTCGATCCATTTTCAGACATCACCGAAGGAGAATAGATATGTTGAAAAAGAAAAAGCCCGCCGAATCCAACTGCGAGACCTGTGAATTTTACGACTGGGATGAGGATATGCAGGACAACGTCTGCATCGCCAACCTTGACGAGGACGAATTCTACCGCGCTATGTCAAGCCCCAGATGCCCGTTTTACAAGTATTACAACGAATACAAGAGCGTACAGAAGCAGAATTAAGCGGAATATAATTATAAAAGTATGGGCGCACAATGTGCACCCATACTTTTTGTATGCAAAAATATAGGGACGGCTGTTAACCGTCCCTGTAATGATGGTTATTCAAGATGCACCGAAAAAATTCAGTTCGGTACGCAAATAACTTGATTATTCAGCTGCAGGAGCCTCTTCAACTACGGGAGCTTCCTCTACTGCAGGAGCTTCCTCTACTGCGGGAGCTTCCTCTACTGCAGGAGCTTCCTCTACTGCGGGAGCTTCCTCGACCGCAGGCTCCTCGGGAATGAGGAGAGCCTTCATGGAAAGGCTGATCTTGTGGTTGTCAAGGTCGATCTTGGTGATCTTAGCCTCAACCTCATCGCCTACCTTGAGAACGTCTGCAGGCTTTGCGATCTTGTCAAGGGAGATCTGCGAAACGTGAATCAGACCGTCCGCACCGGGAACAACCTCAGCGAATGCGCCGAAGTCCATGAGAGATACGATCTTAACAGTTGCAACATCGCCCTCTGCATACTTGTCGGTGAAGAGCTTCCAAGGATCCATATCGGGATTCTTGTAGGAGAGAGAAATTCTCTTAGCTTCCTTATCAACAGCCTTAACGATTACGTCGATAACGTCGCCAACACTTACAACCTCAGAGGGATGCTTGATTCTTCTCCAGGAAAGCTCGGTGGTGTGAACCATACCGTCAACGCCGCCGAGATCAACGAATGCACCGTAGTTCATGAGGCTCTTAACCTCGCCGCGGTACTGCTGACCTTCCTCAACCTGTGCCCAGAAAGCGTCTCTCTTTGCCTTGTTCTCTTCTCTTTCAACTACGCGGATGGAAGCAACTACGCGCTTTCTCTGCTCGTTGATATCAATGATCTTAACCTTCTTGGTCTCGCCCTTAAGTGCATCCAGCACAGCATCCTTGGGAAGACCGGACTGGGAAGCGGGGATAAATACGCGAACGCCGTCGCAGAGACCGATGATGCCGCCCTTTACTACCTCGATGATCTTTGCATCGAGAACAGCGTTGTTTGCGGAAGCCTCAACAACGATCTGCCAGTTCTTGTCAATGTCGATCTTCTTCTTAGAAAGTGCTGCGGTACCCTCAGCGTCGTTTACCTTAAGGACCTTAGCCTCGATCTCTTCGCCAACCTTGTAGGTGTCGCAGAGCTTAACTGCGGGATCGTCGGTGAGCTCATCATATGTAATGATGCCGGTGAACTTTACGCCGGGGATCTCACACTGGATCTCATTCTCGGAAACCGCGGTGATAACACCAACGATACGGTCGCCGTTCTTGATGGTTTTGATGCTTTCGTCAAGCATCTCTTCAAAAGTTTTTTCGATGTTCTCGCTCATAATATTTTGAACCTCCTGAATAATTTTACCGGGAGTCGAAGCTCCTGCGGCAATTCCCACCTTCATATGGGGTTTAACATACTCGAGCGGAATGGAGGAAGCATCTTCAATCAAAAAAGATAGTTGCAAATTTTGCTTACTGACTTCAAAAAGCTTGTTCGTGTTGGAACTGTCCTTGCCGCCAATAATAATCATCATATCCATTTTTCGGGATAGCTTCAAGACTTCATCCTGCCTATTTTCTGTTACACTACATATTGTATCATAAATTTTCGCGTTTGTATATAGTTTTTGAAAAATTTTTATAGTTTTTTTCCATTCGGTTAAATTTTGGGTGGTTTGAGCTGCCAAAATTACCTTTTTTTCGGAGTATCCACCCTCTCGAAGCTTGTTTTCAAGCTCATCTGCCGTGGGTGCAACGATATATCCCCCCCGCGCATAGCTGACAATTCCCTGCACCTCGGGGTGAGATTCGTCGCCGAGGACGCAGAGGACCGTGTCACAGTCCGTCTCATCCCGCGCAATGCGATGGATCTTCTTGACATAGGGACAGGTGCAGTCGCGGACGGTGAACCAGGGATTCGCCGCCGCAAGGGATGCAAGACGCTCATCAAGCTCTGCCGTAATACCGTGGGCGCGGGTGCAGATGACGGTGGGATTCGACTCACTCGCCGCCTCCGCCGCCGCTTCGATGCTATCGGCGTCGATTATGCGTACTCCGCGTGACTCAAGATCGGCAATGAAGCCGGGGTTGTGGATGAGCTTACCAAGCGTGTAAACGGTGCCGCCCTCGGCTATCGCCGCCTCTACGGCATCCACCGCGCGGCTGACTCCAAAGCAGAAGCCCGCAAGAGATGCTACGGTCACGCTCATACGCTTCTTCGCTCCTCAGGCATAAGCTCCGCGATCCGGTCGTACATGAGCTTCGCGCCGCGCTCGTACTCCTCACTTCCGCCTTTCTCGAAGCCAAACTCCACAAGGGTAATGGGTCTGCCCACATAAACATCAATGCGGCGGAACAGACGCACGCGGTCGTTTTTGGTGGAAATGAACATTGGGAGCACCGGCACCTTTGCGCGGTAACAGGTCATCGCAGCACCCGCTTTGAACTCTGACTCGGTAGTGTCGAATTTTCTGCCCATGAAGCGGTGTCCCTGGGGGAACATTCCCACCACCTGGCCCTCGGTAAGGAGCGCCACGGACTTCTTTATGGCTCCAACCGCACTTCCCTTGCGGTCAACGGGAAACGCGCCCATATTTTTGATAAGTCCGCGAAGTATCGGTACCTTGAAAAGCTCGCTTTTTGCCATGAAGCGTATCTGACGCTTCACCGCCACCGCAGTCACGAACACGTCGATGTAGCTTATGTGGTTGGACACTGCAAGATATGCGCCGTCCTGCGGCTCGTTCTCGCTTCCGTGGACATGGATATTAAAAAGCCATTTGATAAATCCGGGAAAATAAGTCCGCAGACCCTTGTAAAGATTCATTATTATTATGCCTTTCGATTATTTCGCCGCCGCGATGATATCAAGCGCCGCGCTTACCGTGGACTCAAAATCAAGGGGACCGTTGTCAAGCAGTACCGCGTCATCCGCCATTTTAAGGGGCGCCGCAGCACGGGTGGAGTCCGCAAGATCCCGCGCACGCATATCGGCGAGCACTTCCTCGAAGGTGACATTCTGTCCCTTTTCGAGAAGCTCCTTCAGTCTGCGCTTGGCGCGCACCTCATCGGAGGCGGTCAGGAATATCTTCACATCGGCATCGGGGAGCACCACGCTTCCGATGTCGCGTCCGTCCATGATGACGGAGGAACGGCGTGCGAATGCGCGCTGGGTTTCGAGAAGGAACGCGCGCACCGTAGGATGCGCCGATACCGCCGAGGCGTACATGGACATCTCGGGGGTACGGATCGAGTCACCCACGCATTCACCCATAAGGTAAACCTGCTGTGTGCCGTTCTCAATTTTGACGTCGATGTCGAGATCCGCTAAAATGGGCGCGACGGCGCCTTCATCCTTGGGATCAACGCCGCGCTTCTTTGCATACAGTCCTACCGTACGGTAAAGAGCGCCGGTGTCGAGGTAGACGATGGAAAGACGCTTCGCGATCTCCTTTGCAAGGGAGCTTTTACCCGCTCCGCTTGGCCCGTCCAGGGCTATTACGATTTTTTCCATTATTTTTCTCCCGTTTTGTAAGATATTTCGCCTCAATACTCACTGGCGGCAGACTCGCCTGCAAGACGCGCCGTGGCAAAGGCTATTTGCAGATTAAACCCGCCTGTGTAGGCGTCCACGTCGATGACCTCGCCCGCAAAATACAGTCCCGGAATCAGCTTTGATTCCATGGTACTTGGTGAGATCTCCTTAACATTCACGCCGCCGGAGGTGATGATCGCCTCGTCGATGGGGCGGAATTTTGTTGCCGTCAGCGGAAGTGCCTTCAAAAGCTTTACAAGCCCGTGACGCTCCTCGCGAGTGACACTGTTGCATTTACGCCGCCCATCGATGCCTGATTGCCGCACGATAATGGGTATTAGCTTTGCGGGAAGCAGCTCGCCCAGGGAATTTATGAAATCTCGGTTGATATTCTTGGAAAAATCCCCCTGCAGACGGCGATCAAGGGTGTCAAAATCAAGTGCCGGCTTTAAGTCGATGGCAAGGCTGTATTTTTTGCCGCCAAGCCCCATCATATGACTTGATGCGGACAATACAAGCGGTCCCGATACGCCGAAATGGGTGATAAGCATCTCGCCCTGCTCGAAGTACACCTCCCTGCCGCCCTCGTCGGTGACGGTCAGCGATACGTTGCGAAGGGACAGACCCATGGCTTCCTTTACCCACTTTTCCGCGCATTCAACCGGTACCAGCGACGGCTTCGGCGGGACTATAGTATGCCCGAATTTCTCGGCAAATTTGTAACCGTCACCGGTGGAGCCGGTCAGCGGATAGGACATACCGCCCGTGGCGATTATGACCGCGTCGGCTGTATACTTGCCGCCCGCCGTGACACAAAAGCCATCTTCCGCACAAATATCGGTTACTCTCGCGGTGACCACCTCGATACCGAGACGGTTGATGCGTCTCTTAAGTGCACCGCAGACGTCGCCCGCCTTGTCGGATACGGGAAAAACACGGTCGCCGCGCTCGGTCTTAAGCGGCACGCCAAGCTCCTCGAAGAACGCCATGACGTCCTGCGGTGAAAAGCTCGCGTGCGCCGTGTACATAAAGCGCGGGTTAGTGGGAGTATTCTCGATATGGGTATTCACATCGCTGTTGTTGGTGAGGTTACAGCGCCCCTTACCAGTGATGAGCAGTTTTTTGCCCAGTCGGTCGTTACGCTCGATCAGCGTGACCTTTGCACCTGCCTGGCGAGCGAAGATCGCCGCGGTCATACCCGCGGCACCTCCGCCGATTACTATGATTTTCTTCATGTGATGATGAATGCCTTTCGCTGACTTTTGGAGCAATCCACGCATCTGTGCGCAGCATTGCTACCTGTGTGACTTATCGTACACCTCGTACTCTTCCCAAATATTCTCAAGTCTAGCAAAGGTCGCCGCCACCTCCGACTGCTTCTTCTTGCCGATAGCCACGATAATAGCGTTGATTATCGACATTGGCGCCACCAGCGAATCCACAAAGGATGCCATGGCGCTCTTTGCAAGCAGAAGATCGTCAGCATAAGCCGCAATGGGCGAAGCCTCACTGTCGGTGAGGGCGATAACGTGCGCCGACTGACTTTTCGCATATTCAAGCGCGTTGATTATACGCTTGGAATAACGCGGGAAGCTGATGCCGAACATGACGTCGCCTTCCGATATACGCAGGATTTGCTCGAATATCTCCGAGCCGCTGGTGGTTCGTACAAGCTTCACGTTGGGGAAGATCAGATTCAGATAAAAGTACAGGAAATCCGCGATGGCGGAGGACGAGCGCATACCAAGGATGTAGATATTCCTTGCGTTTATCATGGCATCCACGGCGCGGTTGAAGCTGTCGCGGTCTACCTCCTCAAGAGTGCGGCGTATCTTATCAACGTCCGACATCAGCACGTTTTCAAGAAGATCGGAATCGCCGATGCTTTCGTTGGTGATCTCGATGCGCTGAATGGTGGTGAGCTTGGTTCTGATAAGCTCACGCAGGGATGACTGAAGCGCGGGATAGCCCTCAAAGCCCAGCTCTCCCGCAAAGCGCACCACCGTTGATTCGGATACACCCACAAGTGAGCCAAGTCTCGCGGCGGTCATATACGCCGCCTTGTCGTAATGCTCCAGCATATAATGGGCGATCTGACGCTGTCCTTTGGACAGTGTGGGCATTTTTTCCGTTATTTCGGAAAGCAGATCGCCGTGCTCTATATTATCTTTCATTTTACACCAATGTCACGGCGATAGTGGATGTCGGTGAACTCCACGCTCTTTATCGCCTCATAAGCCTTCGCGATAGCCTCGTCCAGGTTCGCGCCCTTTGCAGTCACACCCAGCACACGTCCGCCGGAGGTAACGAGCTTGCCGTCCAAAATATCGGTGCCCGCATGGAACACCATGATGTCATCCTTGCCCGCAAGCTTATCAAGACCCTTTATCTCGTAGCCCTTCTGATACTTCACAGGATAACCGCCGGATGCAGCAACAACGCATACGCAGGCGTTGTCCTCCCACTCGATTACGATCTCGTCCAGCTTTTCGTCGATAACGGCATCTATGATGTCCACAAGATCGGTCCTTAGTCTCGGGAGTACAACCTGAGTTTCGGGGTCGCCGAAGCGAGCGTTGTATTCGATGACCTTGGGTCCGTTCTTTGTGATCATAAGACCGAAGTAGATAACGCCCTTGAAGGGTCTTCCCTCGCTTGCCATAGCGTCGATGGTGGGGCGGAAGATGGTTTTCATGCAAATATCAGCTATTTCGGGAGAATAGATGCGGCTGGGAGAGAATGTACCCATACCGCCGGTATTAAGTCCCTTGTCGCCGTCAAGCGCGCGCTTGTGATCCTGGGCGGATACCATGGGAACCACGGTCTTGCCGTCGGTAAACGCCAGCACAGATACCTCGGGGCCGGTCAAAAACTCCTCGACCACCACGCGGTTGCCCGCGTCACCGAAAGCCTTGTCGTCCATGATCTCATGAACGCCTGCCTCAGCCGCCGCCATATCCTCGGCGATGATAACGCCCTTACCCAGCGCCAGGCCCTCCGCCTTGATAACTGCGGGGAAGCTGTTCTGCGCCTTGATGTAGGCGATAGCGTCTGCGGAGTTGTCGAACACCTCGTAGGATGCTGTGGGAATGCCGTATTTCTTCATAAGATCCTTCGAGAACACCTTACTGCCCTCGATAATAGCCGCGTTTGCGCGGGGACCGAATGCGCGGATGCCCGCCGCCTCAAGCGCATCGACGGTACCCAGCATCAGCGGATCGTCGGGTGCAACGAAAACCAGATCCACCTGCTTTTCCTTCGCCGCCTTGACTATGCCGTCAACGTCGGTTGCCTTGATAGGCAGATTTTCCGCGATAGCGGCAGTTCCGCCGTTACCGGGCGCCATGTAGAGCTTACCGCATTTCGGGGATTTTTTAAGGGTCTCGGCGATGGTATGCTCACGTCCGCCGCCGCCGACTATTAGTATGTCGTATTTCATAGTGAAAGTAACTCCTTTTATTTAAACGTGTGCCTCACATAAGCACGAGAAGAACAGGAATCAATCGCCGCTATTTAAGCTCCGCATCGCTCGCCCTCGCCTTCACCGAAAAGCGGACGGCAGAACTACTGTGTACGGTCAAAAACTATTACTTGGAAAGGTAACCGAGTCTGTACAGAAGCTCTGCTATCTCAACAGCACCGCCTGCGGCACCGCGGAGGGTGTTGTGGGAGAGTCCCACAAACTTGTAGTCGTACAGCTTATCCTCGCGAAGTCTGCCGATGGAGATCGCCATACCGCCCTCAAGGTCGCGGTCAAGCTTCGCCTGGGGACGATTGTCCTCCTCGAAGTAGTGGATGAACTGCTTGGGTGCGTGAGGAAGCTCAAGCTCCTGGGGCTTGCCGGAATAGTTTGCCCATGCTTCCAGGATCTCCTCCTTGGTGGGCTTGTTCTTGAATTTTACAAATACAGCCGCGGTGTGACCGTCGGTAACGGGTACGCGGATGCACTGAGTGGTGATCACGGGAGCGCCAGCCTTAACGATCTCGCCGTTCTCTACCTTACCCCATACACGAAGGGGCTCCTGCTCGGACTTCTCTTCCTCGCCGCCGATGAAGGGGATCACGTTGTCGATCATCTCTGGCCACTCGTTGAAGGTCTTACCGGCACCGGAAATAGCCTGGTATGTGGTTGCCACGATCTCGGTGGGCTCATACTTAAGAAGGGGGGTCAGCGCGGGAACGTAGGACTGGATTGAGCAGTTGGGCTTAACTGAGATAAAGCCGCGCTTAGTGCCAAGACGCTTCTTCTGCGCTTCGATGACTTCAAGATGCGCATCGTTGATCTCCGGGATCACCATGGGCACGTCGGGAGTCCAGCGGTTAGCGGAGTTGTTGGAAACAACCGGGATCTCAGCCTTTGCGTATGCTTCCTCAAGCGCCTTGATCTCGTCCTTCTTCATGTCCACTGCGCAGAATACGAAGTCGCAGAGCTCCTTCATAACATCAAGCTTTGCCGCGTCGATAACTACCATATCCTTCACAGACTCGGGCATGGGAGTCGCTAACTTCCAGCGTCCGCCAAGTGCCTCCTCGTAAGTCTTGCCTGCGGAGCGGGGGCTTGCCGCGAGAGCGGTGATTTCAAAATAGGGATGATCCTGCAAGAGAGTAATAAATCTCTGACCAACCATACCGGTTGCGCCGACGATGCCGGCACGAAGCTTCTGTGACATAACATTGTCCTCCATTTATGTAAAGATATTATTTACAGGTCCAAATCCGCGATGGTGCGGGTTTTAAACACACGTATACACTTTATTATACCATATTTTACGCCATTCTGTCAATAAAAAACGCAAGATTTCTTGCAAAATCAAATGTAACATTTTTTAGTGCATTGTTCACAAAAATTTATAAAAAATATTGGTGGTAAGTGTTGATTTTTATACACAGGTGTGGTATAATATATATGCGAAGGTAAGAGGTGCCCACGGTGCCCGCTTCGTAAATATAATAAAAGAGGTGGAGAGTTTATGTTAATTAACTATGTTGGCAGACATTTAAGCGTTCCGGAAGATTTTAAGCCCATTGCCGAAGCCAAGCTGGCAAAATTCGACAAATACTTCCGCGACGAAGCGACCGCTACGGTCAAACTCTCCGTACAGAAAAACCGTGAGCGGGTGGAGGTCACCATCATAGCGGGCGGCATAATCTACCGCGGCGAGGAATCGGACGATACCTTCAGAAACGCGTTGGATCTCGCAACGGAAGCCATTGAGCGTCAGATCAGAAAGAACAAGACACGGCTAGAAAAGCGGCTTCGCGACAACATCGTGAAGGAGCTCCCCGAAGAGCCGGTGGACGATGAGCCCATCATCCGCACAAAGGAGTTTACCCTGCGTCCTATGACCCCCGAGGAAGCCATCCTTCAGATGAATCTGCTGGGTCACAGCTTCTTTATCTACTCGGACTCCGTGAGCGGCGAGGTGAATGTAGTCTACAGGCGCGCCGACGGCGACTACGGCGTGATCGTGCCGAAAAAGTGATGATTTGACAGACCAAACGGACACCACCGGTGTCCGTTTGTAATTGAAAAAAGGAGTTTTGCCAATGGCAAAACTCCTTTTTGTATTCAATCTGAGGCTGAGAATCCCTCATTCTCAGCCTGTTTTTCCTCTTTTCAGGATCTTCCCTGCCATACGGCGCGCGACGTCGGCGAAGAACGCAAGCTCCGGCGTTTTTGCCGACAGCAATAGAAACAGCGCATTGGGAAGCACCGCCGTCACAGCCACTGCGAGGACAAATCCAAGGAGCGTCTGGGGAATGAGCGAACATACTGCACCGTTTATAAGCCATACCACCGCGGTCACCGCCGTGTATATCAAGCTCCGACTTATAAACTTCGCCCCGCCGCCCACTACACAGTGCCGATCCACCGCCAGCGTCTCCCATACGATACCTACGGTAAGATGGGACACGGTAGTGCCAAGCAGGACGCCGATCAGTCCCATGTCAAAGGCGAAAAGGAATACCGCCGAGACCACAAGATTCACCGCCGCCTCAGTGAGTCCGCGCCACTTCACAGGCTCAAACAGTCCGCCCGCGTTTATAAACATCTGGTTGGTCTGACGAATGCCCGCGATGAGGAAATTCGCCGCCATTATGTGCACCGCCGCCTCAGTAAGAAGCCATTCGCCACCAAAAACAATGCCGACAAACCGACCCATCAGCGTATCCAGCGCAATGGCAGAAAAGCCATAAAGCCACGCAACGGCGAAGATGATGTTTTGGTAGATCTCGCCTTTACGCTCACTTCCCTCGGCAATCAGATTGCCAACGCTGGCGGTGACAGCGTTCACCACCTGCAAAAGGATAGTCTGTATGGTCTGCACAAGGAGAAGGTAGTTCGAATAAATGCCCACCAGCGCCACGCCTACAGTGGCGATAAGCAGATTGTCGGTGCCCGTCACCGCAACGCTTCCGAAGCGGGTCATGAACATCGCCTTGACGTTTTGCCCAATTACTGCAAGCTCTGATTTTTCGGGCAGACCCTTGATCTTCCCAAGGTAGGGGAACATACGGCCCGCTGTGTGGGAGATGGCAAGATTGGATGCCACGGTGCAGACAAGCTGTGCCGTAAGATAAAGTACAAAGCTGCCCGTGGTCATAAGCAGTACAAGCTGTACCCCATTCTGCAGGATGGAAAACACGCTTATGTTGACGGAATTTTTGTAGTCCTGCTCCGACGCCGTGATCAGCGCCCGCTTGTAGGAGAACAGATAGCTTGCCGCAGAGTTTAGAAGAAACAGCAGGTATATGACAGTGATGTGCGGAATATCAGGCACGCTCTTTGTGATAAGCGGCAGAAACGGCACAAGGCATAAGCCGATGACCGTTACCGCGCACGCAACGATGCGGTACGCCACGGCGTAGAGGTTCATAACCCGCCCGACACGTTCCTTATCATTCTCCGCGATGGGAGCATACAGGGCAAAGGTAAACGCCGCGCCCATTCCAAGCTCGGTCAGCGACAGAAGCGACAGCACCGAGTAAAAAATGTTGTTGAGTCCAAGATAAGCGTCCCCAAGGGTAGATGCAAAGACGATTCTTGTAACAAATCCGAATACCAAGCTGACAGCTTGGGACACGATGGCGTACAGGCTGTTTTTAACCGATTTTTCGGAACGCATTACTTTATCTCGACAACGTCGAAGCCAAGATCCTCAACGGTCTCGCGGAGTACGTCATCTGCGGGAAGATTTGCGCCCTCAACCACTGCAAGTGCCGCATTCAGGTCCACAGACACGCAAAGCTCCAGCGCCGCCAGCGCCTTTTCCACGCGGGACGAGCAATGTTGACAGTGCATTCCTTCGATTTTGATTGTCTTTTTCATTTTATGTTCCTCCGTTTTAATGTTTTTTCCTGAAAACTCCTTACACCTTGACCCGATACAGCCGCAGAGCGTTGGTCACCACAAACAGCGACGACAGACTCATGGCGGCAGCGCCGATCATGGGGGAAAGTACAATACCAAAGCCCGACAGAACGCCTGCCGCGATGGGTATGCCGAGCGTATTGTAAAAGAACGCCCAGAAGAGATTCTCTTTGATATTCTTAATGGTGCAGCGTGAAAATTCGATGGCAGCCACCACATCCGAGGGGTCGCTTTTCAGAAGGACAATGTCCGCCGAATCAATGGCGATGTCCGTACCCGATCCGATGGCGATGCCAACGTCGGCGCGTGCCAGCGCGGGGGAATCGTTGATACCGTCGCCCACGAAAGCCACCTTCTGACCTTCTGCCATAAGAGATGCCACCACCTGCTCCTTGTCGGCGGGAAGTACCTCCGCCCGCAGGTTTTTGATGCCCGCCTGTGCGGCAATGGCGGCGGCGGTGACCTTATTGTCACCCGTCAGCATCATCACGTCAACGCCCGCGCTGCCAAGACGTCTGACCGTCTCGGCGGCTGTGGGCTTAAGGGTATCCGCCACGGCGATGATACCCATAATACGCCCGTCGCAGGCAAACAGCATAGGAGTCTTTCCCTCTTTTGCAAGCCCGTCGAGACGGTCTGCAAGGGGAGCTGTATCGATACCCTGCTCTTTCATATAAAGGTTGTTGCCCGCAAAACAGCGCTTACCCGAAATAACAGCGGTAACTCCGCGGCCTGATACTGCGGTAAAGTCCTCCAGCGGCTCCTTGACAATGCCCTTCGATGCGCAGTATTCGCGGATCGCCTCCGCAAGTGGATGCTCGCTGGGGGCTTCAAGGGATGCGGCAATAGAAAGAAGCGCCTCATCCTCGGAAATTACGTCGGTGACCGAGGGCTTTCCCTCGGTTACGGTGCCCGTTTTATCAAGGGCTACGGTTCCAACCTCGTGGAGCACCTCCAGCGCCTCGGCGGATTTTACAAGTATTCCCCGCTCCGCCATGCGTCCTATGGCGACGGTGACCGCCACGGGTGTGGCAAGTCCCAGCGCGCAGGGGCAGGAGATGACCAGCACCGAGATAGCGCAGGTCAGCGCAAAATCAAGGGGCTTTCCAAGTATCAACCACGAAGCAAAGGTCACCGCCGCGATGCTCATGACTACAGGCACGAACACGGCGCTTACCTTGTCAGCGAGCTTTGCGATGGGGGCTTTGGTGGCACCCGCATCCCGTACAAGCTCGATAATTTTCGAAATAGAGGTCTCACCGCCCACCTTCTCGGCGCGGTACTTGAAGCTGCCGTTTTTGTTGATGGAGGCGCTCATGACCGAGTCCCCCACCGTCTTTAAAGCGGGTATGGACTCACCCGTCAGCGCAGACTCGTCCACGCTTGACGCTCCCTCAACAACAACACCGTCGGCGGGGAGAGATTCTCCCGGACGGATGACGATAATATCGCCCACAACAAGCTCGGAGGTCCCTATCTCAAGCATCCTGCCGCCGCGCTCTACGGTTGCGGTATCGGGGGCTAATTTTGTAAGCCGCTGGATCGCCGCGCCGGTCTTATTCTTGCTCCGCTCCTCCAGGAATTTACCCACGGTGACAAGGGTAAGTATCATCGCCGCGGACTCAAAATACAGGTTTCCGCGGTAATAATCCACCGTGGCGGTATCCCCGTTGCCGAGAGCGTACGCCATCATAAAGATAGCCACGATACCGTAGATCACCGCCGCAGACGAGCCCACCGCCACAAGAGAGTCCATATTGGGCGAGCGGTGCGCCAGTGCCTTGTAGCCGACGATATAGAATTTGCGATTTAAATACATTACGGGCAGGGTCAGAAGAAACTGCGCGAAGGCAAACACCACGGCGTTCTCACTACCGTGGAAGAAATGGGGCGTGGGAAGCCCCACCATATGCCCCATGGTAAGATACATCAGCAAGGACAGAAAGCATACCGATGCAATAAGCCTAACCTTCATGGCGCGGGATGCCTTGCCGTCGCTCTCCTGCATAGACTCAGCCTTTGCAGGCTTCGCTTCGGGTGTGGAGAGGATAGGTGTGGCCGAAAAGCCCGCCTTAGAAACGGCGGCGCAGATCTTATTGGTTAGCTCCTCCGACGGGTTGTCGGTGTCAACGGTCAGCAGCTTCGCCAGAAGATTAACGTCAGCGGCAGAAACGCCCTCGATACGCCGCGTCACACGCTCAACCGATGCAGAACACGCCGCACAGCTCATGCCCTCTACGGTAAATTTTAATTTCATTTTGTTTTCTCCTGAAAGTCAGCGTTTTTTCTAAATATCAACAGCTTCGATGCCACATAATTGATGATCACCGTCAGAATAGCGACGGGGAGCTTGGCAATGCCCTCTCCAATCAAAAGGATCTCTACAAGTATCCACAGAAGCACCGCCTCGATTATTCCCGAGCCGATGCGCACGCTGACAAACTGCCAAATTTGTCGAAACAGCCCCCGTGCGGAGCTGTCACGATTCTCGAACACATAGCGCTTGTTCACCACAAACGCAAACGCCACCGCAAGTACCCACGAGATCCCCTGGGCGGCAAGATAATGTACGCCGAGCCACAGAAGAATGTAGTACGACGAAAAGCTCACAAGAGTTGTAAGCACGCCGAAGATGAGGTACATAATTATCTCGCGGTATTTAATAAACAGCGCCTTAATTTTCTCCGTCACTTTCAAGAAACTCCTCTACACGCCCGACCTCGCCGAGCAAATTGATCGCCGATAGTAATGCGTTTGCCGACATATTGTCGGGAAGAGCGAGATGGCGGCACAGCCTTGCACGCTTTTTTGCCGACTGGTCGGTACCCGAAAGCCCGAAGGCATAAAAGTCCGCCTTGGTAAGCTCCCGCGACGGCGGTACGATATCGCCATCCTTGGCAAATGGAGCAAGCAGTCCACGGATAAGCTGGGTCTCCATGCCCTCGACCCCTAACATTCCCTCCTTGGACGGCGCTTTTTTGCGGCGCTCCTTGCCCTCGATCTGCGGGATGTACAGGTGGTATACCTTATCCTTCGGCAGGACGCGGTTAAAGAAATTGCGTATCACAAGCCCCGCCCCGTCGGAATCGGTGAGCACGATGATACCCCGCGGCTCTGCAATCCTGCGAATAAGCATCGCCTTTTCCTCCGACGCGAATACGCCGAAGCCGTCAGTTACGATGATCTGCGCCTCGGCAACCTGCGACACCTTAATTTTATCGTATTTGCCCTCAACGGCAATTGGGATGTCGATCTTTAATTTGTCCATTATCTTATTTGTTTCCATTTATTTTAAGAGATATTTTCGGTAGGGGACGGCGCCCACGACGTCCCTAAACCCGATTATGGGACGGCGCCATTATCTTAAAAAACTTTCTTTTTTCTGAGCTGTGACGCGGTAACGATCAGCCGCTCAAGAAGCAGATAACCGTCAAGGGGACTGGATTTAAGCGTCTCATCGGTTTTGGCACACAGCTCGATAATCTCAGAAAGTGCCGCCCGCTCGCACGCCTTCGCCCTCGCCATGCGGAGCTTCGCCACATACGGGTGAAGTGACAGACGCTTTGCGGCATCCTCCGACGACACTCCCGCGTCGGCACAAAGCCGCAGAGCGTAGAGATCGGTATATATTTTTATGATGCCTGACAGTATCACGGGCACCGGCTCATTTTTTAATTTCATATCGGAAAGAATATAGAACGCCTTCTCATTATCCCCCGACAGTATGGCATCGGCAAATTCAAATGCGCCGATCTCCTTGTTGTGTGGGCATATAAGGTCGATGTCCGGCTTGCACAGCTTGTCCCGCTCCTTATAGTGAAGGTACGCGCACAGCTTGTCAATCTCTCCCGACAGTGTGGTCATATCATGACCCACCGCGTCAATGAGATAGGAGCACTCAGACAGCTCCGCGATTATGCCCTCGGAAGAAAAATGCTTCTGCACCCACAGAGTGATACTCTGAGTGCTTTCGTGGGCAAACTCCACGGGCAGTGCGTATTTTGAAAACAGCTTCATTGTCGCCGACGGGGACTTGGCGTCGCCGGGATCGAAGTTTTCGGGGGTGGTGTAGATGACAAACACGGTGTCATCACTTTCCGCCGCCGCCGAAAGTGCCGCCTCGAAGCCCTGCGAGTCCTCCTTTTTGCGGTACTCCGCAAATGGAAGCTCATACAGCTCCACCAGCTTAATATCGCTCATCATGGGCACGCTCATGATCGCCGAATACAATGAGTCGGCGCTGTAATTGTCGCGGGTGAACACAAAATGATTGAACGCCGCTATATTTTCGTCGGGGCAGATGCGCTCACGCAGGGAGTGAAGCTCCCGCTGCTTCAAAAAGTTCTCGTTTCCGTAGAAAAGATAGGCGCCCGGCCTAATATTCTTATACTCGGCGCGGAATTTTGCTCCCGATATAGGTTTGTTTGCCATATCAGCGTGTGGGATGCACCACGACGTGCATCAGAGAGCGCTGTACAAGACTCCCGCGAAATTCCATGCCGTAGCTGATCTTTAACTCTCCGCCGTCCTCGGAAAGGTCGTTGACTAACTTCTCCGTGTCGATGACAAAGGGCAGCTCCATCTCGGGCGTATTCTGGGAGCACATGATCCGCCCACCGTCCTCAAAGCACAGCGACCCGCTGACGCTTCCCTTACGGCTCATTATTACGATGCTGGGATTTGCAAGCTCGAAGGAGATATTTGTGATAGTGCCCTCCATCCCCGTAAGCTCGGTCTCCTCGTATTCGATGGCAAGTCTGCCGTCCGCCACGGTGAGTTTTCCCTCGTAGTCGATATCGATACGCTGAGCGTCCACCGAGTCAAAGCTGTCCGCGCTGAAAACGTCAACCGTTGTCACGTTTTTTACGTAGTATTCGTTTGGCGTAAAATGCGCCGATTTTATGTTTATCATTACCGATTTTTCCATGATGCTTCTTCTCCGTCATATGAATAATCATAGCTATTATATCACGAAGTGCGTGAAGCTTCTACATTTATTTGTAAATTTTCGGTTTAATTCTTGGACTGATACCCCACAGCCCACCTCTCCTCGGTCAACAAGCATTCAGTAACAGCAAAAATTACATCCAATAATCCCGCCGCCAAGTGAAAGAATAATATCAAAACTACAAAGGAGTATCACTATGTCATACGGAATAATTCTGGAGGGCGACACTTCCCCCCTTGTTGAAGCCCTTGCCGAGCGTTTATCTTCGCTGGGGCTGTATCGCGGGAGTACGGATACGCTGACGGCAGAGCTTATCGGGGCGCTGAACATTTACCGCGCGTCAAATCACCTAATCCCGCTTGATTTTTGCGATCCCGCTACGCTGAGGACGCTTGGCATTGAGGCGGAAGGGGACGAGATCTTAACGCTGGCACGCTACGGTGACGCCGTGTCCGACACCGAGCTTGGATGCTACGATGCCTGCCGCGAAATTGTAAACGAAAGCCGAGCGCTTGGCATAACGCTGACCGAGGCGATCTGCCGTCGCGCCGTCACAGACGAAAATATGACCGCTTCAAGCGAAGCGGTCACAGCGGCGGTGCTTGCACTAATCGGCAATTGAAAATTCTATGCGACGGGAGATGATGTCGCAGGACTCCACGCGGATCCTCACCCGCATACCCAGGGAATACACCTGTCCGCGCTCACCTATAAGGCGTCGGGACTTTTCGTCAAACTCATACCAACCCTCAAGGGTGTTTATGGGCACAAGACCCTCGCAGGTATTTTCCAGCTCCACGAAGATTCCAAAGCCTGCAACGGAGCTTACAATACCCTCGTATACCTCGCCCACCTTGTCCTGCATAAAAATCGCCTTGTAAAGGTCCTCGATCTCACGCTCTGCAGTCATGGCGCGAAGCTCGTTTTCGCTTGACACCTCTGCCGTCTGGTGGGCGAAGGCTTCGTAATGATGAAGATTCTTATCGTGGATCTTACCGTGAAGCGCCGCCTTGATGATGCGGTGCACCGCAAGATCGGGATAGCGGCGGATGGGGGATGTAAAGTGACAGTACAGCTGGCATCCCAGTCCAAAGTGGGGCGCATGAGAGGATGAATATTTCGCCTTCATCAGCGAGCGAAGCATAATGGGCGTGACCACTGTCAAAAGTCCCTTCTCTGCCGCCTCCACAGCCACATCGCGGTAGGACGCGGGAAGTATCTTTCGACGATTCAGCGGACGTACATCCAGCCCTAAATTATGGATAAACTCCGCAAACGCCTGCACCTTTTCGGATGTAGGCTCCTCGTGTACGCGATAGACGCAGGGCAGCTCCATGGACATAAGGAATGATGCGGCGGCTTCGTTGGCGGCGAGCATAAACTGCTCAATAAGCCGCTCCGACACACCGCGCTGACGAGGTACGATGGCGGAGGGCATACCGTCCTCCGACAGGAGAATCACAGACTCGGTGGTTTCAAGCTCCAGCGAACCACGGCGGCGGGATTTATCAAGAAGCTTTTGGTAAAGCTCCAGCATCAGAGGAAGGGTCTCATCCATTAGAAAAGCGTATTTGTCAAAAAATTCGGACTCATTCCGCTTTTCGAGTACGTCGTTTACCTCGTGGTACACGCCGCGCACCTTGGAGGAGATCACCGACTCGCGAAACTCCGCCGACAGTATTGAGCCATCCGCGTCAAGGCTGATCAGCGCCGACAGCGCATATTTGTCGCTGTCACGGTTTAAGGAGCACACGCCGTTCGACAGCTCCTCGGGGAGCATTGGCACCACCTTGTCGGTGAAATACACCGATGTGCCGCGCTTCATCGCCTCATTATCGAGGGCGGTGCCGGGCTTTACATATTCCGCCACATCGGCGATGTGAACGCCGAGAAGATATCCGTCTCCGTCGCGCTCAAGGGAGATGGCATCGTCAAAATCCTTGGCATCCGCGCCATCGATAGTGAAAATGATCTTGTCCCGCAGATCAAGCCTGCCGTCGAGTCTGCACCCCGGCACAATGGCGCGCGCCTCGGCGAGGGTCTCCTCATCGAACCTTGTCTTGATGCCGTTTGCATAAAGGATGGAGTGATAATTTGCTTCTTTTGAATCGGCGGCGCCGAAGATGCGCACTACCTTGCCCCTTGCATGGGTGTCACCCTTGCCGTCGGGGTATTTTGTCAGATGCACCAGCACCTTGTCGCCGTCCTTAGCACCGTTTGCCTGTGCGGGAAGCACGTCCACCTTAAAGGCGTATTTCGGGTCGTCGGGGGTGATTATCACCTTGGACGGAAGCTGTTTTGACGGGAGCTTCTTCTGCTTCTTACCCTTTTTGCCTATAGTGGCTTTAGGCACACTCTGCCGCAGAATCCGCACGGTACCAACCACCTCGGTGACGGCGCGCTCAAGTACGCGCACCACCTCACCCTCGCGGTGATCACCGCCTTTGTGGGAGGGTATCAGCTTCACCTGCACGCGGTCACCATTCATGGCACCGTGGGCGTTGTCGTGGGACACAAAAATGTCGCCGTTATCCTGCAGAAGGAATCCGAATCCTCGGGTGGTGGAGCGGAAAACGCCGACAAGAAATCCCGAATCGGCGGCACGGATCAGCTTCCCGCGCTTGGTCTCGCAGATGACGCCCCCCGCGATCAGACTCTCCACAGCCGCATCCAAAAGCCCGCACTGCTTCGGCTCCAGCGCCAGAAATGCCGTCAGCTCACGGCGATCCATAGGTGTATATAATTCGCCCTCTATTGTGTCTTTGACGAGAGCGAGCATTGTTTCAATGGTTTCGCTTGACATACGTTCTCCTTGTTTTTATAATATATGACTGTATGGGTAGATTTATATAATCAATCACCCTAACAGCGGCATAACCACGGTAGGGGACGGCGCCCACGACGTCCCTTGTATAATCAATCATCCTAACAGCGGCGCCATGGTATCATCTGTATAACCGCACACAAAAAACAAACGAAAAGCCGCAGACCGTATCATCAGCTTTTCCTTATCGGTGCAGTTTCATGCACGAAAAAGCAGGTGCGGTCGGCGGCTTTTGCTTCATTCAAAATTGCGCTTATTCAGCGTCGGTATCAGCAGTGGTGTCTGCTGCGGTATCAGCTGCGGTATCAGCGGTGGTGTCAGCAGGAATCATAGCGGAGATGTCCTGGGTCTCAACAGCGGTATCATGATCGTGATCGTGATCGGTGGTAATCGTGGTGTCCTGAGCAACGTAAAGAGTAACAACGAGTACGCAGAAAACGATCGCTACGATGGTAGTGAGGGTCTCGAGCATACGGTCGATCTTGCCACCCTTGGTCTTGCCGAAGAAGGTCTCAGCGCCGCCCGCGATAGTACCGGGAAGCTTGTGGGACTTACTGCTCTGAAGCAGAACGGACACGATAAGGAACAGCGCCGCGATGAGCAGAATTACACCAATAACAGTTTCAAACATTTTAATTGTCCTCCAATTTTCTGTGTTTTCAAATCAGATACAGATATTTTACCACAAATCAAACGTAATTGCAATAGGTTTTTGAAAATTTGTGAAAATTTATTTTTTTCATTGCCCAAAGCAGTTTTATTTTGCTAAACCTTGACAGATTTGCTCGGTTGTGATATACTTAAAGCAGAAAAGCCGTCATTTATCACGCGCTTTTTGAAAAAATCAAAAACAATAACACGGAGGATATAAATTTTATGAAGTTTGTAAAAATCACTTCACTTGTACTTTCGCTTCTTATGGCGGCACAGATCCTTTCCGCCTGCGATAAGACGCCCGTCGATCCCGTTGATACAGGCGATACGCAGACCGTAACCGATACCACCGCCATCACCGATACCGATGCCATCACCGATACCGATGCCATCACAGACGCACCGGATACGGATCCGATCCCCGCTGTAGATCCCACCCCCATAACCGTCACTGACGCAAACCTCGAGGCGGCGCTTCGTAAGATCGCAAATAAGCCCGAGGGACAGCTTCTGCTCTCCGACTTCGCGGCGTACGATACACTGCGGCTTTCGGGCAAGGAGATCACCGACATCGCTGTACTGGCGGATTTCGACTGGGTAAAGACCGTGGATCTCTCCTACAACAGCGGTATTGCGAGCTACGCCCCACTTGCAGAAATGGACAGCCTCAAGACACTGCGTGTAGCTGACTGCGGTATCACCGACGTATCCCCCTTTGCGGCGCTTACCGGGCTGCTCTCACTTGATCTCAGCGCAAATCCCATAGAGAACTTCGCTCCCCTTGCGGTGCTTGTGGATCTGGAAGCGCTGGATCTCAGCGAGACCGGCATCTCTGATCTTAAGGTGATCACGGGTCTTACCGAGCTTATGTCGCTCAATCTCTACAACAACGATATCTTCGACATCACGGCGCTGGCTGATATGACCTGGCTTGTAGATCTCAACCTGTTCGCAAACAACATTTCCGATATCACGCCGCTTGAGGATTTGGACTTCATGCAGCACCTGAATCTGGCGGGCAATAAGATCACCGACATCTCCTCTATCAGTAATCTCACCGATATTACCGTCCTGGACCTCTCCTACAATCCGATCTCCGACATCTCGGTAGTATCGAAGCTGGATCTTCTCACAACCCTCATCCTCAATGATACACAAGTGGCTGATCTTTCACCCATCAAGGATATCACCACCATAACCGAGCTTAATATCAACAACGCAAAGGTATCAGATCTCACCCCCCTGACTGCACTTAACAATCTCCAGGTGCTCCTTGCGTGCCTTAACGGTATCGTGGATATAAATCCGATTCACGGGCTGACCGAGCTTACGGTTCTGGATATTTCGGGCAACAGCATCTCGGACATCTCCCCCCTTGAAAATCTTGTGAAGCTCCAGGAGCTGGATATCTCCTTCAACAATATAGTCAAGATCGGCGACCTGGAATATTTAAAGTCGCTGACCACTCTCGATATCAGCCATAACAGCATCTCGGACATTACGGCGCTGGAGGAGATGACCGCGCTGGTTACACTCAAGGCATCAAGCAACGAGATCTCTGACCTTTCCCCCCTGTCAAAGCATAAGCATCTCAGCGTGATCAATGTGACAAGCAACGACATTGTGGACCTCTCTCCCCTTATGGGACTTGAGCGTCTGACCACGCTTCACGCAAAGAATAACCGTATCGACGACTGGACACCTGTTGAAAAGGTTCCGACGGTACTCGGATCCGAATAATAACGCTTCCCTCCCGCGTCAGAACGCGGGAGGGATCTTTGTAATTTCAACTTTTTTTATAAAACCCCTTGACAAGCGCCCCGTGATGTGATACAATATGTTTGTTGCAAAAACGCATCTCACCGTGGAGAGATGTCCGAGCGGTTTAAGGAGCCGGTCTTGAAAACCGGTGACTCTCGCGAGGGAGCCGTGGGTTCGAATCCCACTCTCTCCGCCATTTGTTTTTGCATAATTTAATAGTGTTCTGCCATACGGAGAAGTACTCAAGTTGGCCGAAGAGGCGCCCCTGCTAAGGGTGTAGGTCGGATTTTAACCGGCGCGAGAGTTCAAATCTCTCCTTCTCCGCCAAAAAAGGCTATAAGTATATATAGCCGCAAAAGCCCTCGAGATTATCGAGGGCTTTTGTTGTTTTCAGGGCATTCTTGAATTGTAATTATTTTGCGAAGATACAGATATATCACAGCTGTTTTCCCATCCCATAATTAATTCCGCACCTGTAAAACTTTATACCATACCACTCGGCGCATGGAAGTAAAAAACCATGCGCCTTTTTTGTTTCTCAACATTTATAACAAAAGACGGATTGAATTCTCCCTACACTCCAATTCGAGGGCGAATACAATCCGTAAACAGAAATGCTCAACATCAGTTATCTTAAGCTTCAGATGTGAGAGCAGAATATTGTGTTGTGATCGCTATTTGCGGACTATCAATGAGGTAAGCCCCCCGAAATCTGTGAAAAGCATACAGATTTTTCGCAGAGTTTGTCCCTCTGCGGCGATAAAGCGGTCACAATATTTGCAATTTATTATAACACAGAATCGCTAAAAAAGCAATATACTCTAAGACATTTACTTAAAATTGGAGAATTGTTACTGAAAATTCTATGAATGTTCTTGATTATTTATGTATGCTTCATAGTTTATTTGCCAAAATTTTCTGAACACTTTCTTTGCGCAGTCATTTGAGCAGTCAAAAGTAATACGTAAAAAAATAAAAATTTATTGCCAATAATTTTACAGGAGGATTATTATGGCTAAAGGTGAAAACATTTTCAAAAGAAAAGATGGACGTTGGGAAGCTCGATACGTAAAAGGATTCGAACTGTCGGGAAAAATCAAGTATGGGTTCTGCTACGGCAAGACATACAAGGAGGCAAAGGAAAAGGTACACAAGCATAAAGCGGCGCTTGCAACCGGGCAACCGATTCCCAAAAACAATTCCAAACACCGTTTTAGTTATTACTGCGATGAGTGGTTAGCCTCTGCAAAGTGTAATCTGAAAGAAGCAACGCTTGTAAAATACGTTTCCATTCTGGAAAAGCACATAAAGCCAAAACTAGGAGGTTGTTTCCCGCTTGGTTTGTCAACGACTGTAATTGACTGTTTTCGTGACGAGCTGATACTGATTGATGAGCTATCGCCGAAGACAGTGAAAGACATTCTTGTTCTGTTACGTTCCGTACTGAAATACACAGCAAAACAGTTTCCAAATGTGTTCCCGCAAGTTGATATAAACTATCCCAAAGAAACAAAAAAAGAAATGCGGGTAATGTCACGAGATGAACAACAGAATTTGATTGGATATTTACTCGATGATATGGATGAGTGCAAATTTGGCATTCTACTGTCTTTGTTCACCGGAATTCGTATTGGTGAACTGTGCGCACTTCGTTGGGAAAATGTTTCCCTCGAAGATAATACTATCAGAATCAATTCAACAATGCAGCGTTTACAGAATTATGATGGCGCAACAAAAACAAAAATCTTAATTGGAACTCCCAAAAGTGATACTTCCCAACGAACCATTCCATTGACTGATCAAGCAGCCGAGCTTTGCGGACGGATGTATCCCCAAAGTAAAACTGCTTATGTTTTAACAGGTACAGAAAAATATATGGAACCACGGACACTGCAGTATCGATTGAAAAAATTTACCGGTGACTGTGGGCTGGAGGGAGTGCATTTTCACACGCTTCGCCATACTTTCGCCACCAGATGTGTGGAGGTAGGGTTTGAGATCAAATCTCTAAGCGAGATTCTCGGACATGCCAGCACAACGATTACCCTTGATCGCTATGTTCACGCTTCCCTTGAATTAAAACGGGGTAATATGAGCAAGTTGTCTGCTGTTGGGCTTTGATTATCCGCAGTCAAACTTTTGTGTCAGAGTTGCATTAAGTGCATTATGCGCGAGGATTTTTCCTCATAATTTTATCAGAGGGACAAACTCTGCGAAAAATGAGGATGGCTCTCACTTTCGTCACAACACACCGCAAAAATGCTGTAACGATCAAAGGGATAGCTATCCGCTCTTTTTACAGAAAAAATAGTAAATATTTATTTTTGGGAGGAGGACTGAGTACTTGAAGCATTTTGATGTGCAGTCAACGCTGATCGAACAGACGATAAAAGTAGTTGCAAATGAAGGGTTTGACAAAACTACTACCAAGGCCATTGTGGGTGATACGGGAATTAATGAAGCGTATATCTATAAGTTTTTCAA
>JAZNAL010000010.1:0-22299 GCA_045586505.1 Candidatus Flemingiibacterium sp. | reverse complement strand
CGCTTCTTAGGCTGGTAAGTTCTAAGCATAGTTGCACCTCCTTAACCTCTAGGAAACTATCACCAGATGGTGAATATTAGCTTATTTTTTGTGAACGAGTATAAATTCGCACAATAGCACCTAATATTATACACAATGAAGATGGCGTTTGTCAAGGGCTTTTCAAAAAAAAGTTCAAATAATTTAAAAAAAGTAACAAATAGTGAGCAACAAAGTTAGATTAAAGGGTTGCTTTTTTAATGATTTTATGATATAATATTTAATGGTATATTATTTAATATGATAATTTCGTTCAGCTTCACGTCAATTTACCTTTTTTAGTGAATAAGAAGCTGGTTAAAAACAAGGAAAGGATAACTAAAGTATGCAGCCATTCAGCGATATCTGGAAGCTCGCAGTTGAGGAGCTTGAAAAAACCTACGGCCGCACCGTAACAGATCTGTGGTTTACCTGTCTTACCCTTCATGATATAACCGATTCACAGGCCGTTATCATTTGTGATATGCACTATAAGTATATCATAATCCAGAATAAGTATATAGATGCCATCAAGGATGCACTTGCCAAGGTAATGGGATTTTCGGTAAATGTTCTTCTGCTTGACAAGACTGCAAATCCGGAGCAGTATTCCCTTTATGTAAAGGAATCAGACGATATTCCGGAGCCGGTAAATCTTGCGGACAGAGTGATTACTCCTCCGCGTATACAGGCAGCTCCTTTCGGAGAGGATTTTGATCGCGATATTCCCGAGGATGTAACTCAGGATGTGAGGGACAAGATGCTCCGTCAGAAGGTGGCAAGCCTTATCGGTGGATACAACGAATATACATTCGATAATTTTATTGTGGGTCAGTCAAATAAATTTGCTCATGCGGCGTGTGTAGCAGTGGCGAACGATCCGGCTTGCCTCAACGCGGACACCTTTACATACAACCCGCTTTTCATCTATGGTCCCAGCGGTCTTGGAAAGACTCATCTGCTTTACGCTATTGTAAATCACATAAAATCCACACGCCCCGATCTTAAAATAGTTTATGTCAAGGGCGAGGAATTTACAAACCAGCTTATTGACAGTATTTCAAAGAAAACTACAGAGCAGTTCAGAGAAAAATACCGTACCGCAGATGTACTTCTGATAGACGATATTCAGTTTATTGCGGGACGCGATTCCACCCAGGAGGAATTTTTCCATACCTTCAACGCTCTCTACGAGGATCACAAGCAGATAATTCTGACCTCCGACCGTCCGCCGCGTGATATCAAAACACTGGAGGACCGTCTCAAGACCAGATTTGAATGGGGTATTCCCGCAGATATTCAGCCTCCGGATGCGGATCTGCGTGCAGCGATCATCAAGAAAAAAGCGGCGGCTATAAATATTACTCTTGATAACGAGGTTATAAACTTCCTCGCCGAAAATCTGAAATCAAATATACGTCAGGTGGAGGGCGCTATCAAAAAACTGGGTGCGCTTACTCTGCTAACAGGTACTCCAATCACTGTTGATCTTGCTAAAAATTCTCTTTCCGATCTTATCACCGATGGCGAGTCTACTGAGGTAACAATCGATAGAATCCTCGAAAAGGTGGCAAAAAAATACGGCATCACGGTTGAGGATATAAAGGGTACTAAGCGTACTAAGGAGATCGCATATGCGCGGCATATTTCGATATATCTTATAAGAAAGCTGACGGACCTGTCCCTTCCTCAAATCGGAAAATACATGAAACGCGACCATTCAACCGTGATTTCATCGCTTAAAACCGTTGAAAAGGAGCTGGGAGCTAATACTCAGACCGATGCGGATGTAAGTGAGCTTATCAAAGAAATAAAGGGTTAGCAACAGCCTTTTACATTAAAAAAGGGAATTGTATACACCTTTTAAACAGTCTTTTATTAGATGTTATTAACACTGTGGAAAACTTATTTTATAGTATTATTTTTCTGTTTTTGATGAAGCTAAAGGGCTGTTTAAAATTTTTTTCAACTAATGTTCAAAACCATTCTGCAGCTGCTTTTAAAGGCAGTTTTCAACAGAACACAGTTTCCACACTTTAAACAACCACTCAAAAATCACCTAAATATTCCCACAGCCTTTTAAACATATAAACAGCTTTTTATCCACATTTGTCAACATATGGAGTCGTTTTTTCAAAGACAGAAAATTTATCCACATAAAGAAACAGCTTCCTCAACATCACAAAATCAACTTTAAGGTCAAATAAATCAATTAGACAAGCTGTTTTTTGAGTTTTCAACAGAAACAACACCCCCTACTACTACGTCTACTAATTATTTATTGTTTTATTATTTATTTATTTTTCTTTAAAAAAAATATTGAGAGGTTACCTGTTATGAAAATTCGTTTTTCAAGACCAATCATCCAGGAAGCAGTAAGCAATGCGATGTACTGCGTTTCAACTAAAAATACGATTACCGCTGTAGAAGGTATTCTCATCTCCTGTGAGGATGATAAGGTAGTACTTACCTCCTACGACCTTGAAAAGGGTATGACTATCAAAATCGATGCGGAAATTATTGAGCCCGGTTCCTGCATTATAAATGCGCAGAGCCTCAATTCCATTATCAAGCTGATGCCGGCGGGAATGGTGGAGCTTGAAGTAAACGAATACTACAGAGCAAAGCTGGTAAGCGGAAGCTCCGAATTCGAGCTTAATAGCATGGATGCAAAGGAATTTCCCACACTTCCGGATATATCAAATAATATCGGCTTTAATATAAAGCAGGGTGATCTCAAAAATATGATCTCCCAAACATTGTTCGCAGTGGCTCAAAATGATGCGCGCGCGACCTTCAACGGTGCTTATTTCAAATTAAAGGGCAATCATATAACTACAGTCGGCTGTGACAGCTTCAGACTTGCTATACGTGAAAAGCTTTGCGAGCTTGAAAATGTATCCGAACAAGAGCTTGACGCTTCCTTTATTATTCCCGGCAGAACACTTTCGGAGATCGTAAAACTCCTTTACGAGAACGATGAATATGTGTTTATCAGCCTTAACCGCAAACAGGTTATTTTCCGCTTTAATAAGCGCGACACAGTATTCTTCTCACGTCTTATCGAGGGTGAATATATCGACTACGAGCGTATAATCCCTCAGAACAGTTCAATTTTTGTTGATATAGATACTGAAATTTTCGAGGGAGCGCTTAACCGTGCATCGCTGGTTACCGACGATTCCGCGGGTAAGAATAAATCTCTGGCGCGCTGTCATTTCCATGACAACAGACTTGAGATCACCTCAGTTTCCGTAAACGGCAAGGTACGCGACGAAATCCCAACCTCTCATAACGGCGGAGATATTGAAATAGGCTTCAATTGCCGTTATCTTACCGAGGCTCTTAAGGCATCGCAGTGTGAAAAGCTGAGACTTTCACTCTCCTCTCCCTTCATAAGCATGGTTATAGAACCTCTTGAAGCGGATGAAAACGATAAATTTACCTTCCTCGTTCTGCCCTGCAAGATGAAATGATCGCCGAGAGGATAAGCTATCGCGGCTTTCGCAATATTGAAAGCGCTGATATTGAATTCTCACCGGGTGTGAATGTGCTTATCGGCAACAATGCAGAGGGTAAGACTAATGCACTTGAGGGAATTTATCTGATGGCATCCGGTAAAAGCTTCAGGACTCCCCGTGAGCGGGATATGGTGAAGTTTGGAGAGGATTATTTTGAGGTCGCGCTGACAATGCAGGATTCCGAAAGGCAGCAGGAGCTGTTCTTTAAGGCGTACAGTGCCGAAACGGGAAAACGCAGAGAATGCCGCAAGAACGGTGTTTCGCTTCCGAGGATCTCCGAGCTTATCGGAGTATTCCGCGCTGTGCTGTTTTGTCCGGAGCATCTTGCAATAGTAAAGGAAGGTCCCGCAGAGCGCCGAAGCTTTATGGATATAGCCATATGTCAGTTAAGACCGGTATATCTTAAATCCCTGCAGAGATTCAATAAGATCCTGACTCAGCGAAATGCGCTCTTAAAACAGCTTTCCGAGGGCTTTGGAGACGCTTCACTGCTTGAGGTTTACTCAGAACAGCTTGCAAGGGAATCGGCGCTGATTTATAAGACGCGCAGCGAATATGTGCGTCGGCTTGATATGTCGGTCAAGAAATTTTTCTGTGAGCTTGCCGAGGGTGGGGAAGAGAATCCTCACGAGGTGCCGGAGCTTCGCTACAAAAACAGCATGAAGAGCTTTGACCGTCTTTCAGAGATGGAAGCATATGAGCATTATTTAAAGCTGTTATGCGAAAATACATCCCGTGAGATTAGTGCGGGCATAACGCTCTACGGTTCGCACAAGGATGACATCGAGATATATCTTGACGGCAGAGAAGCTCGTCAGTTCGCTTCTCAGGGACAGCAGCGCTCCATTGCGCTTGCAATGAAGCTTGGAGAAGGAGAAATCTCCATGGAATATTCGGGAGAGTATCCTGTTTTCCTTTTTGATGACGTGCTCTCAGAGCTTGATCCGAGACGTCAGCGGTTTCTTCTCTCACAGCTTGGAAAGAGACAGGTCATAATGACCACCTGCACCCCTCCTCCGGTTGAATCTGACGCGAAGTTTATCGATGTCGAAGACGGACTCTATTGGGACAGGAATTAGTTAGGAGCAAAAAATGTACACACACGCAGGCAACAACCGTATTATCCGCACCCGCGATATTATCGGGATATTCGATATGGACACCGCTACAATGGCGATGCCCACTCGTGATTATCTCCGTGCTGCGGAGCGCGAGGGACGTATGATAAATATAAAAGAGGAGATACCGAAATCCTTTATCGTTACCGCCGGCAGGGACGGACGCGATACTGTCTACGTGTCGCAGATATCTACATCCGCCCTTGTGGGGCGTGTCGATTCGGTAATAAACGAATAAAAACACAGCTCAAAAAGAGCTTCAAAAGTGCGAGGTAAAAAATGTCAGAACAAAACGTAAGCAGCTACGACGAAAGCCAAATACAGGTGCTTGAAGGTTTGGAGGCGGTGCGTAAGCGCCCCGGTATGTATATCGGCTCAACCTCTATAAGAGGTCTTCATCATCTTGTATACGAGATCGTGGACAACTCTATCGATGAGGCGCTGGCAGGATACTGTGAGAGCATCATAGTGACCCTCCATAAGGATAACAGCGTTTCTGTAAAGGACAACGGACGCGGTGTGCCCAGCGGAATCCACGCCAAAAAGAAGATACCGACACTTGAAGTGGTGTTTACAGTGCTTCATGCAGGTGGTAAATTCGGCGGTGAGGGATATAAGATCGCGGGCGGTCTGCACGGTGTCGGTGCATCTGTCGTTAACGCTTTGTCCGAATGGATGGAGGTTGACAACTGTCATGACGGCGAGCGTTACACCGAGCGATTTGAGCGCGGTAAGGTTGCACGTCCCTTCAATCATGTGGGATCGTCAAACGGCGAGCACGGTCTTTATGTGCGCTTTCAGCCTGACCCCACCATTTTCGAGGAGCTCGTCCTTGACTACAAGGTCATCGAGAACCGTCTTCGCGAGCAGGCATTTCTCAACGCGGGCGTAAAGATTATACTCCGCGATGAGAGAGGTGAGGGACTTTCTGAGGCTGATAACGATGCGGACGAGGAAACGCTTGAAATAAGAAAGCGTTTCGGTCCTTCTGAGGTCGTGCTGTGCTACGAGGGCGGTATAAAGAGCTTTGTCGAGCATCTGCAGAACAAGCGTCATGTGGCAATGATACATCCCGACGTTATTTACATGAAGGCGGACAAGGGTGACTCCATTGCGGAGGTAGCATTACAGTATAATGACAGCTACAACGAAGTTATCATGTCCTTTGCCAATAATATGCATACCATCGAGGGCGGTACACATGAAACCGGCTTTACCACCGCGCTTACAAGCGTTTTAAACGATTACGCTCACACTCACGGCATATTGAAAGCTGAAGAGAAGCTGACAGGTGAGGATACCCGCGAGGGTCTGTGCGCGGTTATCAGCGTAAAGCTTACCGACGCCCAGTTTGAGAGCCAGACCAAGGCGAAGCTCGGAAACTCAGAGATGCGTACTCTTGTGGCGGGTCTCATGAAGGACAAGCTTGCCGAATATTTAGAGGAGCATCCGAATACTGCGAAGGTAGTGCTTGAAAAATCCCTTGCCGCTTCCAGAGCACGTGAAGCTGCGAAGAAGGCTCGCGAGCTTACACGCCGCAAGAGCGTGCTTGAAGGCTCGGGGCTTCCCGGCAAGCTTTCCGACTGCCAGGAGAAGCGTACGGAGCTTACAGAGCTGTATTTAGTCGAGGGTGACTCCGCGGGCGGCTCTGCTAAGAGCGGACGAAACAGCCGCTTCCAGGCGATACTCCCTCTGCGCGGTAAGGTTCTGAACGTTGAAAAGAGCCGACTTGACAAGGTATACTCCAATTCCTCGCTGATTCCGATCATTCAGGCGCTGGGATGCGGTATCGGCGACGAATTCGATCCCACAAAGCTCCGTTACGGCAAGAACATTCTCATGGCCGATGCGGACGTGGACGGATCTCATATCAGAATACTGCTTCTGACCTTCTTCTTCAGACACATGAAGCAGCTTATTGAGGACGGTCACATCTTCCTCGCACAGCCTCCGCTGTATAAGATTACCAAGGGTAAGAAGAATCACTACGCTTACAGCGACGCAGAGCGTGATGCCATACTTTCCGAGATCGGTGAGGTCGGTACAAAGACCAGCCGTTACAAGGGTCTTGGTGAGATGAACCCCGACCAGCTTTGGGAGACTACCATGGACCCCGAACAGCGTACGCTTCTGAAGGTTACCATTGAGGATGCCATAGCTTGTGACGAGATGTTCTCGGTGCTCATGGGCGACAACGTAGAGCCGCGCCGTGAGTTTATCGAGGAAAATGCGATTTATGCCACCAATCTCGATATCTGAGTAATTACTGTCAGCAAATGGTTTTTTGTGTTATAAACAAGCTTATCAGCGGGTAAAGGTTTTCCACACGGTCTTTGAAAACCTGTGGAAAACTCCGTTTGAAAGTTGTAAAAGACCGTTTGTGTCAGCCTATATTAGCAAGACAGCAAGCCGAAAAATGCAAAATGTTAATAGAAATACACATTTTCCACAACGGTGCTGTCAAAGCTGTGGAAAATAAGTGGAATAAAGGATTTCCCACATAAAAATAGGCAGGTATTACAAACAAACCTGTCGAAATAAAGAGGGTCAAAATGAAGAAGAACGATCAAATCGAAAATATTGAATTTCCGGATCAAAAAATAGTCGGCATTGAAATGGAGTCGGAGGTAAAAAGCTCATTTATCGCCTATTCCATGAGTGTTATCATGTCCCGAGCGCTCCCCGATGTTCGCGACGGACTCAAGCCTGTACACAGACGTATACTTTACGCTATGTACGAAGATAAGCTCACCTATGACAAGGATTTCCGTAAGTCCGCAACGACAGTCGGTAACGTGCTGGGTAGATATCATCCTCACGGTGACTCTGCCGTATATGATACCATGGTACGTCTTGCTCAGCCCTTCTCTCTGCGTTACCCGCTTGTACAGGGTCAGGGTAACTTCGGCTCCATCGACGGCGATAAGGCGGCGGCTTACCGTTATACCGAGGCAAGACTTGCCAAGCTGTCAAACGAAATGATGAGCGATATCGAAAAGGATGTTGTAGATTTCGTCCCTAACTTCGATAATACTCATGAAGAGCCGAGCGTACTTCCTGCGCGCTTCCCTAATCTGCTTGTAAACGGCTCCATCGGTATCGCAGTTGGTATGGCGACCAACATTCCGCCGCACAATTTAGGCGAGGTAATCGACGGTACGCTGTATCTGATGGACAATCCAGATGCGCAGATAAAGGATCTGATGCAGTTTATAAAGGGTCCCGACTTTCCTACCGCCGCTACAGTTTACGGCTCAAACGGTATTTATGAGGCATACACCACCGGTCGCGGACACGTTATGGTACGCGCAAAGTGTGAAATAGACGAGGAGCATCATAAGATCATCGTCACGGAGCTTCCTTATCAGGTCAACAAAAAGATGCTTGTGGAAGCTATAGCCGATCTTGTAAAGGATAAGCGTATCGAGGGCATCACCGAGATCGTGGACCTTTCCGACCGTTCCAAGGAAGTTCATATTGAGATCACCTATCGCCGGGATGCAAACGGTCAGATCATTCTCAATCAGCTTTATAAGTACAGTCAGCTCCAGGATACCTGCGCCTTCAATATGCTGGCGCTGGTAAACAACGTGCCGAAGGTGCTCAACTTAAAGCAGATACTTGAACATTATATAGCTCACCAGGAGGAGGTCATCACACGCCGCGTCAAATTTGATCTTGAAAAGGCAAGACGTGAGGCTCACATCTTCGAGGGATATAAGATCGCAATCGATAATATCGAAGAGGTCATCAAGGTTATCCGCGGCTCGGCATCCATCGCCGATGCCAAGGTACAGCTTATGGATCGCTTCGGTCTCACCGAAATCCAGGCACAGGCGATAGTCGAGATGACGCTTGGACGTCTTTCCGGCATGGAGCGTCAGAAGATAGAGGAGCGTCTCGCAAAGCTCTATGAGACTATAGCAGAGCTTGAAGGCATTCTTGCAGATGAAGCCAAGATCAAGGATATTATCCGTAATGAGATGCTTGAGATCAAGGAAAAGTTCGCCGACGACCGCAAGACAGAGCTTGTTGCCGCAGAGGACGATATCGTTTACGAGGATCTTATCGAGCGTCATGACTGCGTTATTACGCTTACCGGCGACGGATATATCAAGCGTCAGCCTGCCGATACCTATACGGCACAGCGCCGCGGCGGTAAGGGCATCATCGGTATGACCACCAAGGAGGATGACGCCATTGCCGACGTAGTGGTGGCACACAGCCATTCATTTATCATGATGTTCACCAATACGGGTAAGGTACATACCCGTAAGACCTACCAGATCCCCGAAGCGGGACGTACCGCAAAGGGCTCGAATATCGTAAATGTACTTGAGCTTTCCGAGGGCGAAAAGGTAACGGCAATCATTTCCATACCTGCGTTTTCGGATAATGAGTACCTCTTCATGGTTACTCGCATGGGTGTTGTTAAGAGGACTCTGCTCTCCGACTTTGAGTATCAGAGAAAGGGCGGCAAGATCGCTATTACTCTTGATGAGGGCGACGAGCTTTCCTTTGTAAAGCATACCACCGGCAAAGACGGTATCATCATTGCTACTCACAACGGTTTGTCCGCACGCTTTGAGGAAGCGGATGTACGTTCTATGGGTAGAGGTGCACGCGGTGTGCGCGGTATCAGGCTTGCCCAGGGTGATTATGTAGTCGGTGCGACTCTGGTGGACAACGAAAGAGCGCTTATAACCATCACCGAAAAGGGATTTGGCAAGCGATGCGAATTTTCCGAGTTTACCGCGCATTCAAGAGGCGTCAAGGGCGTAATGTGTCACGGTATTTCCGAGCGTACCGGCGAGCTTGCGGGTATTGCCACGGTTTCCGAGGATGACGATATCATGCTCATTACCACCGAAGGTACGATTATAAGAACTCCCGTTAGCGGAATTCCGTTCTACAGGCGCAGTGCGGGCGGTGTAATTGTGATGAGACTTGCCGAAGGTGCGTCTATCGTAAACTTTGCAAAGGTGTCCGTCAACAAGGATGAAAATCCCGAAGAAAATACCGACACCACTGCTCCTTCTGACACTTTGGAATCCGAAAATGAGGAACCAAACGAATAATGATGAAAAGATTCGCTGTATTTTTTCTCTTAGTAATAATGATCATATCACTCGCCTCATGTGGAGGCAGGGCAGATAATGCCGAGATACTCGCTGAGCTGTCCGCGCTTGCACCGAGAGCCACCGAGCTTTACCGCATAATCTACGGTGACGCTCTGCCTCACGGCAATGTAAGCGAGGACGGATATTACCGCGTCAGCGATAATGCGGCATTTACATCGGTGGATGAGCTTGACGCCGCGATGCGTGAGGTGTTCTACTATGATTATTACAAGATTCTTGCTAACACCGCTTTCTTTGGCGTGGCTGCCGCAGAAGGCGAAATAGGCGCGAAGTTTGTGGACAAAGACGGCAGACTTTATGTTGCGCCGTCGGTGACGGAGCATTTCGGTGAGCCGCGCGAGTTTGATCTTACAGAGGCAAAGGTTGTGAAGAAGAATCCGTATATGGCAATCGTACGCATACCTCACGCCGACGGTGATATTGAGGTAACGCTTCAGATGACCGAAAACGGATGGATGATAAACAGCCCGCTGTTTTAAAAAATTTCGAAAACCTATTGCATTTTGTCAAGTTATAGTGTATAATATCATCATACAGAATATTTGTTCGGGTATATAGGGAATAAATGTTTGTTATATACGAACGTCCCGGACAGATAAATGATCCCATAAATACACGAAAGGAATCACTACAAATGAAAGCAAAGACTAAGAGCAAGCCCGTTCCGGTGAAAATTACCGACACGGAGGAGAAAAAGAAAGCGATAGCGGGCGCTATCGGTCAGATCGAGAAGAATTACGGCAAGGGTACCATCATGCGTATGGGAGAGGCTCCCGAAATGGAGGTAAGTGCCATCTCCACAGGCTCACTTACCCTTGACATGGCGCTTGGAATAGGCGGTGTTCCGCGCGGTAGAATCGTGGAAATCTACGGCCCGGAATCCTCCGGTAAGACTACAGTTGCGCTGCACGTTGTTGCCGAAACTCAGAAGCTCGGCGGCGAAGCGGCATACATTGACGTGGAAAACGCCCTCGATCCTGTATATGCAAAGGCTCTGGGCGTCGATATCGACAACCTGTTGGTATCTCAGCCCTCCAGCGGTGAGCAGGCACTTGATATTGCCGAGGCGCTAATCCGTTCCGGTGCTATCGACGTTGTGATCGTTGACTCGGTTGCGGCGCTGGTAACACAGCAGGAAATCGACGGCGATATGTCGGCGTCTCATGTAGGTCTCCAGGCAAGACTTATGTCCCAGGCACTGAAAAAGCTGTCGGGTGCTGTGGCAAAATCCAATACGGTACTTATCTTTATAAACCAGCTTCGTGAGAAGATCGGTATCTCCTACGGTAACCCCGAGGTCACCTCTGGCGGTCGTGCACTTAAGTTCTACTCCTCTGTCAGAATAGAAATAAGACGCGCCGAGCAGCTTAAGGACGGCAGCGATATTTACGGCAACCACGTCAAGTGCAAGATAGTCAAGAATAAAGTGGCACCGCCCTTTAAGGTAGCGGAGTTTGATATTCTCTACGGTCACGGTATTTCAAAGTCCGGCGAGATAATTGACCTTGCCATCGAGCTTGATCTTATCCATAAGAGCGGCTCTTGGTTCTCCTACAACGGTCAGCGTATCGCGCAGGGTAAGGAGAATACCCGCAAGTATATTGAGGGCAACGAGGAGCTTATGAGGGAGCTGTCCGAAAAGATTCTCGGCAAGAAGGACGAGATCGCGGCGCTTATGGATCAGGACTTTGGCTCAGATGACGGCGATAATGATATCGATCCCGATGATGAGGCACTTGACATCAGGATCCTTGCCACCGAGGATGACGACTAATATCAGGAAATGAGCATTGATATAGCCATTGTAAAGCTGGAGCCGCGCCGAATGGGCGAGGAGGTTGAGCTTTCAGTAAGACTTTCCGCTGCCGGGAATGAGGATGTGCGAAAGCTATCGGTATCCTCAAAAATGCTGTTTGATACCGGCAACATCGGTGTCGGCAGTCTGCCGTATACTCTTACCCGCCAGCAGTTTGACTCCCTCGAATACAGCGCAAAGCTTTGGGAGGCGGTCAAAAAGGGACTGGATCTCCTGTCTTACGGCGACAATACGAAATCTGCTCTTATTGTAAAGCTACGCTCCCGAGGGTTTGACAAGTATACCGCCGAGGATGCGGCAGAGTATATAGAGGAGCTTGGTTATATCGATGAGCGGGGAATAATGGAGCGCGCTGTGGAACAGCTTGCAAACGTAAAGCTGTACGGAAAAAGCCGTATCAAAAATGAGCTTTACAAAAAAGGCATTTCCCGCGAGATCATAAGCGAATATCTTCCCGACATGCTGGATTCTGTGGACTTTGAAGCTAATCTTTGCAAATTGGTACGCCGAAAATGCGATTTTGAATGTATTTCGGACTGCAAGTACCGAGAATCCTTCTATGCCTCCATGTACCGTCTCGGCTATTCCCCTTCGGAAACGAGGTCAGCCATCAAATGGGTCATGGAAGAGGAAGAATAAACCATTTAGCAATAAGGAACAACTTAAAATGAGTAAAAAAACAAAAGTAGGCTTTGTATCTCTCGGCTGTCCCAAGAATCAGCTTGATACTGAGGTAATGCTCCGTGAGCTTTACGACGCAGGATATGAGATCGTGTCCGAGGATATAGAAGCCGATGTTGTGGTTATCAATACCTGCGGATTTATCGAGTCCGCGAAAAAGGAAGCCATCGATAATATTATAGATATCGGCTGGCTGAAGAAAAACCGCACTCTTAAGGGTATCGTGGTAACGGGATGCCTTGCGGAGCGTTACCGCGATCAGATCTTCGATCAGCTCCCCGAGGTGGATGCTATTCTCGGTGTGGGAAGCATTCACAATATAGCCAGAGCAGTGGAAAACGCGGCGAAGGGAAAAAAATATTCCTCTTATGAGGACAAAAATACCGTAAAGCTCGGCGGAGAGCGTATCATCACCACACCCGAGTATTACGCTTATTTAAAGGTAGCCGAGGGTTGTGACAACTGCTGTACCTACTGTGCGATCCCGCAGATCCGCGGCAAATTCAGAAGCCGTCCCATGGAGGAGCTTATTGAGGAAGCCAAGACGCTGGAGGAGATCGGTGTCAAGGAGCTTGTGGTGGTAGCACAGGATACCACCCGCTACGGTCTTGACCTCTATGGTGAGTACAAGCTCTCCGAGCTTTTGAACCGTATCACCGAGGAGACAAACATCCCGTGGATACGTGTGCTCTACTGTTATCCCGACAAGATCACCGATGAGCTTATAGATACGTTTAAGAATAATCCCCGTGTGCTTAAATACATCGATCTGCCCATACAGCATATTTCCGATCGTGTGCTCTCTGCCATGAACCGTCACGGCGATGGTGAGATGATCCGCTCGGTGGTAGGGAAGCTGCGTGAAAATGTTCCCGGTATGATCATCCGCACCACGGTGATAGTGGGCTTCCCCGGTGAGACCGAGGAGGATTTCTGCGAGCTTTGCGAATTCGTCAAAGAAGCGAGGTTTGACAGGCTGGGTGCGTTTTCCTACTCCCGCGAGGAGGATACGCCTGCTTACGACTTTGAGGATCAGATAGACGAGCAGATAAAGCAGGACAGATACGATATCATCATGCGTACACAGGGTGAGATCACCGAAGAGCAGAATGAATCTATGATCGGTAAGACCATAGAGGTCATGTGCGAGGACTACGATCCCGTTTCGGAGGCATATTACGGCAGAAGCTATGCCGACGCGCCCGAGATCGACGGCAAAGTATATTTTCGTGCGCCGAAGCGAAGTGTCAGCGCGGGTCAGTTTGTCAAGGTGAAGATCACCGAAGCAATAGATTACGACCTTATTGGCGACAAGATATAGTACAACGGAGGATTATTATGAATTTACCGAATAAACTATCGCTGCTTCGCGTTATCATGGTTCCGCTGTTTGTGGCGGTCATGTGTATTCCCACATCCGAGTTTTTTTGTGCTTATGAGACCTGGTTTCGCATAATCGCCGCCGCGCTGTTTATTCTCACCGCGCTTACGGATATGCTGGACGGACAGATTGCCCGCCGATTCAATCTTATAACGGATTTCGGTAAGTTTATCGATCCGCTTGCCGATAAGTTTATGGTGTTCGGCGCTATGCTTGCGATACTTTACAGATTTGATTATATCCGTCCTCTGTTTGTATGGGCGGCGCTGATCGTGATCTTCCGTGAGCTTGCCATTACATCTATGCGACTTATCGTGGTGAACAAATCCGGTACGGTAGTTGCCGCCGCATGGCTCGGCAAGGTCAAGACTGTGACGCAGATCGTCTGCATCGTGGCGATCCTGCTTGAACCCGTGATCATTCCCGCAGGCAATTTTGTCAGCGATTATCACATTTTATCCTATGTGACCATCATAGCAATGACCGTTATGACTCTTTGGTCTGGTATCGACTATATGAAGGCATATTGGCCGCTGCTTGATCCGAATAAGTAAAAAATTTCCCGCACCGTGTGCGGGAAATTTTTTTATAAAACCTTTGATAAAAACTCTTTTGTTCTCGGATGCTTGGGTGCGGCGAAGAACTCGGCAGGGCTGTTTTCCTCTAAAATGTATCCCTGATCCATAAAGAGGATGCGGGATGCCACTTCCTTGGCAAAGCCCATTTCGTGAGTTACCACGACCATGGTCATGCCGTCGCTTGCAAGCTCCTTCATAAGATCCAGCACCTCGCCGACCATTTCGGGGTCAAGCGCCGAGGTGGGCTCATCAAAAAGGATCACGTCGGGATTCATGGCGAGCGCGCGGGCGATAGCTACACGCTGCTTCTGACCGCCCGAAAGGGTGGACGGATAAACATCTGCCTTGTCGGCAAGTCCGATACGGTTTAGAAGACGCATTGCGTTTTCGCGGGCTTCCGCCTTGATCTGAGCCTTGGTGGTGGAAATCTCGTTTTTCTGTTTCTTATTCTTTTTCTTTCTGAAAAGATTGCAAAAAGGCAGGAAGAAGTTTTCAATCTTCGCACTGCGAAGATCGCTGACACCGATGTGTACGGGTGCAAGCATGATGTTTTCCACTACCGTCTTGTTGGCAAACAGATTGAACTGCTGGAACACCATGCCGATCTTGCGGCGGTGGATGTTGATATCCACCTTCATGTCGGCGATGTTGACACCGTGGAAGATGATCTGTCCGTCTGTTGGATCCTCCATACAGTTGAGGCAGCGAAGAAATGTACTCTTACCGCTTCCCGAAGGACCGATAACGCAGACGATATCGCCTTGATTGATAGTAACGTTGACGCCCTTCAGAACTTCCAACTTACCGAAGCTCTTTTTTAAATCAATTACGTCTATCACTTCTTGCAAGCCCCCTTTCCATGATTCTGATTCCAAGGGAAATAAGCATTACCAAAACAATATAGATTATTGCCATGACAAGGTACGGCACCATGAACTCGTATGTATTCGTACCTATCATCTTGAACGCCATATAGAGGTCTGCAACCGCAACGAAGGAAACTACAGAGGTTTCCTTTATAAGAGCGATAAACTCGTTTCCGAGAGTGGGAAGAATATTTTTTACCGCCTGGGGAATAACGATCTTCATCATGGCTGTTGAAAAGGAAAGTCCCACAGCCCGTCCGGCTTCCATCTGACCGACGTCCACAGACTGAATACCCGAGCGCATAATCTCGGAGATATAGGCACCGGAATTGAGTCCGAAAACCATGACAGCCACGTTGAGTCCCGACATTCTTATGCCCATAAGGGGTAAAAGCACATAGTAGAACACAAGCAGCTGCACCACGATCGGCGTACCGCGGAAAAGGCCCACGTAAAAGGTGCAGATGCCGTTTAATATCCTCGGCAAGGTCCGATATTTCGGAATAACCCGCACCGTTGCTATAAGTGTACCTATAACTATACCGATAACAAGACCCAGCACCGCGATTATCGCAGTGTGCTTCAGTCCCTCAAGGACGGTTATATAGCCGCCTTTTTCGATAAAGTAATTAAGGAATGTTTCTATTTTCTTCGGAAAATTACCCATCAGCGTGATTCCTTTATTAAAATACTGCGCCCTCCTATTTGCTCGCAATTAGAAGGGCGCACTGTGAATGTTGACTTATTTGTGCAATCAGTTCATTGCGTTGTATGCTTCAACGATATAAGCCGCGGGAGCGGAGTCGATGATAACATAGGTTATGTTGCCGTTGATGAGGTCAGTTACAGCGAGGGTACCGTTATCGTAGCCCTTGCACTCAACTTTGTAGCCGTCAAAGCCCCAATCTGCGTCACCTTCAACGTAGAACTGGCCTGTTGTACCGGTCTGAACGCCGATCTTGGTGGTATTGTCGTAGGTATTGAGAATAGCCGCAACGTCGTCTGCAGTAGTGCAAGCGTCGAAGGTGGTGTCCTCAGCCTTAACGATAAGCTTCTGGGAAGCGTTGTAGTAAGAAGTAGAGAAGTCAACGTGCTCCTTGCGGTCCTCACGAACGGTAAGACCTGCCATAGCGATGTCGCACTTCTGCTGACCTACGGAGAGGCAAACAGCGTCGAAGTCCATGTTCATGATAACAAGCTCCTGACCGAGCTCGCTTGCGATAAGAGCAGCGATTTCCATATCAATACCAAGGTACTTGTCGCCGTCCATGTATTCAAAGGGAGCGAAAGCCGCATTGGTAGCTACTACGAACTGATCCTTGGTTTCATCAAGAGCAGCGGAAGCCACGGGAGTGGGGGTTCCGTCGCCGAAGTACTTGTTGCAGATCTCGTCGAATCTGCCGTCTTCCTGGATCTTTGCGATAATTTCGTTTACTTTGGTGAGAAGCTCAGGCTGAGTCTTGTCAACACCGAAAGCATACTCTTCCTCGGTGAGGTTTACGTCGATAAGCTTAACAACGTCCTTATCTGTGCCGCAGGAAGCGAGTGTGAGCACAGCCATAAGAGCTGCGAGCACAAGTGCAAGAATTCTTTTCATTGTGTTTACTCCTTAATAAAGATAAATTTGTATTGCTTCTATTATATTACACCAAAACAGATAAAAAAGCAATAGTAATACTGCACAATTTTCATTTGTTTGGGTGAAATATCGGGTTGTTTATGCGAGTTTGTACTTTGCGCCGCCGGGAATATCGGTGATTTCCACGCCCTTTGCCTTAAGCTCGTCGCGGATACGGTCTGCCTCAGCGAAATTCTTCGCCTTCTTTGCATCCTGACGCGCTTTTATCTGCGAAACGATCTCGGGGTCGGCTTCGCCCGACTCGCAGATGACCGTAAATTCGCCTGCCTTGGGAGCCGCCTCGGCAAGCTCTTTGCGTTTTGCATCTGCTTTTGCCATAAGATCGAGACCGAGAACGTAGTCAAAGTCCGCAAGCAGTGCAAGCTTTGTTTCATCGTTTGTCTTTGCCTTGAGCACATCGTAGACTGCTGTAACCGCAAGGGCAGTGTTGAGATCGTTTCCGAGCGCGTCGAGGAACTTTGCCTTCTGCTCATCGAATACCGCGCTGTCCACTGCGGCTTCCCCGGGCTTCAGAGCTGCGATCTTGGCGATCAGCTTGTTGTAGGTGACCACAGCGTTGTCCAGGTTTTCCCAGGAGAATACGAGATTCTTTCTGTAGTGGGACTGCAGGCAGAAAAGCCTGTACACCAGCGGATCGTAGCCCTTTTCCTCAAGGAGCGATACCGTAAGAAACTCACCCTTGGACTTTGACATCTTGCCGGAGTTTGTGTTGAGATGATGTACGTGCATCCAATAGTTGCACCACTTGTGTCCGAGGTATGCCTCGGACTGTGCGATTTCGTTTGTATGATGGGGGAAAGCGTTGTCGATACCGCCGCAGTGGATGTCCAGATCCTCTCCGAGATGCTTCATGGATATGCCCGAGCATTCGATATGCCAGCCGGGGTAACCTACGCCCCAGGGGGAATCCCATTTCAGCGCCTGATCCTCGAATTTACTCTTGGTGAACCAGAGAACGAAGTCGTTCTTATTCTTTTTGTTGCTGTCCTCTGTGACGCCCTCGCGTACACCGACCTCAAGATCATCCTCGGAGAAATCGTTGAAAATGTAATACTGCTTCAGCTTTGAAACGTCAAAATAGATGTTTCCGCCTGCCGCGTAAGCATAGCCTTTTTCGATAAGGGTCTCGATTATGTGGATGTAGTCACCAATGCAGTTGGTGGCAGGCTCCACAACGTCGGGACGCTTGATGTTCAGCTTGCGGCAGTCTTCAAAGAATGCATCGGTATAGAATTTCGCGATCTCCATGACGGATTTGTTCTCGCGCTTTGCGCCCTTGAGCATCTTATCCTCACCTGTATCCGCATCGGATGCGAGATGTCCTACATCGGTGATGTTCATGACGCGCTTGACGTTATAGCCCGAATAGCGCAGGGATTTTTCGAGAATATCCTCCATGATGTATGAGCGAAGGTTTCCGATATGGGCAAAATGGTATACGGTGGGGCCGCAGGTGTACATTTTTACAAGGCTCGGATCGTTTGGCACGAACTCCTCGCGATTGCGGGTGGCGGTGTTGTAAAGCTTCATTATAATTTGTCTCCTTCTTTTTCTTCAAGCTTTTTCTCGAGATGCTCCAAACGGATCCGGAGGCGGCACAGCTCCTGTGCCACGGGGTCGGGCATATGCACCTGGTCCAGGTCGCCGCAGGGCTTGGCACTGCCTCTTTTTACAACGCGGGCAGGGATACCCACTGCGGTGCTGTTTGCGGGAATGGCTTCAAGCACCACCGCATTTGCCGCGATCTTGGAGTTGTCGCCCACAGTAAAGGGACCAAGCACCTTGGCGCCCGAGCCTACCATGACGTTGTTGCCGAGTGTGGGGTGACGCTTGCCCACATCCTTACCGGTACCGCCCAGTGTAACGCCCTGATATATGGTGCAGTTGTCGCCAATCTCGGCGGTCTCACCTATAACGACGGCACTGCCGTGGTCGATGAACAGACCCTTACCTATCTTCGCACCGGGGTGGATCTCGATGCCGGTGAGAAAGCGTGCGCCCTGGCTGACCATGCGCGCCGCAAAATGCTTGTTGTGCTTGTAAAGCTCATGGGACAGGCGGTATGCCAGCACTGCGTGGAAGCCTGAATAGAGAAGCGCGACTTCCAGATTGCTGGTCGCCGCGGGGTCACGTTCGCGGATGACCTTAATATCGTTTGCTATTTCATCTTTTGCCTTGATGACTCCATCTTTTGCCTTGATTAAGCCTTTTTTGATCTTTTCAAGATTGAGGTCGAGGGTGATTTCCATAACATTTATCTCCTTTTTGGATTATAAACTAAAAAAACGCCCCACAGCTCCAAAAGAGCTGTAAAGGCGTCGGGGACAATGCCCGATTCGCGGTTCCACTTTACGATTATACTCACGGTATCAGAAAATACCCGCCGCTGTAACGCACGGCACACGGGAGAGACTACTGTTATTTCGCCCCACCGGCTCACGGACGCACTTATTGCCGCCGATGCTTTCCTGCGCTCACACCACGCGACAAATCGCGGCGCAGTTCTCTGAGAAAGCCCGAAACGGCATCCTTCCGCTCACAGCCTTTATGTATACCATTATTATATACTATCCTTTGCGATTTGTAAACACCTTTTTGAAAAAATGTTGGAAAAATTTTTTATCCCCCTAAGACGACGGATGACCAAATCCCACATTCGGGTCGATTATGACTATATCACGTCCGTATTTTTTGGCAAATATCGCACACATCAAAAGCAGAAGGGTCACATTATCCACAAGCTGAGTTGTGGATAATGTGGATAACTTTATGCCGTGAAATCGCACTTTTTCAAGTTTTAAACAGAGTTTTCCACAAAAACGGGTGAAAAAGTCGTATTATTTGCGCGGTTTTTTGACGGGTTTTCCACAGGGTGTGGGATACTTGGTGGAAAACTTTACCTAATTAAAGTACTTGCGGTCAAGACTGCGCAGCTGTATCGCTTCCGCCACATGAAGCATACCGATATTCTCACTTCCGGCAAGATCGGCGATGGTTCGTGCTACGCGAAGCAGGCGGTCATAGCCGCGTGCGGACAGCCCAAGCTTGTCGTAAGCGCTTCGCAGAAGCTCGGAGGCGTCTTTGTCAAGCTGACAGAATGCGGCAAGGTGACGGGCGCTCATATCCGCATTTTTGTAGATCATCGGTATCATGGGGTTGTTCTTTGATGCCGCCGCACAGCGCTGGCGTGCAAATTTTCGTGCGCGGTCCACCCGTGCGCGTACCTCGGCAGAGGTTTCGCTCTTCTGGGGCGTTGACAGCTCGTCGTAGGTCAGCGAGGACACCTCGACCTGTATGTCTATGCGGTCGAGCAGGGGACCGCTGATTTTCGACATATACTTTTTGATATCTTCCTGCTTGCACTGGCACTTTTTAGTGGGATGCCCGTAGTAGCCGCACTTGCAGGGATTCATGGCGGCGACCAGCATGAAAGAGCAGGGATATGTGACCTTGCCGCCGGTTCGGGTGATGGTGACATTGCCGTCCTCCAGCGGCTGACGGAGCGATTCGGTCACCTGCTTGTTGAATTCGGGCAGCACATCGAGGAACAGTACACCGTTGTGTGCCAGCGAGATCTCGCCGGGCTGAGGATTTGAGCCGCCGCCAACAAGACTGGGGGCGGACATTGTATGGTGCGGCGAGCGGAAGGGGCGCGAGGTGACGATGGACGTCCCGTCGCTGAGCTTACCCGCCACGGAATGTATCTTTGACGTTTCGATGGCTTCATCGAAGCTGATCTCCGGCAGAATGGTGGGTAAACGCTTTGCCAGCATACTTTTGCCCGTACCAGGCGGGCCGATCATCAGAACATTATGTCCTCCCGCGGCGGCGATCTCCAGCGCACGCTTTACCTTCTCCTGCCCTTTGACATCGGAAAAATCGCAGTGGGTCTGATCGGTGGTCGGCGTAAATCCGTCGTGGTCGAAGCGCGTGGGGATGATGGATTCCTCATGGCGCAGATGGCGTATCAGCACCGACAGGTCGGTGACGCCGTATACGTTGACGCCTCTGACCACCGATGCTTCCTTGGCGTTTGCCTGCGGGACGAATATCTCGGTCAGTCCCGCTTCCTTTGCGGCAAGGGTCATGCACAAAACACCTTTAGCCTCGCGGAGCTTGCCTGTAAGCGACAGCTCGCCGATAAAACAGCATTTTGAAATATCCAGCGTTTCGGGAAGTATGTAATTCGACTGCATGATGCCGATCATCATAGCAAGATCGAAGGTAGAGCCCTCTTTTTTACGGTCTGCGGGCGCTAAATTTACGGTGATGCAGGATTCGGGGAACGCATAGCCCACGTTTTCCATGGCGGCGATGATGCGCTCTTTGGACTCCTTCATAGCGGCTCCCGGAAGTCCGATGACCTCAAACTTCGGCAGCTTGTCCTGTGCATTGCACTCCACCGACACCAAAAATCCGTCAATTCCCAAAAGTCCCGCCGAATACACTATTGAAAGCATAAATCTCTATCCCTTTCCGTATAAATCCGTTCTTTTTGCATCAGAACGAATGTTCTGTATCTATTTTAACACATCTGTAATAAAAATGCAATACCTAATTTGAATTTTTATCGGATAATATTTGTTGAGAAGTCAAACGAAAGGACAAGGCACACATGAAAAATCAAAAAAACGTAACACTCCGCATCAGCGACGACCTGCTTGAAAAGCTTTACTATGTAGCAAATGATGAGGGAAGAACACTGAACAATCAGTTTCTTCTGATGGCACGCAATGCCGTTGCTTATTACGAAAAGACCAAGGGAAGAATCTCGCCCGATAAAATAAAGGGTGTCCGTGCGGCGATGGAAAAGGAGCTTTTTGGTGAGGGCGGCGAGGAATAAGGCGTAAAATTCTGCTCCTATTCCTTAATATATATAAAAACTTTCATAAATTACTTGCAACTTTTATCGTTTTACATCTTTACAAATCGCGAATTATGCGGTATAATATTATCGTGGCGTTGCTGCGCCTATGCTTTGTTATGCCTAAGTGAGCAAAGCAAGGCGGAGAAATCGCAAAAAATATGTTAAAAATTTTATTTATTAAATTAGGAGGAATTCCAACATGGCAAGAAAAAAGATATCCATGGATGGTAACACAGCCGCCGCTCATGCGTCGTATGCGTTTACCGAAGTGGCAGGTATCTACCCCATCACTCCTTCTTCCGTAATGGCTGACGTTACAGACACATGGTCTGCAACCGGTCTGAAGAATATCATGGGCGATACCGTTAAGGTTATCGAGATGCAGTCCGAGGCAGGCGCTGCAGGTACCGTTCACGGTTCTCTCGCAGCAGGTGCTCTCACCACCACCTACACCGCATCTCAGGGTCTTCTTCTGATGATCCCGAACATGTACAAGATCGCAGGTGAACTTCTTCCCTCCGTCTTCCACGTTTCCGCACGCTGCGTTGCTTCCCACGCGCTGAACATCTTCGGTGACCACTCCGACGTTTACGCTTGCCGCCAGACCGGTTTCGCTATGATGGCAGGCTCCAACCCGCAGGAAGTCATGGACCTCGGTGCTGTATGTCATCTG
>JAZNAL010000009.1:0-26833 GCA_045586505.1 Candidatus Flemingiibacterium sp. | reverse complement strand
GGCTCGATGAGCGTTCCGTTTTTGAGAATTTGAATATTCGAGTGCGCGCATTCGGTGACGCGCTCACCGCGGTGAAAGACACATTCGTCGCATCCTGCCTCTTTGGCGGCGGTGGCGGCAAGAACATTCGGAATGAGATTCAAGGATTTGATGTTGCAATGGAAAAAGCGGGTGTCTTCACGCGAGATCAGCTTGATGGGACGGTAAGTTTCGCGGATCGACATTTCGCGGATGATGATCCAGAGATTTGAGGTTAAATCCTTCGTATATGCATGGCTTCGGGGTGTGGTGCCGCGCGTGATTTGCCAATACACAAAGGTTTCGCTGGCATCGACTTTTGCCACCATTTCGTTGATGATGGTGGTCATTTCTTCTTTTGAGCAGGGAGGGGTGATGTCGAGCAGGGCGCAGCTTCTGAAAATGCGGTCGATATGTTCATGCAGGGAATATACAATGCCGTTTCTTGCATATGCCGAATCGTACACGCCGTCGCCGAAGGAGCAGGCGCGATCGTTCATCGGCACAGTCATGCGGTCAAGTTCGTCGTAGTGTCCGTTATAGTAACCGAGAGTTTTCATGGGAGTGTCCTTTCTGAAAGATTGGTTTTATTATAGCATTTATCCTTTGTAAAATAAAGGGTTTTCTCGCTATTTTTCGAAAAAGTCTTGACAGTGAACACTCTTTGATATTATAATACAAGAGACCGAATTGGGCTGTCGCGCGGCATACGCCGAAAGGTATTGCCGTGAGGAAAGTCCGGGCTTCACAGGGCAGGGATAACGGATAACGTCCGCCGAGGGTGACCTCCGGGAAAGTGCAACAGAAATAAACCGCCCGCGCTGGCGGGTAAGGATGGAAACGTGAGGTAAGAGCTCACGAGTTCCTATGGTAACATAGGTCCGCTGTAAACCCTATCCGAAGCAACACCGCATATGGGATCCGTGTACTTATCACACACGGCTGTCTGCCCGGCAGATCCCATGGGTGGCACACGCTATGCGTGAAGCGTATCGGCGACGGTACGCGAAGATAGATGATCGCACAGAACAGAACCCGGCTTACGGGCCGAGTCGCACCATTTAAAAAGCTCCGATTTGCATTGGAGCTTTTTTATATCAGCATTTCCCTTATAGCCTTTTGCCAAAATTGGCGTCCTGTGGAGATTCCGCAGTTTCAACGTCGATGCTCATATTAACAAATAGATTTATCACTGTTTACAAAATCAAAGTTGACAAGGCGGCATCGGCGCGGTATAATATCTTTAATACTAATATTATGCGAGGTATTTTCATAATGAAAAAGATTATTGCTCTTCTATGCGCGGCACTTGTAGGCGCATCCGTGCTTGCAGGCTGCGGTAATACCGATTCTACCGCTCCCATGGGCTTCAAGGAGATCTCCGACGACGGCGTGACATACGATCTGTTTGTGCCCGAGGAGTGGGTAACCGATATTTCCACCGGTATGACCTCCGCATACTACAGCGGTCAGGATCCCACAAACATCTCCATGACAGCCTTCGAGCTTGACGGCTCAGTTAAAAGCATCGCCGACTACTGGGCTATCTACGAGCCGAGTCTTAAGGCAATGTTCCCCGATCTTACTTATGTATACGATCCCGAGGAGTTTATCCTTGACGGTGTCACAGCCATGCAGTATGTATACACGGGCACCTTCACCGAAACGCCCTATAAGATCATGCAGATCGTGGCGTTCAAGGATGCAACAGTGTATATCTTCACCTACACCGCTCATGCCGACAAATACGATACACATTTTGAAGATGTGGTCGCGATCCTTGCCAACTTCAAATTCCATTAAGCATGAAAATCATCTATTTCGACAACAGCGCCACAACCCCGCTCTGTACCGAGGCAAAAGATGCTATGTGTGCGGCAATGGAGATGTACGGCAATCCCTCCTCGCTTCACACACTGGGCGTGGAGGCGGAAAAAGCGGTCTCCGATGCCCGACGCGCCATACTTTCCTCGCTGGGTGTGAGATGCATCTCCAAAATCACCGAAAAGCAGCTCATTTTCACCGCGAGTGGTACGGAAGCGGACAATCTTGCGCTTATCGGCACTGCGTCGGCAAAAAGATTCAATGATAAGAAAATCATCATCTCCGACAGCGAGCATCCTGCAATCATGGAGCCTGCGGCGGAGCTTGAGCGACGCGGCTTCAACGTGGTGCGCATTCCCACCGTGGGCGGTGTCCCCGACTACGATATGATCGCCCGCGAAGCCGATAAAAACACCATTCTAGCCAGCTTCATGACAGTCAACAACGAAACCGGCGCAGTTTACGATATCAAGCGCATCTCGAAGCTCATAAAAAGCGCAAATCCCGACGCGCTCATACACACCGACTGTGTCCAGGGCTATATGAAGCTTCCATTCACCGAAAAATCGCTGGGAGCGGATCTCATCACGCTCAGCGCCCATAAAATTGGGGGCCCCAAGGGTGTCGGCGCGCTGTATGTATCGGCGGACGTGCTTAAAAAGCGTCAGCTTGCCCCGGTGATCTTCGGCGGCGGGCAGGAATCCGGTATGCGCTCTGGCACGGAAAACGTAGTAGGCATCATCGGCTTCGGAGCGGCGGTCAAAGCCCACGCGGGTCAGATCTCTGAGAACGCGGAACACTGTACCGCACTGCGCGAGTATCTCATCACCGCGCTGTCCGACAGCGACCGATTCCCCGGTGTCAGACTGAATCTGCCCGATGTGGCGGCTCCCCATATTCTCAGCATCACCATGCCAAATATCAAGAGCGAGACTATGCTTCACTGTCTCTCACGCGACAACATCTTCGTCTCCAGCGGCTCCGCGTGCTCCTCGAACACCGGTCACGGCAGTCATGTTCTGCGCGCGTACGGGCTCTCCGACCGTGAAGCCGACTGCACGGTAAGAGTCAGCCTCGGTATACAGAATACCAAGGAAGAGGCGGAAACCTTCCTGTATTCATTTGGTCAGGCGCTCAAAACCTTAGTACGAATTTAGGAGGTCATCCCATTGGAAGTTTTTGAATATGTAAAATCCGTCTGCGAAGCCGCTTCATCCACTAAATCGACGATGGCGTGCGCTTCCACCAAAACCAAAAATGCGGTGCTCTCCCGCATTGCAGAGCTTCTGCGTGCTGAGGCTGATCGTATAATCGAGGCAAACGGCACCGATCTTGCAAATGCCGACGCAAACGGCGTGGCGAAGCCTATGCTCGACCGTCTCAAGCTTGACAAAAAGCGCATCGACGGCATCGCTGACAGTCTTTTGGAGCTTGTTATGTTAGAGGATCCCATCGGCTCGGGAACACGTACCACCCGTCCCAACGGGCTTGTCATCGAGCATATCCGCGTACCGCTGGGTGTGGTAGCGATCATATACGAAGCGCGTCCCAACGTCACCGTAGACGCGGCGGCGCTGTGCATTAAAACGGGCAACGCCTGCGTGCTTCGCGGCGGCAAGGAGGCTATTGCCACCAACCGAGTGCTTACAGAGCTTATGCGCCGTGCGCTTACCGATAACGGTCTGTCTGCCGACGCGGTGGGACTTATTGATAACACCACCCGCGAGGGCTCCGCAGCGCTTATGAAGATGCGCGGACTCGTGGATCTGCTTGTGCCCCGCGGCGGTGCGGGACTCATCCGCAGTGTGGTGGACAACGCCACCGTACCCGTTATCGAAACGGGGGCGGGCAACTGCCATATTTACATTGACAAGACCGCCGATCACGATCTTGCCGTGAATGTGGCGCTGAACGCGAAAATGTCACGCCCCGCAGTGTGCAACGCCGTTGAGACTATGCTTGTCCATGAATCCGAGGCGGCGGAATTTCTTCCGAAATTTGCGGCGGCGCTGGATGATAATACGCTTGAAATACGCGGCTGTGAGCGCACCTGCGCCATCCTCGGATGCAAGGCGGCTGAGGAATCCGATTGGGCGACCGAGTACGATGACTATATCCTCGCCGTAAAGGTCGTAGCAGATATCGACGAAGCCATAGCTCACATCAACCGCTACAACACGGGACACAGTGAAGCGATCATCACCCGCGATATGGCAAACGCCGAGCGCTTCCGGAGCGAGATCGACGCGGCGGCGGTTTATGTCAACGCCTCCACCCGCTTCACCGACGGCGGCGGGTTCGGCTTCGGCGCTGTGCTTGGCATCTCCACGCAAAAGCTCCATGCAAGAGGTCCCATGGGACTCGAAGCGCTCACCACGGGCAAGTATCTTATCACCGGAAACGGTCAGGTGAGATAGCCCACGTCATCTACGCAAAAACAAAAGCATGTGCATCCAGGGCGTTCGGTTTCAGAGCGCCCTGTAATTGTATTTCATATTTTCATTCCAATAATACGCAAAGCGTCACCACGCTGTTTTGTTCAGCACACATTGTGCGGAATTTGGTGAAAATGCTCACAATTATTTACACTCTAAGTATTGCACATAGATTTTTTATGTGCTATAATATACTGTATATTTATTTTCAGACTGACATGTTCCTTCCTGATAACTGCCAATATAAAGGAGAATAACATAGATGAGGATCGGACTCGACGTCGGTTCCACCACGCTCAAATGCGTAGTGCTTGACGACGAAAATAAAATCATATATAAATCCTACAAGCGCCACTTCGCACAGATCACCGAATCAACGGTGGAGCTTCTGCGCACACTGCTTGCCGAGGTTCCGGGCGCACGCGACGCGGTGCTCTCCGTTTCCGGCTCCGCGGGTATGGGTATGGCGGAGGCAAGCGGCATCGGATTCGTGCAGGAGGTGTACGCTACCCGTCTCGCGGTAAAGCGTCTCATTCCCGAAACCGATGTGGTAATAGAGCTTGGCGGCGAGGATGCCAAGATACTGTATCTTGACGGCACCATGGAGGTTCGTATGAACGGCTCCTGCGCCGGAGGTACGGGTGCGTTCATCGACCAGATGGCGACCCTGCTCGCCATCACCCCCGACGATCTTAACGATCTCTCCCACGGCTGTGAAAAGATCTACACAATAGCCTCCAGATGCGGCGTATTCGCAAAAAGCGACATCCAGCCGCTTATCAATCAGGGCGCGAAGAAGGAGGACATCGCCGCAAGTATTTTCTATGCTGTGGTAAATCAGACCATCGCAGGTCTGGCACAAGGCCGCCCCATTGAGGGCAAGGTAGTGTACCTCGGAGGTCCGCTCACTTTTATGGACGGACTGCGAAGCGCCTTTGACAAATCCCTGGGACTCACGGGTATCTGCCCCGAAAATTCACTTTACTTTGTGGCGATCGGCGCGGCATTCGGTGCCGATCTCAGCAGTGACCGCGCAACACTCGGTGAGGCAGTAGAGCGCATTGCCGGCTATCGTACCGAAGGACGTTATCTCTCCTGTCCTCCGCTCTTTTGCTCGCAGGCGGAATTTGACGAATTTGAAGCCCGTCACGCGGCAGATAAGGTAGAATACGCCGACCCCGAAAAATATTCGGGCAATGCATACATAGGTATCGATGCGGGATCCACCACTGTCAAGGTTGTGGCAATGAGTGAGGAGGGTGACATTCTCTGCTCTCTCTACCGCCCCAATAACGGCAATCCCGTGCCGATCATCCGCGAATTCCTGATAGATTTCTACGCGAAATATCCGAGCATCAGGATCACAGGATCTGCGGTCACCGGCTACGGTGAGGAAATCGTCAAAAACGCCTTTGCCGTTGACGGCGGCATCGTTGAGACCATGGCGCACTTCTTCGCGGCAAAGAAATTCATGCCAGGCGTTGATTTCATCATCGACATCGGCGGTCAGGATATCAAATGCTTCAAGATAAGAAACGGCGCCATCGACAATATTTTCTTAAACGAAGCCTGCTCCTCCGGATGCGGCTCATTCCTCCAGACCTTCGCAGGCGCACTTGGCGAGGATATCGCCGATTTTGCCAAGGAAGGACTGTTCGCGGCGGCACCCGTTGACCTCGGCTCGCGCTGTACGGTATTTATGAACTCCTCAGTCAAGCAGGCGCAGAAGGACGGTGCCACAGTTGACAACATCTCGGCGGGACTTTCCATTTCCGTCGTTAAGAATGCGCTTTACAAGGTCATCCGCGCATCCGGTCCCGACGATCTTGGCGAACATATTGTGGTACAAGGCGGAACCTTCTTAAATAACGCTGTACTCCGCGCCTTTGAAAAGGAGATCGGCAGAAATGTGGTTCGCCCCAACATCGCGGGACTTATGGGCGCATACGGTGCGGCGATCTACGCCAAGGACTGCTCTGTGGGCACATCCACCTTACTTGATGCCGAAAAGCTTTCAAATTTCAAGCACGATGTAAAGGTCACCACCTGCGGTCTGTGCGAAAACCACTGCCGACTCACCGTCAACACCTTTGACGGAGGCAGAAAATTCATCGGCGGCAATCGCTGTGAGCGTCCCACCGCACGGGGCGGCGCCATAGAGTATCACGACCTGTACGAGTACAAGCTGTCACTGCTTAACTCCTATACCGCGAAGCCCGAAAAGCCCCGCGCGCGCATCGGACTTCCCATGGGACTCAATATGTACGAAATGCTGCCTTTCTGGCACGCATTCTTCACAAGGCTCGGCTTCGAGGTGGTCATGTCCCCCCGCTCCGACCGAAAGCTGTATCTGCGCGGTCAGCAGACCATCCCCTCCGACACCGTGTGCTTCCCCGCGAAGCTGCTCCACGGTCACATCGAGGCGCTGATAGATGAGGGAGTTGACGCTATATTCTACCCCTGCATGACCTACAATTTCAATGAGAAGCTGGGCGACAATCACTACAACTGCCCCGTCGTTGCCTACTATCCCGAGGTCATCGGCGCAAACGTACCGAGACTTCGCGGCGGCGTTAGGTTTATCCAGGATTACATCGGTATTCACCGTCCAAAGGATTTCGCGGTGAAGATATACGAGATCCTGTCAAAGTACTTCGAGGGACTTGATAAGGGCGAGGTCAAAAAAGCCTGCGCGGCGGCATACGCCGAGCGCGATGCGTTCCTTATGCGCGTGCGTGAAAAGGGCGAGGAGTTTATAAGACTTGCACGGGAGAAAAATATGCCCATCATCGTGCTGTCGGGCAGACCTTATCACGTAGACCCAGAAATAAACCACGGCATCAACCGCCTCATCTGCGAATGCGGCGCTGTGGTAGTTACTGAGGACGCTGTGAGCCATCACGTAGACAGATTCAAGGTGAACGTCCTCAATCAGTGGACGTACCATTCACGCCTCTATGCGGCGGCAAAGTATATCGGAGACAAGGATGACATGAACCTTGTTCAGCTGGTATCCTTCGGCTGCGGCGTGGATGCCATTACCACGGATGAGGTGCGCTCCATACTCGAGGATGAAGGCAAGATCTACACTCAAATAAAGATCGACGAGATCACCAATCTCGGCGCGGTCAAGATAAGACTTCGCAGTCTGTTCGCGGCATGCGAAGCAAAAGAAAGAGAGGCAAGAGCGTAATGGAACGCGTGGAATTTACAAAAGCGATGCGCAAGGATTACACCATCCTTGTGCCCAATATGCTCTCCAACCACTTCAAGCTTCTCATACGAGTTTTCAAAAATGAGGGTTATAATATAGAGCTGCTCAAAAACGAGGGCAGAAGTGTGGTGGAATGCGGTCTGAAATATGTCCACAACGATACCTGCTATCCCGCACTCCTTGTTATCGGTCAGATGATCGATGCACTTCAGAGCGGAAAATACGACATCCATAAGGTTGCTCTTGTCATAACCCAGACGGGCGGCGGATGCCGTGCGTCAAACTATATACACCTGCTTCGTAAGGCACTTAAAAAGGCGGGGCTTGAATTTGTCCCCGTAATCTCACTGAATCTCTCGGGACTTGAAAAAAACAGCGGATTCAAGCTCACCTTCGGACTTGTGCGCCGTCTTATTGCCGCCATGGCTTACGGTGATCTGCTCATGCTGCTTGCAAACCAGGTGCGCCCCTACGAAACAACGCCGGGGACCGCCGATGCGCTTGTTGACAAGTGGGCAAGCGACCTTGTTACAGAGTTTGAGCACGGAAAAGGCTTCGCAAAAAGCGCTATGCGCTCGTATATGGAGCGTATCACCGCGGATTTTGCCGCAGTTCCCGTTGACCGCACGAGAAAATGCGTCAAGGTGGGCATTGTGGGCGAGATATATGTGAAATTCTCGTCTCTTGCCAACAATCATCTTGAAGAATTTCTCGCCGCAGAGGGCTGTGAGGTCAATGTTCCGGGGCTGATGAGCTTTATTCTCTTTAAGGTCGACAACCGTATTGAGGATATCAAGCTCTACGGCGGAAGTAAAGCAAAATTCATGTTCTGTAAGGCACTCTTTGACTACCTCTCGGGCATTGAGGAGATAATAATCGAAGCAGTTAAGGCAAAAAGCGCCTTTAATCCCCCAACGGCTTACTCCCATCTGCGCGAGCTTATATACGGCATCGAGGGCTACGGCTGTAAGATGGGTGAGGGCTGGCTTCTCACCGCTGAAATGCTGGAGCTTATTGAGGGCGGTTACGGCAATATTGTCTGTGCACAGCCCTTCGGCTGTCTGCCAAACCACATAGTGGGCAAGGGTATGATACGCCGTCTGCGCGAGCTTCATCCCGAATCCAACATCGTCCCCATCGACTACGACCCCGGTGCCACTCGTGTAAATCAGGAAAACCGCATCAAGCTGATGCTATCCGTGGCACGTGAGCAGATGGCATCGGGAAATGCCGACGCCGAACCTTCAAAGAAGCCCGCAAAAGAACCGGTAACCGTATGAAAAGCGGTATTGTGATCGAAATTCCGGAATATGTACGGGCAGTAATGGATGTTATCAGCCGTTATGAGATCGTCCGAGACGGGAAGTTTAACAAAGGGCAGTCATACGTTGTGGGCGGATGCGTCCGAGACGCTCTGCTGGGTCGGACACCCAACGACTGGGACGTTACTACCAACTGCCGCGCCGAAAGCATCCTTGAAATATTCACGGCAGAGGACGGCTTTGAGGCTTACCCGACAGGGCTTATGCACGGTACTGTAACCGTGGTACGTGAGCATATGCCCATCGAGGTCACCACCTTCCGCTCCGATGAGGCATATGTTGATCACCGTCACCCTGCGGTGGTGGATTTTCACGACACCGTCGACTGCGATCTTGCCAGACGGGATTTCACCGTGAACGCCATGGCGTACTCGCCGGATGACGGACTCATCGATCTCCACGGCGGTACACGTGACCTTGAAAACAAGGTTTTGCGCTGTGTCGGCGATCCCAAAATGCGCTTCAGTGAGGATGCACTGCGTATACTGCGGGCACTCAGGTTTGCCTCGGTCTTGGATTTTGAGATCGAGGAGCAGACCGCAAACGCCGCACTTGAGCTGCGCGGACTGCTTGTCCACATTTCCCGAGAGCGCATAACCGCGGAGCTTGAAAAGCTGCTCTGCGGCAAAGCCGCACCGCGTATAATACGCGAGTTTCATCCGATAATCGAGGATCTTTTCCCCCTACTCCCTGACGATACAGTCATCAGATCCGCAGAATATATACAAAGTCTCGGAGACGCTCCATTTCCGCTTAAATTGGCGGCGCTCCTCTCCGATATCTCCCCCAAGCACATAAACGGCGGATTCGTGAATCTTCGCCTTGACAACAAAACGCGAAAGCATACCGAAAATCTGCTATATCATCTTCATGACGCACTTGATACCCCCGCCGACATCAAGCGCCTGTGCCGCGACATCGGTGCCCACGCCGCCGCGGATGTAATCCGCCTCGGCATCGCCCGCTCGGAGCGTGATGCGTCAGCACTCGACACACTTACAGTGGTGATTGACAGCGGCGAATGCTGTACTCAAAGCGAGCTTAAAATAAGCGGCGGCGACCTCTTTTCAATGGGAGCTGTGCCGCGCGAGATCGGCGTAATGCTTGACCATCTGCTTGACCTCGTTATCGACGGTGAGGTGTCAAATGACGCCGAGTCACTGAAAAGTGCCGCCCACAGACTGATAAATCGAAAGGAAACGACATAACATTATGAAAGAAGTGCTTCTCTGTAAATACGGCGAGCTTATCTTAAAGGGCGCCAACCGTTCTTACTTTGAAAATCTGCTGATGAAGGAGCTTCGTACCAGAGTCAAGCGTGCGGGCGATTTTGATGTAAACTACGCACAGAGTACTATCTATATAGAGCCAAAAAACGACGACTGCGATCTTGATCTCGCCCTCGAATACACCAAAAAGGTATTCGGCATCGTCACAATCGAGCGCGCAGTGGTAGTAAAAAAGAATATCGAAGCCATAAAGGCGGCGGCGAAGGAATATCTGCCGCAGTTCCTTGTCGGTGCACGCACCTTCAAGGCAGACGCACGCCGCAGTGACAAATCCTTCCCCTTGAAATCCCCCGAGCTTATGCGTGAGGTGGGCGGTGCAGTGCTGGAAGCCTGCCCCAGGCTTAAGGTCGATGTAAACAATCCCGAGGTCACCGTCAGAGTCGAGATCCGTGAGCGCGGTGCATATCTGCACGCCGGTGGCATCAAGGGCGCGGGCGGTATGCCGCCTGGCTCAAGCGGCAAGGGGCTTTTGCTTCTTTCAGGCGGTATCGACAGCCCCGTTGCGGGATATATGCTTGCAAAGCGCGGTGTTACGCTGGAGGCGCTCCACTTTGAAAGCTTCCCCTACACCTCCGAGCGCGCACGTGAGAAGGTAATGGAGCTTGCACGTCTGCTTTGCGAATACACCACCCACATCAAGTTCCATGTAATCTCGCTGACTCACATCCAGGAGGAGCTTCGCCGTGCCTGCAACGAAGATTATTTCACTCTGCTTCTGCGCCGTTACATGATGACGCTGGCAGAGCGTGTTGCACGCCGCAACAACTGCCACGCGCTTATCACCGGCGAAAGCCTTGCGCAGGTGGCAAGTCAGACCATGAAGGCTATCGAAGTCACGGACCACGCGGTGAACATGCCCGTTTACCGCCCCTGCATCGGTCTTGACAAGGAGGAGATCGTCACCATCGCACGCAAGATCGGCACATTTGAGACCTCCATCCTCCCGTATGAGGACTGCTGTACCGTTTTCACTCCCCGCCATCCCAAGACCCGTCCCGACCTTGAAGACGTACTCGCCGAGGAAGCAAAGCTCGACTTTGCCGCCCTCTGCGATGAAGCATTCGAAACACTGAACACCTACAATATCCGTATAGACGAGTAAACAGAATATCACAAAACGGACACACGGCAATGTATGCTCATTCTGCCGTGTGCCCGTTTTATTATGTTAGCTATTCATTTGATGTAAAATGCGTTTATCAGATTCCGCACCCCGCGCTGATTATGTAGCGCAGTTTTCACACGAAACGCACATTACGCTCAGAATTTTTTCAAAAATTAAAGAAATTTACGTTTTTCCCCTTGACATATGCTTGATTTTTGTATAAAATATATGTATGTGTGATTATTATATCTATACTGCCGAAGTTGTACCTTGTGATGGAAGGTGCCGCTTGGTTTTGGAATAATTGCATTTATAAAAAATCAAACTTTCAGAACTTCAAAGAATAAGGAGGTGTTCTGTACATTGCTAGAAATTATTATTGGTGTTGTAATCACCGCAGTGGTATGCTTGCCACTGGGCGTGTTTTTCGGTATAACATACAGAAAAAAGGTCGGCGAAGCTGAAATCGGTTCCGCCGAGGAACAGGCAAGAAAGATTATCGAAGACGGCGAACGCACCGCCGAGAACAAGAAAAAGGAAGCTCTCATCGAGGCGAAGGAAGAAATTCTGCGTCAGCGTAACGACGCCGAGCGTGAGATCAAGGAGCGCCGCTCCGAGATCTCCAAGATGGAGCAGCGTGTTACCAAGAAGGAAGAGCAGATCGACCGCAAGATCGAGAATCTCGAGAATAAGGAAGAAACTCTCAACAAAAAGCTGAAGGAATGCGACGATATCAGAGCCGAGATCGAGGAGATCAAGGCAAAACACCTTGAAACTCTCGAAAAAATCGCAGGTCTTACCGCAGAGGAAGCCAAGGCACAGATCGTATCCCGTATTGACGATGAGGTCAAGCACGAAACCGCGCAGAAGCTCATCGAATATGAGCAGCAGTTCAAGGAGGAGGCAGACGTCAGAGCGAAGAATATCCTATCGCTGGCTATTCAGCGCTGTGCTTCCGAGACTGTCACCGAAACCACTGTTTCCGTTGTGGCACTGCCCAACGATGAAATGAAGGGCCGAATCATCGGTCGTGAGGGACGCAATATTCACGCAATCGAAGCGATGACAGGCGTTGACCTCATCATCGACGATACCCCCGAAGCAATCACTCTTTCGAGCTTCGATCCCGTTCGCCGCGAGGTGGCGCGTATCGCACTGGAAAAGCTCATCGCAGACGGTCGTATCCATCCCGCACGCATCGAAGAAATGGTCGAAAAAGCTAAGCGTGATGTAGATGCGATGATCAAGCAGGCGGGTGAGCGTGCAACCTACGCCACCGGCATTCACGGTCTCAGTCTTGACCTTATCAAGCTCCTCGGAAGACTCCGCTTCCGTACCAGCTACGGTCAGAACGTGCTGGATCACTCCATCGAGGTCGCACTCCTCTCCGGCATGATCGCTGATGAACTGGGTGTTGACAGCACTCTCGCAAAGCGCGCAGGTCTTCTCCACGATATCGGCAAGGCACTCACACAGGAGATCGAAGGCTCTCATGTACAGTTGGGTGTTGATATCTGTAAGAAATTCAAGGAAAACAAGGACGTCCTTCACGCCATCGAAGCGCATCACAACGACGTTGAACCGCAGACCATCACCGCGATCATCGTTCAGGCTGCCGACGCCATCTCCGCGGCACGTCCCGGTGCAAGACGCGAGGACCTCGAAAACTACATCAGGCGCCTCCAGAAGCTTGAGGAGATTACCTACAGCTTCCCCGGCGTGGACAAGTCATTTGCGATCCAGGCAGGCAGAGAGATCCGCATCGCCGTCAAGCCCGAGGAGGTCAATGACGAGCAGATGGTGGTCATCGCCCGCGAGATCGTCAAGAAGATCGAAGCGGAGCTTCAGTATCCGGGTCAGATCAAGGTTCACATGATCCGCGAATCCCGTGCTATCGATTACGCAAAATAAATCATAAGCAAGACAAAGCATCACTTAATTTTAAGATATATTCTACTCTTACCGCAAGTCGGAAGTTTACATATATATTTGTAAAAGTGAAAATTAGGCTAAACGCTTTGATATATAATGCGACCGGCGCACCGTAAGGTGCGGCGGATTTTTTCGTTATTTCGGCTAATATTCCGCATATTTCGAGTATATAGAAAAATATATGTAGAAATTTCTAATAAACTATTGCATTTTTCGACACGATGGTGTATAATATTGTCGTTGGATGAAGTATCCGGGAAAAAGTGACTTTTGTACGCTTACCGAAGGAGTAACGCTCTCAGGTAAAAAAACCGGATACGGACGACGCTCTGGAGAAGCTCACTTGTTGAGTGCCGAAGGTGTTAATGCTCTCAGGCAAAAGGACAGAGATTATAGGGGTAAATGCCCCTGTTTTCTGAATGTGTGCTCTCTTGGGTTGAACCTCGGTTTAACCCACTTTTTGTTTTCCCAAAATTTTATCTCAAAGAGAGGACGGTTTTTTATCATGGAATGGCTTAAGAATTTCAATGATGCCATCAACAGTTTCGTTTGGGGCAACGGTGTTTACCTGCTTTTACTTGTAGGCGTAGTAATGACCGTTATCACAGGCGTGTTCCAGGTGACTCATATCGGTCACTGGTTCAGTGAAACACTCGGAAAAATCTTCAAAAAGGATGTTTCCGGACACGTAAAGGGTAAATCCATTTCCCAGTTTCAGGCACTTTGTACCGCTCTTGCGGCAACTATCGGTGTCGGAAACATCGCAGGTGTTGCAACAGCTATCGTTACCGGTGGTCCCGGTGCAGTGTTCTGGATGTGGGTTGCAGCGTTCCTCGGCATGATGACCAACTACTCCGAAAACGTACTCGGTATTTACTTCCGCAGAAAGAATGCCGACGGAGAATGGTCCGGCGGTGCTATGTACTATCTTGAGGACGGTCTTGGCAAGTTGAAGTACGGCAAGTTCTTCGGCAAGCCTCTTGCAATTCTCTTCTGCATCTTCGCAATTCTCGCTTCCTTCGGTATCGGCGCTATGGGACAGATCAACAAGATCGTTGTGAACATAGTTTCCGCTTTCGATATCAAGCCCCTTACCGCAGTTGAGCTCTACGAGGGTGTTACTCTCTACCACCTCATCATCGGTATCGTTCTTACCGTTATCGCGGCTCTTATTCTTGTGGGTGGTCTCAAGAGAATCGCCAGTGTAGCAGAAAAGATCGTTCCGTTCATGGTTGTTCTTTTCGTTATCGGCTCCGTTGCAATTATTGCAATCAACTTTGCTCAGGTCGGTGCGGCATTCAGCGCAATTTTCAAGTATGCGTTTACCGTTCCCGCAGCGCTCGGCGGCGTAGCAGGCTCCCTTATTAAGACAGTTATCACCACAGGATGCAAGCGCGGCGTATTCTCAAACGAGGCAGGTCTCGGTTCCTCGGTTATGGTTCACTCCAACTCCAACGTTATCGAGCCCGTTCGTCAGGGTCTCTGGGGCATCTTCGAGGTGTTCGCCGATACCATGATCGTCTGCACCATGACCGCTCTGGTTGTACTTACTTCTATCGATCTTAGCGTATTCTCCGTTGAAGGCGGAGCTGCAGGCATCAACGATGCAACACTCGTTGCGACTGCATTCGGTGAGCATTTCGGTGCTATCGGTCAGGGCTTTGTTGCTATCGCAATCCTGCTCTTTGCGTTCACCACAGCACTCGGCTGGGACCACTACGGTTCAAAGGCATGGGAGTACCTCTTCGGCGTTAAGTCTATACTGGTCTACAGAATCATTCACCTTGTAATGATCTTCCTCGGCGCACTGCTTACATCTTCTCTTGCATGGGATATCTCCGACACCTTCAACGGTCTGATGATGGTTCCCAACCTTATCGGTGTTATTGCTTGCTCCGGCATTGTTATTAAGATCACCAATAACTACAAAGAGCGCAAGTTCAAGAACAAGGATATTGAGCCTATGATCTCCGCGTTCCCTGAAATTCAGGCAGAGCAGATTGCGGCTCTTAAGGAAAAAGCCAACTGAAACGTGCTTAAATAAGCAGTAATTTAAAAATCAAACGGCATCCTGCCACCGAGACCGTCTCGGTTGTCGGGATGCCGCTTATTTCTTTCGTTTTCGCAAGGCGCAAATAAAAAATCCAAGTCGCACGACTTGGATTTTTGGTGGAAGCTACAGGGCTCGAACCTGTGACCCTCTGCTTGTAAGGCAGATGCTCTCCCAGCTGAGCTAAGCTTCCGTTTTCTCGGCATCGCCGAAAAAAATGGAGCGGATTACGGGGCTCGAACCCGCCACCTCGACCTTGGCAAGGTCGCGCTCTACCAAATGAGCTAAATCCGCAGATGGTGTTGTATTCGTTTCAACATCAAATATTATATCACAATGAAATCCGTTTGTCAATAGGTTTTTTCGATTTTTTTAAATATTTTCGTAAATGTTAGTTTAACCTTACTTTGAGGTTACCAATTCTTTAATTTTCGGTAAATCCCCTTGCGATTTATGCAAGGCTGTGATATACTTATCGTATATAATTCTTTTATAAAGGAGCTTTTGAAGCCTTGCCTCAGAAAAACAAAGGGACACCCAAAAAATTATCCAAACACACACTTTGGAGCATCTTTTTCGGCGTGCTGTTTGTATTCGGTGTTGCCGCATTTTCGATCTGCATCTGGTATATGAACACCTATGACCTGGAATTCAAGGAGCTGCTGTATACGGTTGTCTCACCGCTCAAGGGTACGGGCGAGAGCACCATTCTGCTGATCGTTTCCGCTTGTCTGCCGTGGGTACTCGCCGCGGCGGTAATATATATTGCGGCGGCAATAACGCTTACAAAGAGCAAAGAAAAGTTTCAGCTGATCCGCCGCATCGGTGCGGTATTTTGCGCTGTTGTGTTTGTTGGCTCGCTGATTTTCGCAGTCTTTGCACTCCGTCTGCCGGGATATATCGAAACCATCAGCCAAAATACTACGCTTTACGAGGATTACTACATCGACCCCGATACCGTTGAGATCACCTCCGACGGCGAGACCAAGAACCTCATCTACATATACATGGAAAGCATGGAGACCACATATGCCTCGGAGGAGGAAGGCGGTGCTCAGCCGAAAAACAACTATCTTCCAAATCTCTGTGAGATGGCGGAAGAGGGCATTACCTTCACCGACAAGGAGGAAGGCTTGCTCGGCGGCTTTCATACACCGACCGGCACCACCTGGACCATGGCGGCACTGCTTGCCACCACCTCGGGCATCCCATTTTCCTTCCCTATTGGCGGAGACGGTCAGAACTATATGTCAAAGCATGAGTATTTCGCCTCCGGACTCACCACTCTCGGTGATATTCTGGAGGATGAGGGCTACAATCAGGAATTTCTCTGTGGCTCCAACGCCACCTTTGGCGGACGCAGAAATTATTTCACCCAGCACGGCGACTATGAGATCTTCGATCTCTACACCGCCCGCGAGGAGGGCTACATTGAGTCGGATTACCATGACGGATGGTGGGGATATGAGGATATGTATCTCTACGAGATCGCCAAGGATGAGCTGACCGCCCTTGCCGAGAGCGGCAAGCCCTTCAACTTCACCATGCTGACCGTTGATACACATCACGTGGACGGCAACCGCTGTGACGAATGCGAATGGGAATACGGTACCCGCATCGAAAATGTAGTAAGCTGTGCCGACCGTCAGATTGCGGAATTTGTGGATTGGTGCATGGAACAGGATTTCTATGAGGACAGCGTGATAATCGTGACAGGCGACCATCCCCGAATGGATACGCGCCTTGTTGGTGGTGTGGATTACTATGACCGCACCATCTACAACTGCTTCTTCAATTCCGCCGCTGTACCGGAGGGCGAAACCACCCAGCGCATATTCACAAGCATGGATATGTTCCCGACGATCCTTGCCGCCATGGGCTTTGAGATTGAAGGCGACCGCCTGGGACTTGGGGTGAATATGTTCTCGGGCGAATCTACGCTCGCCGAGACACTGGGATATGAATACCTGAACGGCGAAATTGCAAAGCACTCGGCTTATTACATCCGCGAGTTTTCGTAAAACACGATTTCCTGAAAACGTGCATTTGTTTGAATGAAACGGAGCTGTCCCGCCAAATGTGTGGACAGCTCCGTTTTGTTATTATTCTTTATGCAGTACGTTTTCCTCTATCCATCTCACGACTGCATTATCATCATTGCCTCCGATAACCGCCGTTGCCCTCGCTCTCAGCTCATCAACGGCACCCGCCACCGCATAAGCCTCATCGGCGGCTTCGAACATAGACACATCGTTGGCACCGTCGCCGAAAACCACGACCTTCTCACATCCGAGTAGATCGCGGAGCTGCAGCACCGCCTGTGCCTTCGAAGCCTCGGGAGAATATACCTCAAACCATTTATCGCCGCTGTAATAATCGTCGGCGTAGAGACAGCTGTATTTGCCGCGAAGCGCATCATACGCCAACCTTGCACCGTCTCCGTTGTCAATGCACATAACATAAAATATATCGCCGCCCCAGATATCGGCATCATCGGGTAGGGGCTCATCGCGGGGATCGTTCCGGCGAGTTGCCTGATACGCGGCGGATTCGGCAGTGATACGGAACTTGTGATATCGATATTTCTGCACATCACCGTTCACTGAATATACAAATGGCTCAAGTCCGTTTTCCTCGATGACACCCCGCACATATTCCGGATCCGGCAGGAGATTTTGGCGCAGATACTTGCCTGTGCGGCTGTCGCGGATGAAAACGCCGTTGTGGAGTATCATCGGGATATCCACACAAAGATCTCCAGCCGCCTGCATGGCGGTATGATATGAGCGCGCCGTGGCAAAGGAGAATTTTACGCCTTTCTCCACGAGCCGCGCCACTGCATCGACGGTTTCCTTTGAGAGTGTGCCATCACTTTTCAAAAGCGTTCCGTCAAGGTCGGATACAAACAGCGTTTTTTCGAGATCGTACACGCCTATTCCTCCTCGTCGGACGGCTCAGGCTTACCGCCCGCGCGGAAATTCGCCAGCGGATTTGCCGCCATGGCTTTACGCATTCCCTCATCGCTGACATGAGTATATATCTGTGTCGTATTGAGCTGTTCGTGACCGAGGATATCCTTCAGCACACGCACATCCACGTTTCCCGACTGATACATAAGCGTTGCTGCGGTATGACGGAGCTTATGGACAGAAAAATGCTTATGCTCCAGCCCCGCCCCCTTCAGATACTTATTAACCACCCACTGTACGGTCTTGTTGCTGATCCGCGTATGGCGGGAGGACAGAAACAGTGCGTTTCGATCCTTGATCTGCGCCTCATCGGCAGACCGCACCCGTAAATACGCGCGCAGTGCATCGCGGCAAGCATCGTTTAAATATATCATGCGCTCCTTGGCGCCCTTTCCTAGCACACGGAGGGATTCCATATTACGATCGATATCGGACAGATTTATCCCCACCAGCTCCGAAAGACGCATACCGCAGTTCAAAAACAGCACAAGCATACAATAATCCCGATCACGGGTCTTTGATTCCTCATCCGCACGGACAGCACCAAGCAGAGCCTCGCTTTCCTCCAGCGTCAAAAATTTAGGAAGCGTTTTTTTCTTCTGGGGACCGTCGATGTTTTTTGTGGGATCATTGTCTACAGCACGCATATTGACGGTGAGGTATTTATAAAAGCTTTTCAGTGCCGACAGCTTTCTGGCTCTCGCCGACCACTTATTGCCGCGCGCCTCGAGTGTATAGTAGAGAAAATCGTAGACCTCCTCCGTCGTAACAGCGCCGATAAAGTCCATATCTATTCCCGAAATATCAACTTCGGCAAGCGCCTCATCGCTCATGTCCTTAACATCCGCACCGGAGCGCTTCGCCGTCAAAAAACGGAAAAACGTACGTAGGTCAAGGGCGTATTCATCCATAGTTTTCTGCGAGCGTCCCTGAACGGTGAGCTTATAGCTGACAAAATTCCGCACTGCCGCGGGAAGTTCATCGTAATCCACCAGCTTTTGCATAATAATCAATGTGGCTTTCGCGTTAGCGAAAGCTTCCTTTCTCGGGGAATCGTGGATGGTTTTGCGTAGCAAAATCTTTGCACGGAGTGCAAAGAAATACACAAAACCCTGCGTGAAAAAGTATTTTTCACGCTACCCCCATTGTGTTATTGCTACAATAATTATACCGCGAAGCCGCGCCTTTGTCAAGTCTGTCTCAGTCGGTTTTGCCAAGAGGAAAACCTTCAGCGAATAAACTGTAAACTTTTGAAGATACCTCTTGAAAAACTTGAAGGAAGCATATAAAATAATAACAGAACTTCACGCGGAAACAATCCGCCGGATATAGGATGGTCTTATGGGCGCATTTTTAAAGGAACACTCATATAATATGGTCAAGCTGTTTTTGAATCAGATCGCCTTGACCGTTTTCGGAACCGTATTATGCATATCAACGCAAAACTATCCGGTTCTGCTTATTGCCACAAGCATACTCGCTATCGGCATGCTGCTGTTTATCGATTATACGGCTTGCTGGGAACTTGGCGCGAAGGATAAAATCCGTATCGACGGCGGACGCCTGAAACCTATGCCGACAAAGGGAATGCTTATCGCCATTGGTGCCAATGTCCCCAACTTTATTCTCGCGTTGCTTATCGGAATCGGTGCGATGATCGACACCGCAAAAAGTCAAAGCGTCGCCGTAGTGTGCAACTTCATAACGCGTCTTCTTAACGGTATGTACCTCGGCATTTTCAAGACTGTGGAGAGTTTCTTCTACGGCGGACCGGCACCGCTTATCAAAGTATGGTGGTGGTTCATCGTGATCACCCTGCCCGCAATATTTACCGGTTGGCTCGGATACTACCTCGGCTCAAAGAACATCCGCATTTTGGAGATCTTTGGAGTCAAGCCGAAGGTGGATGGCGGCGCTAAAAAGAATTAAATCGCAGGCATCTGACAATACTTACTATATAAAGTGCCGCACTTAAATGATCGGTGCGCGGAAAGGCGTTGAAAGTCTGAAAAATGGATCATTTTTCAGACTTGGAAGTTTTGTGACTTTCGCATTTTCAATGCGGATTCCCTATCGGTAACCGTCACAAAACTCCGTAACCGTTAGAAAGGAAAGGTCATAATTATGGCAAAGGCTATCAGGAAACTCGAAAAAAAGGCTGAGAAGAAGCTTGTCAAAGGCTCAAAGAAGCTCTCAAAGCAGCTTTACGGTAAAAAGAGCCTCACATTAAAGCACAGCTTTGACAGCACGCTTTCGATTTTCGGAAGTGTCAAGGAGAAAAAGCCGCTTCTTACGGTAACAGTCGGCGGCGAATACAAGATCTCGGTGTTCAAGCTCATCGTGATCCTTATGTGTATCGTATCCACTGCGGCGCTTGTTGTGCTGCTTGTAAAGAGCATCTCCGATTACTGCCGCGAAAAACGGGAGCGCGAGCTGTGGGACGAAGACTACAGCGAGTATTATACGGACGACGAAGAGCTTCCGTTTTAAGTAATCATCAAAAAGGGCGGCTGTGCATACTACGGTCTGCTTTATTCCCCGGAGGGACACACACATACTATAAAGCTCTGCTGATGATTCAGCCAACCCAAATATAAAAGACAGTTCGCAACCATCCTGTCTTAAAACAAAACTAAGGAGAATACAAATAATGAATGAACTCATCCTCATCGCCTCACTGCTCGCTGAATTCGGGCTTATACTGCTCGCCTACCGACTGTTCGGCAAATCCGGACTGTACGCCATGACGGTGCTGTGCACCGTGGCGGCAAATATCGAGGTGATGATCCTCGTCCGCGCTTTCGGGCTTGATCAGACGCTTGGCAACATCCTGTTTGCCTGTACATTCGCTATTACCGATATATTATCCGAAAATTACGGCAAGAACAGCGCCAACAAAGCGGCAAAGATCTCGATTTTCGTCACCGCCGCGTTCATGCTTCTGACTCAGAGCTGGTTTTTATACACTCCCGCCGCCGAGGACGGCGTTATGGATTCGGTGCGCGTGCTGTTTGCAAACACACCGCGAGTCATGCTCTCAAGCCTTGCGGTATGCGCTGTGGCACAGCTTTTTGACGTGTGGCTTTACCACAAGCTTTGGGGTTTCACCACCAAAAAATTTGGCAGCTCCAGAAAATTCTTATGGCTTCGCAACAACATGTCAACGCTGACCTCTCAGTTTATCAATGCGGTGCTTTTCACTCTCGGAGCATTTGCGGGACTGTATTCGGTGCCTGTGATAGTCAGCATTGCCGCATCAAGCTACATTATTTTTGCGGTGACTGCGCTTCTTGATACGCCGGTAGTATATATAGCAAGACTGATGAAAGAAAAATACAAGCTGGACTGAGTCCACCCTCCGTGCTCCACAATGTGGGGCACGGATTCTTTTATTATATTTGACACAGGCTCGATTTTGTGGTATACTATATCCACAAAGACAGAAATATTAGGGGAAACACATGAACACCGAATTTTTACCGCTCTCCCGCGCCGATATGGATGCGCGCGGCTGGGACCGTCCCGATTTTGTATATGTTACGGGTGACGCTTATGTCGATCACCCAAGCTTTGGCGTGGCTATCATCTCCCGCGTGCTTGAAGCCGAGGGCTTCCGCGTGGCGATACTCTCACAGCCCGACTATAAGTCCTGCGAGGCATTCCGCGAATACGGGCGTCCACGCCTCGGCTTCCTCGTCACCTCGGGCAACATCGACTCTATGGTGGCACATTACACCGCTTCTAAAAAGCGCCGCTCCTATGACTACTACTCCCCCGGCGGCAAGATGGGTCTGCGTCCCGACCGCGCCGGCATCGTATACTGCAACCGCATCCGCGAGGCTTACGGCGATGTGCCGATAATCCTCGGCGGACTTGAGGCGTCCCTGCGCCGTCTTGCCCACTACGATTACTGGGACGACAAGGTGCGCCGCTCGGTACTCATCGACTCCCGCGCCGACATTCTCACCTACGGTATGGGCGAGAATATTCTCCGCCGTCTGGCGAAACTTCTTGACAAGGGCGTGCCGATCAAGAAGATACGGGATGTGCGCGGTACGGTCTATGCCGCCGCTAAAGGCGATCCCGTCCATTTTGAGGTAGCCGACAGTTGGGATTATGATGAATTAAAGACCGACAAACGCCGCTATGCCGAAGCGTTTGGCGTGCAGTACCGCAACACCGATGCCGCAAACGGCAAGGCAATGGTGGAATATTACGACAACAAACAGCTGGTTCAGAATCCGCCCATGCCGCCCCTTGAGCGCGAGGAGCTTGACGCGGTGTATGCGCTTCCTTATACCCGCCGCTATCATCCGAGCTACGAGCCGCTTGGAGGAGTACCCGCTATCACCGAGGTGGAGATGTCCATCGCCCATAACCGCGGCTGCTTTGGCGCCTGCAACTTCTGTGCTATCGCGTTCCATCAGGGACGTACTGTGCGCTCACGCTCCATGGAATCGGTTGTGGACGAAGCCAAAAAGATCACCGAATCGCCAAACTTCAAGGGCTACATCCATGATATAGGCGGCCCTACGGCGAATTTCCGATACGCTGCCTGCGAAAAACAGCTTAAATCGGGCGTTTGCCAAAACCGAAAGTGTCTCGCACCGAAGCCCTGCAAGAATCTCGTCGCCGATCATAGCGAGTATATCGAGCTTCTAAGGCGTGTAGAAAGCCTGCCTAAGGTTAAAAAGGTGTTTATCCGCTCGGGTATTCGCTTTGACTATGTGCTTGCCGATAAAAACGAGACATTTTTCAAAAAGCTGGTGCACGATCACGTCAGCGGGCAGCTAAAGGTCGCCCCCGAGCACTGCTCGTCCAATGTGCTCTCCTGCATGGGCAAGCCCGCCATCGACTCCTTCGAGGCCTTCAAAAAACGCTACTTTGAACTTACCAAGAGCTTTAACAAAGAGCAGTATCTGGTGCCGTATCTCATGTCAAGCCATCCGGGAAGCCGAATGGAGGACGCGGTGGAGTTGGCACTGTACCTAAAAAAGTGGGGCTACGCGCCGGAGCAGGTGCAGGACTTCTATCCCACCCCCGGTACCGCTTCCACGGTCATGTACTATACCGGAATCGATCCGCTGACCATGAAACCCGTATATTGTGCCCGCGACTACGAGGAAAAGCAGATGCAGCGCGCGCTTCTGCAGTTTAACCGCCATGAAAACGCGCCTATGGTACGGAAAGCGCTCCGCGCCTGCGGACGCGAAGATCTGATCGGATTCGGGCCTGAATGTCTCGTGAAGCCCGACCGTGGCAGAACTGACAGACCACAGAATAAGCCCTCAGCTAAAGGCAGAACGATAAACAAAGAAAAAACATCGGGCAGCAAGAGATTTTCAAATGGCAAACAAACCGAAAAAAGCGGATATAATAAAAAACGATCCGAAAAGAAAAACTTAGGATCACCCGCAAAATCTGCTAAACGGAAACGGTAACTTTCATCTAAGCAGGGCGGCTCAATTATTTTAACAATCTTTAATAGATTACATTTATCTTACAAAAGTCAAAATTCTCTTGCATTTTTTTGGCGATTGATGTATCATATATACACAGGATAAAAGAATCAAAAACGCACAGAATACTCACGGCGTTTGTTACCCCGAGAAAGGACTGATCCCAATGCCGATGCAAACCGAGAACAGAGAGTCGCAGGCGTACTCCGATAAGTCGAAGACCATAACCTTCACCGTGCCGGATGAACGCGAGGATGAAACCAGACGCACTCTCATTACCATATATGAGGCTCTCCGCGAAAAGGGCTATAACCCGATAAATCAGCTTGTCGGCTATATCCTTTCGGAGGATCCCACATACATTACGAACTATAAGAATGCCCGCAGTCTGATACGCCGTATCGACCGCGACGAGCTTCTCAACACGCTTGTGAAAAATTACCTGGGTGTTTAATGTCTTATGTACGTATATGATCTTCACACAATGCAAAAAGAGGAGAGCGCCGTCTCTCCTCTTTCTGTAGCTTTAGGTAATTTTGACGGCGTACATGAAGGCCACGCGGCGCTTATTCGCGAAGCGGTGGCTTACGCCAAGGCGCACGGCATAAAATCCGCGGTATGGACTTTCGCCAACGGCGCGGCGACGCTTCCCAATAAGCCCGATACGCAGTGCATTACAGGCGTGCGCGATAAGCTGGCGCTTATTGCGTCCCTCGGCGTTGACCTGGCGTTTTTGGAGGATTTCGATACGGTGCGCGGTCTGTCCCCGGAACGGTTTGTTAATGAACAGCTTATCGAAAAATGCGGTGCGGTCTGTGCGGTGTGCGGCTTTAATTTCCGCTTCGGCGCAGGAGCAAGCGGCAACAGCGAGACTTTGCGTGCGCTTATGTCTCCCCGTGACTGTATTGTAGTTCCGCCTGTGTATATCGGCGGCAGACTCGTTTCCTCCACTGCTATCCGTGCACTGATCGAAAGCGGCGATACGGAAGGCGCCGCTGGGATGCTCGGACATCCGTTTTTCATAAATACGCCGGTTGTTCACGGAAAACACCTGGGACGTACCATCGGCATCCCCACAATAAACCAGAATTTCCCCGCAGGATACGTCATCCCGAGAAACGGCATCTATGCCTGCGAGGTGGGTATCGGCGGAAAGCGCTTCCCCGGCGTTGCTAACGTAGGCATACGCCCGACTATCGAGAATGACACTCACCAAATGAACTGCGAGACACACATCATCGGCTACAGCGGCGAGCTTTACGGCAAAGACGTAAAGGTTTCATTTTTCCGCTATCTGCGCGATGAGATGAAATTTGCGGACGTTGACGAGCTTGGTGCTCAGATTCGCCGCGATATCGAAAATACGCTTGCTTATTTCGAAAAATAACAGGACAGGACAGAGGAATATATGAAAAAACGCGTTTTATTCGCCGTTCTGGCGGCGATATACATCATTTCTCTAATTCTGCCGCTATCTGCGGCAGAACTCGACGCCTCCGAGGAAGGTGTGCTTGAGCCGCCGGTGCTGCAGAACGTAGGAACTGCGATAGTATACAATATCGAAAACGACCGCTACATCTACGAGCTCGGTGCGGATAAGATCATCCCGCCTGCCTCCACAGTTAAACTGATGACCGCGATTCTTGCGGTAGAAGCACTGGGGGACGATCTTTCCCGCGAGGTGACCGTCGAAGCGGGCGCTATCGTCGGTGTGACGGGCAGTAATATCGCCTTGAAGCGCGGTGAGGTGCTGACTGTCGAGCAGCTCCTGTATGCCTTGATCTGCGGAGGCGCCAATGATGCGGCGAACGTGCTTGCCCTCGAGGTGGCGGGAAGTGTGGAAGCTTTCGTGGCGCTCATGAATGAAAAAGCGCAGGAGATCGGCGCGGTCAATACCGTTTACACCAACCCCACGGGAATGGATGATCCGGGTATGGTCACCACCACCCGCGACGTAGCGATCATCGCCACATATGCCTATAAAACTTTTCCCATCTGCGAAATAGGCTCGGTGGAAAAGTATGTGATCCCAGCCAACAACAAAGCAGGAGAGCGCACCATATTCAATAAGAACTACTATTTTTCCTCCCATATGGAATACAAATATATCTGGAAGATCCCGCGCGGACTGAACGCAGGCTACACTCCCAACGGCGGAAGCTGTGTGGTCACCACAGGGCATCGCAACGGACTCACATATGTGGTAGCCGTCATGGGCGCGAAGTCGGATGACCAGTATATTTATTCCTACACAGAGGCGGCGGACCTCATAAAATGGGCATATGACGCATATGAATATACCAAGCTTTTGACCACCGCAGACATGGTCTGCGAGATCCCCGTTAAGCTGTCGAGCAGGGTCGACTATGTTACGCTGTTTCCGTCCGAAAATGTGGAGCTGTATCTGCCGTCGGGACTTGATCTAAACAAGGATCTCGACATAGACTGGACGCTTCACCGAGACTCCTTCACCGCGCCCGTAAGCGAGGGTGAGGTAGGCGGAACGCTTACCATCACCTACAACGGTGTAAATCTCGGCACCTACGATCTTGTCACCCGCAACAGTGTCAACCGCGACAACATTCTGTATGTGATCGACCTTGTGGGCAGTGTAACCGAAACGTCTGCGTTCCGAGTCATCGCTATCGCGGCGACCATCGCGATCGTCGGATACATCGCTGTGCTGATATTCATTCGCTCCGTGCGCAGCAGCAGACATCGCTGAAAAAATTTTATAAACTGCGGAACTATTTATAACTTTCTCCGTCTAAAGAGATATCGACACATTACTGTATGATCGGAGACAGACCCATGACAAGCCTTGTTACATCACTCCTCATCACCGGATTACCATTTGACGGATTCATCGCATCCGTTCTGATACTGCTCGGCGCGATTGTTGCGCTATTTATCGTCATGCGCCGTAATTTAAAGAAGAAATGATGCCCCGCCGTTCCATCCTACGGTGGGTTTTCCTCTCAGAATGATGCTGATTTTCGCATCAGCAAATGCGAAAAAATATTTTTTAAAAATTATAAAAACCTATTGACAAACAAAAAAGAGTATGATATAATATAAAAGTCGCAGGGAACAGACCCCTAAGACACATGGAAGCTTAGCTCAGCTGGGAGAGCATCTGCCTTACAAGCAGAGGGTCACAGGTTCGAGCCCTGTAGCTTCCACCAGCGGTCTTTATGACCGCTATATGGCCGGGTA
>JAZNAL010000008.1:0-6052 GCA_045586505.1 Candidatus Flemingiibacterium sp. | reverse complement strand
TCAAATTCAGTTTTATCGAACTGTTTTTCCATATCCAGTATATCATAAGTATGCCATTTTTTCAATCTGCAGTTTATATATTTTACAAAATTGTAATTAAGAATGAACTGCTTCAAATGTTTGTTTTGTATTTGCAGCAGTCTGCTCTCGACAAAAAATAAAAAAAAGTGCACTTTATTGCAAAAACTATTGACACTATCACGATGGTATGATACAATTAACCTAGCAGCACGCGATATATGTGTATGCAAGTAATAATAAAGGAGCAGTATCAAAATGGAAAACAATCAGACTTATGTAGCTTCAAATGCACCCGTAGGTCAGCTTAAGACCAATCGCGGACTTATCAAGTTTATCTTGCTGTCGCTTATTACATTTGGTATCTACGGACTTGTGGTCTTGTCCGCAGTTAGCACAGATATTAACGTGATCGCCGGAAGATACGATGGCAAAAAGACCATGCACTATTGCTTAATATTCTTCATTTTCACAGCTCTTACATTTGGTATTGCGCCGCTGGTTTGGTATCATAGAATTTCCGCACGAATCGGCAATGAGCTGAAGCGCCGCGGTATCGCATATAGCTTTGGTGCAGGCTCTTTCTGGGGCTGGAACATTCTTGGCTCGCTTATTGCAATCGGTCCGCTGGTTTACTTACACAAGCTTCTGAAGGCTATGAATCTTCTCAGCACACATTATAACGTAAACGGTTGACGATCAAACAATACCACCACTTTCAGTGGTGGTATTGCTTTTTGGGGGATGGGTGTGCAACACAAATCAGCTGTTGATGAGGATTAAAAGAGCGGAGGTCTAAACCTCCGCTCTTTCGCTATTCAACTGTCGACAAGTTGGAATTTACTTAACACTTTTTTTGAATAACGAAATGCTATTGATGATAATGGACACAATGGTAAGAAACCATAAAACAATGGACAAGGTGGGCATAACATCCAGCAACTGGTCTGCAGCTCCCGTTAAGACCCATTGTTTGGCTTGTGTGTAAAACGCACACAGCGTCAGCGCCGTGAATGACATGCTGATAAATCTAAACCATTTCGCCTCGTGCTTCCGAATTGTCCATATTATGTTCAAGAATGCTGTGATGATTGCAACAGCACCAAATATCAACCACATATTATTTCCTCCATCAAATTCTAATTTTCTGAACTGTTTTTATACATCCAGTATATCATAAGCATGCAATTTTTTCAATCTACAGCTCATATAATTTACAAAACTGTTATGAAAAAACTCTATGAGGTGATTTTTCCTCATAAACTGTTGAATTCATCAAGGGTGTACTGAAATGTCAAGTGGTTTTCATTCGTCTGAACGTTACCGAGCGGTGAGAGTGTGTTCAGCGAGACAAAATGCACCCGCACCGTTTTAAGTGCGGTGGGAATGTAAAAAATATGCGGCAAATTTTCAAAGTTCTCTTGCATTTTTGTGCCTGATATGCTACAATAATAATACGAATACCAAAGCTGGCGAGAGGGTCATATCCCTGCTCGTCGATTTGTGTTTTGTATCGACAAAGAATAACGGAGATAATTAAAAATGGCAGATATATTTGACCTCTTTAAGAAGATAGAACGTACTCCCGCCGCCAGCGGTGAGCCGATCACCCATATCATCGTCGGTCTCGGTAACCCGGGCGATAAGTACCTTCACACACGTCACAACGCGGGCTTTCTTACACTTGACTACATCGCCGAAAAGGTGGGTGCGCGTATCGACCGCTCGCGCTTCAAGGCGCTCACGGGAGATACCGTCATCGGCGGCAAGCGTGTACTTCTTATGAAGCCGCAGACCTTCATGAATGCGTCGGGTGAAGCCGTAGTTGAGGCGATGAACTTCTACAAGATACCGATCGAGAATGTCATTGTGCTTTGCGACGATATCAACCTCGCTCCCGGTAAGCTGCGTGTACGCAAAAAGGGAAGTGACGGCGGTCAGCGCGGTCTGCGCTCGATCATTACATTAACCGGCTCCGATAATTTCCCCCGAATTCGTATGGGCGTCGGTGCCAAGCCACATCCCGACTACGATCTCGCGGACTGGGTTCTCGGTGAGATCCCGAAAGCCGATCAGGGGGTCTTCTTCGAAGCAATGGGCAAAGCCTGCGACGCTCTCCCATTTGTTCTTGCAGGAGACGTTGAAAGAGCGATGAATCTTGTGAATTGAGACGGTAAATTATCGTTTAGCGGTCCTCGCGATGCTCTGCATCGCTGCGGGCAGAGAGGGGAACCATCTGCCCCCCAAGCAGGCCGCAGCCCTTCTGCCGATACCGAAGGTTCCCCCTCTGCACTCCTCCCTCCTTGGCTCGGCTAAACGATAATTTACTATACCACCACAAACAAAACGGAGTAAACATGAACAACATAATTGCCGAAAGCATACTCCTTGAAAAGGAGTTTGACCAAATAATAAAAACCATCGATTCCCGACGCCATGAGTCGGCGCATCCGCTTCAGATAAGCGGACTTGCTGACGGTGCGAGAGCCGTATTCTACGCCGCGGTTATACGCCGCGTCAAGGAAAAATACGGTCTGCCCGCACTGATGCTGGTGCCCGATGAAAAGGACGGGCTTAAGCTCTTCAACGCGCTGTCGGAGCTTGATATAAAGCCGCTGATGTATCCGCTTCGGGATCTGGTGTTTCATAATATCACCTCATCTCACGAATACGAGTTTGAGCGCCTCCGTGCGCTTGCGGCGTTTATCGCCGCCGCCAATGGGCAGTGCACCTACGACTGCGTCATTGCCGCACCTGACGCCGCTATGCAGTTTACCATGCCAATCGATGTGCTTCGGGAGAATACCGCTGTTATCGATATCGACGAGCCTCTGCAGCTCGATGCACTGTGCGCGAAGCTCGAAGCGAGCGGATACTCCCGCTGTGAGCTTGTTGACGGTGTGGGACAGTACGCCGTCCGCGGCGGTATCGTGGATATCTTCCCGCCGTACTCCGAATACCCCGTGCGTATCGAGCTTTTTGATGATGAGATCGACCGCATGGGCTATTTTGATATCCTGACACAGCGCAATATTGAAAATCTCACCCGTTTCACGGTTACGCCAGCACGCGAGATCGTCACAACGCCTGAGGTGCGTTCTAATCTGCGTAAAGCGATCGCTTCACAGTTAAAAAAGGCTACCGAGGAGCGTGTGCGCGGGGAGCTTTCGGGCGAGCTTGAGGCGCTGAATGGCGGCACCGAGCTGAATTTTGCCGATAAATATATCTCCTTCGTTTACGAGAAAAAGACCACACTCGCCGATTATGCAATATGGGCGGCAGAGCAGTGTGAGATACGGCATCCGCTGGTGTTTGTACAGGAGGAGCGCGCTTGCCTTGACCGTATGAAGGCATACGAGTTCCATATCACAAGCGAGGTGGAATCTCTGCTTGAAAAGGGCGAGGTTTCGGCTGGATACGCCGATTATTCCCGTCATACCGACTATTTTGAGGCGTTTGTTGATAAAAGCGGCGCGCTTCTGTGCGATACCTTCGCGCAGAATCAGCCCGGACGGAGACTTGCGGGGCTTTACGCCTTCCGCACCAAGCAGACGGTGTCCTATGCCGATAATATGGAGCTACTTGCCGAGGATATCCGTGACTATGCGGACAGTAAATTCCGCACCGTGGTGCTCTGTGAAAACGATACCATGGCGAAAAATATCGCCTCCGAGCTTACCGACCGCGGACTTCAGGCATTCACCGCCTCCGTTGATAAGGAGTACGGCATTCTGACTCTCCCCGAATCGGTAACGCTTATTATTTCGGGGCTGAATTTAGCAGGCTTTGAGCTGACCGCCACGCGGTTTGCACTGCTGTCAATGTATCAGAACCCCAACTCCTATTCCCGCACCATACTCTCCCGCGGAAAGCGTGCCAAGCACAGTCGCTCGTCCCAGGAGAAGATACTCTCCTACAACGACCTAACTGTGGGAGATTTCGTGGTACACGCCAACCACGGCATAGGTATATATATGGGTATCGAGCAGCTGACCGTTGTGGGCGTGACCAAGGACTATATCAAGATCAAATACGCAGGCGATGACCTTCTGTATCTGCCTACAGATCAGCTTGACATGGTGTCAAAATACATCGGCGCGCATACCGAGGGCGGCGGCGTCAAGCTGTCCAAGATGGGCGGTGCCGAATGGGGACGTGCCAAGACCAAGGCTAAGGCTGCGGCGAAAAATATGGCGAAGGAGCTTATCAAGTTATATGCCGAGCGTCAGCGCCGCGAGGGCTTTGCGTTTGGTGCGGACGAGGATTTCCAGAGGGAGTTCGAGGCGGACTTTGAGTATGAAGAAACGGACGGTCAGCTTCAGTCCATCGCCGAGATTAAGCGGGACATGGAGTCAAGCGTACCCATGGATCGACTGCTGTGCGGTGACGTTGGCTTCGGCAAGACCGAGGTGGCGCTCCGTGCGGCGTTCAAGGCGGTGATGAACGGCAAGCAGGTGGCGATACTTGTGCCCACCACCATTCTTGCAATGCAGCATTATCAGACCATCGTGTCCCGTATGCGCGGCTTCCCCATAACCGTTGATATGCTCTCCCGCTTCCGCACACCAAAGCAGCAGCAGGAGACACTTCGCCGACTTCGCCGAGGTGATGTTGACATCATCGTCGGCACTCACCGCCTTGTGTCAAAGGACGTGGCGTTCCGCGATCTGGGGCTCGTCATCATCGACGAGGAACAGCGTTTCGGTGTGGCTCATAAGGAAAAATTAAAGCAGATAGCGGGAAATGTAGACGTGCTGACTCTGACTGCGACGCCTATCCCGCGTACACTTAATATGGCAATGAGCGGTATACGCGATATGTCAGTGCTGGACGAAGCTCCGGGTGACCGATTCCCCGTGCAGACCTTTGTTATGGAGTATGATGAGCTTATCATTTCCGAGGCGATTAAAAAGGAGCTTCGCCGCGGCGGTCAGGTATTCTTCCTTCACAATACCGTTGACGATATCAACGCGGTGGCACTACGCCTGCAGAGAAGCGTACCTGACGCACGGATCGCGGTGGCACACGGTCAGATGGACAAGGAGATGTTGTCTGACATTTGGCGTGGAATGGTTACGGGTGAGATCGATATTCTCGTGTCTACCACAATTATCGAATCGGGCGTGGACGTGCCAAATGCCAATACGTTGATCATAGACCACGCCGACAGGCTTGGACTGTCACAGCTCCATCAGATACGCGGCAGAGTGGGACGCTCGTCCCGCCGCGCGTATGCGTACTTCACCTATCCGCCGAATCTGTCCCTTAACGAGATCGCGCAGAAGCGTCTTTCCGCAATGCGCGAGTACACCGAGTTCGGCTCAGGCTTCAAGATCGCCCTGCGTGACCTTGAGATACGCGGTGCGGGAAATCTTTTAGGTGCGGAGCAGCACGGACAGCTTGACTCCGTCGGATACGATCTGTATGTAAAGATATTGAACGAGGCGGTGCTTGAGGAGAAGGGTGAAAAGCTTGCCGCAAGATTTGAGTCGAAGCTGGATATTTCCCTTGACGCATATCTGCCCGAAAAGTATATAAAGAGCGAGTCTCAGCGTATGGATATATACAAAAAGATCGCCCATATTGAAAATACGGATGATCTCGATGATCTTGCGGATGAGCTGATGGACCGCTTCGGTGAAATCCCGCGCCAGGCGGACACGCTGATGTATGTGTCGCTTGCCCGCGCGCTGTGTGAGAAGGCGCGCATACCCAAGATCGAGCACAAGGGACAGATGATGTCCATAATTCCCGAAAGCTTTGATCCCATACGTTGGGCAAAGGCGGCGGCTGATTCGAATGTATCGCTGACATTCCGTATGGCTGGCACGCCCTGCGTCAACTACAAAATCAAAGGTTCCAGACCGCTGTACGACATCTGCGAGGTGCTGAAGGCGTATCTTGCAGCAGTTGAGGTCGTTGCCGGGGCTTGATGCATGTTTTGGACAGAGCAGTGCATGAACTTCTTAAGATTCATATTAGTCCGCTTGCCACTCATATATCGGGCGGAAGAAGCTCTGCCAAACAAAGAAAG
>JAZNAL010000007.1:0-3979 GCA_045586505.1 Candidatus Flemingiibacterium sp. | reverse complement strand
AAGACCGCTTGGCCTCCGACTTTTTGCAATTTTTTTGTTCAGACGCGAAAAAAGTGTCGATTTTTGGTAATTTCAGTTCTTTTTGTATACCATTGCCACCCAATCGCTCTCCATGGACTCATCCACAAGCGTAAAACCGTTTGAGGTCATGGCGGCGCGGACGTCGTCGGCATAGCGCTCAATGATGCCCGAGGTAATAAGATGTGCCCCCGGCTTCAGGTACGCGCCGATGTCGGGTGCCATGCGGACGATGATATCCGCCACGATGTTGGCAACGGCGAAATCGTAAAGTCCGCCCTCAGTGTCAACCTGTGCTAACAGGTCGGACTCCCCGCAGACAATGTTCTCGCAGTCGTTGTCCTTGCAGTTTTCCCGAGCCACGCGGACGGCTACGGGGTCGATGTCGTAAGCGAAGCACTCACCGGCGCCCAGCTTTGACGCACAGATCGCGAGAATTCCGCTTCCCGTACCCACATCCAGCATCCGGCATCCAGGAACGAGATACTTTTCGATAAGACCGCACACAAGGCGTGTGGTCTCATGTGTACCGGTACCAAACGCCATACCGGGATCCATTCTGACGATGACGTCAGTGGGCTTGGCATCGTACTTTTCCCAGGCGGGAACGATCACCAGGCGCTCACCCACACGGATGGGATGGTAATACTTCTTCCAAGCAGTTGACCATTCTTCCTCGTCAACACCCAGAAGCTCCATCTTGGCATCGATCCCCTCAGCAGCGAAGCGCTCCTTGAGAAAAGCCATATAATCGTTGTAGTTTTTGTCCTCGGGAACATAAATAGAGACCGCTCCGCGGGTCTTATCGGCATTCAGAATATTCTCGTCAATAAGATCGCCGTACACGGTCCTTAATCCTTCTTCAATATCGCTGTAATCCTCGATCATGATGCCGTTGTCCAGCATACTCATGATAGCGGCTGTGCGGTCAATATCGCTCACGGCGACCGCCACGCGAAGCTGTGTCCAGTTCATATGTTGTCTCCTTAATATAAACGCCGCGGCGGGAGCAAGCTCCCGCCATACGGTCTTAATTTCTATTTATTAAACAGCTTCTTTAAGAAGCTCTCGCGCTTGGTGTTGTTCTTCTCTCCCAGGGAATCCGCGAATGTGCGGAGAAGATCCTTCTGGGCTTCGGAAAGCCCGCGGGGAGTCTCTACGGCAACCGAGAAAATAAGGTCGCCGCGGTTTTTGCTGTTGACATAGGGGATACCCTTGCCCTTTAAGGTAAACCGAGTGCCGTGCTGTGTACCCTCGGGGATCTTGTAGGATTCCTTGCCCTCAAGGGTGGGGATCTCGATGGTTGCACCCAGCGCCGCCTCAGCGAAGGTTATCGGCACCTCGCAGTAGATATTGTAGCCCTCACGCTCAAAAATGGGATGGGGACGTACCGATACCGCAATGATGAGGTCGCCTGACGTTCCGCCGTTTCTGCCGCAGTCGCCCTGCTGACGGATAGCTACCTTCTGACCGTCGTCGATACCGGCGGGAATGGTAACCTCCAGCTTTTTGGTGTTCTTGACATATCCCTTGCCCTTACAGTAAGTACAAGGCTCCTTGATCTTTTTGCCCGAGCCGCCGCAGTTTTCGCAAACGCGGGTGGTCTGCATCATACCGAGCATAGTGCGCTGCTGTACGCGAACCTGTCCTGTGCCGTGACAGGTGGGGCAGGTATCCACGGTGGTTCCCTTTTTTGCACCTGTAGCGTCACATTCGGGGCATTTTTCAATGCGTCCGTAGCTTACGTCCTTCTTACAGCCGAATGCCGCCTCCTCGAAGGAAATGGTCACACGCTGGAGAATGTCGCCGCCGCGCACGGGACCGTTACGGCGAGCCTGGGAGCCGCCCATGCCTCCGCCGAAGAAGCTGCCGAAAATATCACCGAAGATGTCACCGGCGTCAAATCCGCCAAATCCGCCAAATCCACCGTCAAAGCCCGCCTGGGGGTCAACGCCCGCAAAGCCGTACTGATCGTAGCGGGACTTCTTCTCGGGATCGGACAGCACCGCGTAGGCTTCGTTGACTTCCTTGAAGTTCTTCTCCGCCTCGGCGTCCCCGGGATTCATGTCGGGATGGTATTTTTTAGCGAGGGAGCGGTAAGCCTTCTTTATCGCCGCTTCATCAGCCGACTTGTCAAGCCCCAGCACCTCGTAATAATCTCTTTTATCTGCCATGATAATTCCTCTAATAATATAAAATTATCTTTGAAAGGCCATAGCCTAACCCATTTATTATACTATATCAAACGCCAAAATTAAATAACAATTTGTAAATTCGACGCCAAAATACAAAAAACCCCAAAATCCGCCGGCCCCGCCGGCTATTTTTGTACCACTACTTGCGCGCAGCGCAAATACATTTGCCGCGAAGCGGCAACATCATTTGTCGCAAAACGACAACATCGTTTGCGCGAAGCGCAACATCATTTGCCGCGAAGCGGCATCCAAATCAGTAATTCGCAAAGCGAATTACTGATTTGTCTTATCCTCAAAATCCGCGTTATAGAAGGTATCATCGCCGCCCTGAGCACCTGCACCGGGGTTTGCACCCATGTCGGGACCTGCGCCGGCAGCACCCTGCTGTGCGTACAGCTTTTCTGCGATGGGATAGAATGCCTTCTGAAGCGCTTCGGTGTCAGCCTTGATAGCTTCTGTGTCGCCGCCCTTGACGGTCTCACGGAGCTTCTCGATAGCCGCATTTACAGGAGCCTTATCCTCCTCGGTAACCTTGTCGCCAAGCTCACCTAAAGTCTTTTCGGTCTGGAAGATGGTGTTTTCGGCGTTGTTCTTTACCTCAACCGCTTCCTTCTGCTTCTTGTCCTCCTCAGCGAACTTTTCAGCTTCCTTAACTGCTTTATCAATATCCTCCTGACTCATATTGGTGGAGGAGGTGATGGTGATGTGCTGTTCCTTACCGGTACCCTTATCGGTAGCGGTTACGTTAACGATACCGTTAGCGTCGATATCGAAGGTTACCTCGATCTGAGGTACACCGCGGGGTGCGGGAGCGATTCCGTCGAGGGAGAAGCGGCCGAGAGTGGTGTTGCCTGCCGCCATGTCGCGCTCACCCTGGAGCACGTGAATCTCAACGGAGGTCTGACCGTCTGCAGCGGTGGAGTAGATCTGGCTCTTCTTAACCGGGATGGTGGTGTTTCTGTCGATGATTCTGTTGAATACGCCGCCGAGGGTCTCGATACCAAGGGACAGAGGTGTAACGTCGAGAAGGAGGAGATCCTTAACGTCGCCGCCCAGAACGCCGCCCTGGATAGCCGCGCCGATTGCTACGCACTCGTCGGGGTTGATACCCTTGAAGGGATCCTTGCCGATGAGGCTCTTGACTGCATCCTGTACGGCGGGGATTCTGGTAGAACCGCCCACGAGGAGTACCTTGTCGATCTGACCTACAGCGAGACCTGCGTCGGAGAGCGCCTTCTTGGTGGGTACCATGGTGCGCTCAACCAGATCAGCGGTCATCTCGTTGAACTTAGCTCTGGTGAGAGTGCCGTCAAAGTGCTTGGGACCGGTAGCGTCCGCGGTAATGAAGGGGAGGTTGATGTTGGCGGATGCCATGCCGGAAAGCTCGATCTTAGCCTTTTCTGCAGCTTCCTTGAGTCTCTGAAGCGCCATCTTGTCTTTTCTTAAATCGATGCCGCCGTTTTCGCGCATGAACTCCTCAGCGATCCAGTTTATAATGCGCTCGTCGAAGTCATCGCCGCCCAGCTTGTTGTCGCCGTGGGTTGCAAGAACCTCGAATACGCCGTCGGAGATTTCGAGAATGGATACGTCGAAGGTACCGCCGCCAAGGTCGAATACCATGATCTTCTGCTCGGAGCTGTCCTTGTCAACGCCGTATGCAAGCGCCGCCGCAAGTCAGGAGCTTTCCGGACAGGCCACCCTGCTCAGCAATCAGCTGGATCGTTTCCGCCTTAGAAACTCCTAAAACAAATAACAGGCACAGCAGA
>JAZNAL010000006.1:0-103190 GCA_045586505.1 Candidatus Flemingiibacterium sp. | reverse complement strand
TACTGAATATCACTTACATAACCCTTTATTTCGTCGTAATTATCATCGAGATGCTTTTTAAAGGAAACCAGATCGTTCTCCGTCGTCGCCATCATCGCCTGCATCATAGTTCCAAGCGAGTCGTCAACGTAGATCTTGCCGGAATCTCTGTAATCCTCTGTGTCTGAAACGTTCGTCATTGCGGAGAGCATCGCGGACATATCCTGCGTCTGCTTCTGAATAGTAAGCGGGTAGGTGGAGAGAGTATCCTCCTGAACCTGGGCGATAAATGCGTTGATACCCGTTGACAGCGCGAGGATAAGGGCGATACCGATGATACCGATACTTCCCGCGAAGCTTGTCATGATAGTACGGCCCTTTTTTGTTGCCAGGTTGTTGAGGGAGAGGGAAAGGGCGGTGAAAAACGACATGGACTTGGTTTTGTCCCGTTTGCCCACCGATTTTTCTTCCTCGGCGGAGTATGGTGCGGAGTCGGATACCACCTTGCCGTCAAGCAGACGTATGATACGGGTGGAATAGGTCTCGGCAAGCTCGGGATTATGGGTAACCATGATGATGAGCTTCTTCTCGGAAATCTTTTTTAAAATTTCCATGACCTGCACCGAGGTTTCGGAATCGAGTGCACCAGTCGGCTCATCCGCAAGCAGGATATCGGGATCGTTTACAAGCGCGCGTGCAATGGCGACACGCTGCATCTGACCGCCTGACATCTGGCTTGGCTTTTTGTTTATCTGATCGCCAAGACCCACAGATTCAAGCGCCTCGATGGCACGGCGACGTCGCTCCTCGCGGGAGACTCCCGACAGCGTAAGCGCCAGCTCGACGTTGGAGAGCACCGTCTGATGGGGGATCAGGTTGTAGCTTTGGAATACAAAGCCGATCTTGTGGTTGCGGTAAGCGTCCCAGTCGGCGTCTTTAAAGTCTCTGGTGGAGCGTCCGCCGATGATAAGGTCGCCCGTGGTGTATTGGTCGAGTCCTCCTATGATGTTAAGGAGCGTGGTTTTACCGCATCCCGACTGTCCGAGGATGGAGACGAACTCATTCTCGCGAAAGTCAAGGGAAACGCCGCGCAGTGCTTCGACGGTAACGTCTCCGCAGGGGTAGTCCTTGGTAATATTCCGAAGGGTCAGCATTGTTTTTATAAAATCTCCTTAATTAAGAATAACAGGATAAAGTCTAACACCCAAATGTTACGGAGCTATTAAAATTTTCCATATAATTTTTTTATTTACAAAATATCAGTAGAAAATTTATATCGCCTGTGTTAGAATTAGCTTGACAAACAATTGTCAGACTACAATAAATCAAAGAAGGAGTGTATTACTATGGCAAGCAGAATTATCTTAAACGAGACATCCTATTTCGGCGCAGGCTCACGCGAAAATATCGCTCTTGAAGCGAAGGCGCGCGGCTTTAAAAAGGCGCTGTTTGTGACTGATAAGGATCTTATGAAGTTCGGCGTTGCCGCAAAGGTTACTGATATCCTTGACCGTGAAGGTCTCGCTTACGAGATCCTGGACGATGTCAAGGCGAACCCCACCATCGAGAATGTGCAGAACGGCGTTGAGAAGTTCAAGGCGGCGGGCGCTGATTATCTCATCGCTGTCGGCGGCGGCTCGGTCATGGACACCGCAAAGGCTATCGGTATCATCATAAACAACCCCGAATTTGCCGATGTACGCTCCCTTGAGGGCGTTGCTCCCACAAAGAATAAATCCGTGACCATCCTCGCGGCTCCCACCACCGCCGGCACCGCGGCTGAGGTCACCATCAACTACGTTATCACCGACGTTGAAAAGAAGCGCAAGATGGTATGCGTTGACCCACACGATATCCCCATGGTAGCCGTTGTTGACTCCGATCTTATGGCTACTATGCCAAAGGGCCTTACCGCCGCAACCGGTATGGACGCGCTTACTCATGCTATCGAGGGCTACATCACCGCAGGCGCGTGGGAAATGTCCGATATGTTCGAGCTTAAGGCGATCGAGATCATTGCAAAGAATCTCCGCGCGGCTGTAAACGGCTGTCCCGAAGGACGTGAGGGCATGGCTCTCGGTCAGTACATCGCGGGCATGGGCTTCTCCAATGTAGGTCTCGGTATCGTGCACTCCATGGCACATCCTCTCCGCGCGGTTTACGACACTCCTCACGGTGTTGCAAACGCTGTTATCCTGCCCACCGTTATGGAATACAACGCCGAGGCTACCGGTGAAAAGTACCGCGACATCGCAAAGGCGATGGGTGTTTGCGGCGTGGATGCAATGACTCTTGAAGAAGCACGCAAGGCGGCGGTCGAAGCTGTTCGCAAGCTGTCCGCGGATGTGGGTATCCCCGCAACTCTTACCGAGGTTGGCGTTAAGGAAGAGGATATCGACTTCTTAGCAGACTCCGCAATGGCGGATGCCTGCACCCCCGGCAACCCTAAGACTCCCTCAAAGGAAGACATTGTTGCTCTCTACAAATCGATGATGTAAGCGCCAGACTATTGTTCGAAACGGGTGCAAATTTACTAAAAAATTCAGTAATATTCTATGGGGCATAGTTCTCATAGCAATCGGAGCGCTTTGGGCACTGAATTCGATGGAGCTGCTGCTATTTATACTGTGATAGGGCGGCTTGATATCGGGAAATCCGCTACTGTAAACGGCGGTGCGGGAAAGCTTACTGTCAAGGACGGCTCCATATGTAATCTCGAACTTGATATGGGCGTCGGCAATATCTACGTTGAATTTACGGCTGAATAAACAAGAACCACCACTTTCTTAAGTGGTGGTTTTGATTTACATAAAAAGTCGAATAATATTGTATTTAGGGTTGATTTTACTGCTATGCCGTGATATAATATAAAGGTTCCTAAGTAATTTTTGCCAAATTGGAGAAAAACTATGCCTATCATGGATTTTCTGCGGCGGTACGGATGGGCTTATCTGCCCGGATTTCTGTTCCTCGCATTAAACTCGTTTATGCAAAGCAAGGTGCCGGGGGCACTTGGTGATGCAATAGATATTCTGTCGGTGCCGTCTCCCGTACGCGAGACGCTGATGCGTCAGGCGGGAATTATCGCAGCAATCGGTGTCGCCGTATTTCTGAGCCGTGTTGTCTGGCGACTTTTCATAATCGTAAACGCCCGCCGCTTTGAGGTTTTCCTCAGAGAAAAGCTGTACTTGAAGCTCCAGGAGCTTCCGCTGTCCTTCTTCCGTCACCAGACCTCAGGTGACCTGATGGCGTATGCCATCAACGATGTGGGCGCGGTACGCATAACCTTCGGTCCTGTGCTGGCGATGGGTATCAACAGCATCACCATCGCGGTGCTGTCCATCGTCGGAATGATACGGGAGGTGGAGCCCCGAATGACGCTCCTCGCTCTCGCACCGGTTCCGCTTGCGCTTGCGTGCACCTTCTTCTTCGGCTCCCAGATACAGAAACGTTCCCTGCGCGTGCAGAAGCTGTTCGCGGAGCTGTCGGGATACGTTAACGAATCCATTTCGGGAATCAAGGTCATCAAATCCTTTGCCCGCGAAAAGGAGCGCGAGGACAAATTCAACGCACTCTCTGATGATATGCGGGATGCAAATGTTGCGCTGACTGATATGTCTGCGCTGATGAACCCCTGCGTCACCGCCTCTTTCGGACTTTCCTACGCCATTGCGCTGATAGTCGGCGGCAACGCCGTTATCGACGGCACAATCGGCGCGGGTACACTCGTCACCTTCCTCGGCTACTTAACGCTGGTTCAACAGCCCGTGGTACAGCTGGGAAACTTAATAAACCGCGTACAGCGCGGACTTGCTTCCTACAAGCGGCTGAATGCAATATTCAAGGAGCCGTCTATACCCGAGTTTGAGCGGCAGACAAAGGTATCCCTTGACGAGGGCTTTACGCCTACCGTTAGGGCGGACGGACTCGGCTTCAGGTACACCGATGCGGAGGAGTCACAACCCGATACCCTTGAAAAAATCAGCTTCAAGGTTAAAGCGGGCGGAACGCTGGGCATCACCGGTCCTACGGGATGCGGTAAGACCACACTGCTGACCCTTATGGCAAAGCTGCAGAATGTGGAACGTGGTACGCTGTTTGTTGGCGGCGAGGATATATGCGATATTCCCGCTGTACAGCTTCGCTCCTACTTCGGTTACGTGCCCCAGGACGGATTTTTGTTCTCCGCCACCATTGCCGAAAACATCGCCATCGGCGGTGATATCGACATGGAGCGAGTGCGCGAATGCGCACGGCTTGCCTGCATCTGCGACGAGATCGACGCTTTCCCGAAGGGCTTTGACACCGAGGTGGGTGAGCGCGGTACTCATCTGTCGGGTGGACAGAAGCAGCGCGTGGCGCTGGCACGTGCACTGTATCGCTCGCCGAGTCTGCTTCTGCTTGATGACACGTTGTCGGCGGTGGATAACCTCACCGAACAGCGGCTTTGCGAAAACCTCGGTCTGTCAGGTGACCGTAAAGCTGCGTCGGAGCTTATTGATCTTTCGGGTGTCACGGTCATCATCGTCAGCCACCGTCTGTCAGCGCTTGAAAAGTGCGACGAGATATTACATATCGAGGACGGACGCGTCACCGAGCGCGGCACACATGAAGAGCTGATTGCCCTCGGCGGCGCATACGCCGAGACCTATAAAAAGCAGGCAGAGGAGGGTAATGGTGATGAATAACGGACTTCGCGGCATGAGAGCCGACCAAAAAGCCGAGTTCAAAAAGCTCAACAAAAAATCCAACCTCCTTCGCCTTGCGGGAATGATGAAGCCTTATGCAAAGGAGCTTATCCTTACCGTCATACTTGTGCTTGCCGTTAATATAGCCGAGCTTATAAAGCCACTTGCGGCGGCTGTGGTTATCGACGATTTTATAAACGGCGGCGTGGCACAGAACGGGCTTTACTCCATCACGGGACTTGGGATCGCTTACTTCCTTCTCGTTCTTATTGGCTCGGTCTGCCATATTATGCAGGCGCGGACGGTTGCGAGGATGTCTCAGGGCATACTCAACACTATTCGACACGCGGTGTTCCGCCGTATCGAAAGCCTGCCAATAAAGACGCTTGACCGCTACGGTACAGGCAGACTTATCACCCGCGCCACCAACGACGTTGAGACCATCAACGAGTTTTACTCGGACGTGTTTATCAATCTTTTCAAGGACATCTTCCTGCTTATCGGCATCGTTGTGGTTATGCTGATGCTGGACGTAAGGCTTGCACTGATAGCGTTCATCGCGGTGCCGATCATCTGCCTTATTACCTTCTCTATAAAGCGTATTATCAAAGAAAATTTCAAATTTATAAAGCTGGTCACGGGAAAGATCAACGGTTTCTTCAGCGAAAACATACAGGGTATGCGAATAATTCAGGTGTTCAACGCACAAAAGCAGAAGCTGAAGGAATTCCGCGAGTTGAACCGACAGTACTTCAAGGGCGCGATCACACAGGTGATGCTCAACACCATACTGCGGCCTTCAATGGAGCTTATAAATCAGCTCATTATCGCTCTGCTTGTCGCCTACGGCTACGGACGCATCACGGGCGAGGTAAATGTGCTTGATGTGGGTGTTCTGTACGCGTTCACCAACTACGTAAAGCAGTTTTTTAACCCCATCAACGACCTTGCGGAGAAGTACACCACCGTACAGTCTGCCTTCGTCTCCACCGACCGCATCTATGAACTGCTTGACGAGCCTGAGACCGAGGCACGCGAGGGCGGTCACGTCGCCAAGGTGCGCGGCGAGATCGAGTTCCGTGATGTGTGGTTTGCGTACACCGACGAGGACTGGGTACTGAAGGGAGTGTCATTTAAGATCCCCGCAGGCACACGGGCGGCGTTTGTGGGCTCCACGAGCGCGGGCAAGTCCACAATAATCAATCTCATCACGAGGTGCTACGACATACAGAAGGGCGAGATACTTATCGACGGAATTCCCCAGACCGAGTGGAATCTCACCTGCCTCAGACAGAATATCGCCACCGTGCTCCAGGATGTGTTTCTGTTCACAGGCACTATCCGCGAGAACATCGATATGGGTGCGGGGCGCAGTGACGCCGATATTACCGAAGCATTAAAGATCGCGGAGGCGTACGATTTTCTAAAGACGGAGTCTGATGATGGCGGGCTGTCCGCTCATGTAACCGAGCAAGGACTCAACTACTCCACGGGCGAGCGTCAGCTTTTATCCTTCGCAAGAGCCGTGGCGAGCCATCCCGCAGTGCTGATAATGGACGAAGCCACCGCACACATCGACACAGACACAGAACAGCGTGTCCAGGCGGCGATCGAAGCCGCATCGAGGGACCGTACCTCCATCTACATCGCCCACCGCTTGTCCACCATAAGGAATAGTGACGTGATCTACTACTTAAAAGCGGGCGTCATCACCGAGCAAGGTTCACACGCGGATTTGATGCAGCTTGGCGGTGAATATGCGGCGCTTGTGGCGGCGGGTGAGTGAGCGGAATTGTCACGGGGAGCGCATACTATTCATAAAATTTTTTAAAAACAAGAAGGGCGACCACCTATCGTCCGCCAAAACAATTTCGTTAATCGAAGTGGCGGACGACCGATGGTCGCCCAATTTTATAAGTGTTTAGTGAATACAGTTGAAGTTAGTAGTAACGAGCACCACATCTTATTACTCGCTGTCCTCGCCCCAGAACTCCTCCAGCGCTGCGCCGAGGGCAATTTCGTTGCCGACAAGCCGTATATCCCGCAGATGGTTTGTCAGCAGGCGAGAGTATTGAGGCGTTGCGTAGCGGTCATCGATGAGGACGCAGATACCGCGGTCAGATTCGGTGCGGATGACACGTCCAACCGCCTGGAGCACCTTGTTCATGGCGGGGTAGAGGTAGGCGTATTCGAAGCCTGCCTCACGGGTGCGGGCGAAGTAATCCGCAATGATGTTTGTCTCAAGATTCAGCCTTGCAAGTCCCGTGCCGACGATGATGGCACCGATCAGCTTCTCTCCTGCAAGGTCGATACTCTCGGAAAACATTCCGCCAAGCACCGCAAAGCCGATGACGGCGCTGTCCTCCTTGAAGCTCTCAAGGAATTTTTTTCGCTCTTCAAGTGTCATATCAGGCTTCTGTATGCGGATGTCCGCCGAGGGGTCATAGCGTTTGTAGGCGCTGGCGACTGCGCGGAGCATTTCGTAGGATGGAAGAAATACCAGGTAGTTGCCGTATTTCGTGTTCACCGTGGCATCTATGATCTCGATAACCGAGGACAGCGTGCGCTGGCGGTCAGCATAGCGCAGGGAGACCTTGTGCATGATAGCTGAGAACAGTTGATCACGGTCAAATGGAGAGGGAAGTGTCAGCGTCGCCGCACCTTTTCCGCCGAGCAGGTCGGTAAAATAATCCATAGGCGTCATCGTCGCCGAAAACAGCACCGCCGACCGTACGCGCTTCATACGCTCGGCAAGGAATTCCGACGGGTCGATGCAGATCACACGAACACGCACCCGCTCACCGTGCCGCTCGGCAAGGTGGGTATACCGCTTATCCGCCCGCGCGCAGGCGTCATAAAAGCGCTTGGCTTCGTAAGCCGCATCTCTTATGCCATGATCGAGGGTGCGCCCTCCGAATGGTATCTCTGAGGCGTTGTCGCCGTTTACCTTCAGCCACTGCATCGCGGCGACGAAAAACTCCTGTGCCGCTTCGGCAAGGTCGCGGTAGGGCTCGTCCGAGAGCCGCGTTGCGCATTTATCATCACCGTCGTAATATTCATTGTCCCTGCATTTGTGGCGAAGCGCATGAAAAGCCTCCGAGAGACGCCTTGTGGGCTGATACAGAATGAAATCGGTTTCGGGGATCAGGTTTAATATATTATCATAGACAGTGGAGAAAATCTCCGCCGAATACATTTCACGGGCGCGGTCAACAAGATCGTGGGCTTCATCAATAAGGGCGATGCTCCCACTATGATCACAGCCCTCGTCAAAAAAGCGGCGAAGAAACACTCGCGGGTCGAATAAATAGTTGCAGTCGCAGATTATGATGTCGCAGAACAGCGCCGCATCGAGGGAAAGCTCGTAGGGGCAGACGCTGTGCTTTTTTGCGATCTCGTCAACGTTTTCTGCGGTTATGTCGTTATAGGTTGAAAGTAACTCTAAAAGCGCGTCGTTTACGCGGTCGTAGTGACCTTGGGAGCAGTGGCAGAAGGTACTGCTGCAGTCGTGGACGTGCTCGCGGCAGAAACAGCATCGCTCCTTTGCTCGTAGAGTGATCATGCGCGCCGAAAGTCCGTGCTGACGCACCAAATCAAACGCCGCGATGGGTGCCTCGCCTACCGTGGATTTTGGGGTGAGGTAGAATATACGCCGACCGCATCCCTCGCCCACCGCCTTGACGGCTCCGTAGCATACCGACAGCGTCTTACCGATGCCGGTAGGCGCCTGCACGAACAGCTTGCCGCCCTTTTTGACCGTGCGGAAGGTTTCGAGGATAATATCCTGCTGTCCTTCACGGTAGGTTTTATGCGGAAATTTCAGCTTGCTTGCTGAGGTGGTAAAGCGCTCCCGTCCTTCGGCGTCCAGCTTTGCGAAGGGGTAGTATTTTATAAGAAGTGCCAGAACCCGCTCCCGAAGCTCGTCCGCGGTGCGCACCGCGTCGTAGGACTCGGTTTCATAGGTTTCGACGGAGATGAAGGTGAGCCGCACCGTGACACTGGGCAGTCCGTGTGCGCGTGCTAACATATAGGCGTAGCAGTCCGCCTGCGCCTCGTATTCGGGATAATCTTCCGGCGACAGACTGTTTGGCGGCTTCGAGACGGATTTGATCTCGTCAAGTATATACCCGCCGTCTGCTGAGATGACACCGTCCGCTCTGCCAGAGAGGCAGAAGGTCACCCCGCCGTATTCGATCTCGCAGGAAAGGGGTACCTCGGAGGTGTAATTATCGCCGCCGCGACTCTGTACAAGCTGATGCAGTTTTGTACCCTTGCGGAGTCTTGCATAGCTTGCATGGGCTCTGTCCATACTGCCCGAGCGGATAACAAAGCTTACAAGCTCGCGCACGGAAATATTAACCGATACCACAGTATCACCTCCAAGATAGATTCTTTTTTTAGTATACATTAAAAATGTTACCGATATATGAACAGCTGCGCTTTTTTAAAAAGTGTTCTAACTAAACTACCCTTTGCGTCTTTTCTATATTTACAAATCGTGAGTTGAGCGCTAATATTTACATCTAAGACTCTTGCAAAACTCGCGAAGCTGTGTTATAATATAAGATGACGATAAAAATAAGGATGAAGATCATGTCAAATACAGAGAAAATCATCATACGGGGCGTTGGCGTACATAACGTGACGCTTATGGAGGCGGCGGAGATATGTCGCGGATTTGTGAATGCCCCGACGGATAAACCCAAGGCGGTGTTTACTCCCAACAGCGAGATCATACAGTCCTGCGTGGAGGATGAATCACTTTATTCCGTCATCAATCGCGGTGACCTCGTGACGCCCGACGGTATCGGCGTTATTTACGCCTCGAAGATACTCGGACGTCCCCTTAAAGCCAAATGCGCAGGGTATGAGCTGGGACTTGAAATGATCAAATATTCAAACGAGTGCGGTGCACGGATCTATTTCCTCGGCGGAAAGCCCGGAGTTGCAGATATGGCGAGGGACAAGCTGCTTGAGACGTATCCCGATGCCGTCATCGTCGGCACTCACGACGGCTACTTCAAAAAAGAGGGTGAGGAGAGCGATCAAATCGTTGAGCTTATCAACGCTGCCGCTCCGGATATCCTCTATGTCTGCCTCGGCGTGCCTGTACAGGAAAAATGGATCCTCGCCAATCGTGAGAAGTTCACCACCGTCAAATTATGCCTTGCCCTTGGCGGCAGTCTTGACGGCTACAGCGGAAATGTCAAGCGCGCGCCCACTATATTCATTAAATTAGGGCTTGAATGGTTCTACCGCCTGCTTTGCCAACCCTCCCGCATCGGCAGAATGATGAAGCTTCCGAAATTCCTCTTCGGAGTAATTTGGTATAAATTCACGGGAAAACATAAAAATGATGTAATAAAAGGAGTCGACTCATGAACGTAAAGCTGCTAACATACACCCCCGACGCGGAAAAGACCATCGCCGCGGCGGCAAAGCTCTGCTACGCAAAGAGCGATATCGATACGCTGATGGACAATCTCACCCTCGAAAAGGTGGAGAGCTTTCTCAAAATGCTGGAGGATCTCGGTCACGAGTCTCCCGTTGAGCACGCCTCGTTCACCTTCGGTATCGAGGGCGTTTCCCGCGCACTGCTTGCACAGATCACCCGCCACCGCATAGCCTCATTCTCGGTTCAGAGTCAGCGCTATGTTTCAAAATGCGATTTTTCCTACATCATCCCCCCGAAATAGAAAAAGTCCCCGAGGCGCGCGAGGAATTTATCGCCGCTATGGAGGAGGACGCGCGCCACTATGAAAGTCTGCGTGAAAAGCTGACCGCGCGACACTACGAAGCCAACCTTGCATCCGGTATGCCCGAGGTTGAGGCGAAACGTGCCGCCGAAAAGAAAGCCAACGAGGATGCCCGCTTCGTGCTTCCCAACGCCTGCGACACACGTATTATCATGACTATGAACGTCCGCTCGCTTCACAACTTCTTCCGCCTGCGCTGCTGCAACCGAGCACAGTGGGAGATCCGTGAGCTTGCAGTAGCAATGCTTCGCGAGGTGCGCGAGGCCTGCCCGCTGCTGTTCGGCCGCGCAGGACCCGCTTGCCTGTACGGTGCCTGCTCGGAGGGTGCTTACTCATGCGGCAAGGCGGCAGAGGTGAGAAAAACGCTCAGATGAGAGAAGCCGATAAATTAGCCCTCTCTGAGAATCTGATCTTCGAGGGGATGACCTCCATCCGTGCGGTCATCGCCGCTATAGAGGCGGGAAAGTCCGACCGAAGGCTTGTACGCCTTATGGTCGCCGAAAGCCGTCAAAAGGCGCGCGCCAAGGAGCTTTCCTACTTAAAAGCCATGTCCCATAAGCATGGCTTCGAGATACTTACCGTGCCCGACATCGAGATCGACGCACTGGCGCTTGGTGCCAGCCACGGAGGTTTGCTGCTGGAGACCACCGCCCGCACCATTCCGCCTCTCACTGCAGAGGCGCTGTCGAAGGTGCCCGAGGATGAGCGATTCTTTGTCATGATTGAGGGTATCGAGGATCCGTACAATTTCGGCTACGCCCTGCGCTCACTGTATGCGGCGGGTGCAAACGCTGTGATACTCTCCCCGCGCAACTGGATGAGCGCGGCGGGTATCGTATGCCGTGCGTCAGCGGGCGCATCCGAGGCGTGCGACACCTACATCTGCACATCCCCTGCAGAATGCGCAAGTATCATGCGCGAGCTTTCGGTGAAGATTATCTGCTGCGACATGAAGGATTCTGTGTCCATCTACGAAGCCGATTTAAAGAAACCGTTATTTTTGGCGGTGGGCGGAGAAAAGCGGGGACTCTCCCGCGAGCTGCTTGATCGCGCTGACGCTATCGTCCGTCTCGACTACGGTCGGGATTTTCCCGCGGCACTATCAGCCGCGTCCGCGGCGGCAGTAGCAGGATTTGAAGTTCTGCGGCAGAACCGATAATATAAAAAAATGGGCGCACTGAGTGCGCCCGCTTTCAAACATCAAAAGGCACACACCGTGCTAAAACGAAAGGAATCACAAAATGCACACCTCACTTGTACTCGAAGGCGGCGGAATGCGCGGCATATATACCTGCGGCGTTCTCGATTATTTTATGGATGCGGGGATCACCTTTCCGAAGATCTACGGCGTATCCGCAGGCGCGGGGCACTCCATGAGCTATGTGTCAAACCAGCGCGGCAGAGCCGCCCGTGTGGGTGTCGCCTACGTTGATAACTGGCGTTACTGCAGTGTAAGGAGCCTTGTTTTTACAGGCGACCTCTTCGGAGCAAAATTTATCTATGAGACGATACCGTCTAAAATTGATTATTTTGACTACGATGCATTCAATAAAAGCAGTATGAAGCTCATCGCCGTCTGCTCCAATATAAAAACCGGTAAGCCCGAATACATTGAAATCAACGATTCCCGGCGAGATATGACCTACATCCGCGCCTCAAGCTCACTTCCGCTGATCAGCCGCACCGTGCGCACCGAAAAGGGGCTTTTCCTGGACGGCGGATGCTGTGATTCCATCCCCGTGCGTCACGCGCTGACCGAGTCCGACCGCGCAGTAGTTGTGCTGACCCAGCCCGCGGGCTTTAAGAAGGAGCCGAGCTCCAACATTGGCGCAATAAAGCTCCGCTACGCAAAGTACCCCGAATTTGTGGAAGCCAACGCTCGCCGTCATGAAAACTACAACGAATCCCTCGCCGCAGTAGAAGCGGGAGTAAAATCGGGGCAGGTGCTTGCCATCCGTCCGTCTGCGCCCATTGGCTTTGAACGCATCGAAAAGGATAAAAACAAGCTTATGTGGCTTTATGAAATGGGCTACAACGACGCAAAGGCAAGCGGTATCGAGCAGTTTCTTGGGGCATAAAAATTATAATATATTTAGTGGCGACCATTGGTCGTGCGACTGGGCGGTTAACGGATATGCTCAGTCGTACGAGCGCCGGTCGCCCTACGTGTTTATGTGTGTTTTACACCTGCATCCATAACTGCGGAAACCACCGCATAATTTGCCACACTCCGATGCCGCCGAGGGCACGCTCACGGGCAAGTGTCAGCTTTGCGTCTATAGAGCGGGCATCCTCGAAGTGGACCTCATGGGTGGAGCCGTCCTCGGCTGTGTAGCGGAAGTAGGGTGATTTTGCCGTATCGTCGAACATGATAGGAACACCGCGCTCAATGGCAAGCTCCTGGGCGGCGATATTGCCGATAGACTGCGCTGGCGTACCCTCCACCCAGGGAAGCCGCCAGTCGTAGCCGTAGTTGGGGATGCCGAGGTCGATCTTTTCGGCGGGGATGCGGGATAACGCATAATCCACCACTGCGCGGACATTGTTTATGGGAGCAACTGCGCGAGGCTCGCTGTAGGTGTAGCCCCACTCGTAGGTCATCAAAAGAACCCGATCCGCCGCGGCACCAAGTGCGGCGTAGTCCATGGCTTCGTAGAGAAGACCCGCCTGGGCGTCCGAGGTCTTGGGCGCAAGGGAAACGGTAAGCTCGATGCCATTGGCGTGGAGTACATCTGCGAGAGATTCGATGAAGGCGGTATAGTCGGCGCGGTTTTCGGCGGGAATGTATTCAAGGTCGGAGTTAACGGCGGCGTAGCCTTTTTCCGAGGCAGTACGGGCGATGTTAGCAATCAGCGTTGACTGTACGCTCTCGGAGGTCAACATGGCGGATACTGCGGCTGAGGAAAATCTGCCGTCATCGCCGATTGAGGTCAGCACCAGCATAGGACGGACACCGTATTCGGCGGCGCGGGAAAGTAAACGCGCATCATCTGCGGGGACAAGACTTCCGTCGGGTCGGAAGCCGTAGCTGAAAACAGCTAAAAAATCAAGGTAGGGAAGCGTGGTGCGAAGCACCGCCTCGGAGATGAATGGATAGGCGTAACCGGTGCGCAAAAGCGGCGGACCGTCCGGTTGCGGCAGGGAGACAATGAGGGTCTGTCCCGGATAGAGCGTATCCCCACCCGCAAGGGAGGGATTCATCTGCCACAGGCGGCGCTGGGTGATACCATTAGCGGCGGAGACGGAGCTTACGGTATCCCCTTGGCGGACGGTGTAGGTCATGGCGCGATCAAGTATCAAAAGTGCCTGACCCGGTGTCAGAGCAAATGGCTCACGCAGACCGTTTGCAGCGGCTATCAGGCTTTGCGGAACGTCCGTGCGTGTGGAGATACCCGCCAGGGTATCGCCGGGGACTACGGTGTATATGTACATATGGGATCCATCCTTTCACAATAAATTATTATGTGGGGCGTGGTTATGCCGTTTATATCAAAAAATATGCAGAATTATTAATAAATATACCGCTAATGTATACATACAAAGGTAAAATCGTTCACTTCACGTTAACAATAATGCGATAAAATAAAAATAATAATCTTTTATGGAGCCATTATGCAAAAATTGACATATAAAGTCTGCCTTGCCCCAATGGCGGGGGTTACGGATCACGCATTTCGGGATATCTGCCAAGGTTTTGGCGCGGAGCTTATGTACACGGAAATGCTGTCCGCTAAGGCTATACATTTTGAAGACAGAAAGACTGCGGTTCTTGGTGAAATCTTTGACGGTGAACCCACCGCGGTGCAGATCTTCGGCTCGGAGCCGCTTATTATGGCGGAAGCCGCCGCAAAGCTTGCGGTGGGTGACTATAAGCATTGCCGCTCGAAGAATCTGCCCCGTTCCATAGATATAAATATGGGCTGTCCTGCGCCCAAGGTGGCAAACAACGGCGAGGGCTCGGCGCTGCTTAAGTCGCCCGAGGTCGCCGAGGAAATCGTGCGTGAGGTCAAGCGTGCGGTATCTGCGGTGAGCAATATACCCGTCACCGTCAAGATGCGTATCGGCTGGGACGAGGCGCATATCTGTGGCGTAGAGTTTGCAAAGCGCATGGAGGCGGCGGGAGCTGATGCGATAACCGTTCACGGACGTACCCGCGAGGGGCGGTTTTCCGCGCCCATAAACTTTATAGAAATGGCAAAAATCAAAGCGGCGATCTCCGTGCCGATGATCGGCAACGGCGAGATCTTCACCGCTGCAGACGCGCTTCGAATGTTCGAGCGTACCGGATGTGACGCGGTGATGTTAGGGCGTGGCGCTATGGGTAATCCCTGGTTGTTCGCCGAGATCCGCGCCGCCATATACGGCGAGGCGTATACTCCCCCCACCGACCGCGAGCGCATCGAGACCGCCCTCCGTCAGCTTGACACGGCGGTTGCTGAAAAAGGCGAAAAATTGGGCGTACTCCAATCACGCGGACAGCTTTCGTGGTATCTGAAAGGAATCCGCGGTGCGTCAGGTGCGCGAGGCGCACTAAATTCTGCCAATACCCGCGAAGAAATGCGGGAGATACTGCGCTCAACGATAAAATAGGCATATCAAAAGATATTGCTTCCTCTCTTTTGCGTCCGGAGCCGCAGAACAGAAAATCAAAATTGTTGCAAATATATCTGCCCGAAAGAAGGTGGTTTGATGGCGTTCACACAATTTAATACACCAGATGAGGACGCGCTGATCAAAGCCGCCTCCAAGGGGGACAAGGATGCGTTTTCACGCATCGTCTCAATGTACGAACGGCTTGTCTACAACACCGTCAAATCGAAGGTGGGAAGCATTGATGACGCGATGGATATTTCCCAGGAGGTGTTCATCAAGCTCTGGCGCTCTATCGGACGGTATCGGGGCGATTGCAGATTTTCCACGTGGGTGTATAAGGTAAGCATCAACACCTGCCTGGATTTTCTTCGCAAGTCGCAGGCAAACGATGTCTTGCAGATGCCTGTATTCACCGACAAGGACGGCGATGAATTAACCTTTGAGCCATCCGACGATTCCATAACCGCCTCACCGGAGCGATTGTATGAGCAGAATGAAGCCGTGCGCATGGTGCGGGACGGCATCGCCAGACTGTCGCCCGAACAGCGGGAGATCATCCTTCTTCGTGACATCGAGGGGTATACATACGATGAGATCTCCGAAATGTTACAGCTTGAGATCGGTACTGTAAAGTCCCGACTCAACCGCGCAAGAAGTAATCTAAAGCTGATAATCGAGAGATCGAGGGACGGACAATGGATCGCTCATGAATAAAATGTTGCAGAAATATCAACAATTACATAAAAATATATTTGTTTTTTTTGATCTTAAAAAATTTTAAAAAATGCGGAACATTTTCTGTTGGACCGCGTCTAATTAGTATAAACAGCACAGTCTATGCCGAGATCTGCTCGGCAAAAGTGCGAAAGGATACGATTTCAATGAAAACTAATCTGAAACCGCTCACCTGTGAAAAAGCGAGAGAGCTGATGTTCGATTATATCGACGGTGAGCTGAGGGCAGGCGACCGATTGCGTCTGGAGAACCATATCGCGGAGTGCGAAGCTTGCAAATGCGAGCTTTCGGAGCGTAGTGAGATGCTTCGGCTCATCGCCTCCTGCGGTGAGAATCCCCCCTCTGAACTAAAGCTCGGCGTCATGGATAAAATCGATAATATACCTCAGGAAACAGCTGCTGAGCGCCTGAGGGGACGCATACTTCCCATGGGAGCGCTTACTGCTGCCGCGGCGGCGGTGATGATTCTTGTGGTGGGCAGAGGCTTCATCTTTGGCGGCGTAATGAACGATGCCAAGCCGGATGCCGGGGTACAGGTCCTTATGACTGCGGACAAATATGACGCACCGGAGGTGGCTGATGAGGCCGCTGATGTAGGCAATGCATCGGGCTTTACCGCCGATGCGGTGAAAGAATTGAGCGATGCGGATATGGTGAACAATGTGGTCACTGCGGCACCTGCCGAAAATGTAGCCGCACCGGAAGCTGCAGAAGAATATGTTTACGCCACTACCACCGCGCTTAAGGCGGCATCTCCCGGCTACGGACTGTTGTTTGATACCGCTGAGGTCTACGCGTCGAAAATTTCAGCAACGAATACGGTTGATATAGAAGCGTCTGATAGCATATCGGAGATGTATACTGCGACATATTCTCCCGTTGACGCTATGTTTGAAAAGATGCGTAACCGCGAGACGGCGATACTCGTGTGCTTAGCTGATGATTTAAAGCTTCCCGAAGGGGATCACACAACCGAGACCGTGTACCTCGGAACGTCCGAGTTTATTCACGTGACGGTTGAGGATGGCTCTATAACGCTGTTCGGTGACCTACTGCAGGCACTTGAATCCGATGAGGCGCAGTACCGCGCTGCGGTTCCCGAGGGTGATTTCACGGGACTTGACATATTTATGCTGACTGGAGCGGAAAACTAAAATGATGACCGAATTTATTATCGGCGGTGCAATTGTTGTCACCGCCGTTTCGGCTTTTTGTGCGGCTGTTTCCAATAAGCTGATCGTGCGGGAGTATAAAGTAGAAACGGGGAAGATTACCCGCCCCTTGACTGCGGTGCATATAAGCGACCTTCACGAGAGCCGTTTCGGTGACGGACAGTCCGAGCTGATCGCGGCGATACGTAAGGCAAAGCCCGATGTAATATTCATCACGGGCGACATTATCGAAGACGACAACACCGACCAATTAGAGGGAGAGGTGATCATCACCACCACCAACGCGGCGCGTCCGCTATTGTTGGCGGCAAGTGAAACCGCACCCACCTTTATGGTGCTTGGCAACCACGAGTGCAATATTCCAAATACTGATCTTTTATGCGCGGAGCTTGAAGCGCTGGGTGTACGGGTTTTGCACAGACACAATCCCGATGATTCCGATATGTACAAGGATTTGACGGTTAAGGGTGAGCATTTGCTCATCTGCGGTGCGGACGATCCATATTTTGACCGCCTCGAGCCGATACACAGGCGCAAAACTGTTGCGGAGCGACTGCGCGAGGATGCGGAAACCTCCGATGATATCCGTGTGAATTGGCGAAGCAGGCTTTCAAGGGAATACGCCAATATCGCAACCGACCCTCGGCTGACGTTGCTTTTGTCGCACCGCCCGGAGGAATTCGAGCTATACCGACAGCTTGGCTTTGACGTATCTTTTTCAGGTCACGCCCACGGCGGACAGTGGCGGCTCCCGCCGTTTATAAACGGCGTCTACGCCCCCCACCAAGGCTTTTTCCCGCGTCACGCCGGCGGATGCTACCGCTATGACGGGCACACGCATATTGTATCGCGTGGCCTTTCCAAAAAGCGTATGATACGCATATTTAACAGACCCGAGCTTTGTGTGGTGCGATTTGAGCCGACAGGGGATGGTTACAACACACACGCATAAGTATTATTTATAAAATTTAAGAATTCACCGGTAGGGGCAGAGCGTATCTGCCCCTACAGTGTTTTGGTGCGTACATCATGCTTAATCTGTGTTGTATAAGCGCTTTTATTTTTGCTCACCTGTTACTTAAAAGGCAAATTTTCACTTGACAAAAGGCTGCTTTCGGTGTATAATACTTATAGCTATGTAAAAATGCTAACAATTGCTTAGTAAAAAATCTCCAAGGAGGAACAAAAAATGGTTGAATCCCGCAAAACCGAGCTTTCGCGTATTGCATATGAGATTCGCCGCGGTGCGCTGACTGCAGTTTATTCTGCGGCAAGCGGACATCCGGGCGGCTCGCTTTCTATCGCGGAAATCCTCGCTTACCTTTATTTTGAAGAAATGAACATCGATCCTAAGGATCCGAAGAAGGCTGACCGCGACCGCTTCGTGCTCTCTAAGGGTCACGCATCCCCCGGTATCTACTCCGCGCTTGCAAACCGCGGCTATTTCCCGGTTGAGGATCTTAAGACCTTCCGTCAGCATGACAGTGTACTCCAGGGTCACCCCGATATGAAGCACATTCCCGGTGTCGATATGACCACCGGTTCTCTCGGTCTCGGTATCTCCGCGGCGTGCGGTATGGCTCTCGGCGCAAAGCTGAATGGCGTGAACAACCGCGTATGGGCTATCGTCGGCGACGGCGAGAGCGAGGAGGGACAGGTCTGGGAGGCGGCTATGTTCGCCGCACACTATAAGCTGGACAATCTTGCTATCTTTGTCGATTGGAACGGATTGCAGATCGACGGTGCTATTGCGGACGTTATGGATCCCACTCCCTTTGACAAGAAGTTCGAGGCATTCGGATGGAACGTAGTCTCCATCGACGCGCATGATCTCGACGCTATCGAGGCGGCTGTTAAGGCGGCTAAAGAATGTAAGGGTAAACCCACCGCGATCATTGCCAAGTCCGTTAAGGGCAAGGGTGTTTCCTACATGGAAAACAACGTATCGTGGCACGGTGCGGCTCCGAAGCAGGATCAGTACGAGCAGGGCATGGCTGAGCTTGATGCTGTCATCGCTTCGCTGAAGTAATAGGGAGGTAGTAGAAAATGGCAGATAAAATAGCTACTCGTGAAGCGTACGGCGCGGCTCTTGCCGAGTTTGGCGCAAAGTACGAAAATCTGGTCGTTTTAGACGCTGACCTTGCGGCGGCGACCAAGACAGGTATGTTCAAGAAGGCGTTCCCCGACAGATTCTTTGACTGCGGTATCGCTGAGGGCAATATGATGGTAGTTGCGGCTGGTCTTTCCACCACCGGATTCATCCCCTTTGCCTCCACCTTCGCAATGTTCGCCGCAGGCAGAGCATTCGAGCAGGTAAGAAACGCAATCGGTTATCCTCATCTCAATGTTAAGATCGGCGCGACCCACGGCGGTATCTCCGTCGGTGAGGACGGCGCTACCCATCAATGCCTTGAGGACTTCGGTACTATGCGTACCATCCCCGGCATGGTCGTAATGCAGCCTGCAGACGCTGTGGAAGCACGTCTTATGGTTGAAGCGGCTATCAAGTATGAGGGTCCCTGCTATATGCGCTTCGGACGCTATGCAGTTCCTACTCTGTTCGGCGATGACTACAAGTTTGAGCTTGGCCGTGGCGTCGTAATGGCAGACGGTAAGGATGTAACCCTTGTTGCTACCGGTCTTATGGTGGAGCAGGCTCTGGCGGCTCGTGAGCTTCTGGCGGCTGAGGGCATTTCCGCAAGAGTTGTTAACATACATACCATTAAGCCTCTTGATTCTGAGCTTATACTTAAGTGTGCTGCTGACACCGGTGCTATCGTTACTGCTGAGGAGCACAACATCATCGGCGGTCTTGGTTCGGCAGTCTGCGAGTGCGTATCCGGCGCGAAGCCCGTACCGGTAATGCGCGTGGGCGTTGAGGATCAGTTCGGTAAGTCCGGCAAGGTTCCTCCGCTGCTTGAGTTCTACGGTCTCACAGCTGCAAACATTGCGGCAAAGGCTAAGGAAGCTATCAAGCTGAAATAATCGGATAAAAATATTGCAGGTACCGTGAATGATGCGGTACCTGCTTTTTTGTCCATTGCCATATACTATCGTTTAAGCTAAACAAAAAATCCCTCACCGAAAGGTGAGGGATTAAATATTACTGCTCGTCGGAATTCTTGCCGGAGAACGCCTTGTTAAGCGCGGTGGTCACGCCCATGATGAGCGCGATCACGATGAAGATGCCAAGCATACCGGTTCCCATGTAGCCGAGATTTGCTACGAAGTTGCCGGGGTTGAATTCGATGCCGGAGAGAAGATTTCCTTCGGTGGACGACTCGCCCTCGCCTGCGTGTGCCGCGTAGTATTCAAGACACGCCTGGCAGTTGATTCCACTAAGATCAACGGATGCCACGGACTCGGGATCGTTGAAATCGATGGCGGAAAAATCGAGGTGAGTGTGAGATGATGCTTCGCTTACCGCGGAGGTAGTATCTACTGCAGTATTGGTTGTGTTTTCGTTAGCCATTTTTTCTTACCTCCTATCAGAAATACTGAGCAAAGTTAAGGATGAGACCGCCTGCGATAACGGACGCGATCTGACCGGATACGTTAACGCCCATAGACTGCATAAGCAGGAAGTTCTGGGGGTCTTCCTTGATTCCAAGCTTGTGAACGATACGACCTGCCATGGGGAATGCGGAGATACCTGCCGCACCGACCATGGGATTGATCTTTTCCTTGAGGAAAAGGTTAAGAATCTTCGCGAAAATGACGCCGCCTGCGGTGTCAAAGATGAACGCGAACAGACCGAGTGCGAGGATGAGCAGGGTGGGAAGTGCCAAGAACTGCTCGTAGTGCATCTGGGACGCGATAGTGATGCCGAGAAAGATGGTGATTAGGTTAGCCAGCACCTTCTGTGCGGTCTCGGAGAGAGAATCCAGCACGCCGCACTCACGGATCAGGTTACCGAACATGAGGAAGCCGACCAGTGATACGGAGGAGGGAGCAAAGAGACCTGCGATAACAGTGATAACGATGGGGAAGAGGATTCGGGTCGCCTTCGAAACGTTAGCGGGCTTGTAGGGCATACGGATCATGCGCTCCTTCTTGGTGGTGAGCGCCTTGATAACAGGGGGCTGAATGATCGGAACAAGTGCCATGTAGGAGTACGCGGCGACCATGATGGGGCCGACGAACTTGGAGTTGAGCTGCTGAGCTACGACGATGGCTGTAGGACCGTCAGCCGCACCGATGATACCGATGGAAGCCGCGTCGGGAAGATCGAAGAAGATGGATGCGAGGCAGAAGGTAAAGAATATACCGAACTGTGCCGCCGCACCGAAGATCATTAGCTTAGGATTACTCAGAATCGGACCGAAGTCGATCATCGCACCGATACCGATGAAGAGGATGAGGGGGAAAAGCTCGTTTGCGATGCCCGCCTCATAAAGCGTGCGCAGAGGACCTGCCTCTGAGTGAGAGATGACACCGTCGACTACGCTGATGACCGATTCCACAGCCGCAGAGGATCCGGGAAGGTTAACGAGAATGGCGCCGAAGCCCATAGGGAGGAGCAGGGTGGGTTCCATTTCCTTCTTGATGGCGAGGAAAATGAGAACGCCGCCGATTACCCACATGATAACCTGTCTTACATCGAGATTTGCGAAGTTAGAGAACAGGTCAGCGAAGCTGCTTAAAAAATCCATGTGAAAAATCTTACCTTTCTTAAAATCTAGTATAAAACACTTCATCTATTATACACTAAAAATTCAGAAAAAGCAATACAAAAAATGAGAATTACTGAAAATTCGTTTAATATATATAAAACCGTCGCCGATACGGAAAAACGTAAAAACTCCCTATTTAAGGCGGAGTTCACACGCTATTTTTCGAAAACGATGTTGGTGGGGTTGACATGCGACGGTGAGGTGGAAAAATTATTGTGAATTACCGCTTTATATGGTTAGCACTTTTATTACCCCTCTGTCACAACAGCACCCGTGAAGTAATGCGCGAGTATCTCCCGATATGTGGCACCTGCCTTTGCCATAGCTTCAGCGCCGTATTGACTCATTCCCACACCGTGACCGTAGCCGCTGACTAAAAAATATAACCGTCCACCAAAAGCAAACGCTCGAAAGTCGGTGGAGCGTAGTCCAAGGAGCTTTCGCACATCGCCTCCGTCGAGGGTTACGTTACCGATGGTCAGCGACGCGCAACGTCCCGTATTGGTGGCTGTCTGTGTGACGACCAGGCTTCCGTTATACTTGTATCCCGCCGCTAAAAGAAGGCGGGATATTTCGTCTGCGGCGAATGAGGTGGTATGAGGCTTGGCGGAATCGGGAGTGTACACTGACACAAGGTAGGGAAGCGCCTGCACCCACACCGCCGAGGAGTCCTCGGTTCTGCCTCTTGATGTTGAATGCCATACTGAAAGAATCGGCTCACCGTTGTGCGTTATGACCTCACCTTCAGTGGCATATGCCGCTGCACGCGCGGCTTCCATTGACCTTGCTGCCGCATCTGCACCGTACCGCTCTGACAGCTCCGACTCGGTGATGTATCCAACGCAGTGTTTGGCATCGGTGCAGACATCGGCGCCTGCGTGAGGATGCGAACCGTGCTCAAGGCAATAATAGAGATAAGTCCGCGCCGCCACCGCCTGCGCCTTTAAGGTTTCGGTGCCGAAGGTATACGGTACCTCATACGCCACCACGCCCGCCACGTATTCCTCAACAGTGATTGGTGCGCAACTGTCGCCGTCTGCCAGTATGACTGTCGGTGCGACAGGCTCGCATACGGGAAGGGCGGCACTCTTTGAAAGAAGACTCAGACAGGTCGAAATTGCAAGAAAAATGCAGGATGGTTTCATTAATCCCCACTCCTTTATGGTCATAGTATACTAAATCAATACCTATTATGCAATTATCGTGATAAATTCCTGCAAAAATTGTAAAAAGCTATTGCATTTTAGTTGGGTATATGTTATAATTATTATATAAACGATTCCTACGGAGGAAAATATCATGCATCAGGCACTCAATAATTCGTTTATGCGTTTCCCGCCGATCACGGAAAATACAGAGCTTTTCGACTCGCTTCTTGCAAGCTGTCGCGAAAACTACTCCATCCCTGCGGCGGCGTTTACTAACTATAATGTCAAACGCGGTCTTCGCAACCCCGACGGAACGGGAGTTATGGCGGGTATCACCAAGATAGGTAACGCCCACGGTTACATCATCAACGAGGGCGATAAGATCGCCATTGAGGGCGAGCTCTATTACCGCGGCTATAACGTAGCCGATCTTATCCGCGGCTACACCGAGGAAGGTCGCTACGGCTTTGAGGAGACGGCGTATCTCTTGTTCTTCGGCGATCTGCCTACCAAAAAGCAGCTCTTCGATTTTAATACGCTTCTTGATTCCTACCGCTATCTGCCGGCGAGATTCACAGATGACGTCATCATGCGCGCACCCACGCAGTCGTTAATGAACAAGATTGCCACAAGCGTTCTGTCCCTCTACGCCTACGACGAGAATCCCGACGAGACCAGCCTTGAAAATATGCTCCGCCAGAGTATGCAGCTGCTGGCGCGCCTGCCCATCATCGCGGCGCAGACCTATGCCTTCAACCGCAGCTACTTCTACGGCGAGAGTCTTAACATCCACAATCCCCAGAATAATCTGTCTACCGCACAGAACTTCCTGCGCATCATGCGCCCCGACTGCAATTATACCGAGGAAGAAGCGAAGCTTCTCGACCTGTGTCTTGTGCTTCACGCCGAGCACGGTGGCGGTAACAACTCCGCCTTCACCTGCCGCGTTGTATCCTCGTCCGGCACCGACAGCTACTCCGCCATTGCCTCCGCCATCAGCTCCTTAAAGGGCCCAAAGCACGGCGGCGCCAACATTAAAGTCTGTGAAATGTTCGATGCTATTAAGGCGGGCGTCAATAATTGGGAGGACGATGACGAGGTAACTTCATTCCTCGAAAAGCTCATCCACGGTGAGGAAGGCGACCACTCCGGTTTAATCTACGGTATGGGTCACGCCATCTACACCTTGTCCGACCCGCGCGCGGTCACCCTCAAGAAATATGCAAAAGAGCTGGCAAAGGGTACTGAGTTCGAGCGTGAATTTGCCCTCCTTGAAGCAGTCGAGCGTCTTTCACCCGATGTTTACTCCCGCTTCAAGAAGTTAGACAAGACCATCTGCGCAAACGTCGACCTCTACTCAGGACTCGTTTACCGTATGCTGGGCATCCCCGAGGAGCTTTATACTCCTCTCTTTGCCATCGCCCGCATGGCAGGCTGGTGCGCCCACCGCATCGAAGAAGTCACCACCGGCAAGAAGATTATTCGCCCCGCTTACAAAGCCATATCCAAGCCACGCGAATACGCGCCTCTTATCGTCAGAGGCGGAAACTAAATACCTTGTCCCCTGCCTTAAGGCAGGGGATTTTTTGTGCGTGAATAAATAGATTTACATAATTGTGTGAAGTTGACATACATAATGGTAGGGACGGCGTCTGCTGCCGTCCCATATCAAATCCATTTCTTAAGCAACAATGGAGTTATGAGTGATATCCCACTCAAACAACCCACCGACTTACTGTAATCGCCGCACACGTCGTTACTGCCATCGCAAGCGTAGCGGCGACAATTGTGAAGCGGGATTTTTTAATGCCCGCGGCGGAGTGGTAGACGGAGATTATGTAGATCAGGGTGTCGGAGGTTGCCATCATAATTGAAGCCGAGATGGCGGCGATACTGTCTGCGCCTTCGCGCTTGAAGATGTCGGCGAGCATGGCAGTTGATGCGGCGCCGGATACAGGGCGCATAATGATGAAGCCGGCAAGCCCTTCGGGAATGCCGATTCGGGACAGAAGTTGGGCGAGAGATGCGGATGCGCCGCAGGCGGAGAACATTGATACGGCGCACATGAGGGCGCAGAGGGTGGGGAATAAACCTACGGCTGTGTCAAAGCCTTGCTTGATGCCGGAAATGAAGATGTCGAACATGGGCTTTTTGGAGAATAGTATGATGATGGCACAGAGGGCGATCACGCAGGGGACAGCTGCCGCCGCGATACGCTCAATCATCTGCCACCTCCGCGACGTGTCATGCGGCAGAGGAGCTTCACCAAAGCTACCGATATTACCGTCCCAAGTAAGCCTACTGCCCAGATGGCGGGAAGGAGTTCGAACATGATCGTTGCTCCCGCCGCCCGCCTAAGGGCAAAAACTGTGGTGGGGACTAACGACGCGCCAGAACAGCATAGAACGGTCAGCATGATTCCGTCATCAGTAACGGTTTCACGCCCCGCCTGGAGCTTTTTAAGAGCCGCGATGCCGAGAGGCGTCGCCGCATTGCCGATACCTAGGAGGTTCGCCGACAGGCAGGCGACCGCTTCCTCGCATGGGTGACGGAAGATCAGGCGCATCAGCGGACGCAGTATACGTGAGAGCTTCGCGATGGCTCCTGCCTCGCGAAGGACTGCCATGACGCCGCTCCAAAGGCTCATTACGCCCATGAGGGTCAGCGTCACCTCAACCGCCCGCCCTGCGCCGTCAAGGAGCGCGGACGCCACCTCTCCAGTGGTCCCTGCGAAGAATGACCACAGGACGCTGATTAAACAGATAAACGAAAAGACTGCGGATAACATAGACAGCTCCTTTTAAGTTTAAATCATCAATTTGTACGACATTGCAAGTTGATTGGCAATATTAATATTGACACATGAAGCGTGATGTGATAAAATGTTTGTGTACAATAAAATATACTGCAGTGAGTGTTAATTTATACCGTTAAGTCCACCGCTAAAACGGCAGACAACGTGAATGGGACACCAATATAATATTTGCGGAGGAATGAGGAAATGCCTGTAAAAGTCGGATTAAGATTCATTGAAAAGTGGAGCACCGACCTTGAAGCTGAGGTACAGAAATACGAGGCTCAGAACGACGAGAAGGGTAAAATCGTGTTCTACGGCCCATCCAATTTCACTCGCTGGGACGGACGTTATGCTGGTCTTAAGCTCGAAAATGAAATCGTCGGCGCAAGCGGAGTAAAGTGCTGTATAAACCGCGGATTTGGCTCAAGCTGTGCAGAGCAGCAGCTTTACTACTACCCCCGTATGGTGCGCGCGATTGAGCCGAAGGTGCTCGTATACACCGGCTACGGCAACAGTGCCTCGTTCGGTTACACCGACGAGGAAGCGTGGGAGCTGGCGCAGCGCGTCATCGCCTATGCCAAAGCCGATTTCCCCGACATACGCATCTATCTTGTGGCGCCCTTCATCCGCTTCACCGACAAGCCCGAGGCGAGCGTGGCAAGACGCGCCTTTATTGAGGTTTTGAAGGCATTCTGCGAGGAAACCGAGGACTGCTTCTGCCTCGACCCCAACAGCTACTCTCCCCTTTGCGATCCCGCAACCCAGGAGTCGCTTCTTGACAATGACAAGAAACACTTCAACGCCGACGGATACCGTCTCTACGGCGAGTTCTTCCGCGAGGCGCTGAAGGACGAGCTGGCAAAATTTTAAAAATGCTTTAGTAGGGCAGGGCTTGCTCCCGCCGCTGTACGAATCTCCCCGAACCGCTTATTTGGTGCAATTCGGGGAGATTTGCTATATATTGGCAATACATACAAATATTCGACATTAAATTTGTGCAGGATTATGACGATTAATGTGTTGACAGAATTACCGAAATATGGTAGAATATATACACAGAGGAAATAAAGTATCATCTATCCTCTACATACAGCATATTGGAAATTATGCTGCTATAGTGAGTAAAATTACTTATAAAGGAGATTATCCATGAAATCTACAGGTATTGTGAGAAGAATAGACGAGCTTGGCAGAATCGTTCTCCCCATCGAGCTCCGCAATAAGATGGACATCAAGAATAAGGACTCCATCGAGATCTTCGTCGAAGAGGACAAGATCATCTTAAAGAAGTACGTTCCCGCCTGCCTTTTCTGCGGCAACGCTGACGATGTTATCCTCTACAAGGGTAAGCTCGTCTGCAAGCACTGCCTTCAGGATATGTCGCGTCAGGCGTAAGATTAAACGAAAAAGAAGAGCTGTGAGAACAGCTCTTTTTTTGCTTTCTGATTATTTATCCTCGTGACACGCGGTTTTACTTGTTGATATTGACGCTTTGCAAAATTATTATCATAATAAGGATATAAACTTTTGGTCGTGCGGGTATTGAATTTGCGCTGGAAATATGCTATAATTAGACATAAATGTATTTACAAAAGGAGCAGTAAATGATACTGATTTGCACAATATTACTTCTTGCGCTTATGGGGGGATTAGTATTGACGGCGCTTCTCGGTTATATTAAATGGCCGAGAGCCACAATATTTATCTGCATCGCGGCGGCGATAATACTTGCCCTTGGTATGGTGAAGCTGTTCGATACATTTGAGAGCAGGGAAGATTATACCGATCCCGTCGAGCCTGATGTAACCGAGTCGCAGATTACTGCTACAACCTCGCCGGCTACAACCGAAACGGTTACTTTCGATACTACAGAGCCGATTCAACAGCCCGAGCCTTTGCCTGATTACGCAGCTATGGCGGAGAATGCGTTCTGTATGATTACGGAAAGTGCTGCTGCGGCGGTTCAGTCGGCGCCAATGGGAACTAGTTTCGATATTATCCCCTTTGAGCGAAGCGACTATTATTCGCCGCTCACCCATCAGCAGAAGTCCTACTACGATGAAATGTTCGTCGCGGTGGAGGCGCTTGAAAATCGTGTTTGGCGCGCAGTTGACGGTCATCCCTTGGACGATATTCGTGTGGCGGCGGATGCACTTGCGGCGGCGCGTCCGGATATGCAGTGCTATTTTACTCTCACAGAGATAGGAGAGGGGGAATGTGTGACGGCGCTTGAGCTCCGCTATTTCATCCCTAGCGACGGTACGGATGTGACACACGGTGATAAGTCGCAGATTGCCGTTGACATGGCGTATTTTGAAGCGGTGTGTGACTACATCGTCGAATCTATGCCAAGAAATATCTCCACCTACGACAAATACCGATATCTTGCCTCGGTGGTATCTTTGACCACCCAGTATGACAGAAATTATGAGTACTATTACAACAACGCCACTGCATACGGCGGTATTCTCGGCGGATATACCATCTGCCGCGGATACTCTATCGCATTTGAGTATCTCTGCGCCAGGGCGGATATGTACTGTGGGCGCGTGGAGGGGGAATCTTTTCTAAATAATATTCATATGTGGAATATTGCGGCGCTGGATACGGGTACATACCACATTGATGTCACCTGGTCGGACAACGGTGTCAACAAACCCTGTGATAAGGCATGGATGAAATACTTCATGCTAACACAACAGCAGGTGTTTCGTGATCATATAATCTCCGACGGCACAATTGCTACGGGGACATAAATAAGCGGCGGGAGCAAGCCCGACCTTACAGATTCGTTTGATTCGAGTCTGTAGGGCGAGGGACTTGTTCCCGCCGTATGTTATTTTTGTTTATTTACCAAACACGGTGGAGTAATTGTAAGAATTTGAAACGTAGGTGACTGAACTGTAGTAAGCACAAAATGCTGCTCAGTGCACTATTTCATGGGTCTTGCGGTCTCATCAACGGTTTCACGGGAGATATACCAGATGTGCTGACGCTGTGCGCCGTGATATTTGTGAGATCTGTCGCCCAAAACAGGGAGGTACTCAGAAAGACCGCTTGCTACAATGATAGCGTCCTTTGTGCACTGAACGCAGGGGTCAACGATATGTGCAAGCTGTGCACCGGCGGTCGTGCGCATATATCTATGGTTCCAGCGCCAAACATCGCCAATGTAATCCCAATTCTTACCGTCTGTGGTCTTTGCAAGGGAGAGAGCTGCTCTTGTCATGGATTTACCCTTGGGGCTGCCCTCATCGGGTAAGGCAAACGAGTTTACCCAAACCATGTAGTAGGTGGTGTCGTTGTCAGCATACCGATCGCGTACAAGCTGCATGGAGGCACGAGAGCATATAAACTCAGGCATTGTTACGATGGGACCCCATGTCACGCCGTTGTCCTTGGACTCACTGTATACTATGCAGTGGTAGTTGTTCCAAGAGTTGTACAGACGGAGGGTTCCATCCGCGCATTCAAGAATCTTGCTCTCTGCAAAGTAATATCTGTCCTCATTTCCCTTTATATCGAAGGTTCCGGTCTCGGATTCTTTCCAAGTCATACCGTTATCATCTGAGTAGTAGAAAATATCAAAGCAATGATACAAACCCCTGTAAGCCTTGTCGCCGCTGGCGGTATAGCTCTGAGAATAGAAGATTCTTCCGTTTGACATCTGGGTAATCTTATCGTTCATATTCAGGTTGCCAGCTTTACTGTCCTTGTAAAATTTGGGGCAGATCAATCCGCCCTGTATCCAGGTCTTACCATCATCCTTAGATATGGTTGCATATCTGCCGCCGGAAATTACCCTTATTTGCAAAATGTCACCGTTGTTAAGTCGGAAAATCTGAGGATGGTATCCGTCGGTGTCAAAATAGATGTCATCAAGCCTTGTCCAGGTCTTGCCGCTGTCGACAGACTTAAAGCTTACGGTCATGTGCTGATAAATGAGAGTTCCGTCAGTAAGCTCGATTACCGTACCGCCCTCGCGTAAAGTCTCATCTGGCACACGGTTGTGGATCACGTTTCTCATGATTACGCCCTTACCGGAGAGCAGAACTACCTCTGCATCATCTGCTGTGAAGGCTGCATCCTTTGCATAGAAGCCGATGCGTCCGGGAGTTACATGATGGGCGTCGTTTACAGTGATGATCTGCTTGCCGTCAACAGACAAGGAAGCGGTTTCCTTGGTTGCTGTGAAAGCGACAAGGTATTCGGTTCCTTTAGTGATAGGTGCTTTTACGGAGGCTAGTCTTACGGGTGCGAAGTCGTTACCCTCGCGGCAATCAATGTACCACTCGCCGTCACCGAAGTCATAGCCTGCGGTCAGATATGCATCTATTGCAGAGCAGCGGAGCATAAGTGCCATTTTGCCGTTTACGCCTGCTTTCGAGTAAGCAAGCTTTGCGGAGATGGTGGCATTAGGCTCGTAAACATGAAGGTAGGTGATGGTGGTCTTGCTTGCGTCAACGCGCAGCTTGCCGTCGCCGATGCTCCATTGGGAGTCATTGTTTTCCTCCTGCCAGTAACCGTTGTCAGCATCGAAATTATCTGTGAATACTTCGGGGTTGGCTACATTATCGTAAGGTGCCCAGCCGGTGAACACTGTCATTTCATTGGTTCTGAAGCCGTGGTTGAAGTAGTTGTCAATGTTAATAGTTTTGTGAACGGTGGTCTTACCCTTGTAAAGGAAGGATTCCATAAGGAAATTTGCGCCAGTAGCCACCGCATAGTGAGAGGAAGATACGATTACGAGCTTGTTGCCCATAATCCTTGCCTCATATACATGGGGAGACTTTTCCGCCATTGAAGCGTAAAGCTCTTTTGATTCGGTGCGGTTTCCAAGACCGAGAATGATCTCATAATCGGTAGCTGGAGCATCGTCGGTTACGATGGGGAGTTCTACACCGGAGATGCTCTTAATATGAGCGGAAAGGACGTCAGCCGCGCCCTTAAGTTTCCAGGTAAATTCATCCGGAATAACAATCTGATATTTGGAGATGTCATTTCCGAGTATGGATACCTTAGTGTCGCCTGCACTTGTCTTGAAGGCGTCAGCAGCTTTCTTGCTTGAGAAGAAGTACATCTCCTTTACGCTGTAATCACCCCCGGGGAGAGTGGTGTTGACGCAGAGTTTCATGCATTTGTGGAGGCCTTCCTTGTTACAGCGCTGCATCATATCATCAGAGATAGTGGCGGTTTCGGAGAGCACATACTCGCCTCCGGTATTCTTAAGGTTATCCTGCAGGAGGAGGTTATACGATTCGCCTTTGTTATTACACATATACATGGAGACATCTTCGTTAACGCCGCAAGGATTCTTAGCGGAGTAGAGAATACGGATGAAGCGGTGGGCTTGGTCTATATACACGCCACCCGGGAAAGAAAGCGGTACCTTGTATTCTTCGTTGGGTTTGTGACGGATGAGACCGAAGGGGGTAGGACCTAAGGTGAAAACGGACATACCGTCACCGACGAATGTCTCCTCGTCACCGTAGTAGTTGTAAGCCTGAGCCTTGGTGGCGAAGAACGCCAATTCTTTTATGTAGATAGCAGAGGAATCGGAGGTAGACGTGTAGCCGATTGTACAATGCTTACCGTCAATTAAGAGCTGGAGAACCTCATTTACGGAGATGTCGACTGCGTTGGAGGTCACCCAATGACCATTTGACACAGAGGTGTCATCAACAACGGTGATAGGTGAGGACGTATAGGCGCTGTTGATAATATTGATGCTCGCTGCTATAGGCGCGGGGGTCATATAGGTGATACGCATATACTTGTGATTTGCGGTAAGCCTATTTGGGGCGAACACCGGCATCATGCGGAATCTTGCTAATTTATCCGAATCGGGAATTGAGTAGGTCAGTTTAAGCGCGCCAACTTCCTTGTCAAAGGTATAGGTTCCCCCGAGGTTGCCTTCAAGGCTAGCAAGGGAAACGCCGCTATCTGACATCTCCGAAAGGGAGCCGAGCTTTACGATAACGGGAGCGGGAAGCTCACCATTGAAGAATTCCGCGCAGTTGCCGGTATCGAAGTTCTCTACCTCAATGTTGTCTTTGCTTGTTTTCATGGGTTCCTCCTAGATAATAGATAAATAATATTCATTATTCAATATTTTATCATAAAGATGCAATAAAGTCAAGTGGTTTAAAGGTGTTTTCGAATTTTTGTCGCGGGTCGCGGTATTCGTAAATAACATTTATATGTGGAACGATGTGTAACCGTTGGCGCATAGACGCATAAAAGCGGCGGGAGTAAGTCCCACCATACAGATTCGATTGGTTCGAGTCTGTAGGTCGGTGGACTTGCTCCCGCCGTATGTTATTGTTGCTTATTTACCGAACACGATGGAGTAATTGTAGAACATTGTAGCAACTACTGCACGGGATGCGGTGGCTTTGGGATTGAGTTTGCCAAGCTGACCGTCGTAGATGCCGTTTTCAACAGCCCACTTCATGCCTTCAAGTGCCCAGGAGGATACATCCGCGCTGTCAGCGAAGTCTGCGACTGTCTTACCGGTGGGGTTGCTCTGCTTGAAGCCGTTGTAGCGGCCGAGAATGGTGAGCGCCTGCTCGATGGTGACGCTATCGTTGATGCCGTAAAGACCGTTGCCGATGCCGTTTACAACACCGTTTGCAGCTGCCCACTCAACGTAGGAGGTATACCACTGACCTGCCACAACATCTTTGAAGGAGGGAGTGGTGTACTGAGCCATATCCGAGCCATCAAGACGTCCGAGTACGGTTACGAACATGGAGCGGGTCATTTCGATGTCGGGTGCGAAGGTAGTAGCAGAGGTACCCTGGAACAGACCAGCGTCGTTAACATAGGTAACTGCACTGTAGTAGGGAGCACCAAATGCTACGTCGGTGAACTTGTTCACGGGGATTGCGATCTCACCAAGGGTCTCGCGGGAGATCCTCCAGATGTGCTGACGCTGTGCGCCATGGTAATCGTCACTCTTATCACCGAGAACAGGGAGGCGCTCAGCAACACCGCTACCTACAAAGAGAGCGTCCTTTGTGCACTGAATGAAGGGGTCAACGTAGTGTGCCGGAAGCGCATTTGCAGTTCTGCGTAAATAGTTGAATTCCCAGTGCCATACGTCGCCGAGGTATTCCCAGTTCTTACCGTCAGTGGTCTTTGCAAGGGAGAGAGCTGAACGAGACATGGTTTTACCCTTGCCGGTGCTGTCAGGCCACGGAACGGAGTTGCCCCAAACCATATAGTAGGTAGTATCATTTTCAGCGTAGGGATCGCGTACGAGCTGCATAGACGAGCGCGAGCAAATAAACTCAGGCATTGTTACGATGGGACCCCATGTTACGCCGTTGTCCTTGGACTCGCTGTATACAATACATCCGTAGTTGTTATAGGAGTTGTACAGACGGAGGGTTCCATCAGCACATTCGATAACCTTGCTCTCTGCGAAGACAAGTCTGTCCTCGTTACCCTTCATCTCACAGGTTGCGGTCTCGGACTCCTTCCAGGTCATTCCGTTGTCATCGGAGTAGAATACAATGTCAAAGCACATAATCGTATCGCCAAATGCTCCACCTTCGCCGCCGGAATAGCTTTGAACGTAGATGATTCTGCCATCTGACATCTGGGTAACCTTATCATTCATGTTGGTGCCTTTGGACTTGCTGTCTTGGTATTTGCTAGTGCAAATAAAGCCGCCCTGAGTCCAGGTCTTGCCGTCATCCTTGGAGATGGTTGCATATCTGTCGCCGTTAATTACTCTGATCTGTAAAAGGTCACCGTTGTTAAGTCTAAGAATCTGAGCATAGAGACCGTCGGTATTGAAATAGAGGGAATCAAGTCTTTCCCAGGTCTTGCCGCTGTCGACGGACTTGAAGCTTATGGTCTTGTGCTGATAGATGAGAGTACCGTCGGTAAGCTCAACTACAGTGCCGCCCTCGCGGAAAGTATTATCGGGCAAAACGTTATGAGTAACGTTTCTGATAATAACGCCCTGACCGGAGAGGAGAACTACCTCTGCATCATCAGCGGTAAATGTTACATCCTTTGCATAGAAGCCGATGCGTCCGGGAGTTACGTGGGAGACGTTGTTTAACGTGAGGATCTGCTTGCCGTCAACCGACAGGGAAACGTTATTCTTGGTTGCTGTGAAGGAGAGCAGGTATTCGGTGTTAGGTGTGATGGTTGCCTTAGCAGAAGCAAGTCTTAAGTTTGCGAAGTCGTTGGACTCACGGCAATCAATGTACCACTCACCGGTACCGAAGTCATAACCTGCGGTCAGATAAGAATCTGCTGCAGGGCTGCGGAGCATAAGTGCCATTTTACCGTCAGCGCCTGCATTGGAGTAAGCAAGCTTTGCGGAAATGGTGGCATTAGGCTCGAAAACCTGAAGGAAAGAAATAGTAGGCTTGTCAGCGGAAACGCTAAGCTTGCCGTTTACGATGTTCCATTCGGAGCCATTAGCATCCTCCAGCCAGTAACCGTCATCTGCATCGAAATCATCGGTGAATACGTCGGGATCTGCTACATTCTCGTAAGGCGCCCAGTCGTTGTAATCAACCAAATAATTACAGGTGGAGCCATGGCTGAAGTGGTTGTCAATGGTAAGAGTTTTGGGAACGGTAGTCTTGCCCTTGTAAAGGAAGGATTCCGCAATCAAATCAACGCACTGAGATACCGCAATGTGGGATTCGGAGACAACAACAAGCTTGTTGCCCATAACCTTAGCTTCATAGTTATAAGGAGACTTATTCGCCATGGAAGCGTAAAGCTCTTTTGATTCGCTACGGTTTCCGAGACCGAGAATAATCTCGTAATCGGTAGCGGGAGCATCATCGGTAACGATAGGCAGCTTCACGCTGGAAATGGTCTCAATATGGGTGACAAGCGTATTAGCAGCGGTTTTCAGCTGCAAGGGCTCTCCTTCGGGAATTACGATCTGATATTTGGAAATATCGTTGCCGAGAACAGAAATGGTGGAGTCACCTGCGCTGAGAGCGAAGGCATCGGCAGACTGCTTGTCTCCGAAGAAGTAGAGAGCCTTGATTCTGTACTCACCGCCGGGGAGTGTGGTGTTGATATTGATGGAGTTGTGGAGACCTTCACTCTTGAATCTCTCCATCATATCGTAGGAGATAAGGGAAGTATCGGAGAGTACGAATTCGCCTCCGGTGTCCTTAAGGTTCTTCTGCAGGAGAATGATATCATTATTATCTCTGTTATTGTGTAAATACATGGAGACATTCTCGTTAACGCCTTCGGGATTCTTGGCGGAGTAGAGCACACGTACGTATTTGTGTGATTTTTCTATATCGCCAGTCAAAAACTTGAGCTGAACCATGTAGTTGACTTTGTGACCGGTCTTTTCGGCGTAATAAATGTCAACGGTTTTTTCTTTTTCGTTGAGTACGTAATTACCTGTGTTTGTATCGTCACGGGTAGTACCGGTACCGTCGGAGCCGAAGGTCATAGAGGACATACCCGAACTTTCGAAAGTCTCTTCGTCGCCGTAGTAGTCATAAGCCTGTTTCTTGGTAACAAAGAATGCGATTTCTTTTATGTAGATAACAGAAGAATCGGTGTTCGAGGTGTAACCGAAGGTGCACTGCTTGCCGCTCATAAAGCGAGTGAGCGCATCATTTTCGGAGATGTCGACTGCGTTGGAGGTTATCCACTGACCCCTTGATACAGATGTGTCACCTACGAGGGTTATTGGTAAGGACGGAATAGCATTGTTGATAATGTTAATAGTCGATGGTATGGGATCGGGAGTCATGTAGGTGATACGTACATATTTGTGGTCCGCGGTAGGCTTGTTGGAGTTGAACATCGGCATCATACGGTAGTTGGGCATTTTTCCCGAATCGGGAATGGAGTATGTCAGCTTGATTGCACCAACAGTCTTGTCAAAAGTATAGGTACCCTCGAGGTTTCCGGAAAGGTTTGCCTGGGATACGCCGCTATCGGACATGTCCGCAAAGGAGGTGAACTTCATAATAACGGGAGCGGGAAGCTCACCCTCGAAGGTTTCCTGGTTTTCAGCGGCATCTTGTGCCTCTTCATAGATATAGTCTCTGTAAGTGATAGGAGTAAGGCCGGGACCGCTGTTTGTAAAAGTCTTTTTAAGGAGGAGGCTCTTTTCGTAGCCGCTCATGTATGTGGTGGGATCCTTTTCAAGATCAACAGCCGCATAGTAAGCCTTAGCATCCTCTGCAGACTTGAAGAAGCCGTATTCCTTAATGTAGAAGGTGGCCGCGGTATCATCGCACTTAATAAAAAGTGAATTGAGGCTTCCTCTTTCCCAGCGGCTGAGGTTGCTTAAACCTGCTGCGTCAGGTGTGGAAATATCGATAGGATCAGAAACGACGAACTTGCCTTGGGTGTCCTGACCGTTCTTGGTGATAAAGGCCTGGGCGCCCTGACCGGGAGTGTTCCAGAGGGACATCTCAAAGTTCTTGGTGGTATTTGCCGCATAAACAACGACAAAATATTTATATTCTTTGGTCAAAGCTTTTGTTCCGTTGACATAGGACAAGAAGCGATGAGGATAAGGTCTGTTTGCTTTGGTGTTATCGGGGTAATAATCGATCTTAAGCGCTTTCATCGCTTCGTCGAAGCTTGTCTTACCGCCGATGTAGAGGTCGGATTCGTCGAGAATGGTATCCTGGACGTAAATTTTACCGCCAGTCTTTTGCAGTGCGTCTGCACTACGGTGGTCGACGATGACCTTTTCGATCGTTGTGGGATCTGTCGCCGCTTTTGCATTTACGGAAAATGCAACAACGGAGCTTAGCATCATGGTAGCGACCATTAAAATGCAAAGCACAAGTGAGATCATGGAATTGGTTTTCGTTTTCATGTGTTCCTCCTAGAAAAAATGTGTAAAAAATTGCTGTCATTAATTATACCATAAATAAGCAATAATGTCAAGGGGATAATAGGTATTTTTTTAGTAATGTTGTTGCATTTTTGTGAACGTCATCAACAATAAAATTCATAAAAGATTCGATCGGTTCGAGACCGTAGGCCGGGCTTACTCCCCGTATGTTGTTACCGCTTAATTATCTTGCGAAAATAGCGTTTTTGCCGTCTAAATTGCTTCAATATTCGAGTTGGGTACTTACGAGCCAAGTAAAATGAAATGCGGGGCTTTTGCCCCGCATCACTTATTCTTAAAATACTGGAAGAAGCCGCACTTTATCATGCCGTTGTAGAGAGTGCGCACTTTGTCGGCGCGTCTGCCGTACATACGCTCAAAGTCGGGGACACAGGTGAGGATATAGATCTGCCAGGGCGCAAGCTTCGAGAAGCACCGCCCCATGGAACGGTAAAGCACTTCCACCTCGGGGGCATCGGACAGGCGCTCTCCGTAGGGGGGATTGCACACGATGGTGGCGCGGCGGTCCGCCTTGACGATCTGCGTTGCGTCGCGCACGAAGCATTTGATGTGACCGCCCATATCGGCGCGACGTATATTAGCGCGGGCAAGGTCCACCATTTTCGGGTCGATATCGCTGGCGTAGACCTCGAAATCTGTTTCGCGGCGAAGGGATCTCGCCTCCTCGCGGGCATCGCTCCAGATCTTTTCGGGTATGTCGTAAAACTCCTCGGCGGCAAAAGATCGTCCGAGTCCGGGCGCTGTGCCTGTCATCATCATAGCCGCTTCGATGGCGATAGTACCCGAGCCGCAGAAGGGATCCCACAACAGCACCTCGTCGCGCGGTCGCGACAGCTTCACCATAGCGGCGGCTAGGGTTTCACGGAGCGGTGCGGCGCCTGCGGCAGGGCGGTAACCGCGCTTGTGTAGCGCGATGCCCGAGGTATCTATCATCAGTGTTGCTATATCCTTTAAAATGAAGAACTCAATCTGATACTTCACGCCCTCCTCCTTGAACCAGCTAACGCCGTATTCTGAGGAAAGGCGGTTTACGATAGCCTTTTTCACGATACTCTGACAGTCGGGAAGTGATGTGAGCGAGCTCTTGATGCTATGACCCTTGACAGGAAAGGCATCGTCCTCGGCGATCCACGCCTCCCACGGCAGGGCGTTGGTTCCGTCAAACAGCTCCGCAAAGGTCGCCGCACGGAAGCTTCCCATCTTTATGAATAGCCGTTCTGCAAATCTTAGATTTATATTGCATCTCGCAATCGCCGCCATGTCGCCGCGAAAGGTAACCCTTCCGTCAATGGTATCGATCCGCTCATAGCCCAGCGCCTCGATCTCCTCACCAAGGAGTGATTCCAGTCCGAAAAGGCAGGTGGCGACGTATTCGTATGTTTGTGTCATAAATGTTCTCCTGTGTGTTTGTTGTTTTGAGTTATGCGATCACCCGGTGTATAAGGAGATACAGCAAAGGAATAATAAATCTCACGAAAAAATAATCTTGGTATCCGTAAGCGTGGATACCAAGATATATTATAACGATTTTTTGCGAAATGTCAAGAGTTAATTTCACGTCGACTTATCCACCCAGCCGCAAGCGAATTCGACCAATGATGAACTCATCCTCACAAGCTTTTCAGAGCTGAATACACTGCTCTCGGAGATCTGATCAAATACAGCTCACCGATCGGAGAAATTCCTTCACTTCGGCTTCGGTATTGTATATCCCAAAGCTGAGCCGTACCGCACCGTCGCTTCCGAGGGTATCGTGAGCGAGAGGGGCGCAGTGGAGTCCCGCACGGGTACAGATTCCGCATTTGTCCAGGTGGGAAGACACATCCTCGGATGGAATGCCGTCAATATTAAAGATTACGATCCCGCCGTTATGGTGGGGCGCATATACGCGGGCACCCATGAGCTGCAACGAATCTGATGCAAGCCGTGCAAGCCCTGCTTCATGACGTCGGATGGCGTCGGGTGTTTTTCTTTTTACAAGCTGGATGCCGCGCTTCAGTCCGGCAATTGCCGGAAGGGGAAGCGTTCCAGCTTCGTATCGCTCCGGCGGTGTCTCTGGCATAGTGCGGGAGCGGGACTGTGTGCCGCTGCCGCCCGAAAGGAGCGGTGGGAGCTCGACGCCCTCGCCGATTATCATCATACCGCATCCCATAGGACCGTAGAGACCCTTGTGTGCGGGCAGGCATAGGATGTCGATACAGTCGCGCGTCATGTCAAGATCTATGACACCGCCTGCCTGGGCGCCGTCCACCACAAACAGCATCCCGCGCTCACGGCAGAGTGCTCCGAGATCTGATATGGGCATGGATGCGCCGCAGATGTTAGATGCTGCCGTGGTAACGAGTGCTGCCGCACCGCATGCCTTCGATGCGACGGAGGCAAGTATCGCCGCGGTGCGCTCTTTGCCGGATAGTGAGACCGCCGAGGAGAATACCCGTACCTCCCGTCCCGTTGCATATGCGGGGCGGACCACGGCGTTGTGCTCGAGGTCGCTTATCAGTATTGCGCCATCACGCCCATTGCAGGCGGCAATAGCCATATTGAGTGAATGTGTGGCGCCCGCGGTGAATACCACCCGCTCGGGCGATGCACCGAACATCTCCGCCGCGGCCTTGCGGCAGGCGTACACCTCCTCCGCCGCCCGCATTGACAGCGCGTGTCCGCCTCTGCCGGGATTGCCGCACCGCTCCATCGCCCTCATTACGGCGCGCGTCACCGAAGGCGGCTTCGGAAAGGTAGTTGCCGCGTTATCGAAGTAGATCATGTGAGTTGTTCCTTTTTTGTTGTAAGTTGTCATTTATTTAGAAGGATTCAAGGCAAATGCTTGCAGCATCTTACCGTAGGGGCGGGGCAGCCACGCCCCTACAGGTATGGTGCGAACATTATCTGAAGCCGCATATAGCCGCTAATTTATATTATCATAAACATTAAATAACCGTATGCCGCATTCCCGCGCGCTCGAGGATCGCGGATGCCGCATACAAATCGCGGCGGGGAAGCTCCAGACCGTAGCCACAGCCCGCCTGTGATTCCTCGGGGCGCAAGCGGACGACGGTGGAGGCGATGTGACCTCGCGAAAGTACTTCACGCGCCTGCATCGCCATTGTGATGGAGCCAAATCTTAATCGCGCGATGCTTTGCATAAAAATTCCTCCTTCCGATTTTATGATATGCTCGGCGTTACCGCGGTGTCAAGCTATCAAAACCTGCGTGGACTGATGTAATTGCCGAGTTTTGAGGATTCCCACAAAAACACTTCTTGTTATTGCGACATTCTGCTTTTATATTAAGCTTTAAGAAAACGGTATTTATTGACTTCTAAGCTTGCTCGTTTGCCATATGTGACGATGTCGTTACCCGCTGCGATTTAATGCGGCGCGCAGACTTATATAAACGAACAAATTTGAAATACCCAAAACACCTTGCAATTTAAGTAGAAGTGTGCTATAATACACAAGAAGGAGCTGACACTAAATGATACGAAAAGCAACACTTGCCGACCATGCCCACATTATGCGAATCTACGACATTGCAAAGGCGTATATGCGGCAAAACGGCAACCATACACAGTGGCAGAACGGCTATCCGTTTCCCGAACTTGTAACTGATGATATTAACGACGGCAATATGTACGTCGTATGCACCGAGGAGGGGCGTGTGTGCGCCTGCTTCGGATTATTCGAGGGCGCTGATCCAACCTACGCCCATATCGAGGGCGCATGGGCGTCCGATACGCCATACGCCGCCATTCACCGCGTGGCTAGCGACGGGACCGCGCGCGGTATTTTCAGACAGATCTTCGGGTACGCTTCGAAGCGATACGATCATTTGCGGATCGATACCCATGCGGATAATATTCCCATGCAGAAGGTGGTAACTGACTGCGGATTTGTTTATCGAGGCATAATCTACGTAGAAGACGGTACGCCGAGACGCGCCTACGAATGGTTTGCATAACAAGTAACTTGCGACGTTCAGGCAAGGGAGTTTGCGTTTGCAAAAATGTATTGATTTATTAACATTTTTGTGGTATACTATAAATGCAAGTCTGATTGAAAGGATAAAACCACAATGAAAAAGATCATTTGCAAGGTAGAATATGATACCGAGGTTTCCGAAGTCGTTGAAAAGTACACAAACGGCGAGCTCGGAGATCCCAAGGGCTATGAAGAGACCCTTTACAAGACCCCAAGCGGCAAGCTGTTTCTCTATGTAAACGGCGGTGCGGAGTCTATCTATCCCGAGGAGAATATTACCAGAATGTCCGCCGCAAAGGCTGACGCATGGAAGGCTGAAAAGCTCGGAAAATAACACACAATATCCCTCGGCGCCGCCGAGGGATATTTACTGAGACGGAGGATATATAAATGGCGAATTTTGAAAGCGATTACACGGAGGGTGCCCACGAGGTGCTCCTGCGCCGTCTGTGCGAGACGAATATGGAACAGCTTTCGGGCTACGGAAGCGATAAGTACTGCGAGTCGGCAAAGGCTAAGATAAAAGCCGAATGCGGTTGCCCCGACGCGGATGTGTACCTGCTTGTGGGCGGTACCCAGACAAATCAGCTTGTTATTGGCACCGTGCTTGGTGACTGCGAGGGAGTAATTGCCGCAAAGACAGGTCACATAGAGGTGCACGAGGCGGGTGCTATTGAATACACGGGTCACAAGGTGCTGACCTTGCCCGCCGTCTGCGGAAAGCTCCAAGCGGAAACTGTAAGAGCTTATCTTGAAAAATTCTACGATGACGAGACACACGAGCATATGGTGTTCCCAGGGATGGTGTACATCTCCCATCCCACCGAATACGGCACGCTTTATACAAAGGCAGAGCTGTCGGCGCTGTCAGCGCTCTGCCGCGAGTATGAGCTCCCGCTGTATCTTGACGGTGCGCGACTTGGATACGGGCTTGTAAGCGACGGTACCGACCTTACGCTTCGTGATATAGCGGCGCTGTGTGATGTATTTTACATAGGCGGCACCAAGGTGGGCGCGCTCTGCGGCGAGGCTGTGGTGTTTTGCCATAACAACGCGCCAAAGCATTTCTTTACCGCCATCAAACAGCACGGCGCACTGCTTGCCAAGGGGCGTGTCCTGGGCGTGCAGTTTGACGCACTGTTCACGGACGGGCTTTACTACAACATCAGCCGCCATGCCATTGACATGGCAAACAAGCTTCGCGCGGCATTCAAGGAAAAAGGTTACCGCTTCTTAATTGAAACGGTTACCAATCAGATATTCATAGTGCTTGAAAACAGTGAGCTCGAGCGTATTAGGAAGCACGCAAGTGTAAGCTTCTGGGAGCGTGTGGACGAGTCTCACACGGCAGTTCGGTTTGCCACAAGCTGGGCGACAAAGGCGTCGGATGTGGACGCGCTTACCAAGGTGCTGTGATGAATGAAGCACAAAACCGCCGTACACAGTTCACTGGCGGCATGAGGGCGGGCATCCCCGTTATCCTCGGATTTATTCCCGTAGGTATTGCCTACGCAATAATTGCCCGTCAGGCAGGATTTTCAATCGCCGAGACCTGTTATATGTCGCTGTCGGTGTTTGCGGGGGCGAGTCAGATGATGGCGGTGGGTAAGTATGCTGAGGGTGCAAGCGTGATCGCCATCATTTTCGCTACGTTTATACTTAATCTGCGGCACATCATCATGAGTGTCTGCGTCGGAAGGCGCATGAAGGGCGGCGGAGTTATTATAAGACTGATTGCTGGCTTCGGTATCACCGACGAGGGCTTTGCCATCTTTACAACAGAAAAAGAGGAGAATACCTCTATCACCTTCTACATAGGGCTTGCGCTTGTTACATATCTTTCCTGGAACGCAGGCACGTTAATCGGCGCGGTGGCATCAGATCTGCTGCCTGCCATCATTACCGCCAGCCTTGGCGTATCGCTGTACGCCATGTTTATAGGTCTGCTTGTACCGGGGCTTCGGGGCAACATGAAGCTAACGCTTCTTGTCATACTCTGCGCCGTATTAAATACTATTCTTGTACAGTTTCTTGACTCCAGTCTTTCATTGATCATTTCAACGCTGGTCTGTGCGGCATTTGGCGTATTTTTCGTGGACTTGGAGGGCGGAAATGAACACTAGGATCGTACTTATGATAATCGGCATGACTCTTGTCACTTATCTCCCGCGTGCACTGCCGCTGGTAATGGTGGATAAGATCAAGCTGTCCCCAAAGCTTGAAAAATTTCTGAAACTGATTCCATACACCGCAATGGCGGCGCTGATATTTCCCGGCATCCTGTCAAGCGACGCCGCCGATCCCATGATCGGAATCGTAGGTGGTGGTGTGGCGGTGATGCTTGCGTGGCTCCGCTGTCCCGTCATGGTCTGCGTCCTCGGCGCCATCGCGGCGGATCTTGTTTTGTATTTGGTACGGTGAGTTTGAAATCTGTAATAAAAAGCGGCGGGAGCTTACTCCCGCCGTTGTGTTTTGGTAATTGTGAGAAATTGCAATGTCAGAAAAATTCGAGCCGACGCAAAAGCGTCGGCTCGATGTAGTTTAGAACTTGATCTTTTCGGCGATGTATGCCTTGAGCTCGGTGATGGGGAGTCGAACCTGCTCCATGGTGTCACGGTCACGAACGGTTACGCAGCCGTCGTTCTCGGACTCGAAGTCATAGGTTACGCAGAAGGGAGTACCGATCTCGTCCTCGCGGCGGTAACGCTTACCGATGGAACCGGTCTCGTCAAAGTCAGTCATGAACTCCTTGGAAAGCTCGGTGTAAACCTCCATAGCCTTGTCGGACAGCTTCTTTGAGAGAGGCAGAACCGCTACCTTGTAGGGCGCGATCGCGGGATGGAAGCGCATTACAACGCGGGTGTCGTTCTTCTCTGCGTCGATAACTTCCTCGTCGTAAGCTTCAACCAGGAGTGCAAGCGCCATACGGTCAGCACCCAGGGAGGGCTCAACAACGTAAGGAATGTAGCGCTCGTTGGTCTCGGGATCGAAATAGGTGAGATCCTTGCCGGAGTGCTCGATGTGCTGAGAGAGGTCGTAGTTGGTTCTGTCGGCAACGCCCCAGAGCTCGCCCCAACCAAACGGGAACAGATACTCGAAGTCGGTGGTTGCCTTACTATAGAAGGACAGCTCCTCGGGCTCGTGGTCGCGCAGACGAAGGTTTTCGTCCTTGACGTTGAGGGAGAGCAGCCAGTTGTGGCAGTAGCTTCTCCAATATTCGAACCATTCAAGGTCGGTGTCGGGCTTGCAGAAGAATTCAAGCTCCATCTGCTCAAACTCGCGGATCCGGAAGATGAAGTTACCGGGGGTGATCTCGTTTCTGAAGGACTTACCTACCTGGCAGACGCCGAAGGGAAGCTTTCTTCTGGTGGTTCTCTGAATTGCTTCAAAGTTTACGAAAATACCCTGTGCGGTCTCGGGACGGAGGTAAACCTCGTTGCCGGAATCCTCGGTAACACCCTGGTGGGTCTTGAACATAAGATTGAACTTACGGATATCGGTGAAATCGGACTTGCCGCAGCCGGGGCAGGGCACGTTGTTTTCACGGATGAAGTTAAGGAGTGCTTCGCCGTCCATCGCCTCTACGTTGACATCGAGATTATTCTCTCTTACATACTCCTCAACCAGCTTGTCGGCGCGATGACGCATCTTGCAGGACTTGCAGTCGATCAGCGGGTCATTGAAGGTTGCAACGTGACCGGATGCTACCCAAACCTCGCGGTTCATGAGGATAGCCGAGTCAAGACCTACGTTGTAGGGGTTCTCCTGCACGAACTTCTTCCACCATGCACGCTTGACGTTGTTTTTCATTTCAACGCCGAGAGGGCCGTAGTCCCAGGAGTTTGCAAGACCGCCGTAGATCTCAGAGCCGGGGAAAACGAAGCCGCGTGTCTTACAGAGAGCGACTATTTTGTCCATTGTCTTTTCTGTGTTCTTCATTTATATGTCCTTTCTGCCTATCTGGATGATAAGCATAAAAATTATTGACTGATCAATCTGTAAAAGTATCAAACATATCCATTGCGGCAGCGACGGAGGGCTCAAAATATGTGATGCCGTTATAAGTCTTAGAGTTGCCGGGATAAGTGACAGTAAGTGCTTCGAATTTTGGGTATGAGAAGATAAGATCGAGATTGTTTACAAGGTCGTCGGCGGTGAAATCCGTTTCCACGTGTTCCACCACGGTGTTATAAAGCTCGGGCGCCTTTACAAGATATGTAACATTGGTGAACTTGGCAAGCACCGCCTTGATAAACTCCACGGTGGTGTTCATACGTCCCGCGTTGCCGTTGGTGTAGCCTACGTAGCGGAGGAGCTGCATCGCCTTTTCGCCGTTGATGTTAGTGGTGCCTTTCTTTAAGTTGATGGTGAGCTCCTGCAAGGGATCCTCGTATACCATATCGGTGGGGACATAGTAGGTGATGCCGTCCACAGCGTCCACGATATCGTCGATGACGCCCACGTTTATGTTGACATAATAGTCGATCTCAAGACCGGTAAGCCCCGAAACCTTTCCGCAGAAAAATTCCACGCTTTTTTTTGAGATCACGTCACCAAGCTGAACGTATTCACCGTCCACCAGCACGCGGGTGTTTCGGGGAATGGGACAGAACACGAATTGACGGTTTTCCTTATCCACGCGCACAAGGATTATTGCATCAGCGCCCCAGGGGCGGTCACGTTTGTCGGGGAAACCGATGTTGTTCGGATCCTCGCGCCATTTTGACTCGTAGTCGTAGTCATCGAAGAGCTCAGGCTGGTAGTCGTTGCCGATAAGCAGGAGGTTGAAGGTCTCGCCGTTTATTGGCTGAACCAATACGGGAGGAAGAGTGGTATCCTCGGGCTTATCCGAATCAGTGCCGGGGGAGAAAACGGGTGTGTCTCCGTTACCGTTAAAGAAATCATCGGGATTGTATTCGGTATCAACTCCGCCGGGAATGGCTTCAGTCATGGTGTCAACCACAAATCCGACGATAAAATATGCGATCACGCCGAAGATCAGCGCGGAAATCGCAAAAGTGAGTGCGAAATTTCGAAGTGCTGAAAGCATGAAGCTTCATCCTTTCGGTAATTTTAAATAACAATATCTAATTATAGCATAGAACGTATAATTTGTCAAGTATCAAAGCGGACTTTAAAACTCCGCTTATCCTACGGAAGGTTGTGTTCGCCAGCGAACAGTACCGCACCGCTGATTTTGTCGTAGACCGCAAAAGCGAAGGGACGATTGAACTCGATGGTGCGCGGCTCGGTCTTCGGCGGTGCGGCGGAGGTTGCCATCATCGTGACAACTGTAGCCGCGGCGGCTTCGGTACCCGCTTCGTCAAGCTTCAGAACGGCGTTTTGGAGCACTTCCTCAACAAAGATATCCTCAGCAATGCCCGCAAAGCTTGCTTTGCCTTTATCAAACGCGTCGACGATGCCCAGCTTCTTTAATGTGTCCACCAGCGAACCGGTGGCTTCCTGCTCGAATTTGGGGATGTACAGCTTGATCTGCTCGCTTGTGGAGGACTCACCTGCCGCTGCCCATCCGCCAAGGTCGGCGATGGCGGTGAATGCGGAGGACGCAGGCGTTTTGTCATCCTTGGGCATGAGCGCTGCAAATTCAAGAGAGCCGTCGGAATAGGGAAGTACCACGCCGATATGATCACCTGTCTCGATTACGCGGTAGTACGCAGTCTTGTGCATGAATTGAGTCTTGGCAGCCTTGCCGTCACCGCCTGTGAAATAACGCTCGTGTGTGGCTTTCTCGGAAAATTCGTTCTGCCATTTTGCCTTCATATAAACAGTGTTGACAACCGCCATTACCGCGTCGTCAAGCGCGTTATCCCCAAGCATATTTTTAATAAGCCCGTTTGTGTGGTCCTCGATCCAGGTGTTTACCTTCTTCTCGGCGGTGGCAAGGGGAAGATTAAAGCCCTCGGCAAGGTAGTGCTCCTTAAGAAGATCGAGATAGGACTGCTTGGGCGTGAATTCGGAATCCACCCAAACTGAGTCGGCGATGTTTAATGTGGTGTCTTTTAGTGTCGTGAGACTCTTTATCAGCGCGCATATTTCCTCAGCGGGAATGTCACCCATTGCCTTTGACATCTGGTCAAGCGTATTTCCGTCGGCTCCCTCCTTGACCATAGAAAGGGCAAGGTAAGCCGAAAGAGGTGAGGTCAGCGTATTGGATTTGCCGTCCGAGGACTCAGCTTCGGTTAAAAGAAAATCAGTGCAGAAATCGGCAAGTGCGGCGTAGGGAACAGAGACGTGAGGTCTTTGGGTTGCGGGGATGGTTTCTTCATCTGTATCCTCGTGTTTTTCGGTATCAGAGGTTGTATCAACGTGAGAAATATCGATCTTTTCTGTCAGCGGAGCGTCTGTGCCATCGGGAATAACGGCGATGCAGGAAGTAAGCATGGGAGTCAGAAGTGAAGTAAGCAGTAAAAGCGTAGTTAGCTTTTTCATGGGGATGCCTCCTCGAATTAATTTGTTACGTATTTGACGTAAAAAAAGCAAAAAAGTTCCGATAAAACATAAAGGGCTGCAGCACCCAACGCATAACTGTGAAAATAAATCTCATTTTATGCGTAAATGCGTCAGCCCAAGATATTATGACTACTGAGAGGGGATGGCGTTAGAGTAGGTTAAACATCACTTTCGCCAAGAGGAGTAAGCGTGAAATTTTTCGCCTCGGAATCAAAGTTGATAGTAAAGCCCCATGTTCCGTCCGAGAAAATTGCGCCCGCTTCGATCTCCTTTACATACATCTCGAGAAAGCCTTCCGGTGCGCCGGAGACGTGGAGATACCAGGTATCATCAAGCTTGTCGTTGGGGATCTCAAAGGAAAACTCTAACGTGGATTTGGGAGCAAGAAGGCTTTCAAAGTCGAGCTCATAGTCGAAGAAGAGGATCATCTCATCTGACGCAAGCACATCCGCCTCAGGAGCGATTGCTATGCAGTCGATGTGGTAATCGCTTGCGTTATGGAAGGTAAGGGTATCCTCAGTAATACCGCAGGAAGTGAGGGCGGTAATGAGAAGTGTTACGAGAAGCAAAGGAATGAGCTTTTTCATGGGGGGCCTCCTGTTTTTAGATTTGGAAAGTGAGTTAATTTGATTTGCGTGACTTGTTTGACAGGTGAGACCTTGAATCGAGCTTCTCAATCTGACAAACGAGAGAATTTTATCAGCACCCCGCAAGGGGCACTGATAAAATTGGCCCGCTCGACAGGATTCGAGACCTGCAACTGCACAGCCCGCTGTGCAGAGTCAAGGCCAATTATGATTTGCGTGACTTGTTTGTCATATGAGGCCTTGAATCGAGCTTCTCAATCTGACAAACGAGAGAATTTTATCAGCACCCCACAAGGGGGTACTGTTAAAATTGGCCCGCTCGACAGGATTCGAACCTGCGACCATCGGAATCGGAATCCGGTACTCTATCCAGCTGAGCTACGAGCGGTTATGTATTTAAGCATCCCCTATATTATAACACCAATCCCCTAAATTGTAAACCCAAATTGCCTGAATTAACTTGAAATCGTCAACTTGCACAAATCGGTTTGCCAATAGTAGCGCTCTTGCACAAACAAACCTCGGATTTTGTCGAAAATAGACCTCCATTCTTCATTATCTCGCGCGCAAAGAGAAAAATCAGCGGTAATCGCCTAAAATTTTATGTTAGGTATAGACAATCCGCAAAATATGTGATATAATAAATATTATATAATGTATATAAGCGTAATTATGAAAAGAAGGTGAAGGTATGCGGCAGATCGGTATTGTGAGCGAGGTTTATGATTCCTTTGCGGTTGTGGAGGTCTCGCGGAAATCCGCTTGCGAGGGGTGTCATGCCAACGCGGACGGCGCCTGCGGTGCTTGCGTTGCGTTTGGCGACAAAAAAACCACCGCCAAAGCGGCAAATCCCGTCGGCGCCAAGATAGGCGACCGTGTGATTATTGAGACCGAATCAAAAACCGTGGTGCTCTATGCAGCGGCGGTATTTCTGTTCCCCATAATACTCGGCATCATCGGCTACTTTGTGGGCGGACTTGCAGCTCACACGGCGGCACCCTATGTTGGAGCGCTTGCAGGATTTGTTGCGGCGTTTATTGTCGTCTGGCTCACACTCAACCGTGTCGCCTCAAAGCGATACGATGTAAAGATCGTCAGCATACTTTAAAATTTGGATAATCATATGTTAAAGCACGCATCAAAAAAGAAGCTGTGGCGAGTTGCCGAGCCTTATTCCGATAAGGCCGCGGTAGGCGAGATCGCACGCGAGCTTTCGCTGTCGCTTCCCATGGCACGCCTGCTTGCGGCGCGGGGATACATCTCCGCCGCCTCGGCAAAAAGCTTCATCGGTAAGGAGACCGAGCTGCTCCATGATCCTTACCTTATGGCGGATATGGATAAGGCTGTGGCGCGGGTCATTCAGGCGCTTGAAAATAACGAAAAGATCATTGTCTACGGCGACTACGACGTGGACGGCGTGACATCGGTCACGGTAGTTTATACATATCTTAAAACACTCGGCGCTGACATCGGGTATTACATCCCCAACCGCATCGGTGAGGGCTACGGCGTAAATATCGAAGCACTGAGAAGCTTCGCCGCAGACGGAACATCCCTTGTGATCACCGTTGATACGGGTATCACCGCCATAGAGGAGATCGAGGCAGCAAAGCATATCGGTCTTGACGTGGTCGTTACCGACCACCACGAATGCCGTCCTGAGCTGCCAGACGCAGTGGCGGTAGTCAATCCCCGCCGCCCAGACTGCCCCTATCCTTTTAAAGAGCTTGCGGGCGTGGGTGTGGCATTCAAGCTTATCTGCGCCGTTGAAATGAAGCGGAGCGGCGGCACGCTGTACGATGCCGTAAAGCGCGCGGCGGCGATGTGCTGTGAATTTGTAGCTATTGGTACCGTTGCGGATGTGATGCCGCTTGTGGATGAGAACCGCATCATTGTAAGCTACGGCCTGCATTTGCTTGAAAACACACAAAATCTAGGTCTCAAGGCGCTTATGAATGCGTCTGGGCTGATTTCTAAGGATGCCGACGGGCGGATTGTCAAGAAAAAGATTACCTCTGCCGCGGTAGGCTTCACTATTGCACCGCGTATCAACGCGGCGGGACGCATATCCAGCGCTGAGTTTGCGGTGGAACTGTTTTTGACCGACAGTGGTGCCCGCGCTGAAGAGATCGCCGCGGAGCTGTGCGAGACCAACCGACGCCGTCAGGCTGAGGAAAACAGCATAATCGAGGCAGCCGAAGAGAAGCTCGCCGTGCAATGTGACCCCGAGGATTACGTAATCGTACTTGATGACGATCACTGGCACCACGGTGTCATCGGCATCGTCTCTTCAAGACTTACCGATAAATACAATTTGCCGTCCATACTTATTAGCTTCGAGCATAATACGGGCGACGAACCACTTCCCACCGACATCGGCAAGGGATCGGGACGCTCGATTCCGGGACTCAATCTCTTCGAAGCGCTGGACGCTTCGTCGGAGCTCCTTTGTAAGTACGGTGGGCACGAGCTTGCAGCGGGACTTTCCATTGAACGCGGGAAGCTTACCGAGTTCCGAAGTGTAATTAATGCCTATGCCAAGAAAAAGCTTGGTGGTTCCGAGCTTTCAAGGGTGGTGGACATCGATCTTCTGGTACCCCCCGAGGAAATTTCGCTGAAGCTGGCAAGTGAGCTGTATCTTCTGGAGCCCTTCGGCGTTGAAAACGCTCAGCCGGTTTTTGAGACCGACCGTATGACTATAACCGAGATAACCGCTCTTGCAGGCGGCAAGCACACGAAGCTTACCCTTCGCGCGGCGGGAATTACCACCACATTATGTGCATTATGCTTCGGCAGACCCACCTCGGAATTTGAATTTTCGGTGGGTGACACGGTGGATGTTGTCTATAATCTTGATATAAATGAATACCGCGGACGTCAGAATGTCCAGCTTCTTATACGCGACATACGCCGCGCCCGCGTTGATGTGATACCGAATCGCGAGGACTTCGCAAAGCTCTATCTTCACCTGAAGACACAGAATAACGGTTTTTCCGTTGTTACCTCCGTGACCGAGCTTTCCGAAGCAACGGGGATTTGCGAGCACACCGTTTCGGCGATGCTGGACGTATTCTGCGAGCTTGCGATCATCCGCCTCTACAGGGGCGAGCGGTGTGAGGTATCCCTCCTTCCCGTGTCGGGTAAGATCCCTCTCGAAACCTCGCGGATACTGCTTGATCTAAGGCGGGAAAACTAAGACATTAGCGAAAGACTGGTGAGAAAATGAGCATAGATCTTGAAACCTATAACTATGAACCGATAGCGGGACTGCTCGATATGCTGTCCCGTACGGGTAAAAAATACGATATAGATAAAATCAAGCTGGCATTCGTACAGGCGGATCAGCTTCACGCGGGACAGTTCCGAGTCAGCGGTGACGCTTATATCTCCCACCCCATCGCGGTGGCGGAGATCGTGGCGGGACTGGAGCTTGATACAGATTCAATCTGTGCGGCATTGCTTCACGACACTGTGGAGGACTGTTCGGATAAGGTTGACTGTGAGTCCATTCGCCGCGACTTCGGTGAGGATGTGGCGATGCTTGTGGACGGTCTTACCAAGCTCGTACATCTGAAGATAGAGGATAAGGACGAGGCGGAGATCGAGAATCTTCGCAAGATGTTCCTTGCCATGAGTAAGGACATCAGAGTTATCTTCATCAAGCTCTGCGACAGACTTCATAATATGCGCACCCTTGACGCAAAGCCTGAGCACAAGCGCCGTATCACTGCACTTGAAACCATGCACGTCTTTGCGCCGCTGGCACACCGTCTCGGTATGCAGCGCATCAAGCAGGAGCTTGAGCGTCACGCGCTCTCCTACCTTGACCCCATCGGTTTTGAGGAGGTTCAGCGTGACATTGACAAAAAATACGGCAACAATATAAACTTACTCGAGAACACCAAGGAAAATGTTGCTTCCAAATTAAAGGAATACAACGTAAAATTCACACTTGAAGGCCGCGTTAAGTCCACTTATTCCATCTATAAAAAGATGTACAACCAGAATAAGAGCTTCGATGAGATCTATGACTTCTACGCCATCCGTATCATCGTCGATACCGAGCTTGAATGCTACACGGTGCTGGGTATCATACATGAGATGTATAAGTCTCTCCCAGGACGCTTCAAGGACTATATTTCTACGCCTAAGCCCAATATGTACCGCTCGCTTCACACCACCGTTATCGGTCGAGACGGCATCCCCTTTGAGGTACAGATCCGTACCTGGGATATGCACCATGTAGCGGAATACGGTATCTGCGCACACTGGAAGTACAAATCCGGCGCGGCAAGTGCTTCGGAGATCGACCAGAAGCTGCAGTGGGTGGCAAAGCTGCTGGATTCCGACTCGGATATGCACGACCCCGACGAGTTCCTGCGCTCTCTTAAAATTGATATGTTCCACGACGAGACCTTTGTGTTTACGCCGAAGGGCGACGTCATCGTTCTGCCCCAGGGCGCGACGCTTATCGACTTTGCTTACGCCATCCATTCGGCAATCGGCAACAAGATGGTAGGCGCGAAGATCAACGGCGCCATTGCAACCATCGACTCGTCGCCGAAGAATGGAGATATCGTCGAGATAATCACCTCGGGTGCGTCAAGGGGTCCCAGCCGCGACTGGCTTAAGATAGTCAAAACCGGTGAGGCACGGGGTAAGATCCGTCAGTGGTTCAAGAAGGAAAAGCGTGCTGAGAATATCGTGGTGGGTAAGGCGGAGGTTGAGCGTGAGCTTAAGAAGTATAACCGTCCCTATACCGAGTCCCAGCTTGAAGCTATTGTTACCTCGGTGGCGTCCCGTATAGGCATCACCTCGGGCGACGACCTTTACAACACCGTAGGCTACGGCGGACTTACCATTACCAAGCTATCGTCTAAATTAAAGGACGAGTTTGACCGCACAGTCGCAGCTCCTGCAGAACCCGAAAAGATTACCTCGCCCACTCAGATAAAGACCGTGGAAAAGCCCAAACACCATCATTCCCAGGGCGGCATCGTCATCGACGGAGCCGACGGCTGCCAGGTCAAATTTGCCAAGTGCTGTAACCCTCTGCCGGGCGACAACGTGGTGGGCTTTATCACAAAAGGATTTGGCGTATCCATTCATAAAGCGGACTGCCCGAATGTACTTGCTGGCATGAAGCGTGAGGGGGATCGCGACCGTTTTGTATCGGCATGGTGGGAGGTCGGCGCGGAGTGGGAAAAGTCCAACTTCGAAGCATTTATCCAGATCTATTGCCGCGACACCATAGGGCTGCTTGCAAACGTATCCGTGGCGCTCGCCGATATGCGTGTATCGGTCATCTCCATCAGCTCCCAGAAGTGTCAGAACGAATCCACCATATTGAACCTCAGCATTACCTGTAAGAACACCGATCATGTAAATTCCATCGTATCCAGGCTCAAGAGTATCGACGGAGTTGTGGACGTTATCCGTGGCTTTGCGTGATGCCGTAACTGCACACAACCTAAAATAAAGGAGAACCCTAAATGAAAGCAATAATACAGCGCTGCACCGCCGCAAGCGTAATCGCCGACGGCGTGCCGGCGGGGAAAATAGAGCAGGGCTTTCTCATACTGCTCGGCGTATTAAAGGGCGATGAGACGGTGGATGCCGATCTGCTTGCCGAGAAGATTTCAAAGCTACGTATCTTCGATGATGCCGACGGCAAATTAAACCTGTCCGTAAAGGATGTGGGCGGTTCGGCGCTTGTGGTGTCCAATTTTACCCTCGGTGCCGATTACCGGAAGGGCAACCGTCCCGACTACTTTAATGCGGAGGCTCCAGCGAGAGCTAATGAACTGTACGAATACTTCTCGGCTGCACTGCGTGAGCGGGGTATCCACACCGAAAACGGTGTTTTCGGTGCGGATATGAAGATATCCCTCTCGGCGGACGGTCCCGTTACCATTGACATGGACAGCACGGTGCTGAAAAAATAAATTTTTTCGGAGTATTATTATGTATCTGAAAATTTGCGGCGACTTAAACAAATACTATCTGCAGACCATCTGTATGCTGTTTTTCCCCGGTGCCAAGTTCTCGGAGACCGAGGATGAGAGTGCCGAGGAGTCAGCATTATTCACTCGGCGCGACATCGATGGCGGGGTGGAGGTCACCTGCCGTTTTAAGAGCGGGGACGCCTTTACCGAGGAAACTCGGCGTCAGCTTGTGTCGGAGCTTCACGGCTTCGACGAGGGCGTAACCGATCCCATGACCAAGGCGGCGAAGGTGGCGGCGGGACTTGCGGCGATGGAGGCGGGCAACCGTCTGTTCGGCATCCGTCCCGCGTGGGGTATCCTTACGGGCATCCGTCCCGCGAAGATCGCCTCGGAGCTCATCTCACTGCGCGACGAGAACGGTGCGCGTGTATTCTCATCGGAAGCGGCGCGTAATGTGCTGGCGAGGGAATACCTTGTCAGCCCCAAAAAGGCGGCGCTGGCGGTGGAGATCGCCCGCGGTGAGCAGAAGGTACACCGTCTTGCAAGCGACGGCGCTCCATATACCTGCTCCGTATACGTCTCCATCCCGTTCTGTCCCACAAGATGTGCATACTGCTCCTTTGTATCATACTCCACAAAGCGGCTTCTTTCGCTCATCCCGGACTATGTTGTGCGGGTTTGTGAGGATGCGCGGGTAATGCTCACATATCTGAAGGAGCGCGGCTTCAAGGTGCAGACAGTTTACATCGGCGGCGGAACTCCCACCACGCTCACTGAGGAGCAACTGGGTGCCCTGCTTGGCACCATCGCCGATAATATTCCCATAAAGCGTCTGCACGAGTTTACTCTGGAGGCCGGTCGTCCCGACACGATAACAAAAGCAAAGCTGCAGTGCGCCAAGGACTACGGCGTCACAAGAATGAGCATAAATCCGCAGACTATGAACGATAATATACTCCGCGGTATCGGACGGCATCACACCGTGGCGGATTTCCTGCGTTCCTACGAAATGGCGCGGAAAGTGGGTATCGAGCAGATCAATACTGACCTTATCGCAGGACTTCCTGGTGACGGTTACCGCGGATTCTCCCGCTCACTTGATAAAATTATCCGACTTGATCCGGAGAACATAACCGTTCATACATTCTGCGTAAAAAAATCTGCTGAGATACTGCGGCTTGACACCGAGATCTACAACCGAAGCGCCGATGAGACTATAAAAGCCGTGGATTATTCCCAGGTCAAGCTGAAAAATTCAGGATATATTCCGTATTATATCTACCGCCAAAAGAATACCGTCGGAAATTTAGAGAATGTGGGCTACACCAAGCGCGGTTCATTCGGGCTTTATAATGTGCTCATGATGGAGGAGCTTCATTCGATCTTCGCAGTTGGCGCCGGAGCAGTCACAAAGTTTGTGAAGGTGGGCGAGGACGGCAAAAAGATCATTGAGCGGATATTTGAGCCAAAATACCCCTATGAATATTTAGCGGCTGACAAAGACGCCGCATCGGCGGATAAACTTCGCCGCGCGGACGAATTTTTCGGATTCTGAGAAATTATCCCAAATCGAGTCAAGGTGATTCTTGACTCAACACAATATTTCTGTCAACTTAAATCCCCCTTTTTCCCCCTATGAAAGGAAGCATATACCAAATGATCAAGCTAAGCAAGAACTTTACAAATCCAAAAGAAACCAAATCCTTCGTGGACGTGTGTGAGGAGCGCTTCGAGACGCGACTCAACGAGGTGTGCCGTGAAATAATAGAGAGCGGAGCGAAGATTATCGCGCTGTCGGGGCCTACCTGCTCGGGAAAGACCACCACCGCCGCAAAGCTGACCGCCGATCTTACTGCCTGCGGATTTGAGGTGCACCTAATTTCCATCGACAACTTTTTCCGTGAGCGCGACACTCTCGACCGCGAGGCGATCATGAAAAACGGTAGTATTGACTACGATTCCGTGGATGCCATCGACCTCGATCTCTTGCGCGAGCGTACAGCCAGCATCATTGCGGGGGAGCCCACCGAGCTTCCCGTTTACGATTTCGCTCTAGGGAAGTGCACGCACTTCGAGCACGTGGATCCCAACGACCACTGCGTTTTTATCTTCGAGGGCATACAGGCGATCTATCCCGAGGTCACTGCGCTTTTCGGTGACAGCTATAAGTCCGTGTACATCTCGGTGGAGGATGATCTTGAAATTAACGGCGTGTATTTCGGTAAGCGAGAGCTTCGGCTCATGCGCCGACTCATCCGCGACTACAACTTCCGCGGTGCCGCCCCTGAGTTTACCTTCTTCCTCTGGCGCTCCGTTGCGGCGAATGAGGATAAATCCATACTTCCATACGCGGACACGGTTGATATAAAGATCAACTCGTTTATGGAATACGAGGTGTTTATAATGCGCAGTGTTCTTCCGGAGCTGCTTCAAAAGGTGCCGGATGAAAGTGTATATTTCCCGAAGGCATACGAGCTTTCGCGCAGACTTGAATCGCTTCCTGCTATAGATCCTGCGCTTGTGCCTAAAAAGTCGGTACTGCGGGAATTTATCGGTGAATGAGCCCTTTGCGGTCTGACCGCAGATGAGAAAGGAACTAAAAATGACAAAGGCAGTTTACAGTGACTACCGCGAATCCGCGGAATATATAAGAAACGCCATCGGAGTCATCCCCGATATTGCCGTGATTCTTGGCTCGGGGCTTGGTGAATTTGCGGAAAGGCTTTCGGATAAGAAGGTCATACCATACTGCCACATCCCCCATTTTCCCACCTCCACCGTATCCTATCAGAAGGGCGAGCTTGTCTGCGGGCGGCTCACCTATGAGGGCGGCGTTACAAAGACAGTGCTCTGTATGAACGGTCGCTTCCATTACTATGAAGGCTGGGAAATGTGGCAGACTGCATACCCAGTGGGCGTATTTAAGCTGCTTGGCATCGAAAAGCTCATCATTACCAACGCCGCGGGCGGTATCGGCTACAACGATACCCGTGAGCTTAACCCCGGCGACCTGGTGCTTGTGACCGATCAGATCAAATTAGCTCCCGATTCCCCTATGCGTGGGGCGAATATTCCCGAATTCGGCGAGCGCTTTTTCGATATGCAGTCGGTGTTTGACAAGGAACTTCGCCGCATCGCCCTTGAATCCGCCGCAAAGCGTGGATTTACCTTAAAGGAAGGCGTATACGCCTACATGGCGGGCCCCCAGTATGAGACACCTGCCGAGATTCGTGCGCTGAAGCTGCTTGGGGCGAATCTTGTGGGAATGTCCACCGCCGCCGAGGTCATCTTCGCAGCACAGGTAGGTATCCGCGTTCTCTGCATCTCCTGCGTCTCCAATATGGCGGCAGGCATCACAGGCGCCACCCTCACCGAGAGTGAGGTGCTTGACACCGCCGCTACCATATCAGAGCGATTCAAGGAACTGCTTTCAGACGTTATCGAGAGGGCGTAGCGTTAAATTACTTTTCACGCATTGGCATTTGTAGCCATCGCCGACTTTGCTTCGCAAAACTATCCACAAATACCCGAATACTGTAGAATTATAGTTTAATAAGACCGATCGGAACCCCGCAGGGGCGACCTTTGGTCGCCCGTTCATACAATCAGTTTTTTAAAGAGCGGGTGACCAAAGATCGCCCCTGCAGTTTTTAATAGCAAATTCCCATTTAAGCCGAATATATTTGTTTCCTCTATTGAATTTTCCTTTATTGTATGATATAATTATTTATGATTACATATGAATGCAACGGAGAACAGTAATGACCGATTATTATATACTAACACGTCCCGATCTGCCACTTGATATAACCTCCTGCGCACAGGCGGTGGAGCGGGTGACCAAGCTTATTTTATATAAGGGCTCATGTCTGTACCTGCCTGCTGTCAGCGAACCGGGTGGGGGGATAATCCTGGCTATCGACGTGAAGGATGCAAGTCCTACCGAAACTGATTGGTTCCTTCGAAACCTTGCGGGAGAGCTTTCGGTGACCATCAGAAATTCCGACGGCGAGAACATATTTGAAGGTTCGTCCGACAACGATCTTGCCTTTCTTGATACACTGCCGCCACCCGAGGATGAACTTCCCATCGTGCGGCTGATGTTTACCATGGATGGGCTTAAAGCCGAGGATCTTAGCGAACGGATCTGTAGCTTTTTTGACAATAATCAATGCGACGTTAATACCGAGGATGACGGTATTACCGCATTTCTTGGCTCAAATGCCTTTCTTGATATTTTCTATGCCCCGTGTGCACCTTCGCTTTCCGGCGACATTGACTGCAGCTTTGCGGGGGCGGGCATATATGCGGAGACTGTAGAGCTTGCTGAGGCGCTTGCGCTGCATCTTTCGGCGACTATCAGCTTCATCGAAAGCCCCGATTTTTCCTATACCGAGGATCGTGATTTCGAAAAGCTCCGCCGAGGATTTTACGCGCCCCTTGCACAACAGTTTGCCTACGCCGTCAATGACAATCGCGACGGCCTGCCCGCTTATCTTGGATGGGGTATCGATACCTTCGAGCCTGAATTTATCCCCGGCTCGCTCGTAACTACCTTTGGCAGATACGATATCGCAAAGCTCCTCTCCGAGATCGAAGCCTACGGCTTCTCCTACGTGTGTGACCGATATTTTCTTACACGCAATACACCAACCGACGGCTGGGATTTTTACCTCAGAGAAGCACTGAATATCATCTGGAACAGCACTGTGGGTGGAAAAGACTCGAGCTTTAATGTGCAGGAGATGTTCGTCATCGGCGACTGCGAAAATTGCCTTGAAATGATCCTTTCTCACGGCGAGGGCGTTCCTTTCCCGAAGGAGCTTTACAAAAGGCTGTGCTCCTACAATGATCGCCCCATGAAGGATTTTTCAAAGAATCCGGACTACCCGCTTCACTATGAGCCGGGTTATGCAAGGGGCGAGATCGCCTACGGCTTCGGACACTATCTGCGCCGCTTCAAGCTGTCGGGAACGCTCCTTCGCGAGGAGCTTGCAAGGGGCGAGGAGATATTCTTCCACGGCGACCCGAATAACGGCTTCAAGCTCATGGTGGAGATCACCTACAACTATCACGGTGACGGAAGCGAGTCCCCACTCGGTAACAATTTTGCAAAGGGAAGTGTATCCGACATCGAAACCTTCGACATAGGCGGCACATCTGTGGTACGCTATATTGACGGAGGCATGGAGAACGGGCTGTACCGTGCCGAGGCGGAAGTCTACATACTCGATGAGGTCTGCCGCTTCGCAATGGCATCAAAAAGCCACGAGGACGTGGAAGCCTTCCGCGAAATACTTCGTACCTCTATCAGTGTTGAGGATTGGTATGATGAGGCCATGAGAGAATCGGCTCCCGACCCCCATGCACCCGGTGCCACCTTCTGCACAAGCGGTCCGACGCCGCCCTGTATGACGTTTATGCGTCCGTTCCCGCAGTATCCTTATTATTTTGAGCCTGAGGCGTTTGATCCAAATGCGCTTACCAACATTGTAAGCACCCTTGGCGGTAAGAAAAGCAACAACCCGGCAGAGATGATGGCGGCGCTGTTTGAAGGCATCGCAAAACAGCTTCAAATGGAGCTTGACAAGAAGGATGACTGCGATGGGGAAGAAGTACCCACCGAGGACGAAGATCCGGCTGCGGATGAATAAATACCAGCCGCAGAGAATAGATATAGAAAGGAAACAAAAATGGCAAAGCACGAAAGAAAGCTTAGAACCGCAGCCTCGACGCTAGCAAGGTATCTTGACGAAGGTATCCGCGCCTCGGGAATGTCCGTAGAGCTTGTGGATTCCTCGGCGGCAAGATTCGGCGGCGTAACGGTCAGGCTTTACGTTTACGATAAGTTTTATATGCGCAACTCCAGCCGCGCTTCCTTAACACTTGAGGTCGTCGGCGACGATGACAATGCCTATGTTACCGCTATCGGTGCGGGCGGCGGCAACGGTAGCTTTTTAAGCTTTTCCTACGGCGCGGAGGAGAATTTCGTGTCGGTAGTGGAAAAGCTGCTTGATGAATATACGCAGGAATGATAAACGGAGGTATAAATTATGAAGATCCTATTTAAAAATGCGCAGGTACTGACTCCGGACGGCGGATATCTTAAAGATACCGACTTAACCGTGGACGGAGCGCATATTACACATATCGGTAAAGCTGAGCAGGGCGATTTCGATCGCATTATCGACTGCGAAAACAAGCTGCTGACTCCCGCTTTCTATAATACACACTGTCATGCCGCGATGACGCTGTTCCGCGGTATCGGCGAGGATCTGCCTCTCCAGCGCTGGCTTGAGGAAAAGATCTATCCCGCCGAGGACAGACTTACTCCCGAGTCCGTCAGAGTGGGTACTGAGCTTGCCATAGCGGAGATGATCCGCGGCGGCGTTGTGTCCTTCTCGGATATGTATTTCTTCTGCGATGAGACCGCTAAGGCGGCTCTTGAGCTTGGCGTCAAGGCGAATATTTCCCGCTGTCTTGTATCATTTGCGGACGATGCTACAATAAAGGGTGATTCCCGCTTTGAGGAAGCTGTGAAGCTCGTTGACGAGTTCCATGGGGAAGGCGACGGACGCATACGCGTCGATATGTCCGTTCACGCGGAGTATACAAACAAGGAAGGTTATCTTCGCGAGGTGGCGGAGTATACCCATTCCCGCGATCTTGGTATGCAGGTACACGTTTCGGAGACAAAGAGCGAGCATGAAGTCTGCATGGAGCGCCACGGCGGTAAGACCCCCGTGGAGTTTCTCACCGACTGCGGCATTCTCGTTCCCTCGGCGACCTCTTCCGCCACTGCGGCGCACTGCGTATGGGTCACCGAGCGGGATATGGAGCTGATGGCTGTGAATCGTGTCACTGTCGCACACAATCCCGTCAGCAACTTAAAGCTGGCAAGCGGTGTGGCACCTGTCCGCGCTATGCTTGATCACGGTGTAAATGTTGCCCTGGGTACCGACGGCGCGGCATCCAACAACGCGCTTTCCGTTCTTCGCGAGCTTCAGACCGCTGCGCTCATTCACAAGGGTGTAAACTACAAGGCGGACATCATCAAGACAACCGACATCTGTAAGATGGCATGGGAAGCGGGTGCGATCTCCCAGTCCAGACCCGACTGCGGAAAGATCGAGGTGGGCGCAAGAGCGGATATTATCCTTATAGACCTTGACGAATTAAACAACATCCCCGTATATGATCCCTATGCCGCCGTTGCGTTTTCCGCTGACTCGCGGGACGTTTATCTCACCATGTGCGACGGTAAAATACTCTATGAGAATGGCGAATACAAAACTTTGGACGTCGAAAAGCTTCGCACACGCGCAAAGCACACTATCGCGCACTACTTTGACTGATAACTAGCTCCCGTCGGCAAGGCTGTGCGTTGACGGGAGTCGTTTGTATTGAAAAAACTCAAATTACCTCACAGTTTGTCCCGTGGCGTTATACTCATGACCGTGTCAAGCCTTATTGTGAAGGCGGCAGGTCTACTTTTCAAGATCCCGCTGACCTCGCTTATAGGTGAGGAGGGAATGGGTTACTTTAACAGCGCGTATACGCTGTTTACATGGCTTTATATGCTTTCAGCGGCGGGACTCCCCGCAGCGGCATCCATGCTTATTGCAAGACTTCCCGAAAGATCCCGCCGTGACGGCGCAATGAAACTGTTTACTACCGCGCTTGGGATCTTCACTACAGTTGGTATTGTGGGATGTGGGGTGCTCATATTCGGGTCGGGACCCATCTCGCACCTGATGCGGGTTGAGGACTCCGCTCCCGCCATTGCAGCAGTGGCACCCACGCTCCTTTTTGTCTGCCAATCGGCGGCACTCCGAGGGTACTTTCAGGGCTTTGGCGATCTTGTACCCCACTCGGTGTCGCAGGTGGTAGAGGCGGTGGGAAAAGTGGCGCTGGGCGTTGCACTGGCGTATCACGCCGTAAATGAGGGCAAAAGCATCCCCGTGGCGGCGGCTTACGCCGCAGCGGGCATCACCGTAGGAGTTGCGGCGGGGATGGTTACTCTGTATATAGCGTTCCTGCTTTCGAAAAAGCGTGGGGGAGACCCCGATCCCACGCCGAGACGTTTACACGCGGGACGGCTTATTCACGCCGCACTTCCTATTACGCTTTCCTCCTCGGTAATGAGCCTTGCGAATCTCATTGATTCTCTGATCATGACCCGAAGCCTTCACGCGGCGGGGCTGTCACAGACTGAGACCGCGGCGATCTGGGGAAATTATTCCTCGCTGGCGGTGCCTATGTTCAATCTGCCGCCCGTGCTGACCATGCCCATCGCTTACGCGCTTTTACCGTCTCTGTCGGCGGCGCTGGCATTGGGCGCAAGGGATAAAGCCGAAGAGCTTACAAAAAACGCAGTCAAAACAACGGCGGTCATCGCGATTCCTTGCGCCGTTGGACTTGCGGCAATGTCGGAACCTATACTGTTGTTATTTTTTGCGGACGATGTGGCAGAGCGCGGTGCCATGCTTTTGACACTGCTTGCGCCATCATCTATGCTCCTATGTATGCTGGGACTAACAAATACAATACTGCAGGCGAGCGGGCACGAGCGTGTGCCGTTGTACGCCATGCTGTGTGGTGCGGCGGTGAAGCTTGGTGCTACCTGGGCGCTGACACCATTGCTTGGCAAATACGCAACCCCTGTATCCACGTTTTTATGCTACCTCGTGTCGACGGTGATCTCGGTCATAGCTATTGCTTCTATGACACCGCTGTCCCGCTGTATGGGACTTGGTGCTTACCTGAAGCCGCTGACAGCGTCGGCGCTTGCCGTGGGTGCGGCGGTGATGGTGTATCCAATTACGGGAACTGTAGTCGCTATCGGTATTGCGGCGTGCGGGTATTTTTCGCTGGTCGCGGTGATGGAGAATCATAGGAATAAAAGTAGGGGTAATTTATGAATCGCCCAACAATAAATTGATGGATAATAGATCAAAACATAAGCGAAAGGATGTAGAAAAATGCAAAACCGGATTGAAGCATTAAAAAAGAAAACAAGCTATACTGTATCAGACCTGCGTGAGATCATGGAGATCCTGCGCGCGCCTGGGGGATGTCCTTGGGACCGCGAGCAGGATCATAAATCCATCCGTCGCAACCTTATTGAGGAGACCTATGAGGTGGTTGAAGCTATTGATACCGACAACAAGACTCTCATGTGTGAGGAGCTGGGGGATCTCATGCTCCAGGTCATATTCCACGCGCGTATTGCCGAGGAGGCAGGGAAGTTTAATCTTGACGATGTAGCGGACGGTATCTGCAAGAAGCTTATCCTCCGCCACCCGCACATCTTCGCCGACGTGAAGGCGGACACCTCGGAGGAGGTGCTTAAAAATTGGGATAAGATCAAGGTGGTGGAGAAGCATCAGAGGTCTGACCGCGAGGTGCTGGATTCGGTGTCCCACTCGCTGCCCGCGCTTATCCGTGCGGACAAGCTCTGTAATAAGGCTCAGAAGTTAGGCTATATTAAAGATGAGTCAGAGTCACTCCGTTCCTCTTTTGGTGATAGCGAAGACATGGAAAAGCGTATCGGCGCCATGCTTTTTGATACCGTAAAGCTTGCCCGCGCATACGGAATCGACTGCGAAAAGGCGCTTTCCGATGCCTGTGATGAGCTGGTTTTGACCGCTTCCGACGAAAAAATCGACCAATGAATGGAAGTAAATGGCATTTATCGTGCGAAATATCAAAAAAATCCCGAAAATAAGGCACTTTTTTGAAAATTTTTTCAAAAAAGTATTGTAATATGCGAAAAATAATGTTATAATTTATATACCGAATAAATTGCGGTATTATTAAAAATATTTAGAAAGGACGTAAACCAATGAACAAGACAACTCTTATCGAAAAAGTAACCAAGGAGACCGGTCTCAAGAAGAAGGACGTTGAGACTGTAGTTAACGCTGCACTTGCTGGCATTGAGGATGCTATCCTCGCAGGCGAGAAGGTTCAGATCGTAGGCTTCGGTACCTTCGAGGTTAAGGATCGCCCCGCGAGAACCGGTATCAACCCCGCAACCCGCGAGACCATCACCATCGCTGCTTCCAAGCGCCTTGCTTTCACCTCCGGCAAGTCCCTCAAGGCTAAGCTCAACAAGTAATTCTCGAAATTCTTCGGCATCCGATGCTCCACGCATTTGGGGATTCTCAAATCGCCCTACTTGATGCCGATGGATATTTCATGGTATTCTACATGAGACTTGATAAGTTTCTCAAGGTGTCCCGCCTTATAAAAAGGCGTACGGTCGCCAATGAAGCCTGCGATTCACAACACGTTTCGGTAAACGGCCGCCCTGCAAAGGCATCCTACGATGTAAAAGAAGGCGACGTAATCGAGATCACCTTCGGTGCTCGTACTACCAAGATAAAAGTTGTGGATGTACGCGAGTTCACCGCTAAGGCGGACGCGGCTTCTATGTACGAAGTTATTTCGTGACGTATATCTGCGGCTCCTCTGCCATATATATGGTTATACAAAACCATTATGGCAGAGGTGTTTCGGATGAATACAGAAAAAATCGAAAATCAAGCCAAGCGTCATATAATCTACATCTCGGATCGGAAGAATCTAACCGTGACGGGTGTGCTTGACGTCAGAAGCTTCAATGATGAGAGCATAATACTCGAAACCTCACTGGGAATGCTCGCTATTGATGGAAGGGCATTGCACATTACAAGCCTCTCCGTGGAAGCGGGAGAATTATACATCGAGGGCGAGATAGGCGGAGCGGTATTTTTTGAGACCGCTGAGCCAAAGAAAAAGCGGGGTCTTTTCAAGTAATGGAAGCGGCGCTGGATGCTCTCGGCTACGATATTGAAAAGCAGCTTTGGCTGCTTCTTTACTCTGTGATCCTCGGTGCCGTACTCGGCGCTCTGTTTGATCTGTTTCGCATACTTCGGGTGTTTCTCACGGTCAAGACCGAGGCGCGCCCACTCAAAGCCGCGTCTGACGCGGCGCTGACCGCTGTCTCCTTTATCGGGGACATACTGTTTTTTGTAATATCTGCCGTGTGTGTGGTGCTGTTCTGTTTTCAAGCTAACCGCGGATGTGCCAGGGGCTTTATTCTTTTTGGCATAACCGTAGGATTTGCTGTTTATCTTTTGACTCTCGGACGGCTGACACGGCTTATATCAAACGCATTGTCACAGCTTTTGTGGCGAATTATCGGATTGGTTTTCGGCATAATAATATTGCCGATCCTTCGCGTGCTTCTTAAGGTCGCGAAGCGCATATATATGATCACACTCGGACGTGCGGTATCTGCCGTATCGGTCAAGTTAAAAAAGCACATTATGGCGCGAAAGCGGGCAAGGGCTGCCCGTCTACGCCAAGAACAAATTTTGAAAACGAAAGGAATACGGGATGAACCAGGTTCGGCTGTCAATACCGGTAAAGCTCGCAATACTCCTCGCGTTCCTATTTATGATAATCACCCTCGTCAGCGTTCAGATTCGATACAACACTCTGGAGGAAGAGCGAGAAAAGCTGAACGAGCGCATCGACGATGTGCAGGGAAGCATTGATGAGCTGCAGAATAAATTAAACACTCCCTTCGATGAGGAGTATATAATAGAGCTTGCAAAGGAAAAGCTCGGCTACTGTCTGCCGGATGAGATCATTTTCTATAATGATCTTATAAATTAAAACAAAAAATGGGAAACAATATGCTTATTAAAAATATTACAATAGAGACAATGTCCGCCGCGAATAATATTTGCGGCGGTTGGATTTTAATCGAAAATGGAAAAATTTCTGCCCTTGGTGAAGGTACCGCGCCGGATTATGACGGCGAGGTTTACGACGGGGAAGGTCTTACCGCTTTTCCGGGATTTATCGAGGCACACTGTCATCTCGGTATTGTGGAGGATTCACTGGACTTCGAGGGTGATGACTGTAATGAGGACAGCGAGCCGTCTACACCACAGCTTCGTGCGCTGGATGCCATAAATCCCCTTGATCGTTGTTTTTCGGAGGCGCGTGCGGCGGGTATCACCTGCGCGGCGGTGGCACCCGGAAGTGCCAACCCCATTGGCGGACAGATTTGCGTCATCAAGACCGCGGGAAGTCGCGTAGACCGTATGAGCATTAAGGCTCCTGCGGCGATCAAGTTTGCCCTGGGTGAGAATCCAAAGAACACCTACCATTCGAAAAATCTGTCCCCCGTTACCCGTATGGCGACGGCGGCTATCATGCGCGAGTCGCTTTACAAGGCAAAGCGCTACATGGAGGAGCTAGATCGTGCGGCGTCAGATGACGAGATTGATCCTCCCGAATACGATATCAAAAACGAGTCGCTTATCCCTTTGCTTCGCGGGGAGATCGTGGCGCATTTCCATGCGCACCGCGCCGATGATATCGCAACGGCTATGCGTATTGCCGAGGAGTTTTCGCTGAAGTATGCCATTATCCACGGAACGGAGGGGCATATTATCGCGGATGAGCTTAGGGGTGTGTCCGTGATCGCGGGTCCCAATCTCTGTGATCGGTCGAAGCCGGAGCTTAAAAATCAGACCTTCGCAAATCCCGGCGTGCTTGTGGGGGCGGGAGCGCTTGTGGCGTTGACTACCGATCATCCTGTCAGCCCCCTTAATTATCTTGCACTATGTGCCGCAATGGCTAAAAAGCAGGGGATGTCACGCGAGGATGCACTGCGAGCAATCACAATAAATCCCGCGAAGATCCTTGGAATCGACCACCGCGTGGGCACGATTGAGGTCGGAAAGGACGCCGATATTGTGCTTGTGCGCGGAGACGTGCTGGCACTTGACTCGGAAGTTGAAACGGTATTTATAAACGGAGAGAAAGTAAACTGATGTCGAAAAAAGTCACAATTACGGTGTATGCGTTGCTGTCGGTGCTCCTTATGGGAGTCATCGCGGCGGCGGCGCTTATCATCACCGACAGCCGCGCGGATCATAACAAAGAGCTCGGCGAGCTAAATGATAAATACGATGCCTTAGAGCTTGAAGGCTCCCGCCTTGAAATGAACATTTCACAGCTCGAAGCGGCAAAGGCAAAGCTTGAGGCAGAGAAATCTGCTCTCGAAGCCGAGGTGGCGTCGCTAAATTTGAAGCTGTCTGACGCGGGCAAGACCTTTGCTGATGAGATTGACGGACTTAAGGCAGAAATCGCGCAAAAGGCTGTGGAGATCGCAGCGCTTGAGGAAGATATTGAAAAATATCGCACTGTATTCAACATCGACGTGCGTGCGCAGGCTCAGCTTATCGATGAAATAATAGAGTATATTGAGACGCAAAATCCCTGCCGCTATGTCGTAATGCCCGATCCGGAGTTCCCCGATGATCCCGAAAAGACGGTGCCTGTGCTTAAAACTATCACCGAGCTGATGGAGGAGGAAGCGGAGAAGTACAGCGAGGAGTCGCCGCTCTTCACCCCTGAGGAGCTTGAAGCCTCGGGACTTGGTGAGGAGGATTATACCGAGCTGAGGCTTCGCGAGCTTGTTCTTGCCCGTGAGGACCTGATTTATCCCAATGTGAGCATCTATTACGAGGATCTTGCAACCGGGTATCATTTTGACTACAACGCCGATCTTGCGTACAACTCCGCAAGTGTTATAAAGGCGCCCTACATAATGTCAGTGCTGCAGGCGATCTCCGCCGATGAAAATGCATATCTTGACTCCCTTTCAGAGAATAACGAGCTTCCTGAGCAGATAGACGATGACGGTGATGGCGTATTTGACCGCGTAAAGATCGAGTACACCGACCCCACATACGACCTCTATGAGAAGGTGGTCTACACCAAGGAGGAGATGTTCAAGGAGGGCTCTGGTAAGATCAAGGATATGGAGGACGGCACCGAGTTTAACTACATAGATTTTATCAAATATACCCTCGAGTACAGCGATAACGTGGCGTATCAGGCTCTAAGAGAGCGCTTCGGTTTCACTCGAATGGCAAACCTTGCCTATAAATTGAAGGTCAACATTCCGAAAAATACTATGACGGCACGGGGTGCAGGTATCCTGTTTAAGGAGATCTACAAATTTACCGAGGAGGATGAGACCTACGGTCCACTTATGGCGCAGTCCATGGCAAAGGGCAATCATACTGTCATCATCCCCTACGGCGTATCTCCAACAAAAACTCTTCATAAGTATGGCTGGGACGAGGATTCCTACCACGATGCGGCAATCGTCCTGCACGGTGATAAACCGTATGTGCTGGCAGTGTTCTCCGACCTTGACATTGGGGGCGATGAGGTAAATCAGTACCTTCGCAGTATTGTCAGGATGATTAACAAGCTCCACAAGGGCTTTTACAGCAGCAAATGATCACAAGAGAAGCAATTGAAAAGCATCTCGAATACCCGCTTATTGTGCGGGTCTATGGCGAGCTTGCATCCACTAATCACACCGCCCGCCAGCTTGCGACGACATTTGGCGGGGAAGCGCTGATAGTTGCCCGCACACAGAGCGGCGGACGGGGCAGAATGGGTCGGAGCTTTTTCTCTCCCGAGGGCGGACTTTATATGTCCCTGCTTCTGCGCCCCGAAATGAGTCCGTCGGAAGCGATCACACTCACCACTGCGGCGGCTGTAGCGGTATGCCGCGTCATTGATTCTATGACCGGTCAGAGATGCGAGGTCAAATGGGTCAACGACGTGTATCTTCGCGGACGCAAGGTCTGCGGGATACTTTCTGAGTCGGAGATCGCAGACGGAAAGCTTTCATATGCGGTGCTTGGCATCGGTGTGAATTTGGTTCCGCCTGAGGGCGGATTCCCCGAGGATATAAAAAATCGGGCGGGTGCTGTGTTCGATCACATCGAAAAGGATGCGGACAACGCTCTCGCGGCGGGGATAGTAAACGAATTTATGCGGATTTATAAGGGCGGCGGTTCGCATCTTGACGAATACCGCCAGCGCTCGTTTCTCATCGGACGTGAGGTGGATGTAATGCGCATCGCTGACGGTGAGCGCCGTCCCGCCACAGCCGTAGCGATCGATGACGAATGCAGGCTGATCGTCCGCTATCATGACGGAAGCGAGGAAGCACTCGGCAGCGGAGACGTGAGTGTGCGTGAATGAAGTTAAATAAAACCGTAGCGGCGAGCATTACTCGCCGCTACAGTTTTTACAGTCGTGAAGAAGATATTATATCTTTCTTAACTTTGCGTATGTTGCCATCAGCTTCTTGGTGCCGACGGTGTCGAAGATGATCTCGTACATAATATCCGCGCCCATGGGCTTTGCGGATATGATCTCACCTTCGCCGAAATTGTAATGCTTCACGCGGTCGCCAACCTCAAACTGCTCACTTGAATTACTTCTGCCAACGTCGCTGGTAATATCCGCCCTCTTAAAGAATTCGGCGGAGATGACCGGCTTCTTTTTCTGAGGAGTATTTTCGGGATCATGCTTCGGAATGTAACCGAGATCGATAAGCTCCTCGGGGATCTCATCAATAAAGCGGGAACGTGGGTTGAACTGAGTCTTTCCGAAGACAAGGCGCTCACGAACGTGTACGCAGTAGAGGCGCTCTTTGGCGCGGGTGATCGCTACATAGGCAAGTCGGCGCTCCTCTTCAAGCTCCTCGGGATCCATGGCCGATTGAATGCTTGGAAAGATTCCGTCCTCAAATCCGGGGAGGAATACCACGGGGAATTCAAGACCCTTTGCACTGTGAATGGTCATCAGTACAACTGCATCAGCATCCTCGTCGTAATTGTCAATGTCGCTGACAAGCGCAACGTCTTCAAGGAAGCCCTCGAGGGACGCGTCAGGGTTGTCAGTCTCGTAGGCAATGGCGTTGGAGATAAGCTCGCCCACGTTTGCCATGCGCTCGGCGCCCTCGACGCCTGACATTTTGAGCATTTCTTCATATCCCGTACGCACGTAGACAAGGCGGATCAGCTCCGACACGGGAAGCTCTTCAGACGCTGTGCGAAGCTCACGGATCAGCTTGACGAAGTCCGCAAGTCTCGGCGCGCTCTTGACAAGCGCAGTGTATGCAGGAGCGGTTTCCATGATCTCGAAGGGGCTCTTACCCTGTGCACCAGCGATGCCGAACACCGCTTCGACGGTGGTCTCACCGATCTTGCGTTTAGGCTCATTGATAATGCGGCGTAGGCGAACATTATCGTTGGGATTCTTCAGGACGCAGAGATAAGCAATTATATCCTTGATCTCCTTGCGCTCGTAGAAGCGGACGCCGCCGAGGATGCGGTAGGGAAGTCCGCTCTTTGCGAAGTAGTTCTCCAGGCTGTTTGACTGCGCATTGATGCGGTAGAGTACCGCAAAATCGCTGTACTTACGCTTTTCGCGGGTCACGCCGTCGATGATCTTGTTGATTATATATTTAGCCTCATCGTTCTGATTCTGAAGCTTCTTGACGCGTATCTTATCGCCCTCGCCCTTGTCGCACCAAAGCTCCTTGCCGCGTCTGCCGAAATTGTGCTTGATGACTGCATTTGCGGCGGTTAGGATGTTCTGAGTGGAGCGGTAATTTTGTTCAAGCTTAATAATACGTGCTGACTCGAATGCCTTGTCGAAGTCGAGGATGTTCTCGATGGTTGCTCCGCGGAAGCGGTAGATGGACTGATCGTCGTCGCCCACCACCATGATATTGTGGTATCTGCCAGAAAGCAGTCTCACAAGCTCAAGCTGTGCGCGGTTGGTATCCTGATACTCGTCCACGCATACATAGCGGAAGCGATTCTGCACATAACTGCGCGCTTCCTCGCACTCGCGGAGCAGACGGACGGTCTGCATGATGATGTCATCAAAATCAAGCGCATTTGCGGCCCTCAGTCGGGACTCGTAAAGGTGGTACACCTCAGATAGCTTCTGAAGACGGAAATCCGAGCCAGCCTCAGCTTCAAATACATCGGGTGTGATGAGCCTGTCCTTGGCGCGGGAAAGTGCGTTCATTGTGGAGCGGACGGGGAACATCTTGTCATCGATGTTAAGCTCCTTCTGGCAGGCGGTGACAAGACGCTTCTGGTCATCGCTGTCGTAGATGGAAAAATCCCTTGCATAGCCGATGGCTTCGCCGAAGCGGCGAAGCAGGCGCACGCAAACAGAGTGGAAGGTGCCTGCCCACACCTCTTTTGCAAGCTCCTCACTGCCGAGCACCTTCGCGATACGCTCCTTCATCTCGTTTGCCGCCTTGTTGGTGAAGGTGATGGAGAGTATCTGCCACGGTGCTGCAGGATCGCAGGCGTATTCGGACAGAACCTGCTCGATCTCGGTGGGATCCAGCGCAAGCGCATCCTCTAACTTTCGGGCGTCAGCATCGGTGAAGCCCTCGGGAAGCTCGGCGCATTCGTAAGCATTGCCGTAGCGAATTATGTGTGCGATGCGGTTTACAAGGACGGTGGTCTTACCGCTGCCCGCACCCGCGAGTATCAGTAAAGGTCCATTTACCGAGTAGACCGCCTCACGTTGTCGTTCATTGAGTGCCGCGTAAAGTTTATCAAATAGCGCCTGTTTTGCTAAGAGATAGCGGCTCTGAAGCTCCTTATTCATTATCTCCTCCGTTATTTTTTGGGTGATGCCGTAAAAGAGACAGTGAAATTACTGTCAGAATAGCCGTAATCTGCTGCGTTCACAGCCTAACGGCTTATATTTATTATACTATACTTTTCCGATTTTTTCAAGAAGGGAAACAGATTTTTAATAAATTTATCACAAATTGTCTTGATATGTTCACTATTATATGATACAATTAACACACAGTATAAAACGCAATTTTAAGGGGCGCCGCATATGAATAAAATACCCGAAACCATAATCGAGCTTTACGACGAGGAGCAGATCTACAACGTCCTTGCAACGTCGGAATTCAAGCCAAAAAATACTGTCTACATCGGCACGCGCAAATTAAAGAATAAGAAGATCAAAAATAATATAATCTCCTGCCTCAGGGCACTGGATCTTGACACAAAATGCTTCTTCTATTCAACGGATATGCTTAGTATCGACTCCATCGTCGCAGAGCTTGAAAATATCCTCGATAATTTCGGTGAATGTGCTATTGATCTGACCGGTGGTGGCGAGGTGGCGCTGGTGGCGGTGGGAATGCTTGCCCGTGAGCGGCAAATTCCGCTATTCAGATACGACCGCTATAACCATCGCTATAAGAATATCTATTGCTGCTCCTTCGCAGAGGACAAAGAGTCTGCGCCCGCATTCAATATAAACGCCATGCTTGCACTGTCAGGCGGCGTTATGAAGTCTCACGGACATCTGTCGCTGGACAATCTCGATGATGCGACGCTTAAGGATATTTTCCGGGTATGGACTATCTACAAGCATAACCATCGCGGCTGGCACCGTGCGGTGTCCTATCTTCAACAGATCTCAAAAAATTTAGAGGGCGATGACCTTCATGTGGACGCCAGTGCTGTCGTCTACGGCGGAGACCGCATAAGCGGTGCCGACAAGGCGGTCATGGAGGAACTGTGTCAGTCGGGGATCATACAGAATTATCAAAACGACGGTCGGCGCGTGAGCTTTGACTACAAAAACACACTTATGCGGAGCTGTCTCTGCGATATCGGCATTTGCCTCGAATTATACGTCTATGCCGCGGCAAAAAGCGCGGGTATTTACAGCGACGTACAAATAAGCGTGGTCATCGACTGGGATGGAAATTTAGATGCTCGCATCAATACCATCAACGAGATCGACGTAATGGTAGTAAGCGGCTTTGTGCCGCTGTTCATCTCCTGCAAATCCGGCTCTGTGAACGTCACCACCTTAAACGAGATCAAGACCCTTGCAAAACAGTTCGGCGGCGAATACGCCCGTCCCGTGCTTGTGACAATGTCCGATTTGCGCACCCGTGACCGCTTCCTCACCCAGCGCGCGGCTGATATGGGAGTGGAGATCATCGACAGGGAAGATCTCATAAATGAGCGCCTGTCCAAGCGGCTTTATACGATTTCGAAGCTGTAATTCGGTGCTATACGGCGGGACGTCGTGGGCGCCGTCCCCTACCGACGGTAATTGGCAAGGGAAGCTCAAAACATAACGGTATCTGCATTTCTTCACAAAAATTCCAAAAACGAGGAACATATCCGCGTATTTTGCGTCTAATACATAAAACATGGAATCAACGAGGTAAATATGAAAACAAAGGCCTCAAAAATCTCGCGTGGCGGTAAGCTGTCGCGTGTGAAACGGGCAGAACGGCGGCAGGCAAATCTGTTTTTACTGCCGTCAGCCATCGGTATGCTGATATTCTACATACTTCCGTTTTTTGTCATCATTTTTCAGTCGGTGGTAAACAATCCCGTAAAAAAAGAGTTTGTTTTTCTTGAAAACTACAAGCGTCTGCTTGAAAATTCCGCGTTCCGTCAGGCGGCGTGGAATACAGTAAAGTTTTCGCTGACGGCGGTACCGCTTGCAGTGGTGCTTTCGCTGGTACTTGCCATCGTGCTTATGAAAAATCTTCCCGGCAAGAGTAAGCTTCGCACCATTTTCCTCTCGCCAATGATGGTGCCCGTGGCGTCCATCATACTTATCTGGCAGGTCATGTTCCACTATAACGGTGCGGCAAACGAGCTTGTTACCTTTTTCGGTGGAACCGCTGTCGATTGGCTTAAAAGCGACTATTCCCAGCTTGTGGTGGTATTGCTTTTTCTTTGGAAAAATCTCGGCTACAACATGATCCTTTTCATGTCGGCGCTTTCGGCGATACCCGTCGATGTTTTAGAGGTGGCGACCCTTGAGGGCGCGTCGCGGATGCAGATCTTCTTTCGCATCAAGCTACGCTATCTGTCCTCCACTATCATGTTCGTCATGCTGATGTCGCTTATCAACTCCTTTAAGATATTCCGCGAGGTCTACCTACTGACGGGTAACTACCCCTACGACTCGCTGTATATGCTCCAGCACTTCATGAACAACGTATTTAAGAATCTCGACTATCAGAAGCTGTCAGCGGCGGCAATTATCATGGCGATCGTCATGAGTCTGATAATCGGACTTCTGTTCCGTGCGGATAATCGAATAGAGGAGGATATCGAGGAATGAAAAAGAAATCCATCGGTGTACTCCGAAAAAAGGTGCTTACATATATTACATTCGTTCTCGTGGCGGCGGTGGCGGTGGTGTTCCTTTTGCCAACCGTGCTGACTGTGACTAACTCCTTTATGTCAACCACGGAGATCTCCGCAAACTACGGTCAGATCTTTAATAACGCAAACGCCGACATAAAGACCTACGTATCTGAAAAGGTGAACCTAAAATTCATCCCCGATATGGTCAGCATCAGCCAATACAAGACGGCGTTTATCACAAGTCCCGCTTATCTTCTTAAATTCTGGAACTCAGTGATACTCACACTGCCCATCGTTGCGGGACAGCTTATCGTAGCGGCGGGTGCATCCTACTGCTTTGCCCGCAACCGTTCAAGGGTGGCAAATGCGATATTCTTTGTGTACATCATCTTAATGCTGATGCCATATCAGGTCACGCTTGTGCCAAACTTCATGGTGGCGGATTTCCTCGGGCTTATTGATACCCGCTGGTCCATCATCCTGCCGGGCATATTCTCACCCTTTGCGGTGTTTATACTGACCAAGTTTATGCGACGCATCCCCACCGCCATGGTGGAAGCCGCAAAGCTTGACGGTGCCGGGGAATTTCAGATCTTCTCCCGCATATATATGCCGCTGTGCAAGGGCACGCTTTATTCGGTTGCCATACTAATTTTCATCGACTATTGGAATATGGTTGAGCAGCCGCTTATCATGTTCAAAGCAACGGGAGACGAGCTGTATCCGCTGTCGATCTTCCTCTCCCAGGTCAATACAAACGATGCGGGTCTCGCATTCGCCGTTGCCACCGTTTATATGATACCGTCCCTGCTGATCTTCCTTTACAGCGAGGATTATCTCGTTGAGGGAATCGCTTATTCGGGCGGAATCAAGGGATAAACAAGATTATTCACTAACACTTTACATAAACAGGAGAACAAAAAATGGACGTATCCACACGCCGTCGGGGTTGGGTCAAGAACGCAGCTATTATCTTCCTTGTGATAATGCTGATACTCACCTTCTTTTCAAACACCATTATGAACGCATCGCTTCCCGAGGTGGCGGCGCAGTATGCACAGAGCGGCAGTATTACCGCAAAGATTCGCACCTCCTCAACTGTTCAGGCAAATTCCAAGCACTCGGTGAAGATCGAGGAATCCCGAAAGGTCAAGTCGGTCGCCGTAAAGGATGGTCAGGACGTGCAGATAGGGGACGTGCTGTTTTATCTTGATGATGCGGAGTCATCGGAGCTTAAGGGCGCACGCGAGACGCTAGCGTCGCTTGAGCGCCAGTACGAATTAAAGCTCCTCACCCTTGGCGCGGATTTCTACTCCGATGAGCTTGCAATAAGCAAAAAACAGCAGGAGCTGACCGAGGCAAGGACGGTACTTAATAACATTAACGCAAACACTGCGAAAATAGACGCTCTTGACGCGCGCATCGATGAGATCGAAGCGCTTCAGAAGACGCTTTCCAAGACCATAACCGCTTATGAGAACGAGGTCTCAAAGCTCAGCTCCGGAGCCGCAGACGCGTCGCTGACAGGTGAGCCGACCTCAGTACGTCTCGCGGCGGCAGAGAACGCTTACAATCAAGCGGCGGCACGTCTAAAGAAGGCGGAGATCGACAAAAATGCGGCGGAGAATTTACTTAAAATAGCCGAGAAGGATAAGAATGCGGCAAAGTCGGATTACGATTCTATCGTAGGCACGGGAAGCGCTGACATCACAGCCCTCACCGAACAGATCGCCGCTCTCGAAAAGGAGATGCGCCGCGATGAGGAGGACTACGACATAGCATACGATAAGCTGGGCGCAAATCTTGCGTCACTTCGCGATGCCATGGATGAAGCCGACGACGATTACCGCGAGCTGAAGGCGGACTATAATAGCGGCGTGGAGGGTGTTACCTCCGAAATGGTGGAAGCCGCAAAGGCGGCGGCAGATGCCGCGGAGGCTGCATACAAGTCTGCCAAGGAGACCGTTTCCGAACAGCGCGATGCACTGACGCTTTCCTACGAGCGCGGGCTTGAGGATGATACCGAGCGGCTTAGTAAGCTTCGTTCGCAACTTGCGGAGCTGTCGGGTGCAGAGGAAGCAAAAGAGGAACTTGATAGAGCTGAGAAGAAGTATAAGGACGCTGCCGATAGTTTAGCGGCGATTACTGAGATCTACACCGAGGCGGAGGAGATTCACTCCAAAGCGGAGGCCGAATACGAATCGCTTAAAAAGCTCTCCCTTATAGAAAAATATGAGGTGACGCTTGATGGGCTTAAGGCACAAAATGAAGCCTATTCCGAGCAGATAGCCGCCATCCAAAAGGAGAAGAGCGAGCTTGGCACCACCGACAAAAAGACTCAGGAGACTCTCATAAAGGCGCTGGAAAGTGAGCTTGCCACAATGCAGCACAATCTGGCGCGCCGCCGTGAGGAGAACGCCCTCTCAGAAAAACGCGAACAGCTTGAGATCTCGGACTTGATTTCGGACATCGAAGAACAGAAGGCACTTATCGCAAAATACGAGGCTAATTCCACCGATGCGAAGATTACCGCCGAGGTAGCGGGACAGATCAGTTCGCTTACAGTCAGCACGGGTATGGAGACCTCTGTGGGTCAGACGCTCTGCGAGATCGTCGTGACCGAGCTTGGCTATTCCTGCGAGATCACGCTGACTGGCGAGCAGGCGAAGCGTGTGCGTGTAGGCGACTCGGTTGAGATCACCAACTCATGGTGGTCGAAGACAACGGGCACCATTGCCGCAATACGCAACGATCCGAGAAATCCTGGTAGTCAGAAGATCGCCACCATTGAGCTTGCAGGCGACGTTGCGGTGGGACAGAGTCTGTCGCTGACCATAGGGGAGCGCGGACAGAATTACGACGCCGTTGTACCCAATTCCGCTATCCGCGAGGACAATAACGGTAAATTTGTGCTGGTTGTAGAAGCGAAATCCAGTCCCCTCGGAAATCGCTACATTGCACGCCGATATGACATTGAGGTGTTGGCAAGCGATGACACTAACTCCGCGGTTAGCGGACTTATCGGCAGCGAGTTTATAATCACCACCTCCTCGGCTCCCATAGCAAACGGCAATCAGGTACGGCTGGTGGAAAACTGATATGAAAAAGCTGCAATTGACCCTTGCGATATTAGCGCTTATATGCTTGGTATCCATCCTTGTGTCAACGCTTGTTATTGGCGCAATGCGGGAGAAGCTCTCCAGCCAGACTGTCGTCGGACGTTGGTCGGCAGATGACACCGCCATGGCACAGCTGTCGGCGTTTGTATCCCCCGAAGCGGGGCTTAGATCTGAAGCTGTCCAGCGAAGCTTCACTGCTTCCCTTGACGCGGCACTGGTGAATGCTTCCATATCCCCCGCAAACGAGGATTCGCGCATCTACGCCTACGCCTACAGTGCGGAGGGAAGTGTGACACTGTCTCGTACGGGTGAATACGGTAAGACGCTGAAGGGCGGCGTCTCGGCGACTTTGGTCGCCTGCGGCGCGGACTATTTCCTGTTCCATCCGCAGAATATCCTTTCGGGTTGGTACTTTTCCACCACGGATATTTTAAACGACTGCGTTGTCATCGACAACGATCTTGCCTGGCAGTTTTTCGGCTCTCCTTATGTTGTGGGACAGATGCTGAAAATTAACGGCAGTGAATGCTACATATCCGGCGTATGCGAAAATGGTGCGTCAGGGGATTACTCCGAATTTTACGGTGATGTACCTCGCATCTACGTACCATACAGCTTCGCGGAGGAGCTTCTCGGCGAGATTTATGTTGAAGCGGTTGAGCTGGTAGCGCCCAACCCCGTCGGCGGATTTGCCATGGATATGTTCAAAAAGGCACTTCCCGCAGACGAGGAGCTCACCGAGTATATCGAAAACAGCGCAAGATTCGAGGATGAATATCTGCGTGAACGGCTTCTTGGTACCGCGTCCCGCGGCGTACGATTAAAGCCCGTTTCCTATCCCTATTTTGAAAACACAGCCATCAAGCTCTCAGACAGAGCGGCGATGGTGTATCTTTTAAAGTTAATCCCCATAATTATTCTTGTGCTGATCGCCGCATTTGAAATAATACTTCTCTATGTAAAGAGAGGGGCAATATTTAACGCCACTTTCGGACGTATTAGAAGGATCGTCCGCGATAGGCGACAGAACAAGCGGCATCGTGCCGAGAAAAATTACATCGAAGGAGAAACTATCATATGAAAAAGCTGATCTCGCTATTGCTTGCGTGCATATTGACGGCGACTCTTGCTATACTCCCGTCCTGCGGTAAGAAGCCGGAGGCGACAAAGCCCACCAATGTGTTCCGCGAGTCAAAGATCGAGCTTCCCGAGGAGCTGTCGGGAACCAACGTAAACTTTAATCAGTACGTTCACGCGGGGGATAAGGTATATATGCAGGTCTACACCTACGACCCCTTGACCTATATGCCTTCCTATTCCATCGCCGTATACGATCTTGCGAAGAATACCTTCGATGAGAGTATACCGCTGGAGCTTGAGCAGGGCGAAAACGGCGGCGCGAATCTCACCAATTTCACGGTCTCCGATGACGGAACCATATACATGATGATCGAGGTCTACACCTACTCCGAAACGGAGTATTCCCAGACCATGGAGCTTCGAAAGATCAAAGACGGCGTTACCGAAACGCTGGAGCTTGATCTCATGGCGGATGATAACTACGGCTTCTATGTGCAGTCCATGGTGGCGCTTGACGACGGGTCGCTTCTGCTTGCGTCCTGGAACGCAATGCGTATTCTGACACCTGACGGTGAAGTGCGGAAGGTTGAGGGCATTGATCCCGACAGCACCAACATTGAAAAGGTGTTTATGATGAACGGCAAGCTGTACGTTCAGATGTATACATATTCCGAAACCGACTACGGTTCAAAAATGATGGAGTTCGATCACATCACGGGCACCTTCGGTGAGGAGTCAGAGATCAACACCGAGCACGCGTACAACATGATCTTAGGCCCCGGCTATGATTATTACTACAACGACCGCACCGCTTTGTGGGGCGTTGACGTAGAGACGGGCGCCATGACCGAGGTGGTAAGCTTCATCAATTCCGATATCAACGGCAACGATGTTAGAACCGTCATTCCGATCTCCGCGGATCGCTTCTTCCTGTCGGTCCGTGAGCGAAATTTGGTTACGGGCAATTCGGTAAATTACCTCTCCTTCATCGACCGCGTGCCGGATGATGAGGTGGTGCCGAAGATGATGCTCAGAATGGCAGTTTACTACGCAAATTATGATCTCAGAAGCCGCGTTATCGAGTTTAACAAGTCAAGCGACACCTACAGGATCACCATCGACGATTATTCCCGCTTCAACACCGACGAAAACTACAACGCGGGCATCGAAAAGCTCAACTCCGACATCATCGCAGGCGATGTACCGGACATTTTCATGATCACTGAACAGACCCCTTATGATGTTTACGCCTCCAAGGGCATTTTCGCGGATATTTACGAGCTGATGGACGCGGATGCGGATTTCGACAGATCAAATTACCTTGAAAATGTATTCGAGGCGTACGAGTATAACGGAGAGCTGTTATCCCTTATCCCCAGCTTTACCATCGAGACCTTTGCGGCAAAGAAGGAGCTTCTTGAGGGCATGACGGGCTGGACGCTTAAGGAGTTCACCGAGTATGCCGAGGCTCATCCCGAGATGCAGATGTTCGACTACGACTTCAATCGCGCTAATTTTGTGCAGTTGTTCATGCTGTTTGCAAAGAACGAGTTCATTAACGCAGAAACGGGCGAATGCCGCTTCGATTCAGATGAATTCCGCGACCTGCTATCCTTTGCGGCAAGCCTTAGCGAGGACGATTTCTGGAGCAGCCTTGACGATGAGCAGCACAATGACAGCGACTTCTGGATGGAGTACGATAACCGCTTCAAGGAAGACAAGGTGCTTCTGTCAATGGCTTACATCTCCGACTTTGAGTACAGCATCAAGAATTTGCTCAACTACACCTTTGGTGCAGAACCGACCTTTATCGGGTTCCCCGTATCCGAGGGCAACGGTGCCATCATCATGGCGTACAGCGAATACGCCATCTCTGCAGATTCCGACTTCAAGGAGGGCGCATGGCAGTTCCTGAAGACCTTGATCGACGAGGAAGCTCAGATGCCCATTTACAACGAGGAATATCAGTATTGGAACTATCCGGCAGGCAACCTGCCAATATACATACCCGCCCTTGAAAAGATGGCGGAGATTGCCATGACCGAGCGCGAGAATGTAAACGGCGGCATGATCGGCGGCGATATAATAAGACCCATGCCTGCTATCGCTCCCGTTGTATCAAGCTCGTCCGTGGCAGTTACCGTGGATACTGTAGCGATCGCCGAGACTGAGATAGCCGTGGAATCGGTAGAATCGGAGGCAGAAACCGATGAATCCGTCGCAACAGAGGATGTCGAGATCGCCGATGATGTGCCCGCCGAGATCATAGACGATACATCCGATAATATCGCGATAGATATCCCCACGGAAATTCCCGATATCGGCATCGACTGGGAGGATCCCTTTGCGACTCCGCTTACACAGGAGCAGGCGGACGCGCTGATGGCACTTGTCACAGGCGCAACGCAGGTGGGACGCTACGACGAAGAGCTTAACAATATCATCACCGAAGAGCTTGAGCCCTTCTTCGCAGGTAAGCAGTCCCTTGACGATACCGCGCGGTATATCCAGGACAGAGTGTCAAAGTATATTAACGAATCAAGATAAAAGCCAAGGGCTGTCACTTGACAGCCCTTGCTTTTTTTGCGATAAATTGTCGTTTAGTGTAATATTGTAGGGGAACATACATGGTGGTAGGGGACGGTAGCAGATGCAACGCATCTGCTCACGACAGTCCCTTGTAACTTTTAAAAGCAAACTGTTTGGTATACAATTAAGTTGCAGGGGCGTCGTGGGCGCCGCCCCCTACTAATTGTTGTGTTTATTTCCACTCATAAACACTAATTTACATATACAAATATCACCAAATCCATTCACGCGGCATATTATGCAACAAGGGGGAACCTCCCACTTGGAAAGGAAGATAATGTTTGTCTAACTACTTTGCCGCCGCAAATACGGAGAATGGATTTGTGAGCTGGTTTTCGGATATATTTGACCCTCGTAAGCTTTCGCGCACTTACATAATCAAGGGAGGAAGCGGTACGGGGAAATCGACGCTTATGAAAAAGGTAGCCGAAAAGGCGGAAAATGCAGGCGGTAGCTGTGAATACTTCTACTGCTCCTCCGACCCGACGTCTCTCGACGGGATAATAATCACAGCTCCCGACGGTGAGACCACGGCGATGCTGGACGGCACTGCACCTCACCTCACCGACCCCAAATATCCCGGTGCTGCCGACGAGATCGTGAATCTCGGCGAATACTGGTGTTCGGATATTTTAAAGGCACAGCGTGACGAGATAGTTGCGCTTACGGATAAAAAAGCGCGGCTATACCGTGAGGCATATTCATTCTTTTCGTCGGCGGGCGCACTGTATCGCTCACAGCTTAAAGAGGCGGAGAGCTTCCTGCTTCGTGAAAAGCTGGACGCGGCGGTGACGCGGCTTCTTACAAAGCGTATGCATGAATGCCGCGTAAAGGGTGGAAAAGGGGTGCGAAGGTTACGCGGTCTGTCGGCGCTGTCGACACGCGGTGAGGCGCACTTTGACAGCTTCGAGGATGTGAAGCATGTATGCCTTGCGGTGGATGCCGTAGGGACGGCACCATTTCTTTTCGACGCACTTATTGCTGCGGCGGAGCGTCTTGGGCTGTCCTATGACCGTGCGCCCATGGCGCTGATCCCTGAGCTTACGGAAGCGATCCGCTTTCCCGAGCTATCAATGTCGGTTGTCAGCGAGACCGCGCTGTCAGATGCAAAGCCAATCAACATGACGCGCTTTGTGGACAGGGAAGCGCTGTACGGGTGCGATCGCACACGACGCCGTCTTATCGGCAAAGCAACGAGGGAGCTTACTCTTTCGGGGCTTGATAAGCTTGCTGAGGTAAACCGCATCCACAGCGCGGTGGAAAAGATCTACATCGGGGCTATGGATTTCACACGCCTTGAAACCGCCGCCAGTCGGTTAATTGAGCGAATGGGGTACTGAGCTAATAAAAACAATAAAGCGTGACGCCGAAAAGACGTCATGCTTTATTGTTTTACTAAGTCTTGCGTGTTATCTCGATGGATTGATGGAAGACAGCCGTGGTAGAGCATTTCCGATTTGACAAGTTGCATAATAAATCCCCTGTGGGTATTCTAAAAATTTACTTGACAAAGAGTCGGAAATCGGGTATAATAATCTTAATACTATTTTCTTAAAATATTACGGAAAGGAAGCCTCCGCTCATATGTGAGGCAAGGTGAAGATTATGGTAAATTGTAACCCCGCAGAGAAATTCTTGAAGGAAGGTCTTACCTTCGATGATGTACTGCTGATTCCAGCCAAAAGTGACGTCACCCCCAACATGGTTTCTCTCGAAACTCAGCTTACCAAGAAGATTAAACTCAACATCCCCATGATGAGCGCTGCTATGGATACCGTTACCGAGTCCCGTCTTGCTATTGCTATGGCACGTGAGGGCGGTGTGGGCGTTATCCACAAGAATATGCCAATTGAGAGACAGATGGATGAGGTCGAAAAGGTTAAGAGAAGCGAGAACGGCGTCATTACCAACCCCTTCTATCTCGCTCCCGATAATTATGTTTATGAAGCGGACGAGCTCATGGGCAAATACAAGATCAGCGGTGTGCCGATCTGCGACGAGAACAAGCGTCTCATCGGTATCATCACCAACCGCGATATGCGCTTCCTTGTCAACCATCAGATGAAGATCTCCGAGGTTATGACTAAGGAAAATCTCATCACCGCTCCCGTTGGTACAACTCTCGAAGAAGCACAGGAGATCCTGCGCAGAAACAAGATCGAGAAGCTTCCGCTGGTTGACGAAAACTACATCCTTCGCGGACTTATCACCATTAAGGACATCGAGAAGGCTACAAAATATCCGAACTCCTGCAAGGACTCCAGCGGCAGACTCCTCTGCGGCGCGGCTATCGGCGTAACCGCAGACGTGCTCGACCGTGCAAATGCGCTCCTTTCTGTAGGCGCTGACTTCCTTGTTCTGGACTCCGCTCATGGTCATAGCAAGAATATTATCGCTTGCGTTGAGAAGATCAAAAACGCTTACCCCGAGGCGCAGATCGTAGCGGGTAACATCGCTACCGCAGAGGCGGCACACGATCTTATCGCCGCCGGTGCGGATGCTATCAAGGTAGGTATCGGTCCCGGCTCAATCTGTACCACCCGTGTGGTTGCAGGTATCGGCGTACCTCAGATCACCGCAGTCTATGATGCGGCTTGTGAGGCGGCAAAGGCGGGTGTTCCCGTAATCGCCGACGGCGGTCTTAAGTACTCTGGCGACCTTGTAAAGGCTCTTGCGGCAGGCGCTTCCGTCGTAATGATCGGTTCGCTGTTCGCGGGCTGTGAGGAATCCCCCGGAACTACCGAAATCTATCAGGGCCGTCAGTTCAAGGTATACCGCGGTATGGGCTCCCTCGCCGCAATGGAAAAGGGATCAAAGGATAGATATTTCCAGGAGAACGCCCGTAAGCTCGTTCCCGAAGGCGTTGAGGGTCGTGTACCCTACAAGGGACCGCTTGCTGACACCGTATTCCAGCTTCTCGGCGGTATCCGTGCAGGTCTCGGTTACTGCGGATGCCCCACCATCGCAGAGCTCCAGGCGCGCGGACAGTTTGTTCGTATCACCGGCGCAGGTCTGCGTGAATCTCATCCCCACGACATCAACATCACCAAGGAAGCTCCCAACTATTCCGTTCAGACAAGTCTGTAACATAACAACAATCCCCGTAGCGACATCAATGCCGCTACGGGGATTTTTTATATCAACTTTCGCTGCGCTCGCCGAGGATGGTGCGGTAGTAGCGGTAGAAGTTTTCGTATTCGCCTGCATCAAGTGCGTCGCGGATCTTCTGCATCAGCTCGTTGTAGAAGTAGAGATTGTGCAGTACTGCCAGGCGCATACCAAGGGTCTCCTTTGCCTTAAAGAGGTGACGGATGTAGGAGCGGCTGTAGGCGCGGCAGGCGGGGCATCCGCAGGTTTCGTCGATGGGACGGGGATCCTTTGCGTACTTTTCGTTAAGGAGATTCATTTTGCCGTGCCAGGTAAAGATATTGCCGTGGCGGGCATTGCGGCTGGGCATTACGCAGTCGAAGAAGTCCACACCGCGGTGAACGGCTTCCAGGATGTTGCAGGGAGTGCCGACACCCATTAAGTAGCGGGGCTTGTCCTTGGGCATATATGGCTCGACAACATCGATGGTCTCGTACATTTCCTCGGCGGATTCACCCACCGCAAGACCGCCGATAGCGTAGCCGTTACACGCTATCTCGCGGATCTGCTTCATGTGCTCGATACGCAGATCGGCGTAAGTTGATCCCTGATTGATGCCGAACAACATCTGGTTTTTGTTGATGGTGGTCTCAAGTGAGTTGAGACGATCCATCTCTGTACGACAGCGCTCAAGCCAACGAGTGGTGCGGGCGATGCTGTCCTTTACGTACTTGTATGGCGCGGGATTTTCTATACACTCATCAAACGCCATGGCAATGGTGGATGCAAGGTTTGACTGAATCTGCATAGACTCCTCGGGGCCCATAAAAATACGCGCACCGTCGATGTGGGAGGCGAAGCGTACACCCTCCTCTGTGATCTTGCGGAGCTGTGCCAGGGAGAATACCTGGAATCCGCCGGAGTCGGTGAGCACGGGCTTGTCCCAGTTGAAGAATTTGTGAATACCGCCCATCTCGGCGATGAGCTTGTCACCGGGACGCAGGTGGAGGTGATAGGTGTTAGAAAGCTCAACCTGGCAGTTTACCTCACGAAGATCCATAGTCGAAATACCGCCCTTTATAGCGGCACAGGTACCAACGTTCATGAAAACGGGGGTCTGTATGGTGCCGTGAACTGTTTCGAAGGTGCCGCGGCGGGCTTTGCCTTCCTGTTTTAATAACGTAAACATATTGATTCCTTTCAAAAAGGTGTTTTTATATTTATATGCGCTTGAATTGACGCTCAATGGCGGATTTGCTCATTTCAAAGGCTACTGGACGACCGTGAGGGCAGACCTTGATGTCATCAAGCACCAGAAGCTTGTCGCAGATCCATTTAAGATGTCCCATATCGTATTCGCGGCCGATCTTGATGGCTGCCTTGCAGGACGCCTGATACAGCGCCTTCTCAAACAGCGTGTCGCGGGTGATAGCAGCACTGCCCGTACCATCCTTTAAACGCTCGGCAATGGTTTCGAACACATCCCTCGCACCGACCGTGTCAAGCTCCACGGGGATGGCGGTTATTTCGGCGGTGCGATGATCGGTCAGCGTGAAGTCAAAGCCTACGGCGCGGATGTCGTCCTCATAGTCCTCTATTGCAGTAAGAAGCGCGGGGGCAAGAGCTACCGTCAGCGGTGCAAGCAGCATTTGCTTTGGAACGTCACCGTTTGAAAGGCGGCGCATGAGATTTGCCTTTAGATCCTCGAAGATTATCCGCTCATGAGCGGCGTGCTTGTCGATAACCAGCACCTTGTCACCCACTTCAATAAACAGATAGGAGAGAAATGCCTCGCCGATAATCTTGTATTCAGGAACTTTGCGAAGATGCTGATCGGGCAATGCAGCTTTTATTTCATTGGGATTGGGTATATCAGGAAGAGTAGACTGTGCAGGGAAGTCTTGCGTGCTTGCTCCATGCTCACGACGGAACGCCGCAAATTCCTCCTCCGACATTTTGCTCGGCATCTTGTCTGGTACAAAGGATTTAACACGCGGACCTGATACCATAGCGTCAACCTCGGGAGCTACTTTGTCAAGATACATCCTCTGCGGCATTGGAGGCTGACCATCATTTGCGCATAACGTTCTATCAAGCTCCCTCGGAATTTCTTCAAGGAAAACCTCTTGTTTGCCGCCAGATGTAGGTGTGTCACGGCGAAGCATAAGGTACTCGTCCTTGTTTTCAGGAGGCGGAGTCTCTGCTTCCGGCTCCGGAGTCGGTACTGCGGGAGCAGGCTCGGATTTTTCAATATCGTTTATTGAAAGCTGTCCGCGTTTGACGTTTTTTTGATTATTATAAACGGGTGTCTGCGCTTTTTCGGCACCGCGCTCTTCGATGGGCGTGAAGGCATTCAGCATCTTCATCATCTCGTAGCTGACTTCGCTTGCGTTTTTACCCTCGAACTCAATCTTGGGGCGGGGAATGAACCTGTCAAGTGCTCCGCGGACGGCGTAGTATACCGCCTCAAAAACCGGCTTGTCCGCCACAAATTTTACTTCCATCTTTGTTGGATGTATGTTGACATCCACAAATTCCGGCGGCAATTCGCAGAATAGCACGCAGGAAGGGAAGCGTGACGCTTCCATATACGAGGTGTAGCTTTGCTCAAGCGCCGCCTGCAGGCATTTGCTTCTGACGTGCCTGCCGTTTATATAGAAGATCTGGTTCTGACGTGTACCGCGGTTGTTGTCGGGGGTGCCGATAAAGCCGCGCACCTTGACGTTGACGCTTCCGCCGCCGTACATTTTTACGTCGTTTAGATAGTCGATCTCGATGAGCTTGCTTGCAAAATCACTGCCGTAGATCGCATATATCGCGTGCTTAAGACTACCGTCGCCGGGGGTATTGTAGCGAGGCTTTCCGTCTATGATAAGCGTCATTGCAACGTCGGGATTTGACAGCGCCAGCCGCTCAAACAGGTCGCTTATATGAGATGCCTCGGTGGAATCCTTTTTCAAAAACTTACGGCGTGCGGGGATGTTAGCAAACAGATTTTCCACGATTATAGTGGTACCGTCCGCCATAGGCACATCAGTGAGTGTTGGAATATCCTGTCCCGGATGTATCTCAAGCTCGCAACCCACGGGATCGCAGGCGCGCTTTGAGCGTATGCGCAGATCTGCCACCGCCGCGATGGATGCAAGTGCCTCACCTCGGAATCCGAGGGTGAGAATTTTCGCGATATCCTCGGGGGTGCGTATTTTACTTGTGGCGTTTCGTTTTATCGACATAGGAAGGTCGTCCTTCTCGATGCCGCAGCCGTTGTCACTGCAGCGGATGAGCGAAATGCCGCCGTTCTGTATTTCAACTGTTACCTTTTTTGCGCCCGCATCGATGGAGTTTTCTACAAGCTCCTTGACGATGGACGCGGGGCGCTCGATCATTTCCCCTGCCGCAACAAGCACGGCGGTTTCGTAATCAAGCTGATGAATAATTCCCATTGTGTGTCTCCTTGTTAACTGAGCATCTTCTTAAGCTTGTAAAGCTCGTTCATTGCTTCTATGGGAGTGAGGGTTTCGAGGCTTAATTCGCGGATGGCAGAGGCGGCGTTCATGGCGAGCATCATTTCCACGGTCATCTCGTCGCCTGTGTCGGATGTATCCTTTTCCACTGTGATTATCTGCGGAGCGCCCGATTCGATCTCACAAAGCACTTCCTTGGCGCGATTTATGACTTCGTTTGGTACACCTGCCAGCTTCGCGACCTCAATACCGTAGCTGTCATCGGTTGCACCGCGAACGATCTTTCTGAGGAAGGTGATATCATCGCCCTTTTTCCGTGCTGCGATGTTGTAGTTGACAACCCCGGGAAGAGTCTGCTCAAGGGTGGTCAGCTCGTGATAGTGAGTAGCAAACAGCGTCTTTGCTGACAGCTTGGGTCCTGCAGAATACTCGACGATAGCGCGGGCGATGGACATGCCGTCGTAGGTGGATGTGCCGCGTCCGATCTCGTCGTAGATGATCAGTGATTTTTTTGTGGCATTCTTTAAAATATTCGCCACCTCATTCATTTCAAGCATGAAGGTGGACTGACCGCTTGCAAGATCGTCCGATGCACCGACGCGTGTGAATACGCGGTCGCAGATGCCAATGTGTGCCGACCTTGCGGGCACGAAAGAGCCGATCTGCGCCATGACCGTGATCAGCGCCACCTGACGCATATATGTGGATTTACCCGCCATGTTGGGCCCGGTAATCAGCATAAGGCGGTTATCGTTGGTATCAAGCAGGGTATCGTTTGGAACAAAGTAGCTGTCCGAGACGAACTTTTCGACCACGGGATGTCTTCCGTCGGTGATCTCGATTTTGTCCGAGGTGTCAAGGGTTGGGCGGACATATCCGCCGCGCACCGCTGTCTCGGCGAGGGAGACGTAAGCGTCGAGCTTTGCGATCATCTCGGCGGTGGTCTTGATACGGGAGACATTTTCAGTTAATTTTGCGCAGACATCGCGGAAAAACTCGTATTCCAGGCTGTTGACGCGGTCTGCAGCACCCAGCAGCGTGGCTTCGGTGTCCTTCAACTCTTCCGTTATGTACCGCTCCGCACCGGCTAAGGTCTGCTTTCTGATATAGTGGTCGGGCACAAGTCCCACCTGGGAGCGGGTGACCTCGATATAGTAGCCGAATACGCGGTTGTAGCCCACTCGAAGCTTGTTTATGCCCGTCGCGGCACGCTCACGCTCCTCAAGCTGTTTGATAATAGCGGTGGAATCGTTTATAACGCTGTGGAGATAGTCGATCTCATCCGACGCACCGGGACGGATGATACCGCCCTCTCGAACCGAAAACGGCGGTTCGTCAACGATAGTTTCGGAAATAAGTGTGCAGAGATCGGTGAGAGGATCAAGCGCGGCGTCGAGATTAGCAAGCTCGCTTGAGCGAGCCCCTGAGAGATGGCGCTTGATATCAGGAAGCAGCGCTAAGGTCTGCTTTATGGCGACAAGATCCTTACCGTTGGCGGTGCCGTAGACAAGCTTTGTTGTGAGACGCTCGAGATCAAGCGCTCCCTTTAAGGAAAGCCCGATCTCCTCTCGCATCATAAACTCATCATATAGCTCGTTTACCGCATCAAGGCGGCGCTCGATGTCAAAGAGGCTGACAAGGGGCAGCTCCACCCATTTTCTGAGCATTCGCGCGCCCATAGAGGTCTTGGTATGATCAAGCACCCACAAAAGCGAGCCGCGCTTTTCTCTTTGCCGCATGGTCTCGCAAAGCTCAAGGTTGCGGCGGGTGGAAACGTCCATTTCCAGGTACTGCCCGTCGGAATATACTTTTAATTCGGTGAGATAGGAAAGATCGGTCTTCTGCGTCTCCTCGATGTAGGAAAGAAGTGCGCCTATGGCAAGGGTGATGGGAAGATTTTCCTCATTCGGTGAGTATTTTCCCTCAAATCTGCGTGAAACTGCCCCATGGCAGACATTTTGGTCGTAGCGGAACGCTTGACGGGGAACGGTAAAAGTTTCAAGTCGGGTCTCAATAAATGTACCTGCACCGCGAAGCTCATCAAGTGCGCCGGGGAGTATCACCTCACTTGGGGTGTAGACCGAAAGCTCGGATGTGAGTCTTTCAAAGCGGCGGGCACCGTCGAAGGCGGTGGCGTAAAGCTGGCCGGTCGAGATGTCGGCAAAGCAGACGCCTACACGCTCATCCACGGTGGAGATGGCAGCGAGGTAGTTATTCTTCTGTTCGGAGAGCTGCCCCGCGTCAATAACTGTGCCGGGAGTGACCACGCGGATGACCTCGCGCCGTACAAGACCCTTGGCGGTGGCGGGGTCCTCCACCTGCTCGCAGATCGCCACGCGGTAGCCCTTTTCAACAAGCCTGCCGATGTATGTATCCGCGGAATGGAAGGGAACACCGCACATGGGCGCGCGCTCTGCCTCACCGCAGTCCCGTCCCGTCAGCGTAAGCTCAAGCTCGCGGGAGACGAGTATAGCGTCGTCGAAGAACATCTCATAGAAGTCTCCGAGTCGGTAGAACAACAGTGCGTCTTTGTATTGGTTTTTAATTTCAAAGTATTGCTGCATCATCGGTGTCATGGCGCAGATGTACTCCTTTTCTGTAGTATTTGTTGCCGTCACGCTCAAATCAAAGCGCGTTTGACCCAAGCGTCGCGGTAACTGTGAACTTTGCAGAGGGCGGAGTTAACCGCCCTTTGCGCGTTTTTTGCTTAATGGCTGTGACCGCAGGAGCCGCCGCAGGTGGAGCAGTCGTGTGTGCAGGGACGCTCGCCTGTAATATTGAAACTTATCTCAGCGTTGACCTCGTTCATAAGGTCATTTATAACCGCCTGAGCCTGCTGGTACGCGATCATCTTGGGGTTCTCGGTGATCTCGTGGTAAAGCTCGTTGATACGGGTCTCGATACGCTTGATGAATTCCATATCCTTTTCGGGCTTCTTGTATTCCTCGGTGAGGGCGGTGGACTGAGCGTTGTATTCCACCATCAGTGTGCGAAGCTTCGCATCCTCCTCATAAGCCTTTTCAGCTTCCTTCATTGCCACCATTCTGGGGTCTTCCTTGATCGTTTTGCCGAGCAAAGCGGCAAGTTCCATAATTTCCATTTTGGGTTCTCCTTTTATATAAAATTAAATCGTTGGCTTGTGGATAAATGATGGGTAAGTTGTGTTTGACACAACATAGAGCACCGCACGCTTACACTACCTCGCCGAACAGGGCGAATGTCTCGGCTTTGGTGATCCTTACATTTGCAAACTTACCGATGAGCGCCTCGGTTTCCCTCGTGCGCGGGATGTGGACGAGCTTGTTTGAATCGGCTCTGCCGGTTAACATATCTGCCGAGTTTTTGCTCTCGCCCTCGATGAGTACCCGCTCGATGCCGTTTAAAAGACTCAGATTCTTTTTAAGTGAGATCTCGTTCTGCACACAAAGCAGGCGGTCAAATCTGGCGGATTTGACATCCTTCGGAATCTGATTCTCCATTGACGCCGCAGGTGTCAGCGGACGGGGGGAATAGATGAAGGAGTATACCATGTCAAACTCCACTTTTCTAAGCATGGAAAGCGTTTCCTCAAACTCCTCCTCGGTTTCACCGGGGAAGCCCACGATGATGTCGGAGGAGATTGCCACATTCGGCATCTTTTCGCGAAGGTACGAGACAAGGGAGAGATAACTATCCGGCGTGTATCTGCGGTTCATGACATCGAGCACTCGCGCCGAGCCGGATTGCAGGGGTAAATGGAACTGACGTGCGCACTTTTCACATGACGCCATAGTGTCGATGAGCTTCCTTGAAGCATCCTTCGGGTGGCTTGTCATAAAGCGCAGGATGAAGTCGCCGGGAAGATCGCATATCTCCTTAACAAGGTCGGCAAAATCCCGACCCTCGGAGCTGTATGAATTGACATTCTGCCCGAGAAGGGTTATCTCCTTTGCGCCATTTGCGATTACGGACTTCACCTCGGCTATAATATCGGCGCGTTCACGACTGCGCTCGCGTCCGCGGGTGTAAGGTACCACGCAGTAGGAGCAGAAATTGTTGCAGCCGTACATGACGCTGACCCAGGCGGTGGTGTCGGACTCACGGAGGATAGGCATACCCTCAGCAAGGGAGCCTTCCGGCTCGTCCACGGTGAAGGAGCGCTTGCCGCCGCCAAGTCTTTCTGCGAGGATTTCGGGGAAGCGGTAAAGCATACCCGTTCCGATGAGAAAATCAACATAAGGATAGCTCTTTTTGACCTGATCCATACGGTGCTCCTGGGTGACCATACAGCCGCAGACGCCGATCATCAGCTCGGGGTTCTTTTCCTTGAGCTTTTTGAACTGTCCTGTCACGGAAAGCGCGCGAAGCTCCGCGTGCTCACGGACGGCGCAGGTGTTGACGAGAATAAGATCGGCTTCCTCGGGGGTATCGGCGCGCCCGTAGCCCATTTGGCTTGCCATACCGCGAAGCTGCTCGGAATCCGCCTCGTTCTGCTGACAGCCGAAGGTGCGGATAAAGCATTTGGGCGCCGCTTGACGCGCTTTATTTAATTCGCGCACCGCGTGCATGATTTTATATTGCTCTTTTATTTGTTCGTTTGTGACTTTTATCATTTTTCTTCCTCTTTGGGAGTATTATGCTTTTTAGTGATGTAATTATTAAGAATGATTCCGAAAATCCCGATGACACCTGTCACGGCGAAGATCAGCACCGATTTTATAATCGAGCCGTCGGAGATAGTTGCACCTGCCCAGGTAGACGAAATGATGGAGGGGATTCGCGCAAATGTCGCTATAACTATGAAGCGCAGAAACGGTATACCCGTAAACGGAGCAAAGTAGGAGAGTATATCCTTAGGTGTGCCCGGAATGAAGTAAAGGAGAAATATCAGCCCATCACGCTTTGAGGGATTCTTTAGAAATTTGAGGTTCTCGAATTTTTCGACGTCAACGAACTTTGCCGCAAATTTCATTCCGAAACGCTTGATGGCAAGGTAGATGAACACCTGACCGATTGCGATACCCACTAGCGTCAGCGCAAGTCCTCCGACGGTGCCGTACATAAGACCCATAAGTATCTCGATAGGCTCGCCGGGGATGATGGCGACGATGACCTGCAGGATCTGCAAAAGCAGCATAGCAACGATACCGAGAACTCCAAGGGATTCGATGAATGCGCGGAATTGTTCGCGTGTTTCAGGCTCGCCGAGGGAGAGTACCATGGGAATCATCCACACGCAGAGCGCGGCAAGGGCAGCGAGTATCAGAACCGCTGCACCGATCTTTAGCGCCAGGGGAAGTTTTCTGCTTGTTTTATTCATAAGGCGTATACTTTCCGGAAAGTCCGCTTGTTAAGGTGACGGTACCGTCATTCTTAATTAAAACGGCTTCGAATTTGATGTTTTCGATGTATTCGCGGGGAAGCTCACCGTTTTGTGCTTTTTCGTAGTGCGCCAGCGCCTCATCATGACCCATGATAAACAGCGCCGTTGAGAGCGCGTCGGCATATGCACCTAAATTTGCGGCATCGGTGAAGGCAACGGATGTGTCGACCCATACGGCAACCGACGCAAGGTCGGTCTCGGCGGGCTTTCCTGTTGCGGGATCTATTATGTGGTGGTAGCGCACACCGCCATGCTCGGCGTAACGCTCATATCCACCGCTCACCGATACGATTCCACCCTCAAGTGAAAGCGTGCCGATAATGGAATCGGGAATAAACGGATCGCGTAAACCAACATTCCAAAGGGTGCCGTCGGATTTGTTACCTATCAGCGCGATGTTTCCGCCGAAGCTGATGGTACCGACGGCGGAGCCGTTATTTTCTGTAATATACTTTGCTACAGCCCCCAGCGCATAGCCCTTGGCAATACCGCCGAGGTCGATCTCCGTTTCGGAGTCACTGCGCGTGAGGGATGACAGATCAAAATCAAGCTTGTCCATACCCACATGAGGGAGAAATGCGTTGATATCGGCATCCGCGAGCGGCGTCCAGTTATCGCCCGCGTGGGATATGTCCCAAGCCTTGACAAGCGGCGCTACGGTGATATCGAAGGCGCCGTCTGTCTGATGATACACGCTTACTGCGGTCAGCAGCACCTCCTCGAAGGTGCGGTTGTCGGGAAGATTGACCTCGCCGTTCTTGTTAAACTCGGACACGAGACTGTCGTCAAGGTAGGCGGAAAACAGCTTTTCGTAGTCGGCACACATTTTCTCGCAGTGGTCGATCAGCTTGTCCGCTTCGGGGCTTTTTATGGCGTAGGTGATCACTGTGTCCATCATGAAGGAGGAGCGGGTAACGGTCTTCTCACCGCAGGCACAAAGAGTGATGACAGTCAGTATTAAAAGTGCGGCAAGACGTTTCATATTCGGCCTCCGATGCGAGATTTTGCCAGCTCCGAAAGTATCCCCGTGAACGCGCCCGTAGGTATAGCGGCAAGAAGAAGCCACCAGAGCATTGCAAGTGGAGCGGGGGAAGTAAATACGGCGCAGGCGGCAAGAACCTGTCCGAGGTTATGAGACGCGGCGGACAAGATCGAGACTCCGATAAGGGAAATGGTACCTCTCTTGTGAAGCGATACCAGCACGGAGGAAACTCCCCACGCAAGTATTCCGCCGCAGAGTGAGAAAACAAAGGAGGTCACCGAGCCGTAAAGCAGTGAGGTGATCGCCACGCGGCAGACCATAACCGAAAATCCGCATTTTCGTGAACGCAGATAGACAGCAAGGGTCACGGCAATATTGGCGAGTCCCAATTTAAAGATTCCGAGTGAGGGAAGCAGTGCTTCAATGTAGGAAAGTATCAGCGCCGCCGACAGAAGCATAGCGTAGCTTGTAAGTGTCCGTGCGGCGGAGCGGTTAACCTGCGATGCCATCAAGCACCTCCTCGCTCTCGCCGAGTATGCGGATGACCGCCTTTGCAGGCAGGCAAACGATAGTCTCGCCGGGCTTTTCTATATCTCCCATCGCCGCGCACAGTCCATCGGGACAGGAGTGAGACGCGACTCGGACGGATGAGTTTTCGATAACCAAGGTAAGCTCGTGATTATTCGAGCTGAAGGTGTGAGTTGCGTTAACATTAAGCGGGAGCGTGTAAACTTCATCCTCGGCGGCGATTTCAATAAGACTTCCGCCGTTCGATAAAAGAAAGGGAAGCGCCGAGAAAAGTGCTAGCATAAGTACTAATACAGCTGCCGACACATCAAGCGCCTTCGGCTTCATAAAACCCCTCCCACCCTGTGTTCGTAACTAAATTATTATATCATAAAATAACACTATTTGCAATATAATTTATGTAAATATTTTAGTATTTGTTTTGATTAAAATTGCCATTTAGCCGAGCTAAAACAGGCGAGTGGAGCCTGAGGCGCCCTGAGTGAAAGGATTATTATACACATTGGTGTGAAAATATGTGAATTTATTGTAAACAAGCGAATTTCTTTCCTAAAACCTATTGAAAAAATCCCGAAAATGGTGTAAAATATATATACCCATGTAAATGTCCGGGTGCTTACCCTGACATAAACTTTATTATTTTTGGAGGATTACAAAATTATGGTAGTAGCCGGAGATTTTAAAAACGGTGTAACTTTTGAAATGGACGGACAGGTCCTGCAGGTTGTTGAATTCCAGCACGTTAAGCCCGGTAAGGGCGCGGCTTTTGTTCGCACCAAGATGAAGAATGTTATCACAGGCGCTGTTACTGAGCGCACCTTCAACCCTACCGATAAGTTTGAGAACGCAATCGTTGAAAGAAAAGAGATGCAGTATCTCTACAACGACGGCGACCTTTACTACTTCATGGACATGGAGAGCTTTGAGCAGCTTCCCATCGGTACCGATGTACTTGGCGACAACTTCCGTTTCGTTAAGGAAAACATGATGTGCAAGGTTTGCTCCTACAAGGGCAATGTATTCGCAGTTGAGCCTCCCATGTTCGTTGAGCTCGAGGTTACCGACACCGAGCCCGGCTTCAAGGGTGATACCGCTACCGGTGCTACCAAGCCCGCAACGCTTGAGACCGGTGCGACCATCAAGGTTCCGCTGTTCATCGATATCGGCACTGTTATCAGAATCGATACCAGAACCGGCGAATATCTTGAGCGCGCGTAAAATACCTGCACATATTATTTCCTCGAAAGGAGACTATTAAAATGACACTTCTTGAAAATGCAGCTTATTTAAAGGGACTTGCCGAGGGTCTCAACCTCGACGAGACTAAGGCTGAGGGTAAGATCATCGCAAAGCTTTTAGAGCTTGTTTCCGATATGGCTGACAAGATCGACGCGCTTGAAGATGAGATCGATACCCACGGTGCATATCTTGACGAGCTTGATCATGATCTCGGCGAGCTTGAAGAGGAAGTTTACGACTGCCTCGACGAGTGTGACTGCGATGATGACGACTGCGACTGCTGCTGCGACGACGATGACTGCGATTGCTGCTGTGATGAGGATGATGATGAGGTTTTCTATGAGGTAACTTGCCCCGCTTGTGGTGAGAAGGTTTACTTCGATGAAACCGTTGATCCCTCCGATATCACATGCCCCGCTTGCAACGAAAAGTTCGACTGCGAGTGCGAGGATGACGAGTGCGACTGTCATTGCGACTGCGAAAAGTAATTAAGCTTATTAAAAAGACCGCGATTTTTCGCGGTCTTTTGCTTTTTATGGAACAAATCGTAAAATTTTACGTCTAAAACAGTGCCACATTTAAAACGGAGGTGCCTATGAACGGAAAGAAAAAGTGTAATACACTGAAAAATGTTCGCCGCCACATCGCGAGGGCTAACAATATTAAGCTGGAGATCCCCGAGTGTACCCATACCGGTGACTGTCCCGGAACCTGCCCGAGATGTGAGTCAGAGGTTAGATATCTTGAACGCGCACTTGCCGAGCGCAGAAAGCGCGGACTTAAGGTGGCTGTTGCGGGCGTATCAGCAGGACTTGTGGCGCTGAACGCCGCCTCCTGCGAGCCACTGGATCGTATCGCCGACCTGATTGGCGGCGGTCAGACCGCAGGCGACATAATGGTGGAAGAAAATTATTTGGATGGTAACATCATGCCTCCGGAAGGCGAGATCGCGCTCGACGGTGACATCGCATTCTTTCCGGAAGCAGAGGTAGAACCGACCGCAAGCGATACTGCCGACGTTGCAGGCCTTTTGCAAGAGGGGTGTGAAACATTTGATGAAACTGTGCCAATGGAGGATTATGCGCTGGCGGGCGTGATGCCGTATACGCCGTCAGATGACGAATGTGTGCCGCCGGAGGAGACAGAGTGAATTTCAAATCTATTGGAGTTTCCCGTCACAAGTTAGGTACGGACGGTATCGGTGTAACATCACTGGTCGGTGGCTTCGGCTGTCCGCTTGACTGCAAATACTGCCTTAATCCTCAGTGTAAGTGGAGCGAGGCTGAGCGGATTCTTGATATTGAGGTGCTGCATGAACAGCTCAGCATAGACTCACTCTATTTCGAGGCCACCGGTGGCGGTGTTACCTTCGGCGGTGGTGAACCGCTTCTTCAGGCGGAATTTATAGCCGATTTCATACGGTATTGCCGTGGAAAAGGCGCAGCTTGGCGGTTTTCGGTGGAGAGCTGTCTTGCGGTGGATGAATCGGCGGTAACTGCTGTTTTGGGTCTTGTTGACGAATACATAGTTGACATAAAGGATATGAACGACGAAATTTACCGAGCTTACACCGGAAAGTCTAATGAAAGACTAAAGCGCAATCTTAAAACACTCGCCGCTAACCCCGACAGCGTTACGCTGAGACTACCACTGATCCCCGATTATAACACCATATCCGACGTGCTTGCGTCGGAAACCGAGCTTCGCGACATGGGGTTTTATAAATTCCACCGCTTTAACTATATAAAAGATCCGAAAAAACGGCGTAATTTGGCAAAATAATAGTTGACAGACGCAGGATTATGTGCTATAATTAAGTTACTCCAAACTGAATAATCGACACAGGGGCGCCTACATAAAAGCTTTGATCAGTGCACGGATTAAAGTGAGGCTGAGACGGTCGCAGGACCGAACCCTTTGAACCTGTACGGGTAATTCCGGCGTAGGGATATCGCGATAGCGGTAATTGCGCAAATACTGTAGTTTCGGCGTTAGCCGACACTGCTTCTTATCTTCGCAAAACTGCTTCACACGTCTAAGATTCTCCGAACATGGTTATTTTGTTCGGAGAATTTTTATCTTGACGAGGTTTTTATGAAAAGAGCAAATGTCCATACCATGGTGCAGTGCGCCATACTTATCGCAATGTCAACTGTTTTAAGCTTGCTCGTACTCTACGAGGCACCGCTTGGTGGCTCGGTCACAGTGCTGTCTATGCTTCCTGTATGTCTTGCGGGACTGCTTCACGGACCGAAGTGGGGATTTGGCACAGCGTTTGTCTACTCGGTGATCCAGCTAATGCTCAGTAAGTGCTTCGCCTGGGGACTTACCCCGACGGTACTTGTGGTCTGTATCCTGTTTGACTACATCGTGGCGTTTACTCTGCTTGGAGTGACCGGCTTCTTTCGCGGAAAGGGCAGACTTGGGATGTGTGTCGGTATATTTGCGGCGCTGGTACTCAGAATGGTATGCCACTACATTACCGGCGTAACAATTTGGGAGACGTCCATGCCCGATACCTGGGATAACGTCTGGCTGTATTCGCTTGCTTACAACGGTGCGTATATGCTCCCCGAAACGGTGTTCACCATGATCGGTACAGTGATCTTAAGCTCCGTTCCTCAGCTCTGGAAATTGCTTTCGGGCGAAGGAAAAGTGAAATAATTCAATAAGCACAAAAATCGTTGGGGCAGAAGCACCGGGGATTTTTTATCGTTGTAATGATTACTTACGTCCTGCGTAGAATGTGGTGAGGTGACCCTCAACACGGTCATAGTTACCGTCAGCATCCTTTGAGAGCATATAATCGTTATAATACTCAAAGGAGTTAGTGATGCGGGTGGCGCAGAAATAATAGTAGTTGTTCGGAAGCACAGTAACACCATTTACGAGCACTTCGTATGCGGCGATCAGCGCTTCTTCTGTGGGCTTGTACAGGGAAAGAGTTTCAGCAGGGCTGAACTGATAAATAACAGTGCCTTTTTTTGAAACATGGGTCTGGAGAATTACACCCTTTACGGTGTTCGGGAACAGACTGCTGTCCACACGGTTGCGTATGCACTGTGCCACAGAGAGCATTTCCCAATATTTTTCCTGTACATCCTTAAAGCCGTAGAGGGATGAGCCGTTGCCCATGACCTCAAGCTGGATGATGGTTGCTGCTAAAGTGATCTCCTCTTCGGTTGCTTGATATTTTGGAGTTTCGTTACTATGTAACAGTCCAAGCTCGTCCACCAGCATTCCGGAGGAAACATCGGGGAGGGGAAGGGGAGTGATCACCGGCTCGGGTTCAACGACGGGTTCTGTCGCGGGCGCTGTAACCGCTTCGGTTACGGGCTCGGTGACTACTTCTGTAACTGCTTCGGTTACGGGTTCGGTGACTACTTCTGTAACCGCTTCGGTTACGGCTTCGGTTGCCGCTTCTGTTACAGGGTCCGTTACAACTTCGGTCAAGGGTTCGGTTACGGCAGTTTCGGGAGCCGCAATTTCGGGAGCGTTTGCTGTTAAGCCGCTGGATATCACGGTCTCGTAATCGAATGTAATATCTGTTCCGTCAGTTATTATATCCTGAGCGGTATTTGCTGCCTCAATATATTGTGAGGGAGCGATGATGCGCACGGGGCCGCTTGCAGCGGTAAGCACCGGCTCGCTTGCCTCGTTGCTGGGCGAAGCGGCGAGTATGCCTACGGTGACACAAGCGAAGGCGACTACACAGGCGATGACGAGCGCGAGAGAACGAATATTAAATTTAGTGTAAAGTCCCGTCATTGTCTGTCACCTCCTATCGTGCTCAATGTTGGTATCTTTACCGGTTTCATAAAAGCTTCCTTTCGTAAAGCCGCCCGAAACAAATGGCATTCTGACATGGTGGATGGGCGGATGCTTGACCTAAACATCTGCTTTTGATTATATGCACATATTTTTAATTATATGCAAGTATTACATATTTGTGCTACCATGGGGTCCTGGTCAAGCGAGGTATTTACTATTATACTCTAAAACTTTTGGAATTTCAACCCCTTTTGTTAAAAATGGTCACTTTGAACTGTTTTATTTGATTGCTTCCGTGCGATAATATACGAATTATACAAGAAATTTCCAAAAATATTACCAGTACTTGCTAAAAAGGGAATAGAATGCATAAAAACGCTCATAAATATGCACGCACAAACGCATACGGGAACGGATTTAGCTATAATTCCCGAATGTTGACGACTTGGGCGTAATGCACTGAATAATATGATGAATAGCATGCAGAACACAGCATTATGACGGTTTGGCAGAAAATCGCTTGACTTTTAGTTGAAAAGTGGTATAATATTATCATATGAACATATATTCATATAAGGAGAAAAACAAATGAATACATATGAGAATGTAAATCACGCCTGTGAGGAGCACGCGGCACTGGTAGAGGAGTTGTCAGCGACGCTTCCCGATGAGGATACGCTTGATGAGATCTCGGAGCTGTTTAAAATATTCGGTGACAGCACCCGCATAAAGATACTGTACGTACTTCACGAGGGAGAAATGTGCGTGTGCGATATCGCAACGGTTTTGCAGATGACACAGTCGGCGATCTCCCATCAGCTTCGGGTGCTCAGACAGAACCGTCTCGTACGTACCCGCCGCGCAGGCAAGACCGTATACTACAGCCTTGCCGACGATCACGTCAAAACCATCATAAAGATGGGTATCGATCATATCTCTGAATAACGTTAATATATTAAATGGAAGAAAAAATTTAATAAAGGTGAGAAAAATGAAAAAATCATACCAACTTGAGGATCTCGAATGCGCTCATTGCGCCGCAAAAATGGAGGATGCAATAAAGAAGCTTGACGGTGTTAAAGACGTCACGGTCAGCTTTATGACCCAGAAGATGATACTTGAAACCGAGCCTGACAATCAATCAAAGCTGGTTTCCGAGATTGCAAAATTAATAAAGAAAATCGAGCCTGACTGCAATATCGTACTATGATGGATTTAACCAAAAAGCAAAAGCGTACCTTAAGACGCATTGCCACCGCGTCGGTGCTGTTTACTCTCGGAATCGCGCTTGAAATTGCTGGTATTCGCTATCTGCCACTTGCGGCATTCGCGGCAGCGTACATAATTGTAGGACTTGGTGTACTTGTTAAAGCCGTCAAGGGTGTTGTGGCTGCACAACTATTGGACGAAAACTTTTTGATGGCGATCGCCACAGTGGGAGCCTTTGCGCTTGGTGAATTTACCGAGGGCGTTGCGGTCATGTTGTTTTATCAGATCGGCGAGCTGTTCCAGAGCATCGCGGTTTCCCGTTCGCGAAAATCTATCTCCGCACTTATGGATCTGCGTGCAGACCACGCAAACGTCATACGCGATGGCGGCGTTGTTACCGTCGATCCCGATGAGGTGGCGGTGGGCGAGATCATCGCGGTAAAGCCCGGCGAAAAGATTCCTCTTGACGGAACCGTCACCGAGGGCACCACTACCGTTAATACCGCCGCACTTACAGGTGAAAGTCTGCCGCGCAGCGTCACAGTGGGGGATGAGGTGCTATCGGGTTGTGTCAACGGTGAGGGGCTGATTCACGTCCGTGTGACAAAGCCCTCTCATGAATCAACGGTGGCGAAGATACTCGACCTGGTGGAAAACTCCGCCGCTAAAAAATCTCGCCGTGAGGCGTTTATTACCCGCTTTGCAAGATGGTATACTCCCATTGTCGTTACGGCGGCGGTGATTCTTGCGCTTATTCCTTCACTTATTACGGGCGAATGGCAGAAATGGGTGTATCAGGGGCTTAACTTCCTTGTCATAAGCTGTCCCTGCGCTCTTGTAATATCCATCCCGCTGGCATTTTTCGGCGGAATCGGCGCGGCATCACGTCGCGGCATACTTATTAAAGGCGGGAACTATCTCGAGACACTTTCGGAGCTTGAGTGCGTCATCTTCGATAAAACCGGCACGCTTACCGAGGGATGCTTCGGCGTTGAGGCGGTGTATCCTATTGGATTAGACGAAAACGAGCTGCTCCGAATCGCTGCAAAGGTGGAGTCTGCCAGCAGTCATCCTATCGCACGCTCGATCGTAGAAGCGTACGGCGATGTGGACACCTCGGATGTCACCGAGGTCACCGAGCTTGTGGGTAAAGGTGTTACCTGTAAGATCGGCGGCATAACTGCGGCGGTAGGCGGCAAACGGCTGATAGAAGCTCTCGGCGGTCATGTACAGCCCGTCGCATCCGACGACACAACGACGCTGTTTGTGCTGTATGGCGGCAAGCTTATAGGAAGTATCGTCGTTTCTGACCGCATAAAGCCCTCCGCGAGGACGGCAGTGGAAAAGCTGAGGGCGGTCGGTGTGCCGCGATGCGTCATGCTGACGGGAGACGGCGAAGCTGTGGCGGCAAGGGTAGCATCCGCGCTCGGAATATCCGAATACCGCTCGGAGCTTTTACCGCAGGATAAGGTAAGCGAGACCGAGCGTCTGCTTAAAGAAGGAAAATGTGCCTTTGTAGGCGACGGAATCAACGATGCCCCTGTGCTGTCCCGCGCGGACGTGGGCATTGCCATGGGCGGAATAGGCTCTGACGCGGCTATCGAGGCGGCGGATGTGGTGCTTATGGACGACGATCCGTCAAAGATCGCCGATGCCGTGCGTCTTTCGCGCAGAACCGTAAATATCGCGACGCAGAATACAGTATTTGCGCTGTCCGTCAAGGGCGCTGTGATGGCACTGGGACTTTTCGGCATCGCCAATATGTGGCTTGCGGTATTCGCGGACGTAGGAGTGTCGGTGCTGGCGATACTTAACGCCATGCGCGTGGGTAGGGGCAGAGAATAGTTTCTTTAAACAGTGCCCCAAAATTTAAGAATCCACTTGACAAAATGGAAAATGTGTGATATACTAACCTAAAGGCAATGACGGGAAGGAGTAGATACCCCCCACGTGTTAAGAGAGCCGCCGTTTGGTGCGAGGCGGTCACGCAAGGATATCGAAGGTAGTCCCCGAGCCGCCAAGTGAACAGCGATATTTTCGCCAAGTAGCCGACGCCGCGCTCCCGCGTTACAGGGAAGGAAGGGTCATCGCCTTTCCGCGAGATAGAAATATCAGGTGGTACCGCGCATATTATGCGCCCTGACACGTATGTGTCAGGGCGTTTTTGTTTTGGCACAGGAAGAATATTTTTGAAAGGATTAAAAACATGAACCTCGACATCAATCTCCCAAAGAATTATGCCCCGAAGGAATTCGAGGACCGCATCTACAAAAATTGGTGCGACAAGGGATATTTTACCGCAGTACGCGATGAAAAGAAGGATCCCTATACCATTGTTATTCCGCCTCCAAACATCACAGGCCAGCTCCACATGGGTCACGCCCTTGCCAATACTCTCCAGGATATCCTTATCCGCTACAAGAGAATGAAGGGCTTTGCCACCCTCTGGCTTCCCGGTACCGACCACGCGTCCATTGCAACCGAAGCGAAGATTGTAGAAGCAATGCGCAAGGAAGGCATCACCAAGGAAGACCTTGGCAGAGAACAGTTCCTTGTTCGCGCCTGGGACTGGAAGCGTCAGTACGGCGGACGCATTATCGAACAGCTTAAAAAGATGGGCTCATCCTGCGACTGGAGCCGTGAGCGCTTTACCCTTGACGAGGGCTGCTCCAAGGCAGTCCGCGAAGTATTCAAGCGCCTTTACGATAAGGGCCTCATCTACCGCGGCGAGCGCATCATCAACTGGTGCCCTCACTGCAAGACTTCCATCTCCAACGCCGAGGTTGACTATGAGGAACAGCACGGTCACTTCTGGCACATCCGTTACCCGCTGGTAGGCGGAGGCGGATACGTTGAGGTTGCCACCACTCGTCCCGAGACCTTGCTCGGCGATACCGCGGTTGCAGTTAACCCCAACGATGAAAGATACAAGGATATGATCGGCAAGTACGTCGTTCTGCCCCTGGTAGGACGCCGCATTCCGATCGTTGCCGATGAGCACGCGCAGCTTGATAAGGGTACCGGCTGCGTTAAGATCACCCCCGCACATGACCCCAACGACTTTGAGGTCGGACGCCGCTGTCACCTTCCCATGGAGGTCGTACTCACCGAGGACGCAAAGATCACCGACAACTATCCGAAGTACGCAGGTATGGACAGATATGAGGCACGTAAGGCGATTCTTGAGGATCTCAGGGCTGGCGGATACCTTGCCGAGATCGAGGATCTGACTCACGAGGTCGGCACCTGCTACCGCTGCGGCACTACCATCGAGCCTATGGTTTCCCTCCAGTGGTTCGTTAAGATGGAGCCTCTTGC
>JAZNAL010000005.1:0-11304 GCA_045586505.1 Candidatus Flemingiibacterium sp. | reverse complement strand
AAACGCCGACGGCGAGAGTGGCGCCCGCACTGTCTCCGCCGGTGCCGATTTTGGAGGTGTCGATGCCGAGGGCTTCCGCATTATCGTAAGCCCAGCACGCGGCGGCGTAGCAGTCCTCAAAGAATACGGGATGCGGATGCTTCGGCGCAAGCCTGTAATTAACAAAAAGGACTCGGCAGCCGACCTCCTTCGCGTAGCGCATAGCGTTTTTGTAATGATATCCCGCTGCCGCAAGCACGAATCCGCCGCCGTGGATATAGATCAGACACGGGCCTTTTTCTTTAATGTCTTTCGGAGACATCAGAAAGCACTCGATATTCTCGCCGTCGTAGCTTTCGATCTCGTGGCGGCTCACGTCAAGCTCCTTGTCCCCGAATATGGATCTTGGCGTTTTCATATAGGGTATAGCCATAGCGAGGAATTTCTCGCTTATAGGCGGCGTGAAATGCGAGAATGGGAAAAATTCTCTTTTGATCGGATATTTCGACATGAGCTTATCACTCCATTCGGTAAGATGCGATATACACCGTACCGTCATCGTGTTGGATCACCGGATCTTCCATCAAAAAGCTTGGCTTCATACCAAGCTCCTGTGCGGCGAGGTCAAAATGACACAGCGCGATTCCCATATCAATCCTCTGCATATCAAGCTTCTCATGAGCCGCAAAGCCGCTGCTGCGTTTCAGATAAAAGTGAACGGCATTGCCCGCCACAACGGCGCGCCACGGCTGCTTGTTGACCGCGGACGGAGCCCTTCTTACCATTTCAAGCGGATAGGAAAGCTCACCTGCCTTTTCCTCGGTCAGAGGCGCATCAAACGAGCCGTCAAAGAACAGCTCCTCAAATGGCAACCTCTCGTCAGCCTTGATTGCTTTTCGCATCATGCTCTCGCGCAAAGACATCTTTTTAGCCGGGTAGCCCAGCGGACTTGCGCAAGGCATCATTTCGTCCTCCGAAAGCTCCATTGCCGCCTCATATGCCAGGCGATTCATCGTACCGCCGAGCCATACTGTGCCGATACCAAGCGACTGTGCATACAGAACCAGCATTTCAAATGAATATCCGAATGCCTCGAATGCCGACGGCGCGCGCTTTATTTTACCGCCTACATACAGATCCGTACCGACCACAACGGGACATTTAAGTCCGTGCTCACCTGCGTCCATGAGCTTAAACTCGACGTTTATGCCATACGGATTTGGGGTATTCTCCATGAAAGCGCACAGCTTTGCCTTATCCTCTGCGGTGATCTCCCTGCCGTCATAAGCTCTCACGCTGCGTCTGCTTTTTACAAGGTCTTTGATATTTTTTATCATGCTATTTTCTCCTTACTCCTGTGTATCCAAGTTTTTACCCCATTTGCTGTGAAACCATTCTGCGGTAGTTTTCTTTTTGAGTTCTCCCAATTACCTTTTGTGTTCCTAATATAATGCCAATTAAAAAATCTGAACGATAAACTCAAATTTATGGTTTTGTTCTTCTCATGCATTGTATCAATGTATAAATCCCGTAGCCCACGATCACACCGACGGTATTCAAGATTAAATCATCTATATCTGTCGCTCTCACACTAAACGGTAATTGGATAATTTCTATGCAAAGAGAAACACCGATGCCTGCCAAAAGCACCTTCCAAAATGTATTGAGCCGCTTATAAACAATCGGCAAAACGATTCCGCTCGGAACAAACATCGCTGCATTTCCAATCACATTTAATAATAGGTCTCGTTTGCTGTCATAGTCGAATAGATTCACGAGCGGTAACAAGTTGACTCTGAACGGAAATGCTGTCGCAATATCGAATACAAGTGGTTGAATGCGTCCATCCACTTTGGACATGGGGAAGAACGTAAATCGGAGAATAACGGCCAGATTGATATACATCAGAAACAGGACGGCCTCTCGCTTCCAGTCTATCTGTTTTTGCCTAATCCATATAGTAATCCTAATTATTAGCCAGATTGCCGTAAAAGCAATTTCTAAGAATAGGAACGGAATTTCAACCATAAACTACACCCTCATAAATTCATATTTATAAATCATCGCTACAGCTTACGTATATTCGCCTCAATCTGCTTGATAACTTCCATAAAATCCGCATCGCTTTTTCCCGTTGGATCGGGTAACCCCCAATCATCATCGAAGGCTCTGCCGATGAACGGGCATCCCACATCGCATCCCATAGAAATAGCAACGTCGGGCGGCGGTATCTTATCCGCGGTTTTGCTGTACTGCGTTTTTTCCATATCTATGTCGTAAAGCTCTTTCATCAGCCTGACCGCATCCTGATTGATCTGCGGTTTGGTTTCTGTGCCTGCCGAGTAAAATTCGAACTCGTCACCACGCAGATGTTTACCGATAGCCTCGGCGATCTGACTGCGGCAGGAATTATGTACGCAAATAAATGCTATCTTCTTTTTCATTTGAACGGACACCTCGGACCGATACATTGGTTATTATGATTCGAATGAGCGCACTTGATCTCACCAAGCTCCATCGTTACTCTGAAATGCGCCTTTGCAAACTCCACTGCTTTGATGATGGATATGTAAGAATCGCGCTTACAGCAACGAGGACCGCCGATTTCACCGATAGCACCGAGTGCAGAGGATGTCATCTTGTTGGAAAGTCCCCACTCCTCGTTTGCAAGAGGAGTTGAGCCGGTAACGATAGACACAAACATTCCTGCGCTGATACCGGCACCGCACGCTCCCCAGAATCCGCAGACACCGCCGGGAACTTTCTTGCCCCTTGCCTGCATTTCGGATAAAGCTTTGGGCAGGGCAATATCACCGCCTGCGTTCTTGTACGCCGTAAGAAGCGCAGAGCCGACCATAACGTGATGCTCGGGGCCGTGCATATGGCAAAACGGCAGAGCCATCATCTTTTGAATGATTTCAATCGGATTCTTGGACTTTTCCGCAAGGCACAAGCCGATAATGCTGTCCATCCCCTGCGTGTGGCACTCGTTGCATATATAGTGACCATTTTCGCACGCGGTCTTGCTGTTCTCCCTTTTATGGCAGACGGCGCATTCCATCACCTCGTCGGTTTCAAGGTATTTAAGCGGTGCGCCGCAGATAAGGCATTCGTCTTTCATTGTAATCTCCTTGGTTTTCCTCCATATTTAAAATGGGTAATTCAAAATGCTCTCCAACCCAAATCGCCATATGTCATTAACTGCAGCACATACTCTACCAATTCAACAACAGGTAGGGGATCTTCAAATTCTCCGAATCCATTGTCTATTTTTATCAGAGGGTGACCGTCGTCGCTTAACATTTCCAACTCCCATATATTTGGATCAAGGGCAAATTGGCTCTTAACTTCTTTCCATTTACCGTTCACAACGTCTTTAAAACGCGACTCCATCATTAAATGCTTTATCTGCCGCAGTTGTTTACCATTCAGCTGTATTCCTCTGGTTGTAAAACCACCCTGATCGTTTTTGTATTCAATCGACACTTCTTCCGTGATCAGATTAATCTTAAATCCGTATACAAACCTAAGCCATGCATCTTTGGCATTAAAAACTATCGTTGTATAAGCCATATTGTAAATTCCTCTTTCATGGGTTGTTCATTACGATTAAATATTTGAACCGCAAAAGTTATTCTCTGTCATTAACAACCTCGCCCGTCCAATCAAGTATGCCGCCGAACTCCACGATATTCGTATACCCGAGCGCCACCAGCTTCTGTGCTGCTTCTTTACTGCGGCGACCGCTTCGGCAGTACACCATAATAAGCTGATCCTTGTCGGGAAGCTCCGGAATCTCCGCCGTGCCGATGTCCTCGTTTGCGACGTTGATTGCGTTCGGGATGCGCCCCTCGGCGAATTCATCGGCTCTGCGCACGTCGAGGATGATGTAATCCGTTTCCTCCTGCATCATGATCACCGCTTCGTCCATGGTGATCTGGCGGTAGGTGTTTGTTTGTTCTTTATTCATAATTTCACTCTCCTGTATTTTAAGTTCTCCGTTTGCTTCGGTATCGGTTGTTTTATCTGAATTTGCCGCGCACGCGCTCATTGTATAGGCAAGCACGAGCATGCCTGCGGTGGTGATTATGATTTTTCGTTTAGATTTTGGGGTGAGGCTTATCATAGTTTCTCTCCGCGTTATGATGTATGTTATAAATATTATACCATGTTCAGGCAGACACTTCAACAACTTTCCGTGAATATTAAGGGGACGTGATTATTTCTCCAATACGCTATCGGCAAAAAATCCGAGAAATTTTACCTTAAATATCATTGGAATTTTGCCGATAATGCCAGACCCCTTTTCTTTGCCTACCGCACCGCAAATGCCAAAGGAGGTCGCGAAACGCGACCTCCTTTTCACACTCTCCCCAGCTCCACCTTCATCTCACTTATCATCTCCGCAAGCGCCGTCTCGCACTCCGCTTCCGTTTCCGCGTATATGTTCCGCACAACACGCTCGCCGTTCACCGTCGGCGAATATCGACCTTGCCAACAGTTCGCTGAGAGCTGCTTAACATACCCCGTGCCGGGCTTACGTTTCTTGCCTCTGTACGGCTCGAATTTCGTGCAAGGCTGACTTGCCTGCTCATTTGCACCACCGCCGACATCGTCGCTGCACGCGGCTTGTACGCCCGTCACAGCGCCAATGGTCTGCTCGATCTTATTCGCCGCCGCACGCTGCATTTCTTCGGTAGCGTGGGAATAAACATTCAGCGTGGTTTCCACCGAGGTGTGTCCGATGGTTGCCGCCAGCGTTTTCACGTCCATGCCATAGCGGAGCGACTGGGTGGCGAATGTATGCCGCAGTGCGTGGAATGAAACGTGCTTGCATCCGGCGCGTTCAAGTATCTTTGACAGCCGTTTACGGCAAGCTGTGGGATCTCGCGGCACGTCTTCCTCTTTCACCGGCGACGGAAACAGCCATTTCGAGTTTACCGTCTTCCGATACTCTTTCAGCACTTCGATCAGCGGCACGGGAAGCTTGATCGACCGATCCGCCGCTTTGGTTTTTGGCGGAATGATATGAAGCTTGCCGTGCACGAATTTTATTTGCTTCGACACGGTCAGCATCCGCGTTTCGAAGTTGATGTCATCCCACTGAAGAGCGAGTATCTCACCTCGGCGAAGTCCCGTGGAAAGGTCGAGTAAGAACATTTCATAGAAGCCTTCCGCCTTGGCTTGAATGAGAAGTCTTTGCATCTCCTCGGGCGTCAGCGTTTTGATCTCCGGCGACTTTTTCGGCGGCAGGCGGCACAGTTCGGCAGGATTTGAGTGTATCAGCTTTTCGCTGACCGCTTTGGCGAGCGCGGCACGGATGTGGGCGTGAATACTGCGGATGACACCGTTTGAAAGACCGTTTCCGTATATCTCGCGCCGTGTCAGCCGTCCGTCCGATTTGAGATGCGCGTAGAATTTTTCAAGCGTGCCGGGCGTGATCTCATCAAGCGGCGTTTTGCCGAGCTTCGGGATGATCTGCTTGTAGATACGCTCCTCATAGGTTGCCTGCGTGGTGAAGCAAAGCCCCGGTTTACAGTAATTCTGATACCAGAAGTCCATCCATTCTCCGAACGGCATTTTTGATGTGGTTTTGCCGGGAGTCTTACCAAGATATTGTTTGAGTGCTTCGAGCTTTTCGACACACTCCCGCTTCGTCTTTGCGGTAACATTTTTCGTGATGGGCAGTCCCTTTTCATCGTAACCGATGACGACACGTCCTTCCCACCGCCCATCTTTGCGTAATCTTAATGTTCCGTCGCCTTGCTTGCGCTTCCGTTTTCCCACGGCTTCAGCTCCTTTCCGAATATGTCCGTGATGTAATCCTCGACGATCTCCGCCGCGTTATTTTGCATATCTGTCGTGATATGCGTGTAGGTGTCCAGCGTAAAACTTGCCTTGGTGTGGCCGAGGATGCTTGCAAGCGTTCTCGGATCGATGCCGCTTGATGCCGCATGTGTTGCGAAGGTATGGCGAAGCTCATGGAAGGTCATGTCGGGAAGCTCTGCTTCACCGAGTAATTTTTTCAACCTCATGTACGCTGCTCTTGGATTCATCGGCAGTTCAGGCTTCAGCGGATTGGGGAATATCCACTCTGTCAGCGCATTCTTCTTACGCTTTGCAAGTAATTCCACAAGTCCTCGCGATATTGTCACGCTGCGATTGCCCTCATTCGTTTTTGTTTCGCCGATGATCGGTTGTCTGTGCTCGTAGTGAACCTGCCTGCGTACGTGAAGCTTCTCCGTGGCTTCGTCGAAGTCCTCCCATCTTAATCCACAGATTTCGCCGAGGCGCATACCGGTCATCAGCTCGGTCTTGAAGAAGTCGCGCCATATTTCGTCGGCTTCCAGCGCTTTCATGAACGTTTCGATCTGTGACTCGATGAGGACGGTTTTCTCTTTGTGCTCGAGCTTAGGTATGGTCGTGCCGTTTGTAGGATTGCGCGGTACTATACCTTCGAGCACAGCGCTGTCCATTGCTTCATGGAGAAGCATATGCACCGAGCGCACGACCGCGCTTGACAGCGCCTTCCCCATAGTCTTGCTCTCGCGTATCCGTCCCGATTCTTTGAGTGTGTTATACATTTTCTGTATGTCAGCGGTGGTCACCTGCGTGATCTGCTTTGAACCGAGGTGCGGTTTGATGTAGCCTATGTAGGTTTTGTAACCGTCCACGGTGCTTTGGCGTATCATCGGCGCTTTGTATTCCGTCAGCCACTTGTCGAGCCATTCACCGAGCGTCATGCGACTGTTTTCAGTCAGCTCTACGCCTGCATAGGTTTCTTTGAGCGCGTTCAGCTTCGGCATCAGCTCGCTCTGCGTATTTGCGAGGACCGATCTGTATATCGGCTTGCCGTCAGAAGTGTGTCCGGCTACTATGCGGCCTTCCCAGCGTCCGTCGGTACGCCTTCGTATCATGCCGTCGCCGTTTGGTCTTCGTTTTGCGATAGTATCATCTCCTTTGCCTTTGTTAGTACAACACTATACCACAGAATTAAGAATATATCCAGTGAGAATGGTGTTGTTATCAGAATGTTTTCAATTATATTCATCATAATCTTCCGCATTTTCAGGGTTCATCTCACCGATAATCTTGCCGACATCGATCTGTCCGCGCATCTTTGCGACGTTCTCTTGGGCTTCTTTACGAACAGCTTCTATCTCTCGCCAATTGAACTCATTTTGGTAACCGACGAACTGACTGAGCATATCCAGTTGCACCGCGTAGCGATACAGACTTTTGGAGAGTCGGACGTTGATTGGATTTAGTGCATTGGCAATGGCTTTTTTTATGTCCTCAGTCAGAGCCTCGGCGTGGATGCCAAGCATAAGCTGTGAGATGTACTGCTTAAGTGCTTTTGAAACGAATGCGGAGAACGAATCAACCTCGGCAAGATATTCAAGCGCCTTAGCCTGGTTGAAGAGCAATTCGTCGATATACACCGTCTTGCGCACGGGTTCATTGATTTCTGCAACTTGATTTGTGTCTTTCATAATTTTTGTTTTCCTTTCGTTATAAATATTTTTTCCTATATAATCGATCTTTTTTGAGAAAATCACACTTCCAAAGGTGGCGTAAGCACCGCCTAAACTGCGAATCTGTCACACAAATGGAAGTGTGATTCCTGAAAGTGGCTATACATGGAGCTATCTTGTAGCTATCCGTAATATCTCTCGAAATCGCTCAAAAGCTTCGTTTTTCTCGTCTTTCTCGGTCGGCTGTTGCCGTCCGATGTCTGGAAAGGCGAGTGTGAGCCCCCCTCTATTTAACCTGCTTGTAATAATCAGACCAACGCCGTGCCAAGCTATCTCTCCAAACCGCTTTTCTTTGATTATGCGGCGCAGTTTTTAACCTTTTGTACTCTCTCGTTTCTTATCGAAGATGGCGAGCTTTTTGAAGAAGTTTGCCTTCGCCTGCTCTTGAACAAGCCGCTTCATTTGCTTCGCGTCGTAGTATTCTTCCGCGATGTTCAGCGGCAGGATCGTATACTCGAGCGTTCCGTTATGAACACGGCCGTCTTTCGTCTGCACGGTCGTATACCGCGTTTCGATCAGCCGCTTTTCTTCAAGCCCGTCCACATATTTTTTCACGGTGTTCTTGCTCATGCCGACTGCTTTACCGATAGTCGTGTAGCTCGGATGACACTTGAACGTTTTCCTGTCCTCGCGAAATAGAAGATAGGCATACACAAGAATTTCGCCCGATGATAAACCGAGACTGAAGATGCGCTGCGGCAGAGGAAAGAATTTACCTTTCGCATACGAAAAGAAATCCGCTTTGTTTTTCGCGTTTGCAAAGTCAAGAAAGCCGGTTCCTGCAAAGCAGATCATACTCTGCTGGCGGATCTCATTCATCTTTGTCGGTTCAAGAAGATCCTGATCGTATTTGCAGATTGTAAGCATTGCAAGAATAATGATGGACAAGTCCCACGGCGCTGTGCAGTAGATTCTGTATCCGCAGATTGCGTTAAGTAGTATTTCGATCGTCAGTTCATCATATAAAATTTTGCGAACGCGCTCACGACTGAATTGCCAATCCCTGATATAGACTCTCTGCGCTTCCCATAAGAGGCGGAGAGAGTAATCAGCCTCGGTCGCAAGCTTGTGATTCGGATAACGGTTGAGCAGGTCGTATGCAAAGAATCGATCGAAGAATTTTATTGTGTTTTCGGGAATGTCAAAATCATTTTCCATTTAGAGTCCTCACTTTCCTGTGTTCTGTTCAACCCACTCGATAAACTTATCCCGTGGCACAATAACGCGTCCTTCGATCCACAGCGCCGGGAAGCCTTCTTTTTTCATGAGCTCGTACGCGGATGACCGGGAGATGCCAAGCACATTTCCAAGTACATTGGCATCCAGCATCAGCGGAAGATCTTCGTAGTTTTTGTACGTGCATTTTTTCATGTTGTTTCTCCTTTTTTATAAATTGATTTTTGAGAAAGAAAAAGTGAGCATCAAAACGAGGCAGAGCATTGCTCCGCGCTTCATTCTGATACTCACCCGTATATAACCCATATTCACCGATGGGAGGATGGCTCACTTTCAATTAAATTTATCACTTTGTTCGATGAAAAAGTCATGATATACTTTTACACAGTCAAGTTCGGTCCATTTTCTTTCCGCGGGCGGTGTCTCGTCAATATTGTATATGCGTGACCAACGTAAAGAAAGTAAAAACGGTGAGTGTGTGGAAATAATAAACTGACATCCAAAATTTCTTACCGAATCTTCAATAAAATATTTTAGCTGCAATTGATTTTGAGGGGATAGACTATTTTCAGGTTCATCCAAAAGATACAAAGCATTCTCCTGAATCGAATCAACAAAATATGACAACGCACTCTCGCCATTAGAACGCTCTTGAATATTACGCATTAAGTTTTCTTTTAAAAAACGAGATTGACTTCGATTTTTATTTCGCATATCACTGACTCGTTTCCACCTATCGTAATCGTCCAATCCTTGCAAAAGATTAGGTTTTGCGTTTGGGCTGTTTTCTGCAATATATTCGTCAATTAAGTCAACTCTTTTGCTATCTATCCCGTCATTGATACGGCGAATATCAAGCACCTTTTCAAAAACGCCGTCGCTTGTAATAATTTTGCTTTCCTTTGGAATAGCCCTTTCAAGCTGGTAATCACACAGGTCAACATAGTCTTCAAAAAAGTCTGATCGATTAAATGGAGCGTTTCGTTCAAGTGCCAGCTTTTCTGCGATAACATTTAATATACTGCTTTTTCCGCATCCGTTATTGCCGCAAAATATCGTTATGTCAGAAAAATAAAACTCGGGCAATTCTCGGTAACGAAACAAATCGAAAGGATATTTTGTTGTGTAGCAAGTTCTTTTAGCTTTGAAATTGCCGGGATTCGCAAAATAGTCTTCTTCATCCTCTCTCGTAGGCATTTGAAAACACTGTAAATATATCATAGTACTATCCTTCCGTAGATTTGATTTCCCATATTCACCGATGGGAGAATGCACACTTGTGAATGAAAATATTATGCTTTGGCTTTTGCAAAGATTGCAAACCATGAACCGATGATCGTCCGCTTTTCACGCACTATAAGCATTGATTTACATCTGCGGCACATGATTGTTTTGCCTTTGTAATTACTGTCAACGCATACGACCTCGATATTGTTTTTATCGGTTCCATCATCCGAATATACAATATGAGCATTACACTTCGGACAGTTACCGACGGGAATTTTATAGTTATCTTTCAATACTATCTCCTTCTTAATCAAATATCTACTTTTCTAATCGTGTGGGATACGCATACTGCAACGCCTTGTATACGCAGGTCTTCCGGATAGATGTCTCTGTACCGTTCTCTGTCCTCATTGCAGGAACGGAGAAAATATCTGTTACGCTTCTTGCTGTATCCGAGTGCCTTCAGGTTATTTACGCCCTGATCCAGCGCAACGACAATGTCGCCCACTTCCGCGTAGTTCTGTTTACGAATAATAACATAATCACCGGGATGGATTCCGGCATCCACCATGGATTCTCCTTTTGCGATGAGAGCAAAGAATTCTCCTTTGCCTATAAGCGATTCCGGCATACGGATGTATTCAATCACTTCCTCGGTTTCTTCCTGACCTTCACCGCAGGCAACATAACCGAGCACTGCCATAGCAGGGTGGTATCCTTCCATTTCCATACGGAGGGTGCTGACAGAACGTCTGCCGTGATATTCGATCTCACCGTTTTCTTTCATGTCTTTGAGACAGCGGTGCACAGTAGAAACGGAAATACCGGTGCCTGCTGCAATATCACGGACAGACGGGATAGCATTGTAGGCGCTGTAATATTCGTTGATGTACTCGACGATAGCGGATTTAACTTCGCTGCGGATGTTTTTCATAATGCCTCCAAAAAGAGAAACGATCTGTTTCAATAATATTTTAACACACGCGGAAAGATTTGTCAAGAGGTTTGAAACAATTTGTTTCAGGTATTTTTTCTTTGTTTACTGCGGTGCAGATTTTGAGTGGTGGATGACGGTTATAAAACGGTAAAGGAGTCGTGTTTCACGCTATCCTTTATCAAAAGGGACGGAGTCACGTTTCATGACTCCGTCCACATGCAAGGATACGATCATTCGTGGCTGCCTGTTGCCATCACTTCGATGATGATCCTCGCGCCGAGCGTGAAGCCTTTGATGAAAGCTTCACGTTCGGTCAGATTGTGCATCTCTGTCGTACAGTCTGCGAATTTTTCGAAGATTTCCTTTTCTCCATCATTCAGCCGAGATAGCAGGTCTTCCTGATGCCGCACAACCAACGCCAGCAGTTCCGCGTATGCGCTGTCTTTCTTG
>JAZNAL010000004.1:0-24803 GCA_045586505.1 Candidatus Flemingiibacterium sp. | reverse complement strand
GGGTTTCAACCTCCGTAACCCCGCTCAGCCTTGAAGGCAGAGTAAATGAAGTTGCACGAATCATGGGCGGCATCAACATAACCGACAAGCTTGTTGAAACAGCCCGTGAGATGATAAATGAAAAATAAACATAATTTTAAGAAGATATAAAAATGCAGTTATACGAAGAACTTATTGTGCGCGGTCTCATCGCGCAGGTTACCGACGAGGAACATATCCGTGAAATGATAAACAACGGTAAGGCTACCTTCTACATCGGCTTTGACTGTACTGCCGATTCCCTTACCGCAGGTCATTTTATGGCGCTCACCCTCATGAAGCGTCTCCAGATGGCAGGAAATAAGCCCATCGCGCTTATCGGCGGTGGTACCACAATGATCGGCGACCCCTCGGGCAGAACCGATATGAGAAAGATGCTTACCAAGGAAGACATCGATCACAACGCAGAATGCTTCAAGCGCCAGATGGAGAGATTCATCGAGTTCGGCGAGGGCAAGGCAATGATGGTCAACAACGCAGATTGGCTACTTAATCTTAACTACGTTGACCTTCTCCGCGAGGTCGGCGCGTGCTTCTCTGTAAACAATATGCTCAGAGCCGAGTGCTACAAGCAGAGAATGGAAAAGGGTCTGTCATTCCTTGAATTCAACTATATGATCATGCAGTCCTACGACTTCTACTATATGTTCCAGAAATACGGCTGTAATATGGAGTTCGGCGGCGATGATCAGTGGTCAAATATGCTGGGCGGTACCGAGCTTATCAGAAAGAAGCTGGGTAAGGACGCTTACGCTATGACCATAACCCTGCTCACCGACTCGAACGGCAAGAAGATGGGCAAGACCGCAGGCAACGCTGTATGGCTGGATCCCAACAAGACCTCTCCCTTCGATTTCTTCCAGTATTGGAGAAATGTTGGAGACGCAGACGTGCTTAAGTGCATCCGTATGTTGACCTTCCTGCCTATGGAGCAGATCCGAGAGATGAACAACTGGGAGGGTGCACAGCTTAATAAGGCTAAGGAGATCCTTGCATACGAGCTTACCAATATGGTGCACGGCAAGGAAGAGGCCGACAAGGCTCTGGAAGCGGCTCGTGCCGTATTCTCCGGCGGCGGCTCCAGTGAAAATATGCCTACCACTCAGGTTGACGGCGTAGATACCTCTGTAGTTGATCTCTTGGTAGCAGGTAAGCTCGCCCCCTCTAAGGGCGAGGCTAAGCGTCTTATCCAGCAGGGCGGTATTTCCGTAGATGACGTTAAGGTCGAGCGCTTTGATGCGGTCGTTGAAGCGGCAAAGCTTATAGACGGCGTTATCGTAAGGAAGGGCAAAAAGGTATTCCACAAGTTTATCGCAAAATGAGTCGATACAAAACACTGCTGTTTGACGCGGATATGACGCTGTTCGATTTTGATGCGGCGGAAAGGGCTGCGTTCAGCATAGTAATGGACTCCCACGGCATAGAATATGATGAGGCGGGATTCTCAAGGTATAAAAGGATCAACGCACAGCTATGGGAAGAATTCGGACGTGGGGAGATCACAAAGGAGTATCTCCAGCGCCAGCGCTTCGGATGTTTTATCGAAACGATTACGCCTGTGCCGGATATTTGCGGTGAGACGCTCAATCTGGCATTTCTCGACGCGCTTGCGGATTGCTCGGAGCTTTTTGACGGTGCGCTGGATTTGTGTCGTGAGCTTTCCCGTAAGTATGAACTGTATATAGTGACAAACGGGGTATCATATACCCAGAAAAAGCGATTTTACGCTTCTCCCATCCGCGAATACTTCCGTGATATCTTCGTGTCTGAGGATGCGGGGGCGCAGAAGCCTATGCCCGAATATTTTGACTATGTGTTTGCGCGTATCGGCGAGGAAAAGCGTTCTACCTCGGTTATCATCGGCGATTCGCTGTCAAGCGACATCGCAGGCGGTATCGCGGCGGGGATAGATACGGTCTGGTACAACCCCAAGGGAAGTGAAAATACCACCGATATCATCCCGACAGCCACAGTGGACAGCTATGTATCGCTGAGGGCATTTATCGAATCATAAGCATAGGTGGACGGCTGTCCAACTATCAAGGTACCCCTATCTACAAGGAGAGCATATGGATTATACTCGAGCGGCGGCGCTGCTGTCGGAACAAAAAATCGAATACAGCGAAAACACGCCCCTTGCACCGCATACGACCTTTCGTATCGGCGGTGCGGCACGGCTTGCGGTGTTTCCGAAAAATGTGGATGAAGCAGCGACTGTGTTTGATATCCTCCGCGGGTCGGGCGTGCGCATTCTTGTGATCGGAAACGGTTCAAATCTGCTTGTTTCTGATGACGGCTTTGACGGTGCGGCGGTGATCCTTACGGGACTTCGTTTTGTAGAAGTCTGCGGCTGTAATATTGTCGCAGGCGCAGGCGTGCCTTTGACACGGCTTGCCATGGAAGCCTCCAAAAGGTCGCTTACCGGACTGGAGTTTGCCTATGGTATCCCGGGAACGGTCGGCGGCGGTATATATATGAATGCCGGTGCCTATGGCGGGGATATGTCACAGGTTGTGACGTCAAGCAGATACTACGATCTCGCAACCGGAGAGACGGGAGTGCTGGATGCGCCATCCCATGAATTTGCATACCGACATAGTGTATATATGGGCGGTACTAAGGTCATCCTTTCAGCGACCCTTGAGCTTGCTGTGGGGGATCAAGCTGAAATTACGGCGAAGATGAATGACCTTATGTCAAGACGGCGCGAAAAGCAGCCGCTTGAATACCCCAGCGCGGGCAGTGCATTCAAGCGCGGAAACGGTTTTATTACTGCGCAGGCAATTGACGAAGCGGGACTTAAGGGCAGGACTGTCGGTGGCGCTCAGGTGTCCGAAAAGCACGCGGGCTTTATCATAAACCGCGGAGGGGCTACCGCACGGGACGTGCTTGAGCTTATCGATATCATCAAAGCCGAGATAAAAGCAAAGTTCGGATATGATATCGAATGCGAAGTCAGATATATTGACGGTTAAAAGCCGTTTTGAGGAAAAAACAATGGAATTTTTAATTATAACCGGTATGTCGGGTGCGGGTAAATCCCAGGCGGCGAATACTCTTGAGGACCTTGGCTGGTACTGTATCGATAATATGCCCGCACAGCTTATTCTAAAGTTTGCGGAGCTTTACCGTGCCTCGTCGGGAAAGCTTGAAAATGTGGCGTTTATCGTGGATATACGCGGCGAGGTGGAGTTTGAAACGCTGTTTTCGGAGCTTGATGCGCTGAGAGGGCAGGGATTTAATTGCCGCACGGTATTCCTTGATTGCGCCGACGAGGTAATCATAAGCCGATATAAGTTTACGCGCCGCACGCATCCGTTTGTGACGGCGAAGAATATGAGCATGACCGAGGCTCTTAAAACCGAGCGCCAGCTGCTTTCCGTAGCGGCGGCACGCGCAGACTATACAATCGATACCACAAAGCTCACGCCCGCACAGCTTAAGGATAAAATGTACGGCATCGTAAATACGGGAGCAACGAGCGGTCTGTTTGTTACGTGTATGTCCTTCGGGTTCAAGCACGGGTCGGCGATGGAAGCTGATCTTTTATTTGATGTGCGCTGTTTCCCGAATCCTTACTATTACGATGAATTAAAGGAACACACCGGACTTGAAGCTTGTGTGCGGGACTTTGTGTTCTCACACGAGGAAACGGCGACCTTTGTAAATAAGCTTTACGATATGGTCGATTATCTGCTCCCATTATATTCGCGGGAAGGAAGGGCACAGCTTATCATCGGTGTAGGCTGTACGGGCGGCAAGCACCGTTCTGTGGCAATCACCGAGGCGCTTTCCGCGCATATCAGGGCGAGCGGCTACAACACTGTGACTATACACCGCGATATTACAAAATAAGCTGTCGGGTGAAGCATGAAAATAAATTTTCATGCATTGGTTTTTGTGGCTTCGCCGACTTCGTCGCCGATTTTGCTTCGCAAAACCACCCACAAATTCCCGAGTAAGGAAGCTTTCGCTTCGCGAAAGCTATGGTCATTATTATGTCATTTGCACAGGAGACCAAGGCAGGTCTTGTGTCGGCATCCGAGGGCTTAAAGCACGAATGCTGCCGCAAGGCTGAGCTGTACGGTATAATTTATTCTGCGGGAATCTTTTCGCGCGAACGGTTGAAGCTCGTTACCGTCTGTGAGGAATTGGCAGAGCTTTGCATTAAAAGGCTGCGCGATTTGTATTCTATTGAGGGAAATCTGTATATAACCGAAAAAAAGAGCGGGGACGCTGATGAGCGGCGGAGCTGTAAGATAACCGTGCCGCAGAGACGTGAATTGGAGCGGCTGTTTCGCGGCTTCAAGTATGCGCCAGAGGACTCGGAGGCGTTTGTCAAGCGTGAAATGTTCAAATGCTCTAATTGTATGGCGGCATTTGTGCGCGGAGCATTTTTAACGGCGGGGACTCTGACCGATCCCGACAAGGGATATCATCTAGAGTTAGATTTCACGAACAAAGCGTCGGCTGAGAGTATCGCCGAGCTGCTGTGTGAGTGCGGAATCGAGCCGAAGCGTACCTCACGCAAGACCGAGCACGTCCTTTACTATAAGGACAGCGAAAGCATCGAGAATTTTCTCGCGTTCATCGGTGCGACCAACGCTGCATTTACCATAATGAATAAAAAAATTGAGCGCGAGCTCAGAAGCGATGCCAACCGACTTGCCAACAGCGAGCTTGCCAATATCGGTAAGACAGTGGCGGCAGCGGGTGATCAGCTTGCGGCGATAAATGCGCTGAAGGCTAAAGGCGAGCTTGAGCGTATGCCCGATGAATTAAAAATTACCGCATATCTGCGTCTTGATCACGCAGATGCGACGCTGGCACAGCTTGCGGCGCTCCATGAGCCGCCGATCACCAAGTCGGGTGTCAATCACAGACTGAAAAAGATCATGGCGTGGAAGCCATCCTGACGGATTGACTTCAAAAAAATATAAAAGGAAGCTACAAATGTCGGATTTTGTTCACCTCCATCTGCACAGTGAATACAGCCTGCCCGACGGTGCTTGTCGCACCGCCGATATACCGAAGCGCGCAAAGGAATGCGGGCATACGGCGGCGGCTATCACCGACCACGGCGTCATGTACGGTGCGGTGGCGTTTTATAACGCCTGCAAACGTGAAGGGGTCAAGCCGATAATCGGGTGCGAGGTATATCTCGCGCGCCGTACACGTTTCGATCGCGACCACAACGAGGATGGCGGAAGCTATCACCTGGTGCTGCTTTGCAAAAATCAAACGGGCTATAAAAACCTCATTTACATGGTCACGCAGGCATTCTGCGAAGGCTTTTACTCGAAGCCGCGTATCGACATGGAGCTTTTGAAGGCTCATCACGAGGGGCTTGTTGCGCTTTCCGCCTGCCTTGCGGGATATATCCCCCGCGCGCTTATGGACGGAGACTACGAGGGGGCGCGGGAGCACGCATTACAAATGAAGTCGATGTTTGGCGAGGATTATTACCTGGAACTGCAGGATCACGGTATGGAGGAGCAGAAAGCGGTAAATCGCGGCATCGTCAAGCTGTCGCGTGAGCTTTCCATACCGCTTGTGGCAACAAACGATGCTCATTATCTGCGCCGTGAGGATGCGGACAGTCAGGCGATACTTATGTGTATCCAGACAAACAGTGTGATAACCGACGGTCGTCCTATCGGCTTTGAGACAGATGAGTTTTACTATAAAACTACCGAGGAAATGCGTGAGCTGTTCGGATATCTTGATAACGAGCCGCTTGGCAGTCCAATTGAAAATACCGTTAAGGTCGCCGAGAAGTGTAACTTCGATTTTGACTTTTCAAAAATCTACCTGCCTGCATTCACACCACCGGACGGACTCTCATCGGAGGTGTATCTGCGCCGACTTACCGAAATCGGCCTTGCAAACAGGCTGGCGGCGGGGCGTATCACATATACGGACAAGCATTCCGAGGATGAATACCATCAGCGGATCGAGTATGAGCTTGATGTTATAACCCGCATGGGATATTCCGATTATTTTCTTATAGTGCAGGATTTTGTGGGATATGCTAAGAAAAACGGCATTCCCGTCGGCCCCGGACGCGGTGCGGGCGCGGGAAGCCTTGTGGCGTTCCTTCTTGGTATTACTGACCTTGACCCCCTGCATTTTGAATTGCTGTTTGAGCGTTTTCTGAATCCCGAGCGTGGCAGTATGCCCGACTTTGATACCGACTTCTGCTACAACCGACGGGATGAGGTCATCGAATACGTCCGCCGCCGTTATGGAGGCGATCATGTGGCGCAGATCGCCACCTTCGGTACCATGGCGGCGCGTGCGGCGGTGCGCGATGTAGGACGTGCACTTGGAATGTCATACGCCGACACCGATGCTGTGGCGAAGGTGATCCCCCGCGCGCTGGATATGACCCTTGATTCGGCGCTCAAATCGAGCAAAGAGCTTCGCGAGATGTATGAGGATTCGCCGCAGGTGAGGCGGCTCATCGATACCGCACGGGCGCTTGAAGGTATGCCGCGCCATTCCTCAACCCATGCGGCGGGTGTGGTCATCACTGACCTGCCCGTGCATGAATATGTACCACTTGCCGTTAATGGCAATGTGCCCGTGACGCAGTTCGATATGGATACCGTGGCGAAACTCGGACTATTGAAGTTCGATTTTCTCGCACTTCGCTATCTTACCATAATTTCCGATACCCAAAAGCAGATACGTGAGCGCGAGCCGGATTTCGATGTAGAAGCGTTGCCGCTTGATGACAAAAAAGCGTACGATATAATTTCCTCCGGCAGCACGGACGGTATTTTTCAGCTTGAATCGGGCGGTATGCGGCAGATGCTGACACAGCTTCGCCCCGACTGCATTGAGGATATAATCGCCGCGATCTCGCTCTACCGTCCCGGACCTATGGATTCTATCCCAAAGTATATTGAAAATCGCAAGAATCGCGATAAGATCACTTATAAAACACCGCTTCTTGCTCCCATACTTGACGTGACCTACGGGTGCATGGTCTATCAGGAGCAGGTAATGCAGGTATGCCGCAGTGTGGCAGGATATTCCTTGGGACGCGCCGATCTGGTTCGGCGTATGATGGCGAAGAAAAAAGCCGAAGATATGGAAAAGGAGCGCACAGTATTCGTTGAAGGCGCGGGCAAAAACGGTATTTCCGCTGAGATCGCAAACGAGCTCTTTGACGAGATGTCGGGATTTGCTTCCTATGCCTTCAATAAGAGTCACGCGGCTGCTTATGCCATCATTTCCTATCGCACCGCGTACTTAAAGAGTCATTACCCCTGCGAATATCTGGCGGCACTGATGACCTCGGTTATGGGCAATGCACAGAAAACCGCGGAATATGTGGCGGAATGTACCAGGTACGGTATTCGTATCCTGCCTCCCGATATCAATGAGTCCACCGCAGACTTCCGTGCTATTGTGAACGGGGAGGAGCGGTATATTCGCTTTGGACTGTTGGCGCTGAAAAATCTCGGAGTGGGCTTTATTGACCGCATCGTTGCTGAGCGTAGTGGTCGTTCGTTTACATCTTTTGAAGATTTTGTTGAGCGGATGTATGGGCAGGACATGAACAAGCGTCAGATCGAAGCGCTGATAAAAAGCGGCGCCTTCGATGGTCTCGGTGTTTTCCGCAGTAAGCTTCTTTTGTCTTATGAGCGGATCATTGATCACTATCAGGAGCGCTCCCGGTCCAATGTGGCGGGACAACTTGATCTGTTTTCTATGGGCCTTGAGGATGTTCCCGCAAAATCCGAGAGCTTTGACTATCCAGAGGTCGCAGAGCTGACGCTCCGCGAAAAACTGAGGCTTGAAAAGGAGTGCTCCGGAATCTATTTCTCAGGCCATATGATTGAGGACTACTCGCGTCATGTGGAGAAGATCTCACCTACTGCTATAAACTCCATACTTTCGGCGTTTTCCGAGGAGGTCGAATCCGAGGAGAACTTTGCTGATAAGCAGACGGTGACACTCTGCGGCATCATCACCCGCCGTCAGACGAAGATGACCAAAAACGGCGCGCAGATGGCGTTTATAAGCCTTGAGGATCGCTTTGGTGAGCTTGAGGTGCTGATATTTCCGAAAACCTTTGAAACTGTGTCGCATATGATTACAAACGAAGCGGCGATCTGTGTTGTAGGACAGCTTTCCATACGCGATGACGAGGATCCCAAGGTGCTGGCACAGGTCATACTGCCGCTTGACGATAACGAGCACTTTTCGGAGCGCTCGGCAATGCCCGAAGCGCCGCGGTTTTCGCAGAGGGGCGGGTATGAGCGCTCACAGCCGATGCGAGAGCCGGCAAACAGCTCACAGACTGCATCTGCGGCGGAATCGATTGCTCATACCGTAACACAGACTGCTACGAAGGCGGGAGGTGGCACGGTGTATCATGTGCGCGGTGTTTCCGCTCCGCCGCCTACCGCAGTAGTACCGCCGGCGGCAGTTCCCGCATATAAGCCGGCTCAGAACGGTGTCGGACGCACACCAACACAGGGAGCGATATCTGTACAGCCCAGCAAGGTATACCTTCGTGTCGAGCACACAGATGAGCGTGACCGCTTGTTTAAAAAGGCGGAAAATCTTGTATACATTTTCTGCGACGGTATGTCGGAGGTCATTTTCTACGACAAATCTACATCCGAGTATAAGCGGCTATCGGGTATACGTCTTGCCGCATCACCGTTTGTTATTAACGAACTGCGACTGGTTCTCGGGGATGATAATGTCGTTGTGAAATAGGAGGGATTTCTGATGTTCAAGAAGAAGGATAAGGCTTCGATGAGTCATTTCACATATCGCGGTGTGGTCGGCATCTCAAAGGTCGTCTCGCCGATTCTTAAAGGGCTATATTATGCCTGCATTCTTGCAGTATTGCTGGCGGGTATAATTGCGCTCATTATGCTGCTTGTCAATGTATCGGTGGATGAAATGATGCTTCCTCCGTATATGAGTGAGACCGAAGGCGGCTATTCAATAACCATCGGCAACGGTATCCGTATCGATGCCTCACGGGATAATGTCACTCTTTCTGACATCAAGACCGTAGTGTATGCCGAGCTTCTGCTTGCCGCCGCCACGCTGTGCATTCTTGCACCCATATCGCTGTTTTTATCAAAGCTTGCGAAAAATCTTGCGATGGGTGAGCTTTATCACATGAAAAACGGAAGATATATGATGTATGTGGGGCTTACGGTTGCGATAGGCTATTCCTTCATCGGTATCGCGCGAGATTTTTACAATTATCTGCTTGTCAAAACCTTTGTGCCCGATCCGACATTAATCCATCTCTCCATGCGTCCCGATCTTGGCGGAGTGCTTGTGGGTTTGCTTATCATAATTTTTGCGTACATCTATGCTCATACCTGTGAAAAGCAGATGCTTGAGGAAGCACTTCCCGATAAAGAGAGCACAGATGTGACAAAGGCTTGAAAATTTACGCATTGTACAAAAAATAAACCACATTATGTAGTATAATATAGAGAACAAAATCACTCTGATTTTCGTCTAAAGAAATATATCACTGTATTTCGGAAAGGAATCGGAAATTGAATAATAACAGTAAAAAACAGACGCCGAAGAACAAGGTGAACTGGTCGCATGAGGTTGCGGGCTCGGGAAAGCTTGTGGGCAAGGTTATCGGCAAGATATTCTCATACATTCTTAACGTACTTCTGACGGTACTGCTCATCTGCTTTATAACGGGTATTATCGTTGGTACCGCGTTTGCGGTTTATGTGAAGAACTATATCGATCCCGAAATTGACCCTGCCATCTTCCGCATGAATTCCAGTCAGACAACAAAGATCTTCTATATGGACTATACTGACCGCGAGAACCGTATCGGTACCATGGTTGAGATCAAGGATGAGCAGCTTTTCGGCTCGGAAAACAGTGTGTGGGTGTCCTATACGCAGATTCCCGAAGATCTCGTCAATGCGTTTGTGGCAATCGAGGATCACCGCTTCTGGAGTCACAACGGCATCGACTGGATAAGAACTGCGGGTGCCGTACTCAACTATTTTATTCCTTTTGAGGAAGATCAGGGCGGCGGCTCCACCATCACTCAGCAGACCATCAAGAATCTGACCGAGGATAAGGATTATACCCCCCAGCGTAAGATTCAGGAGATCCTGCGTGCCATCAACCTCGAAAAAAAGCTGGATAAGACCGAGATCCTTGAGCTTTATCTAAATAACATCTATCTCTCACAGAACTGTTACGGTGTGCAGGCGGCGGCATATACCTATTTTAATAAGGATGTCAGCCAGCTTTCACTTGTGGAATGTGCATCGGTGGCATCCATCACCAACTCGCCCACGCGCTTTGACCCCGTTCAGAATCCAGAGGAGCACATAGGGCGCCGGAATCTGATTCTTTTCCGTATGATGGAGCTCGGTTATATTACCGAGGTTGAATATAACACAGGTAAAGAAGCCGAGCTGGTGCTTGACTATCAAGGCCGAGCTAAGGATGCATCTATTACCTCAAACTCCTGGTTTACCGACCAGGTCATGGTCGAGGTGGCGAATGCTCTGTGCGAGGAGAAGGGCTATAACCTTGAAATGGCATATAACCTCATCTACACGGGCGGACTCCAGATAATTACTTTGCAGGATCCCGAGGTGCAGAAAACGCTTGAAGAGGTCTATGCCAACGAATCTAGCTTCCCCAGAACAAACAACGCAGTACAGCCTCAGTCGTCGGGCGTGGTTATCGATCCCGCAACGGGTGATGTGCTCGGAATTGTGGGCGGCAGAGGTGACAAGGATGCGAATCTGCTTTTAAATAAGGCAACGCAGACTACACGTTCTCCCGGCTCATCCATCAAGCCGCTGTCGATCTACGGACCCGCACTTGAATACGGAATTATAACCTACGGAAGCGTGTATGATGATGTGCCCGTCATGTTCAATTATGCAGAGGATGATGAGGAAAAGCTGAATCCTTCCGCATGGCCGAAGAATCTTCCCGAGGTCTACGGCGGACTTACCACTGTAAATGATGCGGTAACACGCTCGGTAAATACGGTTGCTGTCCGTATACTGCAGGATCTCACGACTGATGTGTCCTTCGATTTTGTTAAGAATAAGCTTCAGATGAATAGCTTCATCGAGTATGCACAGCTTTCCGGAGTGGGCATCACCGATAAGGACCTTTCGGCATTGGCACTGGGCGGTATGAACTACGGTGTCACCAACCTTGAGATCACTGCCGCGTATCAGATCTTCGCAAACGGCGGTGTATATAACAAGCCGCGTACCTGGCTGCGTGTGCTTGATTCCGAGGGGGAAGTGCTCCTCGAAAATGAGCCGGAAAGCTATGTTGTCATAAGCGAGCAGACGGCATCCATCATGACCAAGATGCTCCAGAATGTAGTTACCCGAGGTACTGCGACTGCTATTACACTCGACAATACGGTCAACTGCGCAGGAAAAACCGGTACTACGTCAAATGACGTTGACCGCTGGTTTATCGGGTATACCCCCTATTATGTCTGCGGTATTTGGTTTGGTTACGATATCCCCCAGTCGCTGGGTACACTTGCGTGGAGCCCGTGTACGGTAGCATGGGATAACATTATGATACGACTCCATCAGAAATATATTAACAGCGGAACGCCGCTTAAAACCTTTGAAATGGCGAACGGCATAGTGAGTGCAAATTACTGTAAGGATTCCGGCAAGCTTATGACCGCGGCGTGCTACGCCGACCCGCGTGGTAACCGTGCGGAAACGGGCTACTTTACCGGTACAACGGTGCCTACCGAATACTGTGACCGCCATGTAATGGTGGCGTACGATACGCTGACAGGAGCGGTTGCCTGCGACAAGTGCCCGCCGGAGTATATTAAGAATGTGGGCTTGATCGCGGTGGAGCGTGTGTTCCCGATGCAGGTCAAGGTTACCGACACGCAGTACACCTACCGTAAGACTCATGAGGATACCGTGATGCCGACCACCGGTGATGTACCGTTCTATACGGGACTTTATGTCGAGGGCGAGTATCCGGGCTTCACGCAGACGGATCGCCGCTATTATAACAGCTTCTGTTTTGAGCATTATGTGATTCCCGAGCCCGAACCGGAGCCGGATGATACCGCTGACAGTGAGACCGATGATTACCTCGAAGATGATTCAAACATCGATGAGGAGATTACTGACGAGGAAAATACCGAGGATAACACTGACGAATAATTCGGCGGATGAATGAAACCGCAAATCACCTCATACATTTTGTGTGAGGTGATTTATTATGTCAATATTCAAAAAAGCCAAGCATAAGCTGTCGTGCGTTATAAAAGCCGAGCTTGCACGGATGGATCTTCGGTGCATAATCGCCGGAGCGGTAATTATTTTGCTGTGCGGCTTGCTAAGCGCACTTGCGGCGGGTTCTACCTCATTATACGGTGAACTTGAGCGTCCGAGATGGGCACCGCCTGCGTTCCTGTTCCCGATAGTATGGACGGTGATCTATCTTCTGATCGGCGGCGCGGTGGGAGCGATTGCCTGCGTGTGTGACCGCTCGTTGGAATCGGAAAAGCTGAAGGGGCTTTTGTTTTTTGTAATCATGATGGTGTTTAATTTTATCTGGTCGCCGTTGTTTTTTGCGGCGCGAGCATTTTTCGCGGCATTTGTGGCGATTATCATGATGATAATTCTGACTTTTTTCATAATCTGCTTCTTCGGACGTATTTATAAAACGGCAGCGGCGGCTATGATCTTGTATCTTGCATGGCTGTTTTTTGCCGCGTATTTGAACTTGGCGATAATAATTTTAAATTAAGGCGTAGGTTTGAAAATATACGGTGATTCTATTGACAAAACCGTTGAAAAGTAGTATAATACCCATATAAGCAATTGTATTGCTGATATAATGCGGCGTGAATAGATGCCGACATTAAAATTTTGGAGGTATATGAAAATGAAACTTTCTCGCATTTTTGCACTTGCAATGGCAGGAGTTATGCTCGTTCTTGCACTCGCATCCTGCGGTGCTATTGCAGAGCCTATCACCGTTACTGTAAAGATCACTCCCGACATCAATGATCCCAACTCCACTATTCTCGATATGCCCGTTGAGCTTCAGTCAAATAATCCCACAGTTCTCGACGCATTCATCGAGGGCTGCACTATCGCTGAGTTTGATTTCGTTCTCGACGCAGCAGGCGAGTCTGTTGTTGATATCGACCAGTACAAGGATTACACCGATACAGAGACCAACACCACTTACTACTGGTACTACACCGTAAACGGCGTTGAGCCCTCTTCCGGCAAGGCATACGACAATGCGGTTGCTGACGGCGACGTTATCGAGTACATCTACACTTCCTTTGTACCGAATTCCAAGTAATATCAGACACCCAAAAACCACGGCTTGAGCCGTGGTTTTTTCGTATGTTCGGTTATAAAACTCGCTTTTCCATAATATAATGAAGTAGCTGATAAAACACAGGAGGAGCGTTTTATGTTTGTATATTCTCTCAGGGCGAGTACACTTAAATTTTTCGGAGTAACGACAGTTGCTCTTGTAGCCCTTGTGGCATTGCTTATCTTTATCCCGGCTGCCGAGCCTGCAATGTCGGACGGTGTTTTGGATGTGGTGGAGAATGTCCGCTTTGATAAGATCAAAACGGCGGAAGACCGCATCGCATTCCTTCGACAATTTGGCTGGGAGGTGGATCAGACGCCTGTGGAAGAAGTTGAGGTCACTATCCCCGCGGAATTTGATAAGGTTTACAAGACCTACAACGAACTGCAAAGAAAACAGGGCTTTGACCTGACCAAATATCTTAAAAAGGACGTAATGCGTTACACATACCGTATCACAAACTACCCGGATTACGACGGAGAGGTTTATGTAAACATTCTTGTTTACAAGAAAAAAGTCATCGGAGGGGATGTCTGCTCAGCGGATGTCAACGGTTTCATTCACGGTCTTGACCGAAATATTGAATATTGACAAAGAAAAGGAGCTGTCATCAACAGCTCCTTTATACTATGAGTTGATTTATTCACCGAGGCCTGCTATGGCGCGGATGGGTTGCCGATCTGACGCATGCATGAAGTAGCCGCTAAGTCCCACACGCTTCATCTCGCGTATCTTACGGTAATACTCAGACGCCGGATTATCGTTCCGTGACCGGAAAGGGTGCCCGCGATACTCAACCGATGGATTTTCAAGATTCTCGATGATCTCCTTAGTAATAACTGGGTTTAATAAAGGTTTACTTAAATATACTTATACTCAATCTGATCGTACAGACGATTCAGATTATTGATCATGTAGATAAACCAGATTCCCATAGCGATCAGGGGAATAATATAATACTGAGGCTCAAGCCCCGCGCGCATTACTGCGTAAGCGGCATTGATTACAAGCGCGATTATAAAGCCCACGAAGCCTGCGATCACTCCGGTATCTGCTTCATGCTGATGGGCGGCGTAGATGTCGGTCAGCCGTCTGTCGGTTATGTCGGGATCGGCTGCGAGGTGCATCTTTATGAGTCGGCGCAGTTCGCGGTAGATCATGCATATGCTTGCTGCCATAGCCGCGTATTCAATAAGTGACAGTGCGACGGTGATGTTGTAGGTATCATAGGCTTCGAAGGAATACTTTATCATTGCGATGCCATAGTGGAGTTCGAATATCAGCGACGCTGCATAGGAAGCCACGGAGACCACCGCAAAAACCACCTGTGAGATGATGGCGGACTTTGGAACCGGTGACATTTTTGACAATTTTACCATAGCGGCGATAAGGAAAAAGGCTCCGACAAAGGTCGGAATAACATTCACGCCGTCGATCCACAGATTGGGAAAGAATACGATGCCTGCAATGATAAGTGTCACAGAAGAACGGAGGGTGCGGCGGAATGCCAGTCCCACATTCTGAGTGATTTCAAGATCGTAATCCTTAAGGACACGTTCAAGGAAGGGGGTGTCCTTTGTGATGCGAATGATATAGGGAATCATATTCACAAGCCACAGAATACCCATCAGCGCTGCGATAAACAGGTTCAGAAAAACAAGAGGTGTCTTGTATGTGGCGAAATCTATCTGCACGCCGTTTGTAATGTATCCGGAATACTCAAAGCTCGACAGTGAGCAAAGCTCGGGCAGTATGCAGAAGGTGGATTTAACAAAGAAGAATACATTTGTCAGCATTCGCAGGCTTTTAAGGTTTACGAATACCGATTTGCCGTTAAAGCGTGTACCGAAGTATTCGACACCGTCAAAAATCTTGGATGCGGCGGGGATGGCGTAGAGCAGCTCAATTACCGCAAAGCCGAAGGTGAAAACAAGCACATATGTATTATCGACCATCGGGACAAGAATCATTGCCGACAGCTTTAAAAGCATGAACCAACGCAGTTTTTTGATATTCTCTACTGCATCGGCGGTGTTGGGACAGAGATCTGCCCATTTTGAGAGCCCTGCCAGTAAAAACAGATAACCGAAAAAGTCGGGGAGTATGTCGATTATATTGATGCAGGGGTTGGAGAGAAATATGACGGCAGCTATGAAGTACCCGAGTCCGAGACGCTTTGCTGGCTTTTCCTCGTGTACGGATGCCTTATTGACAGAATAAGATCGTATCATATGTAACTCCTTTACTATTTGTTTCGCTTTGTCCATGCGATGATCTTATCAAAAATGTCCTCACGGTATGGCATATCCTCGTCGCCTTCAAGACAGATGCGGATATAGCAGGTGAAGATCAGCGCAAGATTCAGGAATGTGGTGAGATACGCTAAAAGGAAGCTGAAGAGCCCTAAGTAGCCGGTCAGGGCAATAAAGCCATCTGACGGTGTTTCCACAAACTGCATTGTAAGGGAACATACAAAGGAGGTGATCTCCGATACGGAGTATACAGCCGTTACTGCCATCATCCAAGCCGTACGCTTGGCGAGCGCGGGGAGTCCCACCTGTTTTGAGAGCTTGTAAATGCCACCGAACAGCATGAAAATGAACAGGCATGATACAAGCGCATACACAGCATTGACTGTCGGATCAATATAGATATCCAGCTTGTCCGGCAGCACACCGCACATTTTTGCAATGTCGAAGCCGAGAGAGATCACAGATACCGCAAGAAGTGCGATCAGTGACGGAAGAGCCCTTTTGAATCCGCGGTTGTCGCCGCAATAGAAGATCAGCCGTTTAAGCCCCGCGAACATGAGAAGACAGCCGATGACCGCGAGGTTTGGCAGCAGATCGATACGACTCAGAGGGAAGAATATGAGAAAAAAACAGCCAATAAAAAGATATCCGAATCCCATTTTATAATCCTTTTTGCGGAGCTGTCTTACAAACGCGAGACAGCCCCGCATTATTTTTCTTACTGTGCGTTATCTATACCGCTTCCGCAGCATTTTTTGTACTTCTTACCGCTTCCGCAAGGGCATGGATCGTTGCGTCCGACCTTTACGCTCTGACGTGCGGTAGCGCTTACTATGCCGGTTGCCGTCGCAGAACCCTTTGGTACAGGACGGGTCTGTGTACCACCCTGGAAGCCCTCGCTTGTTATTTTTGCCACCTCAACTCGCTTGATCTCCTGCTGTTTTCTCGGAGCAACGGCAAGCAACATGCGGGTGGTATCCTCGCGAATCTGAGCTACCATGTCATCGAACATATCTGCTCCGGTGAAACGGTATTCGTTGATGGGACTGCGCTGTGCATATGCCTGGAGACCTACGGAACCGCGCAGATCGTCCATTGCGTCAATATGGTTCATCCAGTTCTGGTCAACCGCACGCAGGAGCACTACGCGCTCGATCTCACGCATCTGCTCGCCGAATACTTCTTCCTTCTCGGCATACAGTGCATCGGCGCGCTCGTGAAGCACCTTCTTGATATCCTCACGGTCGAGAGTCTTAAGCTCGTCCTCGGTATACTTGAAGTCATCCTCGCGGCAGAGCAGACCGAAGAAGTGGGTGCGGATAGCGTCGATGTTCCAATCTGCATGATCGTCGTCGGAAACGGTGTGGCCGTTTACGACTGTGTCTATGGTTTCGTTTATCATGCCGCGAACAGTCTCGCGTAGGTCGACACCGTCAAGCACCGAGCGGCGCTGACTGTAGATGATGTTGCGCTGCTGGTTCATAACGTCGTCGTACTCAAGGACAGTCTTACGGCGCTGGAAGTTGGTGTCCTCAAGACGCTTTTGCGCGCCTTCGATGGCGTTGGAGAGAATGTTTGCATCAATGGGTTGGTTCTCTTCAAGACCGATCCTTTCGACCATGCCGATCACGCGCTCGCTTCCGAAGAGACGCATGAGGTCATCCTCAAGAGATAAGAAGAACTTGGATTCTCCGGGGTCGCCCTGACGTCCCGAGCGTCCGCGGAGCTGGTTGTCGATTCGGCGGCTTTCGTGACGCTCGGTACCGATTATGAACAGACCGCCCGCCTCGCGAACTTTATCCGCCTCAGGTGCAATTTCCAGCTTGTATTTTTCAAGTGACTCGTGGTATTTCTCACGCGCTTCAAGTACGATCTCGTCAACTTCGTTTGACATACCGACAGCGACTACAATAACGGATTCGTCGTAGCCTAATTTACGCATATCGTTCTTGGCAAGAAATTCAGCGTTACCGCCGAGCATGATGTCTGTACCGCGTCCCGCCATGTTGGTGGAGATTGTGACAGCTCCGAGCTTACCTGCTTGTGCGACGATCTCCGCCTCTTTTTCGTGGTACTTCGCGTTGAGCACAACATGGGGAATTCCGTTTAATTTAAGCTTCTTTGACAGCTCCTCGGATTTTTCGATGGATACCGTACCGACGAGCACAGGCTGACCCTTTTCGTGGCATGCCTTGATCTGCTCAACGATGGCATTGTATTTGCCGCGGACGGTCTTATATACCGCATCGCTGTGGTCGCGTCTGATCATGGGCTTGTTGGTGGGAACCTCAACAACGTCAAGGGAATAGATCTCGCGGAACTCGTTTTCCTCGGTGAGCGCGGTACCGGTCATACCCGACAGCTTCTTGTATAGACGGAAGAAGTTCTGGAATGTGATGGTAGCCAGCGTCTTGGATTCCTTCTGGATATCCACGTGCTCCTTTGCCTCGATTGCCTGATGCAGACCGTCAGAGAAGCGTCTGCCGGGCATAATACGGCCTGTAAATTCGTCAACGATCAGCACCTCGCCGTCCTTGACGATGTAGTTGACATCCTTATGCATCGAGCCGTGAGCCTTGATCGCCTGGTTAATGTGATGGGAGAGTGTGGAGTTTTCGGGATCGGAAAGGTTTTCTACCTCGAAATACTCCTCTGCCTTTTTGATACCGCTTCCCGTAAGAGTAACGTTTTTCGCCTTCTCGTCGACGATGTAGTCGGCATCGATGTTGTCGTCAAGCTCCTTGGAGTCAAGCTCCTTGGTGACGAACTTTCTCAGCGTGCGTACAAACTTGTCCGCACGGTCATAGAGGTCGGTGGATTTGGCACCCGCACCGGAAATGATAAGCGGAGTTCTCGCTTCATCGATAAGGATAGAGTCCACCTCGTCGACGATGGCGAAGGCGTGACCGCGCTGTACGAGCTGTTCCTTGTAGTTGACCATGTTATCGCGCAGATAGTCAAAGCCGAATTCGTTGTTGGTGCCGTAGGTAATATCAGCATTATATGCATTTTTCTTGGCTTCCTTGGTCTGATCGTGGATGATAAGTCCCGTGGAAAGTCCGAGATAGCCGTAGACCTTGCTCATTTCCTCACTGCCGGTCTTTGCGAGGTATTCATTTACCGTTACGATGTGCACGCCTTCGCCTGCAAGCGCATTGAGGTAAGCGGGGAGGGTCGCAACGAGGGTCTTACCCTCACCGGTCTTCATTTCGGCGATACGTCCCTGATGAAGAATGATACCGCCCAGGAGCTGTACGCGGAAGGGGCGCTTGCCGAGTACACGGTCAGCCGCCTCGCGGACGGTGGCAAATGCGTCAACGAGGATATCGTCAAGAGTTTCGCCTGCCGCGAGACGTCCCTTGAGCACTGCGGTCATTCCGCGCAGCTCGGAGTCGCTCATGGCCTTGTATTTGTCGGCGAGTGATTCGATCATGTCAACTGTCGGCAGGAGCTTTTTGACCTGCCTTTCACTATATGTGCCGAACACCTTGTCTAAAAGTTTCATATGTTCATCTCCGTATTCTTACGAGTATTTTTTCAAAATAATTATGCTTTTTACAGTATACAAAACGGAAAAACGTATATAAAAGCATATACATAATTAGTATACTACATTTTTTGAAAAATTGCTATAAGTATTTGTAAATTTTCAGGCATATTTTGATTGTAATTTAGCGCAACACAAAAACTCTCCGCACACCAAGGTGGGCGGAGAGACAGTTTGTTGAAAAACGCCTATCAAACATGAGAAGATGGGTGATACAGAGTCGGGCATATGCCTTCACTACTGCTAAAAATAAAAACACCCAACGACTGATAATAGTCGTTGGGTAATGGCGGAGAAGCAGAGATTCGAACTCTGGAGACCCGTTAAGGCCTACACGATTTCCAATCGTGCGCCCTCGACCAACTAGGCGACTTCTCCATCAAGTATTGCCGCTGGCCGAATACTTGAATATTATAGCATACTATTTTGGGTTTGTCAAGATGTTTTTGAAAAATATTTTTGCTATTCCGAACAATTAACGCCCCTCTGTGTACTCAATCTTCTACCATGATCATCGCTTCAATATTGGTGGCGCCGTCGGTGCGTATTGTGCGGAAATAATATGTGCCGTCGGACTCTGCCATATATACTTTAAGCGTTTCGCCTTGCTTTGCCTCAGCGGCGAAGCTGATGCCTACGCTCAGCACGCGCTTTGCTGCAATATCAGGAATGAAACAGCAAAGCATATCGGGATAGTTGGTGTTGTTCATGTGACGGTTTGCGTCAATGTCACTGTATACGACTGTGCGTTCACCTACAAGCGACAGCGAAAGCTCGCGGGGTATGTGTACGCGGCGTGGAGAGTCAAGCTCCAGCTGTGTATCGGTCTCAAATCCCAGCGTGACATCCTCCACGCGGTATATCTTTCGGTCACTTATGCCGATAAGTCCCCATACCGATGTTGCTTCTGCGATGATGTCGTCACCGCGGCGTATCTGATAACAGCGGTTAAAGCTGACTCCGCGGCTGTCGCACGCCCAGGAGCTGACGCTGATATCCTCGTATGCATGAAGATCGCCGTAGATGCTCATGTTGATACGGCTGAGTATAAATGCTCGATCTTCGCTTACAAGCTGTTCGGCGGTGGGACCCAGCGCGCGGAGCTGGAGATTCGCGGTCTCCTGCATATACCGCAGTATCAGCGAAGGGCGTACCTTGCCCATTTCATCGCAGTCGTGGGAGTTCACGCGGTAGTTTTCGATCCATTTCATGGCTGTACCTTTCGTATGTTCAAAACAGATAAAACATCGGTGCCAAGCATAGCTTTGGCACCGATGATAAAGTCTCGATAAGAATTAAAGAGTGTTTGCGGAGCCGAGAACGTCCTTGATCTTGTGAGCGACCATCTTCTTTACCTCGGTACGAGCTACGGAGAGGTAAGTTCTGGGGTCAAATACGGAAGGATCGTCAGTCATAACACGTCTGATACCTGCGGTCATAGCAAGACGGATATCGGAGTCGATGTTGATCTTACAAACTGCAAGCGTAGCGGCCTTGCGGAGCTGTTCTTCAGGAATACCTACTGCATCAGGCAGCTTGCCGCCGATGGAGTTGATCTCCTGAACATATTCCTGCGGAACGGAGGACGCACCGTGAAGAACGATCGGGAACTCGGGAATACGCTTTGCGATCTCTTCGAGAATGTCAAAACGAAGCGGAGGGGGAACGAGGATGCCCTTTTCGTTTCTGGTGCACTGTGCGGGAGTGAACTTGTATGCGCCGTGAGAGGTACCGATGGAGATAGCGAGAGAGTCAACTCCGGTGCGAGATACGAATTCCTCAACCTCTTCGGGTCTGGTGTAGGAGGAATGCTCAGCTACAACATCATCCTCAACGCCTGCAAGAACGCCCAGCTCACCTTCGACAACTACGCCGCGCTCGTGAGCGTAATCAACGACCTTCTTGGTCAGAGCGATGTTGTCCTCGAATGAATGGTGAGAGCCGTCGATCATAACGGAGGTGAAGCCGCCGTCGATGCACGCCTTGCAGATCTCGAAATCTGCGCCGTGGTCAAGGTGGAGTGCGAGATCGATGTCCGCGTCAGCGATAGCAGCCTTAGCGAGAGCCATGAGGTACTCCTGCTTTGCATACTTTCTTGCGCCTGCGGAAACCTGAAGGATCACGGGAGAACGAAGCTCGCCCGCAGCCTCGGTGATCGCCTGAACGATCTCCATGTTGTTGATGTTGAAAGCGCCGATAGCGTAGCCGCCGGCATATGCTTTCTTAAACATTTCTTTTGTGTTTACAAGTGCCATGTTCTTATACGCTCCTATGAAGATTTATATTTTAACTTTATCATTATACCCCAAGTGCGCATATAAATCAAGAGGTTTGAGAAAATATTATGTAAAATTTTCTTGTATACAGGCGCAGTTTCTATTGTAGATTTCGCTTAATGGAATTATCAAACAGTGCTCAGAAGGGAATCATGCACCGCCTGACGCATACGCATACTGTCCAGAAGACCGCTGCTGTGTATTACAATATCGAGGTATATGGTACGGCGCATTATATTTGATATTTCTATTGACTTTCGGGAAAAATTATATTAAAATGATAGATGAAACAACCCTCTTTGGAGGTATAGGATATGATAGACAAAACTTTCGCCGAAAAATTTGCGCGGATGCGCAAAAACAGCGGCATAACACAGCAAAAGCTCGGCACAATGCTCGGTGTCAGCAACCGTGCGGTGTCAAAATGGGAGACAGGGCTTTCGCTTCCGTCTACCGAGAATGTATACAAGCTGGCGAAGATATTCGGTGTGTCGGGGGACTACTTCTTTTCAAACCAGAGCGAGCCCCCGAAGCCTGCAGCAAAGCCGACCGGTATGAAATCGCTTACGGGCATCTACCGTATCGGACGGGGACCGTCAAGCTCGCATACCATGGGCCCCGAGAGGGCATGTGAAATTTTCAAGGCGGCTCATCCCGATGCCTCGGGATACAAGGTCATACTTTACGGCTCGCTTGCCAAAACAGGTGTTGGTCACGGAACCGACAGGGTAATAAGGAAGACGCTGGCGCCGAAGCCCTGCGAGATTATCTTCAACAAGAACGCCATGGAGCTTGAACATCCAAATACAATGGATATTATTGCGCTCAGGGACGGACAACAGCTGGCGCAAAGCCGCGTGCTCAGCGTGGGTGGAGGTAAGATCGTGATCGACGGCATTGAGCACGGTGAGGGGACAGACATCTATCCTGTGTCCTCCTTTGAAAAAATCGCTGAATACTGCAGACGCGAGAATATCCGTCTGTGGCAGTATGTGGAGCGTATCGAGGGCGCACAGATAATGGAGCATCTTGCACATGTCTGGCAGGAGATGAAGCGAAGCATCAACAACGGACTCGCGGATGAAGGTATACTGCCGGGTGGGCTTGATGTAAGAAAGCGCGCAAAGCAGCTTTACAATTCCGAGCACATCGATGAGTCAGCGGAGACCCGTGAAAACCGCATGGTCTGTGCTTTTGCTTTCGCGGTAAGCGAACAGAATGCCTGCGCTGAGCGCATCGTCACTGCACCCACATGCGGAGCCTCGGGAGTTGTTCCGGCTGTACTGTACTATCAGCAGAAAAAGCGCGCCTATTCGGATACCGAGATCGTTCATGCTCTTGCGGCGGGCGGTATAGTGGGTAATCTCATCAAGACCAACGCGTCCATTTCGGGCAGTGAATGCGGCTGTCAGGCGGAGGTTGGAAGTGCCTGTGCGATGGCTGCGGGTGCGCTAGGTGAGCTGTTTGGCCTTGGACTCGATAAGATCGAATACGCGGCGGAGATAGCCATAGAGCATCATCTGGGGCTCACCTGCGACCCGATCTGCGGACTTGTGCAGATTCCCTGTATCGAACGCAACGCTGTTGCGGCGATGCGTGCCATAAATGCAGTCAGCCTTGCGGGCTTCCTTTACGATTCCCGCAAGATATCCCTTGATAAGGTGATCGAGGTCATGAAGGAGACTGGTCACGATATCTCAAAACAGTACAAGGAGACCTCGGAGGGGGGACTTGCAAAATTAAAGCATACGCTTTAATTTAGCGGTAATGTTGTTTGAGGTCAAGCGTACCGTATGGTACTCCGATGGAGATGCGAAATAACAAATAATCAGGAGAAATCACAGAATGAAGATCACATATATCGGTCAGATGTGCTATCTTATCGAAGCGGCGGGAATGCGTATCGTGACCGACCCGTATTTATCCTACGCGGTTGATGAAAAAAATAGCGACGCCCATCGTAAATATGCGCCGCCGTATACTCTTGCTGAACTGATGCCCGATATTATTGCTATATCTCACCCCCATACAGATCACCTTGACCCGCAGACTCTTTTGCCGTTTTACCGTTTGCGCCGCCGTTCTTTTACGCTGGTGCCATCGCCCTGTGCCAAGGAGATCACACAGCTCGGCGGTGAGGCTGTACCTATGTCGGCACCTGCGCCGGCTGAACTTGGCGAATCCTTCCGCCTCGGCGGAGTTACCGTTACCGCCATCCCCTGCGCCCACACTGAGCTGCACCGTGCCGAGGACGGCGACTTTATGGAGCTGTCCTATCTGATCGAAGCCGAGGAAAAGAAAATATTCTTCGGCGGCGACATGAGTATGTACGCCGGTTTACTTGAAGCACTGTGCGAGATAAAGCCCGATGTGATGCTTCTGCCCGTCAACGGAAGCGACTGGTTCCGCACCTCGCACAACATAATCGGCAATCTTGACTCAAACGAAGCCGCAGAGCTTGCCGTGACGGTCGGTACGGGAATGTTTATTCCGGGACATCATGATCTGTACGATTTCAACGGCTGTCCCAACGAGTGGATCGAGTTTTCCGCAAAGAAATTCGGTGCGCCGCTGAAGCTATTGAAGCCCTGCGAGAGTGTGGATGTTTGATAAATTAGTAAATGTGATATACAAAAACGGATCCGCTACAAAAGCGGAGCCGTAATATTCGAGTTATCAGTTTTTGCCGATGGTCTTTGCAACGTCCATGAGGTCTTCAAGAGCTGCTCTCTTTTCAGCACAACGAGCCTTCATAGCCTCGAGTTGTTCAGCATTAAACTTCTCAAGGTCACCGTCCTTAAGCTTGTTCTTATACATACGGTCGGTAACCAGTGCCCATGCGATGTCGGTAGCAACCAGCTTGCCGTCGCGCTCGCATACTACCAGGTCGGACTTGCCGTCGAGTACGAGGTCAACTGCGAAGTCGCCCATACGGGTAGCGGTGAGTCTGTCGCGAAGTGTAGGTGCGCCGCCGCGTACCATGTGTGCAAGACGGATGAAGCGAGAGTCGATGTTTGCCTCTTTGTTCAAGCGCTCGGTAAGATTTTCACCGAAGCCCTTGGGCATACCCTCCGAGTGCATAATGAGGAAGCTTCTCTGACCCTTTGCGCGAAGCTCGATGAGCTTTGCAATGCAGGCGTCCTCGTCGAAGGGAAGCTCCTTGACTGCAACTGCGTTAGCGCCGCAGGCGATACCGCACTCGATTGCGATGTAGCCGGCGTGGCGTCCCATAACCTCGATGACCGAGCCGCGTGCGTGAGATTCGCAGGTGTCGCGCAGGCAGTCGGCTGCATGAAGAAGTCGGATCGTAGCCATGTCGTTCTG
>JAZNAL010000003.1:0-53167 GCA_045586505.1 Candidatus Flemingiibacterium sp. | reverse complement strand
TCGTAGCCATGTCGTTCTGTGAGCCAAGGAGTTGAGGCCTACTATTGTCTTCCTAAGACCGCTTGGCCTCCGACTTTCATCCTCATCGAAGTCGGAGTTAAGATCGGTACCAAGTGTTGCTACCGAAATACCGTTAGGCGAAAGCTTGCTGTACTCTTCATTGAAGGTATCGAAGAGGTAATCGTAAACGGAAGGAGAAATTGCAAGCGAATAACCTCTCTGGAAGGACTGGAGAGTGGAATCGTAGTAGCGCTTTGTGGTGTAACGTCCATCCATAGTCTTGATAAGATGCTTGCCATTGGAAACACCGTCAAACATCTTGAACGCACCAACGTTTGCAAAGTCGAAATCGGGATATACACCGATGCCGTTTTCATTAGCATACTCTACGAACTCTGTAAATCCATCATCGCCGCCAACCGTCTTTTCAAACTCTACATGATATGGGGCGGTGTCGTTCATGCCACCGTTGGTATAACCGGTCAGCTTATAGTTGACATTTGTAATACCTGCTTCGGAAAGCATGGTATACATGGACTTGAGATCCTCGAAGGTAGTCAAAGGCTTAAGCACTTCAACAGGAATCGAAAGAATTCTTTCAATAGTGTTCATCGCACCGAATGATTCGATATACAGCGGGATACTGTCTTTCGGATTGGTGATCTCGGTGAGGGTGCCTTCATTGATAAGGTAATCTCTGTATGCCTTAGCCATACCGACGTAGCTGTTTTCATAATAATCTTCAAGACCAACTTCCTTGGCAGTCTCATTGCTTGTCAGCATGATGTACTTGATACGGTAGCTTCCGGTATACTTGCGCTCGGAAACAACGGTATAAGTTGAATTGGCACCGACAGAAATTGCTTCTGCAAGGTTGTAGGTATCCTTAGGTCTCGGATAGAATGTAGTATAAACGGTGTTATACTTATGAAGGTTTCCGCCGTGTCTTGTAGTGATCTCGGCAAGGGAATCACCCTCTTCGATGATCGCGACAAAGCCGTTACCAAGCTTACCCTCGCGCTCCTTGTACTGGAAGCCTATATTGATCTGCTCCTGAGTAAGCGGCGGAGGATTGAACTCTGCAGTTTCTACGACACCGTATACAGGTAAGCGCATAACTTCCCTGTTCTGACCGCCTACTACCTGGTAAGCATAGTCCTGACCGTAGATCTTACCGGTAATGGCAAGAGGCTTTGTGCCGATATCCTCAAAACGGACAAGTGTACCGGAACCGTCGGGGAAGAAGGTGTAGCCATCCCACTCGGCGGCACCTGCGCCAAACCAAGGAAGCATACTGATGTTGGTAAGCTGATATACACTCTCGTCAAAACGAATACCGTTTGCAGGGAGACGAACATCAAGAGTACCGTCGTCATCGAGCTTATACTCAAGGGAGAGTCTGAACAGAACCGGAGCCTTATCGGTACCAACATACTCGGTAATGATATGGTCTTCTTCAAGGGTCTCATAGGTATACTCGGGACAGTAAGTCTTGATCCAGCCCTCGACTAGGTTGAGCTCGCGCTCGGATGCAATGGGGTCGAATACGTAGACTGCCATCTTGTCACAGATCGGGAAATTCGCGATCAGCTCGCGCTTTCCACGCTCGGTAAGATCTGCATCGTACGGATCCTGGAGAGTATAGTACGCAAGGAATCTGCTCCTGTTACTGCCCTCGGGGAAGTTAGCCAGAATCAGCTCTTCAAAGCGCTCTCTCTTGATCTGCTTAGGAACCAGCTTACGGGTCTCCTCACGCCCCATGGTGTACTCAACGCGCACACCGTTCTTGATCTTCTTAACGTTAATCTGACCTCTCTGGCAAGCTTCAACGAAGGAGTACATCTCAAGTTCGGTTGCGTTGTCGGTGTACTTAATGGCGATCTGCGAGAGCAGCTCCTCCTTGACCGCCTGTGAGGAGGTGGTCTGAGCTATATCATAAGGGTTAGAGAACAGGACTTGACCGGTCTTGTTGTTTACATAAGCCACTTCACCGGAAACAGGCTCAACATACAGCGCCATGTCACCTTTTTCAAGGTACTTGGTCATTGTTGCAAGCTTTTCCTCGGGATTGTGATAAATCTCGGTCAGATAATCAATTGTGGGTTTTCCGGTCTCTTCATCTATGCCGGGAACCGGAGGGGTGTAGGCAGATGCCGCCACAGATACCGGAAGTGCAGCGGTTAATATTCCCATCGTCATAACAACAGACAGGAACGCCGATAATAATCTGAATTTTTTCATTTACTATAACTCCTATCCTGTTATTACATACGGAACGTGATCTCGGTAATGATACTGGAGACGAAGCTTACGACCTTAGCAAGCAACGTCGAGAACAGAATACCGATGAACATGATGATTGCCATACCAATAATGGTACCGATGGTTGTAAGCACGTTCTTTGAGAATGTGTAGTCGTGAGTTACCATCATGCCGAAGAAGATCAGCAGACCTGCCCATACAAACGCGAAGGATACGAGGAGGTTGATGATGGTGGACTCGGTTGCAAGCGCTACGTTTGAGTAAAGAACCGAAGGAACAATGAGTATCGGCAGCGGAACCAGCGCATAGCAGGTTGCGATAAAGATATCCTTAAGGCTGCCTTCACCGTCGAACAGAGTGGTAAGACACCAGTTAGCGACTACCCAAAGCACAACGGGAACGACAACTGCGGTAATCTGCACGAAGATCGTAGTGGTGGTCTGACGGGGATTAAAGATATAGCCCGTACCAACACCCTGATAGAAGAAGGTGAGGATAGCCAGTGCCAGCCATACAAACGAAGCTCTTACCGAGCCGCGCTGCTCATGCTTCAGATCCCAGAAACCGTCAAACGGATGCAGGATGAGGTGATTTGCGTAAACAAGCTCTTCCCAGAAGGTCTTTCTTCCCTTCTTGAGCTGAGTTTTCTTGTTGAGCTTTGCTGCATACTTGTTGAAGAGCACAAAAGCAACTACAACAACGATAACAAAGAGCGGGATGAGAAGAATATAATTGGAGATCCACTCTTTTCTGATTTCCTTGAAAGACTCAGAATAGTTAGCGGTGTCGTATGCGGACTTGTAGTATCCAAGAGACTCTTCGTACTGAGCACTTCTGTAAAGGCTCTTACCGATACCGATGTATGCAGTGTCGAAGTTGTTGTTTCTCTTAAGAATTTCAGTCCAATAGTTAATGGTTGTGTCGTAGTTACGCTCGTTGGTATTTTTGATCGCATCGAGAAGCAGGTCTCCGTACTCGGTACGTCTGAACACCGTAATACTGTCCGCAGTCTTGTCAAGAACGAGGATATCGCTGTCAAGATATACAATAGCTTCAACGGACTGGATATTACCAAGCTGCTGACCCTTATCACCGAAGATGAACAGGAGGTTGCCGTCCTCATCGTAGGTATAGATCTTGGAACGCTTTTCGTCGATGATCGACCATGTGCCTTCCGGACCTACAGCCGCGTCGATGATCTTGGAGGCACCGGTGATCTCTGCGGTAGAAATGTTGGTTACGTTTACTTCACCGCCGGGACCGAAGAAGCCGTTACGCTTCATGATATCGGAGCCTGCAGTGTTGAGCTTCTTAACAGGTGCATATGTACCGCTCTTGTCACTGATCGCAGCCTGCTGCGAGGATTCCTTGACCGAGGAAGTAGTTACGTAAATGAAGCCGCTGTCATCAATAGTAATATTGTTGAACTCGGTGGATACGTATTGCTGAGAGAGAGCTCTCTGCTCTTCGGTCTGGAATCTTCTCCAAATGACCTCCAGGGGATCGATGGTAACCTTCTGAGCTCCGATAAATCCCTGGAATACGCCGTCTTCGTTGATCGCGATAACACCCATGTATGTGGTAGACGATACGACGTAGATACGACCGTATTCGTCAACCGCAATAGCAACCGGCTTATAGACAGAACCTGCGGGGAATACGTCTGCGTCCGGCTCTCTGATAACCTTATAGAAGGTACCGTCAAGTTCGAACATTACGATACGGTTGTTGTCGGTATCTGCAACATAGATCTTCTCATCGGTTACGAAAACGCCTGAGGGAGACTTAAGTGAGTCCGGAACACCGTTCTGGTTGATAAAGTTACCGATGGTGAACTTAAGCTTGTAGTATCTGTCAAGAACTACGATGCGGTTGTTAGCTGCATCAACAATATAAACATTCTTGTTTCCGTCTATTACCATGTCACGAGGATCGTCAATAGCGACATCGAGACCCATATAAGCGGAATCTACCTGTCTGTCGGGCACATATGCATCCGGAGACATCAGCGCGAAGCCGTCAATGGAGTAGGTATAGGTGGAATAGGGGGTGATAGCGCCGAGAGGCATACATCCGAGAACGAGGATGACGCAAGCTGCGAGGGCAAAAATCTTTGTAAGCTGTTTCATTATTACCCTCCTTAATCCTTCATACCGGACGAACCCATGGTCTCGATGATGTTGCTCTGCGAGATAATGAATACTGAAATCGGCACAGCCATCATGATAACCTGGGAAGCCGCTGCCGCACCCGCACGGGCAATACCGCCGGCTACGATCTGGTTGATTGCGTAGTTGAATGTCTTTAACTGCTCGGAATAGATGTAGATAGAGTTACCTGCATTCCAAAGTCCCTGGAAGGAGTAGATGATAAGAGTAAGCCAAGCGGGCTTAACCATAGGCATCGCGATCTTCAGGAAGGTGTAGAACTCGGAAGCACCGTCAAGACGTGCAGATTCCAGAACCGCGTCGGAAACGGAGGATTCCATAAACTGCTTCATGAGGTAAAGGCCGAGGGAGGTACACCAAGCGGGAATGATAATTGCAAAGTATGTATCAACCAGGTGCAGTCTGCTCATGGTGAGGTAGTTTGCAATCGCGGTAACGGTGGTATGGAACATAAGGGAGAGGACGATAACTTCGAATATCCACTTACGTCCGGGGAACTTGATCTTCGCCAGCGCATAAGCTGCAAGAGACGAGAACATAAGGTTACCGACAGTACCGGATACCGAGATGAACACAGTATTGAATATGTATCTCGAGAAGGGAACCCACGAGGTGCTCATGAGCTTAAACAGGTCGGTAAAGTTCTTGAGCGTGGGACTCATTACGTAGAAGCGCGGGGGGAACATCCAAAGTTCATCAAGAGGCTTCAGTGACTGCATGATAACATAAAGCATCGGCAGGAACATGAAAGCACCAAGAAGAATAAGGAGTACGTTAATTCCTATGTCGCCTCCAACCGAACGGTTGAGGACAACTTTATGTTTTCTGGTTCTTAATTTTGCCATTTTATTGTCCCACCTTCGATAAGAGTTTCTTGATAATTAAGTTACTACCCACCATCATTACGAAGAGCACAACCGCGATAGTCGAGGAGTAACCTACCTCGAAGCGCTGTCCGCCGTAGTCATCAAGGTGATGCATGATCGTGTGTGCTGCGTAGTCAACGGACGGGAAGCCGCAGAGTGCGGTAACAACGCCGCCGAAGCCGAACGAGCTTGTGATAGCCATGACCGCGCCGAACATAAGCTGAGGCTTCATGGTCGGAAGGGTGATGTACCAAAGCTCCTGCCATCTGTTTCTTACACCGTCAACGGCGCCTGCTTCGTAAAGGGACTTATCGATGGTCTGAAGACCTGCGATAAATGAAAGGAAGGAGGTACCGAGCGATGTCCAGAGAGCAACTACGATACAAAGAGGCATTACATAGTCGGCATCATTGAACCAAAGAACAGGCTCTGTGATAAGACCGAACTCCATCATCCATGCATTAATGTAGCCGTAGGAGTCGCCGGAGAAAAGGGTTGCCCAAATGAGGTAAACGGAGCCCGCGATAGACGGAGCGTAGAAGATAAGTGTTACAATTGCACGTACCTTGGGAGTAAGCTCGTTGATGAACCATGCAACGAGGAGTGAAATAAGGTAAGATGCAGGACCGGTGATAGAAGCGAATACGAGAGTATTCTGAACCGCGGTCAGGAAGATATCATCATCAAGGAACAGTCTGATGTAGTTGTCCATGAAGATGAATGTAGGGGGTTCGAGCAGGTTAAACTCGGTGAAGCTTAAGAACATCGAAAGGGCAACCGGGAATACAGTGAAGATCGTAAAGAGTATCATAAAGGGCGCGATCATGAAATACGCGGTCTTATTACGAGCAATCTCTTTAAGAGTCCACTGAAACTTGGTCATGTCCTTACGAGACGTCGGCTTCGGCGTTTTAACAGCCGCTGCATTCTGTGACATTTGTGTTCTCTCCTTTACAGATTTTGATTATCCGCTTGATCCGCGCCTCCGCTCCGTTTTTCGGAGCGGGAAGCGGGATAGGCAGGAAGTTAGTTTTCAGATTCGCTCTGCTGATTTTTCTTTGCTTCTCTGTCAGCGAGAGTTTCACCAAGTTCAAGAGTATCGAGCTCGAACTCTTTACGCTTTCTGGTGATTTCCTTATTTATATCGTCAACGTAACCGAGAAGTCCCTCAACAGGATCTGCGTGATTGTTATAAGCATCCAGGAATGCGAAGCCGACATAACGGGAGATGATGTAGCCACCGGGCATCTCAGGAATAGTTGCCAGGTTATTGTACTGAGCAAGAATGTTTTCGAGGTCGGTAGTGGACCACGGCAGCGATTCAAGCGCTTCCTTATTAGCGGTAGCGTACATAGAACCGGGACCAACGATAGCAATCTTTTCGTTAGCATAGCTGGACTGAGTTTCTGCAGAAGTAAACCAGTCCATATACTTCCAAGCGTTCTCATGCTTTTCGCAGCCGTTCATCATAACAATGGAAGTAACGGTGGAGATCGCAGTGTTGTTGATTTTACCGGTTTCGTCTTCCATACCGATTACAGGAACAAATTCCCACAGGTCGCGAATTTCCGTTGCGAATACGGTGAGCTGATTGTACATCGAGATGTAGTCAGCGAAGATGAGAGGCATCTCACCGGTTCTGAAACGGTTAGCCGCATCATAGGTGATCGGGAAGGAATACTGAGTGAAGTACGAACACATAGTGTCGAATGCTTCGAGTGCAAGGTTGGAGTCGAGATTTATTCTCATACCATCATCGGCATAAAGCTCGCCGCCCATCTGATAGAGGAAGAGCTGGAGTCCGCCGTAGTTACCGGGCACACCGACCTGCATGTTGTTGTACTGAAGCACAGGAACGATTGACATAAGATCGTCCCAGGTCTTGGGGATGTCTACGCCAAGCTCGGCGAAAACGTCCTTGCGGTAGAATAGCATGTTGAAGGTCTGGGTTTCGGGCAGACCGTAGGTGGTACCATAAAGCGAAAGCGGAACGATAGCAGATTCAGAGAAGCGGCTCACAACCTCATCGAAGTTGGAGAACACCTCGCGCATCTCAGCTTTGAACGCCTTGGTTTCTTCATCATCGCCTTCTTCGTCAGCATATCCCTCAGGATTAAGCGGCTGAACCGCGTTACGAATTGCGTACTGAACGGGAATACCCTGCGCGTTTTCCATTGCAACATCAGGACCCATGCCTGCAAGAGTTGCGGGAAGCAAAGTACCGGCGGCAACAAGACGAAGATTAATGCCTATGTTATGAGCGGAGGTGAAGTAGTTATCGCAAAGAGAACGGATAACCTGAGCGGAGTCACGGTCAGTCTGCGTCCAAACGTTGATAACGTCTTCTTCATCAAGCTCGATGGTTGCACCGAGGTTGGAGTAGTCGGTGAAGAAGGACATTACGAAGGAGCTGATTTCGAATCCGGCTGCTTCGAAGAAGTTAGCCTCAGCCTTGGGGATCTTGGAACCTGCGGGCTGGATCGAAATGTAGTCGAAGGAAAGCGGCTGCTTTCTTACATTATTGAGCCAGGTACCGAGAGTACCGATGTAGCTCTTTAATGAGTCGAGGTTTCTAGCCACCTCGTCCTCCTTGGTAGCCATCTTCTCAAGTACACGGGAGATGTTGTCCAGCGTTGCGGTATTGTTACCCTTCTCGCCGTTGATCTCAACGAGTATTTCAGAGATTTCGGTCAGCTCAAGATACTGAGCATACAGATCCTTGATGGTATCAGGAATAAGTTTGCGGAAGTTGTAGTCGCGGTATTCATCGGGGTCAGCACCGGTGATCTGAAGGATCTTCAGATAGTCGCTGTTTATGGAGGTCAGCGCGGTCTGAACGCGTCCGATGATATCACTCATGTTGCCGAGAACAACCTCAAAGCGGATAGCATACTCCTTACCTGCCTCGAAGTAGAACTGGAAGGTGGTCTCCTCATTTCCGACAGGAGCGGTCTGCCAGGAATCGGAATAGTTGAACTGGAGATAGTTCGCATCCTCAAAGGGGATCTCGCCGTTGATGTAGATACGGCGGGAGGTGTACATACCGGAAAGATCAGACTGCTTGTAGCGCGGTACGATCTCATAAAGACCGGACACCTCGGGAGTAAACTTGTACTCGATCCACTGACCCACGCTCTGCCACTTGGTACCGCCAAGATAGTTGAGCTTGGAAAGCGACGGATCCTGCGGCTGTGTCAGCGCAGATGTTCTGTCGTTTGCGGGGTAGATGGTACGGTCGGAGGTAGCATCAGCAAGCTCAGCCTGAAGGATGATGGGCTCAGCGCCCTCAGCAGGCTTATAGCCATTCTCTGCATACTCTGCCTGTACGTCCGCATAGGTGGGCAGATCCTTGTAAGGATAGAGCGTGATCGACTTGATGATAAGCTCCTCACGGGTTGCCTCGAGAGAAATGGTATGATCGCCCTCCTCAAAAACAAACTCATAAGGATGGATATCATAACCGGTAGAGTCGCTCGCTGTGTAAGTTCTCCACTCGGGAGCAATGAACTTATTGGGTCTGATGTCATTGCCCGCAAGGTCGGTCTTGAAGCTTACACTGCCGTCATCGGCTACTTCATATTCGTCGCGCCACACTTTTGTAATCGAGAGGTATCTCGCACCCTTGAACGGATATTCACCGTCGATGCGAAGTCTGCGCTCGATGGAGGTGGATTTACCATCCTCCGGGAAGTTATATTCGATCTCGATCGCATATTTTGCGGTCGAGGGAATCTTGACATCCCATGTCACAGTACCAGCGTTGGGGGTATAAAGCCCGCCATCCTGTACCTTGACCTTAGCGTCAGTCGCCTCTTTGTTGTAGTTAACTGCATCTATCACGATTGCTCCACTAGCGCGCGCAACGTCAGCATTTCTCACTGCGTAGTCTGCGTACTCCTCAGCGCTGAGCAGATCACGTACGTCATCTATGTCATAGCTGACGGTAGACGTGGGTTCTGTTTCAGCTTTATCCGCAGCAGTTGTTACACTGAAAGCGGAGCCGAGCATAATCAATGATAAAAAAACAGCAATTAACCGTGTTAATCTGGTTTTTTTCATTAACCTTTCCTCCTGCCAAGAATTACTTTTGAAGGGTATAGAATCGCATAAAAGCCCTGTCCACCGACATTTTGCGATATTGCATCCGTCGCACCAAGCGTGGCACAAATGACAGCGACAGAGAGCAAATAATCACAAAAAGGCGTCACAAAGCATTGAACTAATCGGCGAATTCAGCATTTTCGGAGAGCCCGCCGATTTTTTCATACCAATATAATAACATAAGGTCAAGAAAAAGTCAAGAGTGGTATTATCTATAGATGTTTCTCAAAATCCCCTCAAAACTCTGACATGAGCCGCTCAGCCGATGTTCACATTTTGGAAAACATATCCCCATCATCGAGCCGCGACGTTTCGGTCATTTGTGGCATCTGTCAAGTAATTATGTTTTACTATATTAACTTATTTTCCCCGTTTGTTGAGCGCTATTTCTGATATAAAATAACCATCACGTTGTTTTTGTAAATTTTAATTACCCAAATATCCATTCTCGAACACTTAGCGGCGTATAGTTATTCCCGCGTTTAATGGTGCATATTGCACAAATTTGTCGCTCTTTTTTCTACACATATACAAATTGCACAATTTCTCCAAAAAACCAACAATTATTGCTTTTATTTGTCGTTTTTACCGTTTATATCCATATTTTTGCTGAAATCGTCATTTAACAGTACCGAACAGATTTAGTGTGCAATAACTAATAAAAAAACGGATCCGAAGATCCGTTTTTTATGTTCATCAATATATCAGTGATGCTTGGTACAGGTAGCGCAGTGACCCGTACAGCCCTTGCGAAGGTCATGCTTGATGCCCTTCTTGTCATAGTAGTTGGCGATAGCTTCCTTGACCGCTTCCTCGGCAAGCACCGAGCAGTGTATCTTCTGAGGCGGAAGTCCGTCAAGCGCTTCAATAACTGCCTTGTTGGTAAGTTTCAGCGCCTCTTCAACAGTCTTGCCCTTGATAAGTTCAGTCGCCATGGACGAGGTAGCGATAGCGGCACCGCATCCGAAGGTCTTGAACTTCACATCCTCGATAACTTCGTTATCGTTGATTTTCAGGTACATTCTCATGATATCGCCGCAGGTTGCGTTGCCGACCTCGCCGACCGCATCCGCGTTTTCGATCTCGCCCACATTTCTCGGATTGGCGAAATGATCCATTACTTTCTCGCTGTACATATATATTCTCCTTAATTGATCTTCTTTATTTTGATGCGTTATAGAGGGGGCTCATCATGCGAAGTCTCTCAACGATCGCCGGCAGCTTTTCGAGGATGTAATCGATATCCTCCTCGGTGGTATCCCTGCCGATCGACAGTCTTAATGAGCCGTGTGCCTGCTCCACGGGAACGCCGATGGTCAAAAGAACGTGCGAGGGCTCAAGGGAAGCCGATGAGCACGCGGAACCGGTGGATGCGCAGATGCCTGCCATGTCAAGAAGCAAAAGCAGGCTCTCGCCCTCGATAAACTCAAACGCCACATTCACGTTGCCGGGAAGCCTGCCCTCACGGGGACCGTTGAGGCGGGTGTTCGGGATCTTCAAGATCTCGTCTATCAGTCTGTCACGCATTTTTGCGACCCGTTCGCCCTCGGAAACACCCGAAACCGCATCCTCAAGCGCCTTTGCAAGACCTACGATGTAAGCGACATTCTCGGTACCGCCGCGGCGGCTTCTTTCCTGACCGCCTCCGTCGATAAGATTCAGTATTCGCACACCGTTTCGGATGTAGAGCGCGCCGATGCCCTTGGGCGCGTGGATCTTGTGTCCGGACATGGACAGCATATCAACACCCAGCTCCACTACGTTTATATCAATGGCTCCCACCGCCTGAACCGCGTCGGTGAATACCAGCGTCTTGGGGTTTTTCGCCTTTACCGCCGCCGCGATCTCCTTTATGGGCTCGATGGTGCCGATCTCGTTGTTTGCATACATCACTTCAACAAGGATGGTATCAATGCGTACCGCCGCCGCCACTTGCTCGGGTGTTACTCTGCCAACCTCGTCTGTATCGAGATAAGTCACTTCAAAGCCCTCTTTTTCAAGAGCCTCCAGCGCATGAAGCACTGCGTGGTGCCCGATCTTGGTGGAAATTATATGCTTACCGCGATGCTGCATCGCGTGAGCCGCGCCCTTGATTGCCCAGTTGTCGGCTTCGGAGCCGCTGGCGGTGAAATATATCTCGTTAGGCTTGGCACCGAGTAGCGATGCGATCTTTTCGCGGGCTTCGGTAACAGCCGCCTTTGCAGCTCTGCCCTTCTGATGGAGGCTGGATGGATTTCCATATGCCTCGCCAAAATAGGGCATCATAACTTCAAGCACTGATTTTGATGTGGATGTGGTCGCCGCATTGTCGGCGTAAACCAATCTCTCTGCCATAGTATTATGTCATTCCTTTCGCTTTTGAAAGATAGTTAGTTTTATTATTTATACGGTTTACATTACCGCATATCTATTGTATACCATTTCGGTACAGATTGCAATATATCGACGATATTTTTCATGTAAACAATTCGTGAATAGCTTATCTGTACCGCTCCGCCTGCTCGCAGGCAAGCTCATCGCACCGCTCATTGTAGGGATGCCCCGCGTGCCCCTTGACCCAGACAAGCTTTACCTCGTGTATTTCAAGCAGCTTCAGCAGTCGTTCCCACAGATCGGGATTCAACGCCGGACTTTTATCTGATTTGATCCAGCCGCGCGCCTTCCAGCCATAGACCCAACGTTTTTCGATGGAGTCGATCACATACTTTGAATCCGAGGTAAGGGTGACCTCACAGGGCTCCTTCAGCGCCTCCAGTGCGCTGATGACTGCCATCAGCTCCATTCGGTTATTGGTGGTACTTGCTTCTCCGCCGGACATTTCTCTTTTGTGCGGTCCGAATATGAGTATCGCACCCCAACCGCCGGGACCGGGATTGTGCTTACAGGCTCCGTCGGTGTAAATATCAACATGCTTCATAGACATAAAACCTCTCAGATTCTTATACTATGCAAAATAGCGCAATCATCGTATCAGTCATCAAACAGCTCTGTTTTGGTGCAGTATCGTTCCACAAAGCTGTGGAAAACCATCTACATTATATTATACCACACTTTTCTAAAATTTTCAATTATTTAGATAAGTTATAATTAAAAAATCCACGTTATTTATTTTATAATATTTATTTAAAATGCCAACTTTTCTGAAATTCGTGCCACTTTATATACGTGTTCCCAGAAAACTGTCGGCAATAATCACTTGTCAGCTTTACGAGCTATACCACACTTTTCTCCAAAAAAGCAAGGGGATGCGGCAAAAACCGCATCCCCTTAACTATATTACTTAAAATACTTAACACCAGACTCAAAGATCTTCTGATCCTTATCGCCCTCGATATTGACTGCAACGTTTCTGCCGATACGCTCGCTGTGACCCATCTTTCCGAGGATGCGTCCGTCGGGGCTGAGAATGCCCTCAATTGCGAAGGTAGAGCCGTTGGGATTGTAGCGGATATCCATGGTAGGATTACCGTCCATGTCAACATACTGTGTCGCGATCTGACCGTTTGCCGAAAGCGCTCTTACCACTTCCTCACTTGCCCAGAAGCGTCCCTCGCCGTGAGAGATCGGAATGGAGTGGATGTCGCCCTCATTCACACCCATGAGCCAAGGAGATTTAGTGGATGCAATGCGTGTGCGAACCATCATAGACTGATGGCGTCCGATTGCATTGAAGGTAAGCGTCGGACAGTCAGGTCTCATCTCGTCCATGATCTTTCCGTAGGGAAGCAGACCGGACTTGACAAGCGCCTGGAAGCCGTTGCAGATACCCAGCGCCAGACCGTCGCGTTCATCGAGCAGTCTCGTAATCGCTTCCTTAACACGCGGGTTGCGGAGAACTGCGGTTATGAACTTACCGGAGCCGTCGGGCTCGTCACCGCCGGAGAAACCGCCGGGGATCATAAACATCTGTGCGTTGTCAATAAGCTTTACAAACTCTTCGACCGCATCGCCGAGAGCCTTCGCATTAAGGTTGCGGAGCACAAAGATGTCAGCCGCTGCGCCTGCCTTTACAAAACGGCGCATGGTGTCGTATTCACAGTTGGTGCCGGGGAATACGGGAATGACAACTCTAGGCTTTGCAAAGCTGTCGGAATGATGAGCCTTTGCGCGCGAAGTGCAGGTAAACTTTTCGGTAAGCTCGGGCTTAACCTCAGCCGCTTTGGTGGGGAATACCTTTTCAAGGGTATTTTCCCAAGCGTCGGACAGCTCGGTAACAGCGACGGATGCATTTCCGATGGTGATCTTGCCGTCGTCGGTGGTGTAACCCAGCAGTACGCCGTCAAGCTCTTCCTCGGTTTCGATGATGAATGCACCGTAGTTAAGTGCAAACAGTGTGTTTTCGTCGATGCCCCCGGACTTAAATCCGATACGGTTACCGAAGCTCATTTTCATGAGGCCCTCGGCAACACCGCCGGCGTCAACAGTATAGATAGCCTTAGCCTTGCCGCTTGCCGCGATGCCGTAAACCTTGGTAAAGAGGTCACGCAGGCTTGCAAAATCAGGCAGCTTGTCCTCGGTATATGCAGGAGCGAGGTAGTATACCTTGTCGCCCGCCTTCTTAAATTCGGGGGTTACGATCTTCTTTGCGTCCATGGGAGCGATCGCGAAGGAAACCAGCGTCGGAGGAACATCGATATTCTCGAAGGTACCCGACATAGAGTCCTTACCGCCGATTGCCGCGATGTTAAGTTCAAGCTGAGCCTTCAGCGAGCCGAGCAGTGCCGCCATGGGCTTGCCCCAACGCTCGGGCTTATTGTTGGTACGCTCGAAGTATTCCTGGAAGGTAAGGTATATGGTGGTGTAATCAATACCTGCCGCAACTAACTTCGCAACGGATTCAACTACTGCATAAGCCGCGCCGTGGTAGGGGCTCTTTTCGGAGAGGAACGGATCATAGCCGTAAGCCATTACCGAGGTGGTATCAGTCTCGCCCTCAAGCACCGGGATCTTCGCCGCCATGTACTGAGGCTGAGTGAGCTGATACTTACCGCCGTAGGGCATTACAACAGTGCCCGCACCGATGGAGCTGTCGAACTTCTCAACAAGTCCGCGCTGAGAGCAGATGTTGAGGTCGGAGATAAGCTCGCGAAGAGCCTTTTCGGTGTCCTTGGTATCAAGAGTCGCCGCATAGCCATCAAGTAAACCATCTTCCTTAACAGGAGTGATCTCGATCTTCGTGTGCTTCTCTGCACCGTTGGAGTTTAAGAACTCACGGTTCAGGTTGATTATATACTTACCGTTCCACAGCATCTTGAGTCTTGCTTCCTCGGTGACAGTAGCCACAACGGTGGATTCAAGATTCTCGCGGGATGCGTATTCGCAGAACTTTTCAACATTTTCAGCGGCAACAACAACAGCCATACGCTCCTGGGACTCGGAGATGGCAAGCTCGGTGCCGTCAAGACCCTCATACTTCTTCGGAACCTTCGAAAGATCGATATCAAGGCCGTCCGCAAGCTCACCGATGGCAACGGAAACACCGCCTGCGCCGAAGTCGTTGCAACGCTTGATGAGACGCGTAACATCGCCGTTTCTGAAAAGTCTCTGGATCTTTCTCTCTTCGGGGGGGTTACCCTTCTGTACCTCCGCACCGCAGGTGGTCAGAGACTCGGTGGTATGAGCCTTGGAGGAGCCGGTAGCACCGCCGCAGCCGTCGCGTCCGGTCTTACCGCCGAGCAGGACGATAACGTCACCGGGCTCGGGACGCTCACGAACAACATTACATTCGGGAGCAGCACCTACTACAGCACCGATCTCCAGATGCTTTGCAACATAGTTGGGATGATAAAGCTCATATACAGCACCGGTTGCAAGACCGATCTGGTTACCGTAAGAGGAATAACCGGAGGATGCACCGTGAGTGATCTTACTCTGGGGAAGCTTGCCGGGAATGGTATCAGCAACAGACGTGCGGGGATCCGCACAACCGGTTACACGCATTGCCTGATATACATACGCACGTCCAGACAACGGGTCACGGATAGCACCGCCGAGGCAGGTTGCCGCACCGCCGAAGGGCTCGATCTCGGTAGGATGGTTGTGGGTCTCGTTCTTGAACATGAGCAGCCAATCCTGCTCCTCGCCATCAACATCCACCTTGATCTTAATAGAGCAGGCGTTGATCTCCTCGGACTCGTCCATGTTCTTAAGTACGCCGCGCTTCTTCAAGTACTTCGCCGCGATTGTACCCATATCCATGAGGGAGATATTCTTCTTGCGCTCACCGTAAACGAACTTGCGCTTTTCGAGATAATCGTTGTAGGTGTCCTCGATGTACTTGTCGCCGATCTTAACCTCATCGATAGCGGTAAGGAAAGTGGTGTGGCGACAGTGGTCGGACCAGTAGGAGTCGATAAGGCGGATCTCGGAGATGGTGGGATCGCGCTTTTCTTCATCCTTGAAGTAAGCCTGGCAGAACTTGACGTCCTCAAGATCCATTGCGAGCGCATACTTCTTGAGAAATTCCTTCAGCTCCTCCTCCCCGTAGCCGATGAAGCCATCGATAGTCTCAACGGTGGTGGGGATATCGAACTTTTCTGCTAGAGTTTCAGGCTTTTCGAGAGATGCCTCGCGGCTCTCCACAGGGTTGATAACATAGTTCTTTATCTTTTCAAGCTCCACATCGGTCACGTCACCGGTGAGGATATACACTCTTGCGGTGCGGACAGCGGGTCTGTCCTCATACGTAATAAGCTGAACGCACTGCGCGCAGGAATCCGCACGCTGGTCGAACTGATTGGGCAGATACTCTATTGTAAAAATGAGGTCATTCCCGCCGACAGTCAGCTCGTCAAAAACAATGTCGCTCTGAGGCTCGGAAAAGATGGTATTCTTCGCCTTGTTAAAGATATCCTCGGAAATACCTTCGATATCATAGCGGTTGAGCACTCTTAACCCCTCAAGAGAGGTTATCATCAGATTTTCTCTGATATCTGAAAAAAGCGAACGGGCTTCAACTGCGTGTGCGGGCTGTTTTTCAACAAATATTCTGTATACCATGTTCGACTCCTTAATTTTTTATTTGTCTTGGTATAAAAACGCTTCTAATGTTTCCTTAAACAATAAATCCGGTATAAACACTGCCGTCAAAGCCATTCAGCTTAACGGTCTTGACCTGATTATGCAGGTCATCCGATGTAATCACCGCCACCTCCAGAAATTCGGGGGTGTGGCCTATCGCTCTGCCGTCCTCGCATAGCTCAAAGAGCACCTCTTTATGAGTTCCGATGTAACCCTCCGCCATCTTGTAAACGCATTCGCGTCCGATAGCATCAAGCCTTGAAAGGCGGTCAGACTTAACCTCGTCGGATAACTGTCCATCCATTCCCGCCGCTACGGTTCCCGCGCGTCTTGAATAGGGGAAGATATGCAGATGGGTAAAGCCGATACGGCGAACAAAATCCGCGGTTTCAAGGAATTCCTCCTCGGTCTCCGTTGGGAATCCGACGATAAAGTCGGCACAGAAGGTGACCTCGGGAAGCTTTTTTCGCAGATCGTTTATATATTCCTCCACCATTCTCACATTATACTTGCGGCGCATCGCACCGAGCACACGGTCGGATGCCGCCTGCATGGAAATGTGGAAGTTGGGAGCAAAATGCTTTAAATTTGCAATACGCTCAACAAATTCGGGGCGCAGTATGGAGGGATCCAGCGAACCGAGTCGTATACGCTCGATACCGTCTATCTTATCCACCGCTTCGAGCAGATCAATAAGTCTGTAGTTATCCGCAAAATCCTTACCGTAGGATGCAGTCTCGATACCGGTCAGCACTACCTCACGGTAACCGTTATTTACTAGTCCTTTAATTTCTTCCAAAACGTCTTCGGGTGACTTCGAGCGAACAACTCCGCGCGCCTGCGGAACGATGCAGTAGGCACAGTTGTTGTCGCACCCGTCCTCGATCTTTACATAGGCACGTGTACGCTCGGAATGATGAATGGTCATAGGCTCAAAGGGCGCTTGCATTATGTCATCCACCTTAATATCGGCGGCGGTATTTTTTTCGCCAGACGCGATAAGTCCCAGTGCGGCGTCCACGAGTCTTGTTTTGTTGCTGTTGCCGCAAATGAAATCTACACCGTCGATTCCGGCGGTCTTTCCGGGATTAAGCTGTGCATAACAGCCCGTAACAAGCACATAGGCGTCCTTGTTGTGTCTTGCCGCACGACGGATCATCTGACGGGTCTTTCGGTCACTTTCAGCGGTGACGGTGCAGGAATTGATTATATATATTCCGCATTTTTCGGAAAATTTACCGATGGTGAAGCCATGCTTTTCAAACTCCTCGGCGATCGCCGTACTTTCGTACTGATTCACCTTACAGCCAAGGGTCATTATTCCTACCTTGCGGTTAATCTTGTTATTTATTTTAAACACCTCAGGATACATGAAAATATATGATATAGACAAAAAACATATCTCTGTATATATTTTATCATTTTTTATGATTTTAGTAAATGTCAAAATATGCCGAAGTTTGTGGTCAGTGTGAAAAATATAATGGGGTTTTTGAACAACTTACACAATTTCGACATCCATTTTTGTAAAAGATGGCAAGGTTACAAATGACGAACACCGATTTCGGCGCGAAATTTGCACTCACCGTACAAATGCGCAGCCCTCCTTATGTATAATTATAAATCCCCGAAGCGGTTTTGTCAACACAATTCGGGGATTTACCGTGAATTATTATATGTTCGGTTTTCACGCATTGAGAGGGTGTATTCCTGCGAATGCGGATACTTATGGATAAATCGCTAAACCAAGTAGACAATTCTGCCTCATCTGCTCCTCCATGTGGAAGGCGCCAGCAGCATGATCATGGGAAATATCTCAAGTCTGCCCGCCAGCATATCAAAGGACAGAAGGAGCTTTGTGAAGATTGAAAAGCCCGCAAAGCTGCCCATTGGTCCCACCTCTCCGAGTCCCGGACCAATATTGTTGATCGTCGCCGCAACAGCTGTGAAGCCCGTGACAAGATCGCATTCCTCCGCAAAGGTGAGACAGAAGAAGGACACTACATAGAGCATTGTATATACAATGATAAACGCTGTCGCACTTCTCACCACCTCGCGCTCTGTGGCTTTGCCTTCCATTCTTACAGCTATCACCGCACGCGGGTGAAGCATATATTTGATCTCACGCAGACCCGTCTTCACAAGCAGTAATATACGGCTCACCTTTATGCCGCCGCCAGTGGAGCCGGCGCAGGCACCGCAGAACATGAGAAGAACAAGTATTGTCTGCGACAGCACCGGCCAGCTGTTGAAATCTGCCGTTGCAAAGCCTGTTGTGGTTATAATGGACGACACCTGGAAGAAGGCATACCGCACCGAATCGCCTGCATTGCCCAAAACACGGTAGATATCAAACGCCACAAGTGCTGTTGCAGCTGTGACGATCCCCAAATACCAGCGCAGCTCCTCGCTTTTCAGTGCCTGCAGACCCTGACCGATTAGGATAAAATAATACAGGTTGAAGTTTATGCCGAACAGCACCATGAAAATACCGATGACATAATCCACATAGGCGCTGTCGTAGGCGGCAATGCCCGCCGATTTTATGCCGAAGCCGCCTGTACCGGCGGTAGCAAAGGAATTCAGCAAGCTGTCAAAAAGCGGCATACCGCCAAGAAGCAGAAGAATTACCTCCACTACGGTCAACACAATGTATATGCCGTACATAATGCGCGCCGTACGGCTTATCTTCGACACCAGCTTTCCGACCTTAGGTCCCGGCACCTCTGCGCGCATGACGTGCATCAATTTCACCGAGCGGGTATCCGCCTGCGGCAGAACCGCCATTGCAAACACAAGCACACCCATACCGCCGACCCAATGGGTGAAGCTGCGCCAAAACAACATACTGTGGTCAAGAGCCTCAACATTCGGAAGTATGCTCGCACCGGTGGTGATAAAGCCCGATACTGTTTCAAAAAACGCATCAATGCAGGACGGTATCGCGCCGCCGATCACAAACGGAACCGCACCGATAAGTGACATGATTATCCACGAAAGCGCAACGGATACAAAGCCTTCCTTGGCATATATCTGAGTGTTTTCGGGTTTTTTTATTGTAAACAGCGTTCCCGCAAGAAGTGCCGCCGCACCGGGTATCAAAAACGCCAGCCATGAGCTCTCGCCGTATATGAGCGCACACACAAGCGGGAGCATCATAAGTATGCCCTCGACCCGCACGATGTGTCCGATTATATAGGCTATCATTCTGTAATTCATATAGATTTCCTTTTACTTCACGGGATTTTCGAGAATATCGTCAAGGTCGTGTACCGACTGCTCGGTCTTTGCCACGATGATGACCGTGTCTCCAAGTTCGATGGTATCGTCACCGTGTGGATAGATCACACGGTTGCCTCTTATAATGCAGGCAATAAGGATATCCCCTCGAAGCTTCATATTTTTGATCGGTACGCCGATGTCATCAAAGCCGTCCGCCGCTACAAATTCGATAGCTTCAACCTTGCCGTCAACAAGCTTATAAAGGGTCTCGATACTGCTGCTGTCGGAATGCTCAAGCCCGCGCAGGTAGCGAAGAATACTGTTTGCGGTGATGGATTTGGGCGAAACAACGCATTCAAGTCCGATAGAGGAAAGCAGCTTGATAACACCGGGGCGGTTGACCTTAGTGATGACCTTGTCCACTCCGCATTTTGCGGCATACAGGGATATTATGATATTCTCCTCGTCAACTCCCGTCAGCGTGACTGCCGCGTCTGTATCCGCGATGCCCTCCTCATCAAGCAGGTCAATGTCAGTGGCGTCTCCGCGGATTATCATGGACTTCGGCAAAAGCTCGGCGAGCTGTTCCGCTCTTTCGGCATCACGCTCCACGAGCTTTACGCCGATGCCGAGATTTTCAAGCCTTCGTGCGAGAAAATATGCGATCTTACCACCGCCGAGTATCATCACACTGCGTATACGCTTGTCCGAAATGCCGAGCTTCTTAAAGAAGCTGACAAGATCTCCATGGGAGGCGGTGATGTGAATAATATCTCCCGCCTGCGGTGTGAAATCGCCTCTCGGGATAATGACCTTATCGCCGCGCTTGACAGCGCAGACAAGCACATTTACGCCGCAGACCGATACAAGCTCGCTGAGCCTGCGCCCGCAGAGCGGATGCTCACTGCCGATCTTAATTTCTACCAGGTCTACCCTTCCCTTGCAGAAAGTATCCACCTTAAGTGCGGCGGGAAAGCGAATGATGCGCTGGATCTCATGCGCCGCATCGTATTCGGGGTTCACCGCCATGGAAAGACCGAACTCCTTGTGCATGAACACGATCTGCTCAGCATATTCGGGATTACGCACCCGCGCAATGGTATGGCGTGCACCGAGTCTTCGTGCCACCATACAGCACATTATATTAAGCTCATCCGAAGCAGTCACGGCAATAAGCAGATTCGCCTTACCCGCACCTGCTTCCATTTGCACCGCGTTGCTTGCGCCGTTTCCCACCACGCCCAGCACATCGTATTCATTTACGATATCCGCTATGATCGACTGATCGGTATCCACGACGGTAACGTCGTGCCCCTCAGCGGAAATATACGAGGTCAGAAGCTCGCCAACCTTTCCGCAGCCTACGATTATTATTTTCATATCGGCCTCCTTATATTGAATATTTGCGTTCATTTGTGTGGCTTTGGCCTCACGCCTGATGTTCCGCGCCGGAGGCGCGGTGTTCATGTTAGCAAACAGATAAATAATACATTAAGCACAGTATCGTTTCAACAATATTTTAATACATTCCACACAAAATATCAATACTTTTCGCATAAAAAATCCGTTTCTAGCAAAAATTTCGATATTTTTCAAAAATTCTACGCTATTTCTATTGACAAACGGTACCACGTATGGTATAATTCAACTGTACTAATACAGATAGTACATATAGAACACCTATAGAAGGAGGAACGCATATGGGTGTCATAAACGTTGATACGCGCGATAGAAAGCCGATATACGAGCAGCTCATCGACAACATCAAAAGTCTTGTGCTTCACGGCATACTGAAGCCCGGTGAGCAGCTTCCCGGAGTGCGCACTTTGGCGATCGAGCTTGCGATCAACCCCAACACCATCCAAAAATCCTATGCGGAGCTTGAGCGTCAGGGGATAATCTACACCCTTCAGGGGCGCGGTAGCTTTGTTTCGGACAATGTAAGCGAGCTTTCGCGTCTGCAGCGCGAAAAAACGCTTGCGGAGTTACAGAATACTATTTTGGCGGCGTGTGACGCCGGAATCGCTAAGGATGAGGTACTCAAACTTATAGACAAGGTCTGGAGGTAAGAAAATTGATCGAAATAAATAACGTCAGCATGAGCTACGGCAAAATCCGCTCACTTGAAAATGTAACCGCCCATGTAAAAGACGGCTCCATATTCGGACTGATCGGCTCAAACGGCTCTGGCAAATCCACGATGCTTCGCATACTTTGCGGCATTATAAAACCCGACTGCGGCACGATCACCTACGATTCCCTTCCCGTATGGGAGAATGAGCTTGTTAAGCAGAATATCGTCTATCTGTCCGATGAGCAGTATTTCCTGACCCACTGCACCATAAACGATATGCGAAAGCTCTACAAAACCGTATATACCGGCTTCTCGGATGAGACCTTCAAGAAGCTTAAAAACATCTTCACACTCGACTGTGACCGCAAGATCAACACCTTCTCCAAGGGCATGAAAAAGCAGGCATCGGTAATGCTCGGAATCTCGGCGCGCCCGAAGTACCTTCTCTGCGATGAGACCTTCGACGGTCTCGACCCTGTGGTCCGCCAGCTTGTGAAGCGCATCCTCGCCGAGGAATCGGCAGACGGCGGCATGACCACCATCATCGCCTCCCATAATCTGCGCGAGATGGAGGATATCTGTGACACGGTGGGATTACTTCACAAGGGTGAGATATTATTCGTCCGGGAGCTTGACGATATGAAATCCGGACTTCACAAGGTTCAGGCAATCTTCGAGGGCGAATTTGATGCGGGTATGCTCGCACCTATGAATATACTCGGCTTCAGCCGACGCGGAAGTCTTGTTTCATTCATCGCACGCGGCACCATCGACGAGATCAACGCTCTGATGATAGAAAAGAATCCCACCTTCTACGAGACCGTGCCGCTCACGCTGGAGGAAATATTCATTTGCGAAATGGAGGAAAAAGGCTATGACTTCTCGAAGCTCGATTACTAATAAGGATCGCGCGGGATTTATGCCGCTGTTTAACTTTACCGCAAAGCAGTTCTGGACCACCATACTGCTCTTTACGATAATTCTGTTCTTCGTTCTGCCGGTGCCGATACTTATGATAGTCAGTGAGCGCACGATAGATAGTACAGACGATTTTATAAGACTCCAGCGTGATATAGCCGAAGAATGGACAGATGCAATACGCTATGTCGTTGTTATACTCATGTCGATATTCGGAGTTGTTGTATCCTGCTCAAGATTCAAGTATCTGAAAAATAAGGTATCCATTGATTTTTATCACAGTCTGCCCGTAAAGCGCGGACAGCTGTTTCTCACTCAGCTGGGTGTCAGCGCACTTTCTCTTGCGATTCCCTATGTTTTCAATATTCTGTTTACGCTGATAGTGATCGCGTCTAACGGTCTTATTTCGACAACGCTTATCATCAATGTGCTCATCCTGTCAGCGGAAACCCTCGTATACACCGTATTTTTCTACGCGCTCTCAACACTTGTCGGTATGATAAGCGGCCTTACCGCGGTACAGCTTACGCTTACCATCGTTGCAATCTTTATAATCCCTGCTGTGTATATAACCATGCTGGCATTCGTAAACATTTTCAACGAAAATATGTGGTTCAGCTTTTATGCAAATCCGGATCTGTTTGAAAAACTATCCCCCGCACTCAGATTTGTTTTCGACCCTGAGCCACTATATGTGATCGAAGCCGTAGTGCTCCTGCTTATCTCCGCACTTATCTTCGCCGCATCTTATCTCATCTATATGCACAGAAAGAGCGAGCGCGCGGGCACGCCTGTGGTATTCGCCCCTCTCGGCGAGGTCATCAAATATGTGCTGGTATTCCTCGGCACGATGCTTGGTGGACTTTTGTTCTACTACATCATGGACAGCTTTGTGTGGACGGTATTTGGAATGATCTGCGGCATGGTGCTTGTATTCATGCTGGTCAACACCATTTTAAACAAGACCGCACGCGCTATGTTCAAGGGATGGAAGGGGCTGTGCATCTTCGGTGTCGCGGCGGCAATCGCGTTCACCATGCTCATGACCAACGCCTTCGGCATCAATTCAAACGTCCCATCCCCGAAAAACACCTCCCGTGTTGCGGTAAACTTCCAGGATGGACTGGACGGCATGGAATTTCGCGACAAAGAGGTCATCGAAGCTATTCATACAATATACACCGAGGGACACTGGGCGTATACCGGCGGCTATAATAAAAACTACTGGAACGATAGCGTCTATCTCGAAATCGTATTCTACCCGCATTTCGGTATCCCCACAGCAAAGACAGTGCGCATATACGACAAATCCAACCTCATTGACGAATTCCGCACCATCCTTGACAGCGAGGAATTTAAAAAGCAGTATGTAAACGCACTTGGTTTCCTTGAAGATAACGAAGGATATATGATGCTTAACCTCTCCCAGTACTATATCGACGACAACGGACTCATTGTAAATCAGAGCACGAAGAGCAAGCACTGGAATATCCGCAAAGACGAGTTTTCTCTCTCATCCATTACCGGAAAGCAGCTTGGACTAGATATTCTTACCGAAGAAAACAAAGCCTGCGGCTTTGATTTCTTCCAACAGCCGTCAATTGGTTACATTTATGCCTACGCCAACGATTACTATGACAGCACCACGATATTCCTCCCGATAACCGCTTCAATGACAGCACTGACCAATCATTACGTTGAAACCGGTTACATCAGGTATACGCCCGAAGAATATCTTGAGCGCCTTGCAGGTGTTATCGGCAAGATAGAGGTTCGCAAGATAAACGATGACGGCAACGAGAAAAATATGACCGTGACCGACAAAGGACAGATACTTGAGATTCTGTCAAGCACCGCATCTCCATACGGTGGATTTCAGAGTGACTTTACCTTTGTTGAATCCGATTATTACATCACATATACGCTTGATGTTATGCATAGGAACGATGTAGTATACTATTACGACGAACACGGAAATGAGTTCGTTGAAACTGTTCCCTCCGATGAAGTGACCACCCGCTCCTACACAGAGCCACACGAGCTTGCGTTCTTACTGGGTCAGGTACCCGATTTTATTGTAGAACTGCTTGGTTAATACAACGCGCGGCACCGCATTTTGCGGTGCCGTGTTTTTGTTTGCGGTGCCGCCAACCGCATATTATTGTTTTATCGCTCTTTATCCGATAAATTTAAGTTTTGTTCACTCTTTTTGATAATAATGTGGTATAATATAGATATGACTATTCTACCATAGGAGGAACCCGCATATATGCAGATATCCGCAAAAGAAATAGCTTCACTTCTCCGCACGCTGTCGCGTACCGCGAATAAACCGCATTTCACCTCTGCCATAATCGCCGCCGCAGGCTGCGGTTCACGCATGTGCAGCGATTCGGGTACTACCAAGCAGTTAATGGAGCTGTGCGGGCTACCGGTCATCGTGCGCACGCTGAGAGCTTTTGAGGAATGCGAGCTAATAAACGAGATCATCGTTGTTGCACGCCGCGACGAGGTTGAAATATACGAAAAATATACGAAGGATTACGGATTTTCCAAAATCTCTGCCGTGGTGGTTGGCGGCGATACCAGACAGGAATCGGTGCTGTGCGGCTTCGAAGCCATCTCCGACGAGTCGGATTTTGTGGCGATACATGATGGTGCGCGCTGTCTGATCACACCGAAGATGATCGATGCAGTGCTGTTTGAAGCCTTCCGAAAGGGTGCGGCAACTGCGGCGACCAAAGCCACCGATACCGTAAAGCGTGCAGATGGCACGGGATTTATCTCCGAAACAGTCCAGCGTGAAGGCTTATGGCTTGCGCAAACGCCACAGGTATTTAAAACCGAGTTGTACCGCGCGGCGGCGTATGTTTCGAAGGAAGAGGGTTTTAGCGCCACCGACGACAATTCCCTCGCCGAGCACGTTGGTTTTCAGGTAAAATTAGTTGACTGCGGCTCGGAGAATATCAAGATAACCACACCGGTTGACCTTATCGTCGCCGAAGCCATCCTGAACCATCGCAAATAAAAGGCGCCGTCCCTGCCAAAAGCAGGAATCGGCACCTCTCTTATGACAGCGAACACGCTGTCAGCGCTTCATCGAAGCCGCTCAGCGCTCAGATCTGTAGTTGCTGTTGCTGTTGCTGTTGTTGCTATTGTTGGTCTTGTTCTGGTTCTGATTCTTGCTATTGCTGTTGTTCTGATTCTGGTTGTTCTGATTGTTCTGATTCTGATTGTTCTGATTCTGGTTCGAGTTCTGGCGATTCTGGTTCTGATTCTTTTCGTTGTTCATCACGAATACTCCTTTTCTTTGACCAAGGTTAACCCATCTGCTTTTGAGCAGTTACTTTTGAAATTTCAATGCGAAGTAATCGAAGCGGAGTTATCGCCTCAAGCGCCTCGCAATAAAATTTACATAATAAGTATTCGCCGATTCAAAAATAATATTCATAAAAAATTTTTCGGAGGTATCACAATGAAGCTTTATCCACTCAAATTAACTCCCGCCGTTAAGGAGATCATCTGGGGCGGCGACAAATTAAAGACCGCTTACGGTAAAAAGGCAGATTTCGAAAAGCTCGCCGAAAGCTGGGAGCTAACAGTCCGTCCCGACGGCATGAACGTCATCGAAAATGGTGAATACGCAGGCATGACCCTGGGCGAGTACATCGACAAAGCTACCTATGCCGTGATCGGCGAGGGATATGACGGTGATCGCTTCCCGCTGCTCATCAAGTTCATAGATGCACGTGACCGCCTGTCGATTCAGGTGCATCCCGCCGACGAGTATTCGCTGAAAAACGAAAATGAGTTCGGCAAGACCGAGATGTGGTACATAGCGGAAGCCGATGAGGGCGCGGAGCTTGTTATCGGTACCAAGCCCGATTATACCGTGGATGCTTATGACAAGGCGGTAGCAGAGAATACCGTCGAGGATCTGTTCACCAAGGTAAAGGTCAAAGCAGGCGAGGTATACTTCATCCCTGCAGGACTTGTCCACGCCATCGGTGCGGGTCTGCTTATCTGTGAGATACAGCAGAACTCCAACGTCACCTACCGTGTCTATGACTACGGCAGACTCGGTAAGGACGGTAAGCCCCGCGAGACTCATGTTGAAAAGGCACGCGATGTTATTGTAAACCATACCCCTGCCGATATTGAAAAAATGCGTTTTGCAGCGGCTTTAGAGCGTACTCCCACACTTCTTGCGGCTTGCGACAAGTTCAAGGTAAACAAATACGATTTCAAGGATCTGACACTCAGTGCCGGCAAGAACAGCTTTATTTCTCTGACCTTTATCGAGGGCAACGGCGTTATCATCGCCGACGGCGTAGAATACACATTCAATAAGGGAGAAACCTATTACATCCCCGCAGGCATGGGCGAGTTTGCACTAAGATCCAGCGGTGCGACAGTTATCGCGGCTGAGATATAAAAGAAGCCCGATGCATCTCAGGGGGGCATAGATAATGACAATTAATATTGATGTTTTAGAAAAATATTTACTTGATCGATACGGCAGCTTTGCAAATGAGCAAGGTCTTTTCTTGAAACTGGTAGAAGAAATGGGAGAAGTCGCAGAGGTCATAAATATGCGTTCCGGAGCCAAACAGGCAACCAAAGGAGATCTGAAAAACGAACTTGGCACAGAGCTTGCTGATATGATCCACTATACCGTCGCGATCGCAGCAATAAACGGCATTGACTTAACATCCATAATGCTTGAAAAGGATAAAAAGGCATCCATTAAGTATAACCACAAAATCAATTTAGAAACCTTCATTTCAGCGCAGGAATAATAATATACATCAAAAAAACGCTGCCCTCCGCTTACGCGGATGGGCAGCGATTCTTTTATAAATTATGTGTTCACTAAGATTAGTGAAGGATGCACTTCTCAGTATCCTTATCGAAGATATGGAGTCTGGAGATGTCAAGAGCAACCTTGATGGAGTCGCCTGCTCTTGCGCTGGAACGGGAAGAAACGCGAGCGGTAAGGGTCTGTTCTTCGCTTGCAGCAAGGTACAGGAAGATTTCGTTACCCATAAGCTCGGTAACGTCAACGTTGCAGGTGATAACGCTGTCAGCCATGCTGGAGAGGTACATAGGCTCGTCATGGATACACTCGGGACGCAGACCTGCGATAACTTCCTTACCGATGTAATCCTTAAGATCCTCATTGTTAGCCTTGTCAGCGGGAAGCTTGATGGAGTTGCCTGCAAATTCGATGTTAACACCGTCGCCGGACTTAACAAGCTTTGCGTTGATGAAGTTCATCTGAGGAGTTCCGATGAAGCCTGCAACGAAGATGTTGCAAGGATAATCGTAAAGGTTCTGAGGAGTATCTACCTGCTGGATAAGACCGTCCTTCATAACAACGATACGGCTCGCCATGGTCATAGCCTCGACCTGGTCGTGAGTAACGTAGATAAAGGTGGTACCGAGTTTCTTGTGGAGCTTGGTAAGCTCGGTTCTCATGGCAGCACGGAGCTTCGCGTCGAGGTTGGACAGCGGCTCGTCGAGAAGGAATACCTTAGGATCGCGGACGATCGCACGACCAAGCGCAACACGCTGCTTCTGACCACCGGACAGAGCCTTCGGCTTTCTGTCGAGAAGGTGGGTAATGTCGAGGATACGAGCTGCTTCCTCAACCTTTCTCTTAATCTCTTCCTTGGGAGTCTTGCGGAGCTTAAGACCGAATGCCATGTTGTCAAACACGGACATATGAGGATACAGAGCGTAGTTCTGGAACACCATCGCGATATCTCTGTCCTTAGGAGCTACGTCATTAACCAGCTTGTCGCCGATGAAAAGCTCACCCTCGGTGATCTCTTCAAGACCTGCGATCATACGCAGAGTGGTGGACTTACCGCAACCGGAAGGTCCGACGAAGATGATGAATTCCTTGTCCTTGATATCAAGGCAGAAATCGGAAACAGCTGTAACGCCGCCCGCATACTTCTTGTAAATGTGCTTCAGGGAAAGACTTGCCATTTTAATTTTCCTCCTAAATATTTATGTAACGGCACCTGTGGTGTCGACATCAATGCAGTCTATTTCAACGAATAATATTGTATCAAATTTGCGCTCAAATTGGAAGAGCCCTTTTTCCCAAATTTTCATATTATTATTTGTAGCAGATGCACAATTAAATGCCGTTTTTATTGATTTTCGACGATTCGAATTAAAATAATATTTAATTTATTAAAACAGCCTGCTTGCAAAACTGCTTTTCAGGCGGCTGGTAAGGTCGAATTTTGGGTTACTTTTGACCAATATGCACAATAAACAGCCTTTTTCAAGAGCGGGGGACCATGGAAACAATGCTTATATCGCCCGCCGAAATGTCCACATCGATTATATTATCGGTAGGCACACCATTATTTTCAAGATAACCACCGTAGTCGACCCCGTCGACCGTGATCTTTCCTACATTTGAGAAAAGCGACAGATTGGTAAGTCCGATCATACCGTAACAGTTATAATTAAAATCTCCGGCGGTAAGACTTACATCCACCTTGTTAATCTGCGCCTCTGCGTCAATCGAGCCTTTTTTCATTTTGGCGGACAGCTTTCCGATATCGCAGCGGCTGATCTCAGCATCACCGTCATTTATTACAAGGTTAAGCGACGAGGCAGTGTTTACCTTCTCCACGGTAAGGTCGCCCGTACCGATAGTAACATTGTAATCCGCAGAAACACTGCAGTTTTTAATCATCACATCTCCGTTATCCACCGTACAGTCAACGATCTTCACCGGATGTGCATCACACAGATAGATATTGACCGTTTTCGGGAGGGCTCCGAGATTATAGTAGTTGACAAAGCCGCGCAGTCCCTTAAAGTTCATGGCAAGATTTGCAATATTCGCGGGACTTAAAAGATCGGCATTGTTGTTTACGGTTAAAATACGGTTGGTGCTTGAAAACTCATACATTCCGTCAGAAAAGTTAACAAGCTCGATATACGGCTTATCCGCGCCGCCGATTATATTGATGTCCGCATTCTTTACATTTACGGTTATGCGTCCGATACTGTCCTCACCGTATTCGTATGTATAAATATATTCATCATTATCGGCTTCATCCGTTAAAACGATACCTTCAGATGCGGCAAGCTGCTTTGCAACGCCAACAGTTACCAATCCGCCAATCACAATCAGTGCGGATACAATAAGAAATATGATTGAGGTGGGTTTCACAGCTTGACACACTCCTTTCTTAAGAAATTAAACAGTCTCTTAAGCTCGCTGAGCACAAATCGGAACAGCTTTCCGAGCATTCGCATCAAAATCGGCACCAGTCTCACCGCAAAATTGTAGACAAGGATACCCGCGAACATTACCGATCCGGCAACGATTACTCCGAGACCGATCTCATACAAGCCTACCGGCACTGAGGTAAAGAGCTGGATAATACCGTAAATGATTCCCACAAGTGAACCCGCCGCTCCGCCTGCCACTAGTGCCACAAGCGCCGCCACTGCCGCGATGACTACCGCCGCAAGTCCCAGCCACACCGCCGCGAATACGGCTATGATAGCTACAAACAACGGGAATGTAATAGGCAGGCTGATGCAGAACAGTATCCAGAACATCTTGCTGTTCTGAATCAGCTCCTCGGCGTTATAATCGGGAAGACGTGTGGATTCCGCCTGATACTCCAGTGCTTCCCCCACATCAAGCGCCGCAAGCTCCTCTGCCGGAATCAGCGACTCTTCCACCTCGGGCTCGGCGAGCTCATACTCCTCCGACATATTGGCAATGTCGGGAATATCGGTCATAACCGTTGGCTCCGCGTCTGTTTCGGGAGCATCTGCCACGTCCTCCGTGACTGCGTCAACGGTCATGGTACGCTCGGCGAGTCGATTGATCTCGTCATAGCGATCGGAGACCTGCGCGGCAATATTATCGGCAATCGTCTCAATATCCTGAAACACTCCCTGCGTTTGCGGAGAGTCGGATACCATTCGGTCGTAAAACCGATCAAACTGTTCTATGTACGGCATGATATCGCTCTCCGATATATTCCGCTCATACAGTGCCGCGGTCAGCTTATCGAGAAAGACTTGTTTTTCTGTCATCGGTTATTAACATCCTCCATAAAAAATTTTGGATTTATGGAACTTCGCGCAAAAAATCCGTAAAAATTTTAAAAACAGTATATCTTTTATAACAAATCCGTGATATAATATTAATTAACGCATACTGTCGTGGCGTCCAAAAACGTCCCCACTACTATTCTACCAAAAAAGGGAGCAAAATGCAATATGAGAATGCGAAAAAAAAAGCACGGAGCTGAAAGAATTAACGCATGTTCCGAGTTTCTTATCCAGAATACGACAATAAATACTGAAAATGTAAAGGAAATATTCCAATGCGATACTGACCGCCAGCTATGGCTGGAGATTGGATGCGGCAAGGGAGCGTTCATCTGCGGACTTGCCGAACAAAATCCCAACACCAATCTCATCGCCCTGGAGCGTATAGCAGACGTTGCTATGCTTGCAATGGAAAAATGCAAGGCGGCAGAGCTTTCAAACGTCCGCTTTATTATCGGAGACGTGGCAAAGCTCTGGGATATCTTCGAGGATCACACCATAGATCGCATCTATCTTAATTTCTCGGATCCGTGGCCTAAGGCAGGGCACGCAAAGCGCCGCCTGACTCATCGGAATTTCCTTAATCAGTACCGTCGCATATTAAAGCCCGACGGAGCGATCTTCTTCAAAACCGACAACCGCGGTCTTTTCGACTTCTCGGTAGAGGAATTCAAGGACTGCGGCTTCCGTCTCGAAAACCTTACATATGACCTCCACGGAAGCGAATGGGCAAAAGACAACATCGTTACCGAATACGAGAAAAACTTCTCGGAAAAGGGCTTTACCATCAATCGCGTAGAGGCATGGGCAGAATAAGCTGTACGGTGCCATATTTTTGCCATCCTGCTTAATTTGACGTACTTTATGTCAATTTTGTTCCCGTATGCCCGGGTATTTAAATAATTTTCGGAGAGCTTTCCAAGATGAACAAAAAGTTTTTACGTTATATCGGCTTCCCGCTGATCCTTTCAACACTGCTGTCCGCCGAGACTGCCTGCGGGCTTATTGTATTTAACACCGGCGAGGATACCGCCGCCACGGTCACCGAGCAAACCTCGGATACGGAGGCGCCGGCTACTACTCTTGCGGACACAGCGACCAACAAAGCCGAGACAACTTCGACACCCGATCCCTCCGCCGAGGCACGTAAACGGCTGGAGCCGCTACCTGATCGAGATCTGAGCGACACCACCGTCATAATCGCCACGGTTGACAACACCACGATCTGTCCCATTGAAACAGAATCACCCGTGATCCGTGCACGCGCCGACAGCAAGCGCGCCGTTGAGGAAAAATACAACACCACCGTGATCGCAAGCCTCACCGACTCCGCCGCAATGCTGACTGCCGCCCGCGAGGCGTATAACACCGATATGTACTATGCCGATATCCTGGCCATACCTCAGTCTATGCTGGGCGCATTTTATGCCGAGGGCATCCTTGCTAACCTCTACAGCCTGCCGCACGTCGATTTTGACGCACCTTACTATGACGGCGACATAAACTCCGCCGCCATAGCGGGAAGCGGACTTTACGCTGTATCGGGCGCCGCAAATTTCAATGCAGATTATCTGAACTGCGTCTATTTCAACCGTTCTATAGTGGAGCAGTTTGTAGGCGAGGATCTGTACGCGCTTGTGAATGAAGGCACCTGGACCTGGGACAAGTTCGCCGAATGTGCAAAAGCCGTGGAATCAGTTGACGGCATCAAAGGCCACGGATCGACCATGTCTCTGGAGGATTATATCGACACTGCCGCGTCCTCGCAGGGATTATCCTATACGAACAACACCGCAGGCGTAGTCCCCACGGTAAACTATCTTGACAATGCCGCATTCACTCCCGCGAAAACCGTTATTGACAAGCTCTACGCCCTCATTTATACGGATAAATCCTTTGCAAAATCCTCCGGTTCCGAGCTGCGTGAGTTTTTCTTGGACGATACACTTATGTTCATGACCGACAGATTGTCTGTCATGGAAGAGATCGCCAACAGCAGTGTGAACTGGGGAATTCTACCGCTTCCGAAATATGACGAATCCCAGGCGGAATACCTCGCCCCTCTGTCCGACGAAGCCCCCGTTTTCTGTGTTTTGAAAAACACCGCCAGCTACGAGGTCTCGGGGCTTATCCTGGAAGCGCTCAACGCGGCATCATACGAATATGTGACCGACGCATATATAAACGAGCGCATCGACTATATTCTGCGCGACAACGGCTCGATCTATATGCTTGAAACCATATGCGGCAGCGCCTATAGCGATTTTCCCCATATGTACGCATCCGGCTTCGCAAATCTCGAAAATGCCACCTACGGCGCGCTTTGTAAGGCGATCACCACCAAATCGAAAATCAATACTCTTTACAGGAATTATAAAAACTCTGCCAACCGTGCCCTTGCGGCAAAGATCAAGGTTTACAACTAATCTGTTTTAGATTTTCCACCTGTTTCATGTATTAGTTTATATTTTCGCACACATCTCCCCTCTGCGGTGATGTGTGCGATATTTTTATGCGGTAATAGTTTATAAGCTCCCCCATCGACGTCCAAAATCCTTCATAAATGCGACCGATTGCAGATATATACAGGTGTTTTAATTATATTACTGGATTCATTATCAATATAATATGTATTTATTCTGCATGCCAATCAAAAAGAGCGAACCCTAAGGTTCGCCCTCACAAAATCCACCGCAATCAGTGCGAGGTCTTAACGACCTCAATCTCCGAGTTGTAGTATTTAATAACTTTAAGCGTCTTTTCCGTAGCTTCGAAGAAAACCACGCGCTTCTTGCCCTCGGCATCTGTGAAGATCGCATAATAAATATCGGGGGTGTCCATGGTGGAAACACCGCAGATGCGGTCGGCTTCATTAAATGAATCCGCCTTGTGCTTGCCTGAGCCTCTGTAAGGAGCTATCACTTCCATGGCGCTTATACGTACACGGCACATCTCGCGCATACTCTTGGAGCCGTATACCTCTATCAGCTTGAACTCGCCATCAAGTATATAGTATTCGTATTCGATGGAAACATAGCGCCAGGTGAAGAAGGTGATTATCCACGTCAGCACTGGGAGCAGTGCAATAAGCATTGGAATACGCATACTTACAAAAAACAAAAAATAAGCCAGCGTGAATGCGACGTAGGCGCTTATCATTAATATACGATGCAGCTTATACTTACCCTCAGGCTTCTTTCTGACACCGTAGTTTACAAATGTGCTTGCCGCATTATCACCCATGTCTGCGGAGCGGACATATTTTTCGATCTTGGCTTTAGCCATTGCGCTCGCCTCCATAGAAATGTTTTTTCGTACCATTATCGTAGTTTACATTATAACATATATTCTCCGAAAAAACAACCACTATTTTTTAACCGATATTTTATTCTTTTGTGCTATTTACAAAGCTCATGTAAAGTGCTATAATTAAGGTGTTACAGAAAATCGTATTAGGAGCAATTATCATGTCATATAAACTCGCTATTTTCGATCTCGACGGTACAATTTTAAGTACCCTTGACGATCTTGCCGATTCCGTAAATCACGCCCTTGCCTCGCAAGGCTTGCCCACACGAACCATCAACGAGGTCTGTAGCTTTGTAGGCAACGGCGCCCGTTTGCTTGTTGAGCGCGCAGTTCCCGAAGAAACTCCCACTTATGTGACCGACAAGGTTTTCGATGAGTTCCGCGCATATTACGCCGACCATACCGATATCAAAACTCTTCCCTATGACGGCATTGTCGATATGCTTCGCACCCTCCGCAAAGCAGGATGCAAGACGGCAGTGCTTTCAAACAAGCCCGACTTTGCGGTGCAGACGCTGTGCAAAAAGTATTTTGACGGTCTGCTTGACATCGCCGCAGGTGAAAAGGCAGGTATTCCAAGAAAGCCCGCTCCCAACGCGGTAAATGCCATTTTGGCGGAGCTTGCGATTGATCGTACCGACAGTGTTTATATCGGTGACTCCGATGTGGACATCGATACTGCAAAGAATGCGGGCATGGACTGCATCAGCGTTGACTGGGGCTTCCGTGACAGGGCTTTTCTCCTTGCTCACGGTGCCAGAATCATAGCTTCCAATGCAAAAGAGCTGGAAGCTATGATTCTGAGAGCATAAATATTGCCAAAGCTCCCGTTAAGTGAGCGATTATCACAAGAGCCACAAACAGTATTTCATAAAAAAACCTTCGCGGTACCGCGAAGGTTTTTTGTATTAACCGTTTATTCTGAGGTCTTCCTCGGCAATTCTGCCGTTTGCAAGCGCATCCTTAAGGAATTCCTCGTAGCATCCCACGTCTGTGAGATATATATAAGGGGTAGTATGAAGAATAAGTGTGAGTCCGAAAGTGATAACTCCTAGAAGCGACCATCCAAGGAAGCTCAGGCCGACAACGAACATCTTACCCTTGTTTCCGTCCATGATACGGCGGGACAGCGTAATTGCCTCCTGCGCGGGGACATTCGGGTATTTTGCCAGTATGTACGGGGTCATGCAGTAGGAATACGCCTTGATAATACCCGGAATTACAAACAACATCGACCACAGGGAGAGATAAACATTCATAAGAAGCATACCGGCGAGCTTTCTGCCGTAATTTTCCTGGAACCCGCAGTTGAACATGGTACCAAGCTCAGGAGATTCGCCATTAAATAACAGTGCATATGTCATATATAAGCCCACCAGCAGCGGCATCAACAGAATAGTCGCCACACCGGGCAGAAATGAGCTTGCCGCGGTAACGATGACCGAATACAGGAAAGCGGGCAGTATACATTTACCCCAGTTTGCGCTGATGACAGATTTGGCTTCTTTCTTGATTTCTGAACGTGTTTTCATATTCAGCACCTCCAATGCTTTCACTATAAACAGTATACACTAAAACCGCATGCCTGTCAATAACTAGTTTTTGCACACTTGTCCGTCGGACGATAATTCCTGATCACCCAAAAATGTGCGCACAAGCGTACGCACATTTTTATATCAAAATCAGTCAATGACCTTGACCTTGTATTCTACCGCGTACTCGCCGCCCACGGGGAGAGTGATGGCGTAGGGCTTATCCTCAAAGTTGCCGGTCTCATCGAGATAAGCGGGAAGACCGTTCCAAGGTTCAAGACACACGAAGGGAGAATATTTCTTAGGAGGCGTCCATACACCAAGCACGTTGAAGCCGTTGAAATCAAACTCAACGCCCTTGCCGGTTACTTTATGTACGAGCTTTACCTTGCGACTCTTCAGATCCTTGGCAAGAAGCACGCCAACATCATGATCCTCATAGTTAAGCTCCCACTCGTTGGTGTTCTTCAGCTTGTCAACCACAGGAAGCGATTTGTCAATGTATCCTCCGCCGTAGCTTGTGGTGTAGAAAACATCCACGTTTTCCACCTTTTCGAATACGAGCTTGTAGTCGGAGAACTTCTCGCCCTCGTTCATGGGGCAGCGGAAGCCGGGGTGACCGCCGATACAGAACACCATAGGCTTATTGTTGGTATTAACTACCTTGAACTCTGTGGAAAAGCCCTCGTCAGTGATCTTGTGGGTAATAAGCAGACGGAAGCTGTAGGGGTAAACTTTCTTGGTTTCTGCGGTATCAGTAAGCAGATATACGAGCTTATCGCTCTCTGATTCAAGGAGCGTGAACTCCATCGGGCGTACGAAGCCGTGCTTCTTCAGCGGATATGCCACACCCTCGAATTTTACGCTCTCGTTGAGGGTCGCGCCTACTGTAGGGAACAGCATGGGCGCATGGCTTGCCCAGTATTCCGGAATGCCCTCCCAGATATATTCCTTACCGTCTAACTTGTAGGAGATAAGCTCACCGCCAATAGTAGAGCATACCGCACTTGCACGGGCTGTTTTGATCTGTGTGTTCATAGTTATGTTCCTTTCAAAATAAAAATTTCGGCGGGGGAATCCCCCGCCGATTAAATGTTTATTCTTTCATTCTCGGAGGGAAGTCGTCTCTGTCATCGTTCTTATCGCGCTTCTCTTTTTCCTCTGCCTCACGGCGTGCGCGTTCTTCCTCATTTACCTTTGCACGAGCTTCATTTTCACGTTGACTCTTGCGTTTCTTCTCAGCTGCCATCTCTTCAAGCTCCTCTATGGTGGGGTTACCCTCCATAGCGGCACTGAACTGATCGGCATCCATTACCTCATTCTTCATTAAGAACTCGGCAACAAAATGCAGCTTATCCACATTCTCGGAAAGTATCTTCATAGCGGTATCGTAAGCGGCGTTGATTATACGCTTGATTTCGCTGTCGATAAGTGCCGCAGTGTCATCGGAATAGTTCTTCGAGGTATTGAAGTCGCGTCCGAGGAATACCTCTTCGCCTTCATGTTCGGAGCCATATACGATGGGGCCAAGCACGTCACTCATACCGTAGCGTGTGACCATACTGCGTGCGATGTTGGTAGCGCGCTGAATATCGTTGGAAGCACCTGTGCAGATGTCGCCGATTATCAGCTTTTCCGCTACGCGTCCGCCGAGCAGGGATACGATCTCATTCTCCATATCGCTCTTTGACATATGGGACTTATCCTCGATGGGAAGCGGAAGCGTATAGCCCGCCGCACGTCCTGCGGGGATGATAGAGATCTGATGCACCACGGTGTTGGGCTGGAGCTTCTTCATAACGATAGCGTGGCCTGCCTCATGGTAAGCGGTGATACGCTTATCCTCGGCGTGAACGACCTTGGATTTTTTGTTGGGGCCAACAATTACCTTTATGGTAGCTTCCTCGAGCTCATCGGTGCCGATAAGGGTCTTATCTTTACGAGCCGCAAGGAGTGCCGCCTCGTTAAGGAGATTTTCAAGATCCGCGCCGGTAAAGCCGACGGTAGTCTTTGCAAGCGTTCCCAGGTCTACGTTATCCTCGAAGGGCTTATTCTTGGCGTGAACCTTCAGAATCTCTTCTCTGCCCTTCACATCGGGATAGTTTACGGTGATCTGACGGTCAAAGCGTCCGGGACGCAGAAGTGCGGGGTCAAGGATGTCGGGACGGTTGGTCGCCGCCATTACGATAACACCCTCATTTGCACCGAAGCCGTCCATCTCCACAAGCAGCTGGTTTAATGTCTGCTCACGTTCATCATGTCCGCCGCCGAGACCTGCGCCGCGGTGACGTCCTACAGCATCGATTTCATCGATGAATACGATACTTGCGGGATTTTTCTTTGCGGTGTCAAACAGGTCGCGCACACGGGACGCACCCACACCGACGTACATTTCAACGAAATCCGAACCGGAGATGGAGTAGAACGGTACGCCCGCCTCACCTGCCACAGCCTTTGCAAGCAGTGTCTTACCTGTACCGGGAGGGCCTACCAGCAGTACGCCGTGAGGAATATGTGCACCGAGCTTTGTAAACTTTGCGGGATCGCGCAGAAATTCCACGACCTCCTGAAGCTCTGCCTTTTCTTCGTCCGCACCGGCAACATCCTTGAAAAACACCTTTTTCTTTTCGTCCGATCCGAGCTTAGCTCGTGCCTTACCGAAGTTTGCTATCTTGCCGCCTCTGCCGCCCGATGCCTGATTCATGATGACAAACCAGAACACCACAAACAGAACGATCACAATAACATACGGCATCAGACCTATCCACCAGGGAAGCGTCTGCGGCTCTGCAATATTGTAGGACTCGAGCTTGCCGCTTATTAACTGCGCGTCAATCATATCGCCGAACTGCTCCCAGAACAGGTCAAGGTCGCGCAGTATGAAGGTTTTTACCTCATTATTATGTGTATTCAGCGTCAGCTTATTCTGGCTGTCTATCTCGAAGGACTTGACGTTTTCGATATAGAATTCCTCATAGATATCGCTGTAGATCACCTCTTCGCCTGGCTGATTTCCGAAAAGCATGGCGGTGGACACAAGTATCACACCGATCAGCACGACGTAGAAGATCAGAATTTTGTAGTTTGATTTCATTACTTACTCCATGACCCGAAAATCGGGCCTCCTTGAAATATTAGATACTCCCGCGATTACTTAATCTTCGTAAACCTCGGGCTTCAAAATGCCTATGTAAGGCAATGCTCTGTATTTTTCCGCGTAGTCAAGGCCGTATCCGACAACAAACTCGTCGGGAATGACCTTTCCGCGATAGTCCGGAACAAAATCCACCTCACGGCGTGAGGGCTTGTCGAGCATTGTCACGGTCTTTACACTACGCGCCCCCTTGAGCTTCAGATACTCAACCAGATAAGACAGTGTTCTGCCGCTGTCGATGATGTCCTCAACGATAAGGATATCGGTCTCGGGAAGATCCGAGCGATAAAGATCCAGCAGGATATTTACGGTACCGCTGGATTTTGAGGAGCGTCCGTAGGAGGAGACCTTCATAAAGTCGATCTCCACGGGAATGTGAATCTTCTTCATGAGATCGCCCATGAATACCACTGAGCCCTTCAGAATGCAGACAAGCAGCAGACGTCTGCCCCTGTAATCTTCGCTGATCTTGTCAGCAATACGCGATACGATATCCTGGCATTCCTCTTCGCCAATGAGTATGCTTTTAATGTCGTTATTCATTTTCTTCTCCGTTATAGTAATATACCAGCCGTATTCCTCCGTCATCAGACTTTACTCTGTCCGCCGCAGGGAATCCCGGCACCCATACGATGCCACAGCTGTCACAAATAATCGGGATTTCACGGCGACGCTTTACTCCAATCCCGCGATCATTGTACAGCTTCTTTAACTTTCGCGTCATACCGCCGAAAACATAAGCGTCCCCCTCGCGACGTGAGCGCGCAAACAATACATTTTCTATTTTATCAGAATTTACCTTCGTGAGTATTGATAATTTGTAAATATTTTGTAGGGTTTCGTTATCTTTTTGTAAATCCGCATCCGTGTCCCCGTCTTTTGCCATAAAAATAGCAAAATCGGGATTTTCAAAGCGATTTACACCGTAATGGAGCTCACAAAAAAACTCATCGGCAGGCGTTTCGGGAGCTGATGTAAAAAACAGCATCCCCTGCTCACATTTTGCCCTGATTTTCCCCACAAGCGACAGACTCGCTCCATCCCGTGCATTTTTTGCAAGCGTAAGCACAGAATCAATATGCACTCGCTCAAGTGTACGCGAACTCAACGCCGCAAACATACGCGTTACTACCCTTACCGCAATAGCTCGATGAGCCGCCGCCAATAACTCAGCCTTGATCTTGCCATCATGGACGTTCAAAGCGAAAAATCGCTCCGCCTCACGATCAAGATAGTCACCGTCCGCCCGCAGATTCGACGCAAGGCGTCCGCAAGCATCGGCAAATGACGGATTCAGCTCGCGAAAACGGGGCATAAGCTCATGGCGGATATAGTTGCGGGTATACGCAGTGTCGTCGTTTGTGCTGTCAAATATATATTCTATGCCGTTTTCATCGCAATATCCCACGATGTCGCATTTTTCCACACGAATAAGCGGTCTTATTATGCGGATACCCGATTCCGTGCGAATCGGAGGGATGCCCCGAAGTCCGCCGGTACCACTTCCGCGGGCAAGATTGAATATTACAGTCTCCGCGTTGTCATCGGCATTGTGTGCCGTTGCGATACAGGAAAGCCGTGCATCTGACCGAATTTTTTGCACAAACGCCGCATATCTGCAGTCCCGTGCCGTCTCCTCAAGCCCTCTCCCGCTCTCACGGGCAAGTTCGGGGACATCGACACGCCAAGCGGTAAAATCCACGCCGAGACGCTTGCATTCACGCTCGCAAAAATCCGCATCGCGATCGGCTTCTTCACCTCGAATGCCGTGATGGATATGCATGGCGTGCAGATATATGCCGCGCTCATCGCAGATCACCTTCAGTAACCGAAGAAGTGCTGAAGAATCCGCGCCGCCCGAATAGCCCACAAGCACCCCGCGCTCACCTTCAAGCATAGAATACCCGTCTATAGCTTCGAGCACTGATTTATAAAATTGAGTCTCACGTTTCATTACATCGGTGCCTCGGCAGTTCCGTCTGCCGCGAGAGATGTGAACTTTGTATACTGTCCGAACCAACCCATGGGCACGGTACCGGTAGATCCGTGACGGTTTTTCGCCACAACGACGTCGGCAACATTTTGCTTTTCGGGGTCGGTCATATAGTAGTCGCGGGAAAGGAATAAGATAATATCTGCATCCTGCTCGATAGCACCCGAGTCGCGAAGGTCGGAGAGCATCGGTGTCCTTTCGTTCCCCTTGCGTGATTCGGGATTACGGGAAAGCTGTGCACAGCAGATAACAGGCACCATAAGCTCCTTTGCAAGCAGCTTCAAGTTTCGCGAGATATCGCTGACTTCCTGCACACGGTTATCGATCTTACGGTCACTCTGCATAAGCTGCAGGTAGTCGATGACTACAAGGCCGAGATTCTTAACGCGGCGAAGCTTCGCCTTCATGCTCGTTGCGGTGATACCGGTAGTATCATCTATGAGTATATCGCATTCCGACAGAGTCGCGGAAGCGTGTGCAAGCTTCGTCCAATCCTCGTCGGTAAGCTCGCCCGAGCGAATATTATAACTGTCTACCAACGCTTCACTTGACAAAAGACGGGATACAAGCTGCTGTGCCGACATTTCAAGTGAGAATATGCATACCGCTTTCTTGGAGGCCTTCGCAACATTTGAGGCAATATTTAGCACAAACGAGGTCTTACCCACACCGGGACGTGCGCCCACGATGATCATATCGCTCTTACCCATACCGACCAGCACCTTATCAAGGTCGCCGAAGCCTGTGGGCGTACCCATGGTCTCGGCCCGATTGTTCTGAAGCTGATGGAGGTGCTCATAGGTCTGAACCAGCACCTCGCGGATATGGGTGAAGCCCTTCTGTTCATTGCCTTCGGCAATGGAGAAGATCTTCTGCTCAGCGTTGCCGAGAATATGCGCCACCTCATCCTCGGCGCTGTAAGCTGAGTCGGATATTTCCTCAGTTGCGGTGATCAGACTGCGAAGCAGGCTCTTATCCTTGACAATGCGCGCATAATCCTCCACATTCGCCGCCGACGGCACAACATCCGCGATCAGCTTGATGTAGGATTTGCTACTACTTTCATCGTAAACGCCGCGGTGTACAAGGGTATCGATAAGCGTTACAATATCGATATCGCGGTTTTTGATGAACATATCCTGCATGGCAAGATATATCTGCACATGTTCATCGAGGTAAAAATCCTCGCTTTTCAGTATGCCCGCAATGACGTTGAAGCATTCGGGATCAATAAGTATCGAACCGAGCACCGACTGCTCCGCTTCCAGAGAAAACGGTAGCTTGCGTGCAAAAACGTTATCAGCCATGATTATTTCTCTTCATTGATGAGCACGTTGATCTTGCCAACCACTTCAGAGTGAAGCTTAACATCAACGGTGTGCATACCAAAGGTCTTGAGTGGATCGTTTAACAGAATCTTACGCTTGTCAACAGTAATATCAGCCTGCTCGGCAAGTGCTTCGGCGATATCCTTGGTGGTAACGGAGCCGTAAAGAGTGCCGTCCTTGCCGGGCTTTCCGGAGAGCTTAACAACGGCAGCCTCCAGCTTTGCCGCGGTATCCTTGGCGTTCTGAAGCTCCACCTCTTTTCTGTGCTGCTCGGCCGCCTCGCGGCCCTTGATCTCATTGAGCGCTTTATTGTCTGCGATGATCGCAAGACCTTTGGGAAGAAGGAAGTTGCGCGCATATCCGTCGGATACGTTGATAAGCTGTCCCTTCTTGCCCTGAGATTTTACATCCTGTGTTAATACGACTTTCATTTTTATTTTCTCCTTCACGGTTGTAGATAAAATTGGATTATCCCTTATATTGGTGTCAATTATATTGGTGTCAATTTTTCTTCATATAATCGTCTATTGCTTCTTTAAGCGCGGTAAGCGCGGAGGCCATTGAAACATCCTTAAGGAACGCGCCCGCTGCCTCATAATGTCCGCCGCCGCCCATCTTTTCAAGTATGAGCTGAACGTTAATATTGCCTGCGGAACGTGCGGAAATATGCACGCTGTCGTCGATCTGCACCAGTGCAAAGCTCGCCATGACACCGCTGACGGATAACAGCTTATCCGCCGCCTTTGCCGCCGCCACGCGATCCTGTGGGGTGCCGTCGCTGTCGCTCATGGAGATGGCGAACATCTGACGGTAGGTAACCACATTCATGGAGAACTTGGCTTCTCTCATGAAGTCCTCAAGTCCGGACTTAAAGAACCACTGTACCTCGGCGGGATTTGCGCCCTCGGAGCGCAGATACAGCGCCGCACTGAAGGTACGCACGCCCGTGTTGCGCGAGAATTGCTTGGTATCAAGCAGCATACCTGCGTAAAGCACATCCGCCTCCTCGCGGTGGAGACCGCTTATCGGAAGCGCCTGCTCCAGCATCTCCGACACCAGCTCGCAAGCCGACGATGCCGACGGCTCGATATAGGAAATGGCAGGCTCACGCTTGAAGTCGCCCGTCTTTCTGTGATGGTCGATGACAGCCACCATGCCCACATTGTCGGCAATATCCGGAGCTTCAAACTGCACGGGATTGTTAACGTCAACGATTACCAGCAGTGTATCAGAATGGATCATATCCTGTCCAGTTATGCTGTCAACAAATATATCCGTATATTCGGGAAGCGGAGCCACCCGTGCAATGGCGCTCTTGATATTGGGGTCCTCGCGGTTGATTACGATATTTGCCTTTACACCGCAGAACATCGCCAGCCGTGCGATACCTACGCAGGCACCGATAGAGTCGTAGTCGGGATTGCGATGACCCATAATAAGCACATTGTTTGCCTTTGCCATGCACAGCGAAAGCTGATTTGCAATAACTCTTGCTCGCACCTTGGTACGCTTCTGCACGGTCTTGGTTCGTCCACCGTAAAACTCGGTGTTGTGGGTGTTCTTGACTACTACCTGGTCACCGCCGCGCTGGAGCGCCAGATCAAGGGACGAGTGCGCATCACGGTCCTTATCGGCAAGCGTGCCCTTCACGCGGGAGATGCCGATGGAAACAGTAACGGGCATACTTCCCTCGCCGATACGCACCTCGCGGATGCGGTCAAGGATGTCGAATTTCTTTTCGATAAATTCATCAAGATATCTGGCTTCAAAGAGGAATATAAACTTATCCCGCTCGTATTCCTTCAATATACCGCCGACAGAATCCGCCCAATCCTTTAGTATAGCCTCGACCTGAGCCGCCGCCGCACGGTATTTCTCCTGCACAAACTGCATAAGCTCATCAAGGTTATCGATCATTACATACGCGATGATGGTCTCCTCGTCGGCAAGACGCTTCGCCAACTGCTTGAGCTCGGTACGCTCGTTCCAGACAGTTATGACATAATTCTTTCCCTGAGAGGTGATCTTGTAGCCCTTGATGCGGAATACTCTGTCGTACGCCACAGCTTCAACGCCGTCGGGTGCCACGATATTGTCGGGATCCGTAGTCGTGTCCGCTAAAATACGGTCAATCGTCACATCAACGATGCTGTCGATATACTTCGCATACAGCACCTCGCGGGGATTTGCCGCACCGGTGAAAGCGTTGTTGTACCAGATGATCCTACCCGATTCGTCGCAGATGACCACGGGAAGATACAGCTTTAGAATAAAGTCAAGCGTAATGTTTCCAAGCAATGGCGAAATCTTTTCATCGTCGGGATCTGCCATGCGGAAGCTGAAAAATCCGTAAAGCTTCAGTGCGATAAACTCCGCCGCAAGCAGGCATATAAGCAGTACGCCGCCAACTGTCAGCGCATTAAGATCGGAGTAGTGCATAAGCAGTCCGTAGAGCGCGAAGAACAGCGCCGCAACCACTATAACTATCATCACTCGCCGCGATATTACGAGCGGCTTCTTTTCATGTCTGTTTTTTGGACTCATTTCGATTCCTTTCCGTTATTTTCCATCCTGCGGCGTGCTCCGTTCTCGCGGAAGGTGACGATAACACCCAGCGCACACAGCAGTATAACTATCGCTGTAGGATTGATAAATATCAGGAGGAGTGCAGGAGCAAGTATAAACGCGCTTATTTTACCCATAGATGCCTTTCCGCGAAAGCCGAGCACAACGTCACGTGCACCGCAGTATAAGAATCCGGGCGAAAGTATGAGTATAAGATTTTCCGCCACAATAGCGGGCATAAGCGTGCCCCCGTCTGTGGCAAACAACATCGAGATCAAATACGCGGCTACATACACACCGGCACTCACCGAGTCAAGCTCGATCCGCCATTTTACCGTCTCGCGGAATATTTCCACCGTCGGACCGTTCGCGGTGCGCTGTACGAGCATACCGATTCGAAGTCCCGTTGGAAGCAGCACATCAAGGCCAAACACTCCGGCTATTATTCGCGTGGCAAGTGTTACAAGATATGCCCACACTACCATCACAGCGGTGATGCTTCCGATAAGCAGACTCTTGCAGTAATAAACCAATTCATCTATATTGACGGCGTTAAGAAGTACAGCGCCATCCTCACCCAGCTGCTCTTCCAGCACCTCGATGTATGAGGTCATCGGCTCTACGAGAATGAGATCAAGCATTGAATTGATAGAGTCTGCGCTGACCGCGCCGAACTGCAAATATACCGCCGCGGCAAAGGTGCAGAACCAAAGTACTGCCGCAGGCAGTGCCGCCGCCAACACGGACGCTGCACGTCCTATATGCTTGCGGAGCGTGAGATACACTGCCATCGCCATAATAAGCGGATAGAGTGCATTCAGCGCCGAGGTTACCGACTGCAGATACAGCAAAACCGCCGCAAATGGGACAAGATTTACCGCAAGAAGTATAAGGAGTCCGACCTTCGAGTCACGGGCATCCAGCGCACACAGTATATTAAGCGCCGAGGCGAGCACCGCAAGCACAAATCCGAATATCCCCAGTGCTCCCACCGCCCACAAAAGTGTAAAAGCACATATCACCAACAGAAAGACGATACGAGAGGATAATGTCAGGCGCGGTATCTTTTCCGGGCCTGTATCCTTATTTATTTCATTGTTCTCGTTATCCATACCACACCTCCCGATCTGCCAAGTGGCGATAATACTCCATGTTAATCTATATTATACCACTTATTTTTCTTTCTGTCTATATTTTAGCAAAAAAAGTTCTTATATTTTTGCAATTTGTGCGAAGAAACTTCACAGAAAAAACGCAAACCGGGCGTTTCCACCCGGTTTGTAAAAATATTAGGATTAAATTATCTATCGACTCAGCCGCCGATGCCAAACGCGGTCAGTACGATCGGTATGGTAGCGCAGGCTAAAATGTTGGACACAAACGCAAGGCTTGCACCGATCTCACAGTTTTCATCAACGAGACGCGGGAAAACGATGGTGTTGAGACCACAGGGCATAGATACAAACAGTACCGCGCAGACGAACACCGAGGTAAACACCGCATTTCCCATAAGCGACAGTGCCGAGCCTGCCGCAAGCAGGAGACCGCCTACGGCAAAGGGGATCACAAGCAATCTGAGCGCGCTCAGCATGTAGGTTTGCTTATGTGTGATAAGCGAAAGCGGCTTGAAATCAGACATTACAATGCCCGCCAGCAGCATACTTGCAGGACCCATGCAAGAGCTTCCCGAAGCGGCGATAGAGCCGATGACCGCAGGAAGCTGTACTCCGGATATGCCCACGACACCGCCCAGGAAAAAGGCGATTATGACGGGGTTCACAAGTCGTTTCAAGCTGATCTTGGACTTGGTAAGCGTGCAGTAAGCATAGGTGTACACGTAGACCTGTGACGGAAGGGTAAACATCATGAAATCCATAAGCGCGGCGCTTCCGAGAAGGCTTTCGGTCATTGCAAAGCCGAAATAGCCGAAGTTTGCAAGCACCAGCGAATATTCATATATGCCCTGCTCGTATTTGTCCCGTGAAAACAGCTTTCCCACAAAATGCATTCCGACTGCAAAAACTATCAAAAGAATCGCCCCCGCTACGATGAGCATATATTTCTCTTTTATGTAGTCAGCGGTAAACTTCTGCGAAAAGGTGTAATAGCCGTTGCAGGGCGAGAACACATAGACAAGCAGAGACGACAGAATTTTTGAGTTTTCCGACTTTACGATACCGGTCTTGGCAAGTGTATAACCTGCCGCAATGAACACAAACAGTGTGAATACCTGTGAAAATACAGTAAGCATAGCTTCTCCCCAAACGGAACTGATTAAAAATACCAAGTAAAAGTATATCACAACCCATGGCTGAAGTCAACATAAACTGCAGTCGGATAAAAATTTTATCTGTATAGTTCAAATATTTACTTTCAAATATTGAATTTTTATATGAAATATGCTATAATTATCGTGAAGCGGTATTGCCGCAATAAATATTTCGGAGGTAATTACTTATGGGACTTATTAAAGCAGGTACAGGCGCTCTCGGCGGCGTACTCGCCGATCAGTGGAAGGAATTTTTCTACTGCGACGCTATAGACAACGACACACTCATGGTAAAGGGACAGAAGCGTACGTCTTCCCGTTCATCAAACACCAAGGGCGAGGATAATATAATCTCGAACGGTTCGGGAATCGCGGTTGCCGACGGTCAGTGCATGATCATCGTAGAACAGGGCAAGGTCGTTGAGCTTTGCGCCGAGCCGGGCGAATTTACATGGAATTCCTCCACCGAGCCCTCCATTTTTGCAGGCAGTCTCGGCGAATCAATTATCAACACCTTCAAAGCCATGGGTAAGCGCTTCACCTACGGCGGTGACACCGGTAAGGATCAGCGCGTCTACTACTTCAATACCAAAGGGATTGTTGACAATAAGTTCGGCACTGCAACCCCCATCGCCTTCCGCGTGGTAGACTCCCGCATCAACTTCGATGTGGACGTTTCTCTCCGCTGTAATGGCGTTTACTCCTACCGCATCACCGACCCGATCAAATTTTACACAAATCTCGCAGGCAACGTAACCGAGGCATACGAAAAGGAGACCATCGCGTCCACGATGAAGACCGAATTCATCAGCGCACTGGGTCCCGCACTCGCAAAGCTCTCCACGTTGGAGCTGCGCCCGAACCAGATCCCCGCACACAACAATGAGCTTGAAAAGTTCTTAAATGAAGAGCTTGATTCCGAATGGGGTGAGCGCGGCATCGGCGATGTTAAGGTAGCAATGAATCCTCCCACTCTCACAGAAGAAGATCAGGAAATACTCAAGACCGCGCAGAAGACCGCGATGTATAAGGATCCCACCATGGCGGCGGCAACTCTCGTCGGCGCTCAGGCAGACGCTATGAAGTCAGCGGCATCCAACTCCGCAGGTGCAATGACCGGCTTTATGGGCATGGGTATGGCACAGAATGCAGGTGGCGTAAACGCGCAGAACCTGTTCGCTATGGGCCAGCAGCAGAACGCTTCGCAATCTGCTATGGAATCTGCGCCGGCAGACAACTGGAAGTGCGCATGCGGTCATACCGCAACGGGCAAATTCTGCCCCGAATGCGGCGCAAAGAAGACGGCGGACGGCTGGGTCTGCTCCTGCGGCAACAAGAACAAGGGCAAATTCTGCTCCGAGTGCGGTGCAAAAAAGCCCGCCGATGCTCTGCTCTATAAATGCGATAAGTGCGGATGGGCGCCGGAGGATCCGAAGAATCCGCCGAAATTCTGCCCCGAATGCGGCGATAAATTTGACGAGGGCGATGCAAAATAATGAGTGAGCTCTCCACCTACAAATGCCCATGCTGCGGCGGTGCCATTCAATTTGACACCGCCTCGCAGAAGCCAAAATGTCCTTACTGCGACACGGAGTTCGAGCTTGAGGATCTGAAGCATTACGACGAGGATCTTAAAAAGGACGCTGACGATGACGTAAGCTGGGAAGATGAATCCAAGGACAAATGGACGGAGGGCGATACGGAGGGACTTCGCGTCTACATATGCGAGACATGCGCGGGTGAGGTCATCGCAGATGATACTACCGCCGCTTCCAAATGCCCTTACTGCGGCAATCCCATCATCATGAAGGGACAGCTGGCGGGAGATCTGAAGCCCGACCTTGTCATCCCCTTCAAGTTAGACAAAAAAGCCGCCGTAGCGGCTTATGAACGCCATATTACGGGCAAGCCCCTGCTTCCGAAGGTATTCAAGGATCAGAATCACATGGATGAGATCAAGGGTGTATATGTTCCTTTCTGGCTCTACGATGTAAATGCAGATGCCAACATCCGCTACCGCGCCACTAAAGTGCGCTCTTATACTACACCGACACATAACTGTGTAGAAACACGCCACTTTTCCGTTACGCGCGGAGGAAGTGTGGGCTTTCAACACGTTCCGGTGGACGGCTCCACTAAAATGGCGGACGATCTCATGGAATCCATCGAGCCATTCGACTTTTCTGAGGCGGTAGATTTTCGCACGGCGTATCTGTCCGGGTATCTCGCCGACCGCTATGACGTCTCCATGGAGGACAGCCGAAGCCGCGCCAACGAGCGTATCAAAAAGAGCGCCGAGGACGCCTTCCGAAGCACCGTACACGGATATTCCTCGGTCACCCCTGAGCAAAGCTCTATTAAATGCGCAGGCGGAAAGACCAAGTATGTACTCTACCCTGTATGGCTCCTTAACACCACCTGGAACGGCGAAAAATTCACCTTCGCCATGAATGGTCAGACGGGAAAATTTGTAGGCAACCTTCCCGTTGATAAGAAAGCTTATTTTCGCTACCTGCTCATCGGTACAGCTGCGTTCAGCGCTGTCACGTTCATTCTGCTGAACCTCATGACTCTGATTGGAGGCTAAGTGATGAAACGAACATTATCTTTGATTTTTTCGCTTATGCTGGTAGCATTGTTTACACTGTCGATCAGCGCTGACCGCACACTTCCGCTTGTGGTTGACAATGCGGGGCTGCTTGATGCCGAGGATGAAGCCGCGCTTTCGGAAACGCTCGAAGCGCTTATCGAACCGCTTAAAGCCGAGCTCGCCATCGTTACCGTGAGCTCCACCGACGGGAAGTCCATCATGGACTACGCCGATGATTTTTACGATGCAAACGGTTACGGCTACGGCGCAGGTGATGACGGAGCACTCCTGCTTATCGACATGGCACAACGCGAATGGTGGATCACCCCCTGCGGCGAATGCATATATGCCCTGGACGATTACACACTGAACCGTATCGAAACCGCATTTCTTGATGATCTTGCCTCGGGCAATTATTATGACGCATTCATGACCTTTACGCTCATGTGCAAGGAATCCATCCAAGCCTACCGAAACGGCGATTACAGCGGAAACAACTATTATGATTACAACTATGGTTACGACTATGACCACGATTACGACTACGAGTATGACTACGATTACGAAACGGAGCCGGCAAGCCCCCTTGACTTTGTATTCCCCTCTCTGATAGTCGGATTTGTCATCGCGCTAATCATGGTCTCGGTTATGAAGAGCGGTATGAAGTCCGTCAGAAGCGAATCGGGGGCGTCAAGCTACCTCGTGAGGGACAGTCTTAATCTGACCTCGCAAAGTGACCATTATCTCTACAGCAACGTCACCCGCACACCGCGTGCGAACAACAGCTCCTCACACCGTTCCGGCGGCGGAATGCGCTCCGGCGGCAGTACGCACCGAAGCTCCTCCGGCCGCTCCCACGGCGGCAGAGGCGGACGCTTTTGATACAAAAATAGTATCCCCGCATATTCGTTTTATCCGAAAATGCGGGGATATCCTTATTTAATCTCAACGGTAACACGCTTGCCGATGGTATTGGCTGCGGCTTTCATGACAAGACGGATGGATTTCGCGATCTTGCCGTGTCTGCCGATGACTTTACCCATATCATCCTCAGCTACGTGGAGCTCCAGCATTACATCGTCGCCCTCGACGGTCTCGGTGACCTCAACCTTGTCGGGCTCGTCGACGATAGCCTTTGCGATATCGGTGAGAACCTTTTTAAGCTCGACCATTTTTTTATCAGTCAATAGCGCCGGTCTTCTTGAGAAGAGCGCGAACGGTATCGGTGGGCTGAGCACCATTCTTGATCCACTGCTGAGCCTTTTCAGCATCGATCTTGATGTCTGCGGGCTCGGTCATAGGATTGTAGGTACCGATAACCTCGATGAAACGACCGTCTCTGGGGTAACGGGAATCAGCTACTACCACACGATAGTAGGGGGACTTCTTTGCGCCAAGTCTTGTAAGTCTGAGTTTAACTGCCATTTTGATTTTCCTCCGAAATAAATTATGTTTTTTGTTATTTTTTATTTGAAAACCGTTTAGAACGGTAATTTCATCTTAACTTTTTTACCGAAGCGCTTGCCGCCTGTAAGGGTCGCAAACTGCTTCATCATCTGCTTCATCTGATCGTACTGCTTAAGGAGCCGGTTCACATCCTCAACCTTCATGCCGCTGCCCGCCGCGATACGCTTTTTACGGGATGCGTTTATAAGATCGGGCTTGTCGCGCTCCTCGGGAGTCATCGACAGGATGATCGCCTCAATTCGGTCGAGCTGACGCTCGTCCACCTTGACATCCTTGAGTGCGTTGGCGTTTACGCCGGGGATCATACCCATGAGATTTTCGATGGGCCCCATACCGCGCACCTGCTTGAACTGCTCCAGAAAATCAGTGAGCGTGAAGGTCTGCTCGCGCATCTTGCGTTCCAGCTCCGCCGCCTGCTTCTCATCGAAGCTCTGCTGAGCCTTTTCGATAAGGGAGAGCACGTCGCCCATTCCGAGGATTCGGGATGCCATACGGTCCGGGTAGAACGGCTCGATCTGATCGAGCTTTTCGCCCATACCGACAAATTTAATCGGCTTGCCTGTAACGTGACGTACGGACAAAGCCGCACCGCCTCGGGTATCGCCGTCCATCTTGGTGAGCACCACGCCCGTGATGTCAAGCAGCTCGTTGAAGGATTCCGCCACATTGACGGCGTCCTGACCGGTCATTGCATCAACAACCAGTAATATTTCCGCCGGATCCACGGATGCTTTGATATCGTGAAGCTCATTCATGAGCACCTCGTCGATATGCAGACGACCTGCGGTATCGATGAACACCATGTCGTGGCCGTGCTTCTTGGCGTGCTCGATGCCCGCCTTGGCAATTTCAACGGGACTTATCTTATCGCCCATCTGGAAAACGGGAATCCCAAGCTGTCCGCCAACGACCTCAAGCTGTTTGATCGCCGCGGGACGGTAAACGTCGCAGGCAACGAGCAGAGGACGCTTGCCCTGTTTTTTGTACATCCCTGCCAGCTTTCCGGCGTGGGTGGTCTTACCCGCGCCCTGGAGACCGACCATCATAATGACTGTCGGCGGCTTTGAGGAAATCGTCAGCTTTGCCTGGGTGCCGCCCATGAGATTGCAAAGCTCTTCATTTACGATCTTGACCACCTGCTGAGCTGGCATGAGGCTTTCAAGCACCTCGGTGCCGACTGCACGCTCGGTCACGATCTTTATAAAGTCCTTGACGACCTTATAGTTAACGTCCGCTTCAAGCAGTGCGAGCTTTACCTCGCGCATACCTGCCTTGACGTCGGCTTCGGTCAACTTGCCCTTGCTTTTGAATTTCTTAAAAGCGGCGGACATTTTATCGACTAAGCTATCGAACATTCTGATCCTCCGTATCGGACTTATATGGTAATGGTTTTTGCCCTTTTGATTATTTCGCAAAGCTCGGCGCGGGTCTTGTCATCGGCATTCTCACAGAGCGCCTCGAGCCGAGGGATAATGTCATCGAGCGTCTCCTCAATGGCACGGAACTTTGCGGCGAGTCCGAGCTTTTCCTCGTACTCGATAAGCTGTGATTTTGCTTTTGATACATTATCGCGGACGCCTTGACGGGTGATACCCGCTTCCTCGGCGATCTCGGCAAGGGACAGATCTTCATTATAATAAAGCTCTGCCGCACGGCGTCTGCCATCCGAGAGCAGTTCCCCGTAAAAATCGAGCAGCAGCCCGACTTCAAGGTTCTTCACATGTCCCGCCAACGTTTTCACCCCTGTAAAGCAAATCACTTTACAAGTATATCACAGAATCCTGCTGTTGTCAATAGGTTAGCCAAAAAAATTCATATTTTTTTTAAAAGCCCTTGACAGGAGTATAAAAATGTGGTATTATATTTATGTTGCAGGTACAGGGGTATAGCTCAGTTGGTAGAGTACTGGTCTCCAAAACCATGGGTCGTGGGTTCAAGTCCTTCTGCCCCTGCCAAGAAAAAAGCCATTCGCAAAAGCGAATGGCTTTTTTCAGTGAAATTCGTTCCTGCGGAACGAGTGAAATACGCTGACGCGTGTGAAATTGCCTGCGGCAGTGAAATACGCCTGCGGCGTGTGAAGGAACGAATTTTATTTCACATCGACCAGAGCCGTAGGCGGCGGGAGATATTTCACAATTTCCGCAAGGAAATTATTTCACATTCGGCAACGCCGAATATTTCACTTGAAAAATATCGAATTTATGATATAATAACGGCTGAAAGGCGGTG
>JAZNAL010000002.1:0-13919 GCA_045586505.1 Candidatus Flemingiibacterium sp. | reverse complement strand
TGACAAAATACGATCTGCGCATTGCCTATGTCACCTCGGTTATTGCTTACGATACCGATGTTACGACACGCTATGCGCTTCTGCGGCGATCTGTATCCGTACCGCATCCCGATGAGACCGATGCGCTCGGACTGTTCATGGAGTGCAGAATACAGGCTGACCGTGAGATGCCGCTGTTCCGTGTATTGGCGGCGGCGGATGCGTATCACCTGTCGCTGACCCGTGCGGATTCTGCGCCCGCTCCCTATGAGGACGACGACCGATGTGCCTATGATCTGATTCTCCGTGCGGATGACGGGGCGGATCTTGCGGCAATGCTGACCTACTGCTATCTGCTTGTCCCGGGCTTTACGCTTCTGGGGATTTATCTTGAATTATGATTATTTTGGGAATTGACCCCGGCATTGCCATCGTCGGTTATGGGGTGATCGAATACAAAAACTCCCGCTTTACAACGCTGGCTCATGGCTCGATTCAGACTCCCGCGCACACGGATGTGGATGCAAGACTTAAGATGATATACGATCAGCTCGACGAGCTAATTAACATGTATCACCCCGATGAAATGGCGATCGAGGAGCTGTTTTTCAACACAAACCAAAAGACTATGGTACCTGTTGCCGAGGCGCGGGGAGTAATACTTCTTTGTGCAAGACAGCATGGGCTCGCCATCAGCGAATACACTCCGCTGCAGGTAAAGCAGTCTGTGGTCGGCTACGGCAGAGCGGTTAAAAAGCAAGTTATGCACATGGTGGAGCTTCTTCTAAAGCTGGAAAATGCACCAAAGCTCGACGACACCTGCGATGCTCTCGCCATTGCCATTTGTCACGCCAACACCGGAAGCTCAAAGATACGGAGCTTCTACAATCAGGACTATTACCGCAACCGCAAAAATTAAAGCGAAAAATCAACTAAGTTACGCACTCTGCGCTTTGCACCGTGCAATAATTTTCCGGAGGTAAACCCATGTATTATCACTTAAACGGCGAACTTTGCCTTACCGAAAATCATACCGCTGTCATCGACTGCGGCGGCGTTGGATACAAGCTGACCGTTTCTAACACTACCCTTGGCGCCATATCTCATAAGCTTGGCGAAAAGGTGAAATTATATACTTATCTTGCGGTTCGCGAGGATGCAATGGAGCTTTTCGGCTTCTATTCCGTGCAGGAGCATTCGGCGTTCAAGCAGCTTATTACCGTATCGGGTGTTGGCCCGAAGGCGGCGATATCCATCCTCTCAACCCTTACACCTGAGCAGTTTGCGGCGGCGGTCTGCTCGTCTGATACAAAGGCGCTTGGCAGAGCAAGCGGTATCGGTGCAAAGACTGCGGCGCGAATAGTGCTTGAGCTTAAGGACAAGCTTGCAAAGGAGTTCGGTGCGGACACCGTCACCGCCGCTCCTGTGGGAATAAAATCCACCGGCAAGCTGTCGGATGCGGTAAATGCGCTTTTAGTTCTCGGATACAGCAAAACCGAGGCTACTGAGGCGCTGTCTGGTATAGACTCATCCGCGATGCCCCTTGAAACGCTTATCACCACCGCTCTTAAGCGGCTTATGAAATAACCCATCACCTTACGAAGGAGGGAAGAGTATTGAACTACTTCGACGAAGAAAACGAGTTTGACAATCGACTTATAGATGCAAAATTTTCGCCTGAGGATGCTGACAACGAGCGAAGCCTTCGCCCGACCTGTCTTGACGATTATGTGGGTCAGACAAAGGCTAAGGAGAATCTAAAAATCTCTATTGATGCGGCAAGACTCCGCGAGGATACTCTTGATCACGTGCTCTTATACGGCCCTCCCGGACTTGGTAAGACCACGCTGTCCAACATTATAGCAAACGAGCTTGGTGTAAACATCCGCGTCACCAGCGGTCCCGCTATCGAAAAGCAGGGCGACCTTGTAGCACTGCTAACAAACTTAAATGAAAAGGACGTGCTGTTTATCGACGAGATCCACCGCCTGCCGCGTCAGGTGGAGGAGATACTCTATCCTGCCATGGAAGACTATGCGGTGGATATTATCATCGGAAAGGGTCCCTCGGCACAGAGCATACATCTACCGCTCCCGCGCTTTACACTGATCGGCGCCACCACCCGCGCAGGACAGCTTACAACCCCGCTCCGTGACCGTTTTGGCGTTCTTTTGCGTCTGGAATTATACACCGTTGAAGAGCTTGCGTTTATTATTCGTCGCTCGGCGGGCATACTTGGTGTTTCCATCGATGAGGAGGGCTCACTTGAGCTTGCGTCCCGTTCTCGCGGTACACCGCGTATCGCCAACCGCCTCCTAAAGCGTGTGCGCGACTTCGCACAGGTGCGCGGAGACGGTCGTATAGACCGCAAAACTGCGTCCGCGGCGCTTGATATGATGGAGATAGACGAGCTTGGACTTGATAACATTGACCGTAAGATGCTTGAAACCATCATCACATTCTACGGCGGCGGCCCCGTGGGACTTGAAACTCTCGCGGCGACGGTGGGCGAGGAAGCGATCACCATCGAGGACGTATACGAGCCGTATCTTATGCAGATCGGCTACCTCTCCCGCACACCTCGCGGAAGATGCGCCACCCGACTTGCCTACGAGCATCTGAATCTGCCCTGGCGTGAAGCGTCTTCGGCTCAGGATTCACAGGGCGGTCAGATGGATATTTTTTCGCAGTCGCTTGGAGAGAAATAATCAGTAAAGGAAATTAACATATATGTGGAAGGCAGACAACTGGAAGGATTACGAGCTTATTGACACCTCGGACGGCGAACGTCTTGAGCGGTGGGGAAAATACATCCTCATTCGTCCCGACCCGCAGGTGATCTGGCATAATCAAAAGAGAAGCCCGCTCTGGAAGCGCGCTGACGCGGTCTATCGCCGTTCATCAAGCGGCGGCGGTGCTTGGAAGGAAAACAGACTTCCCGAGGAGTGGAAGCTGCCTTACGGTAACCTCGGTCTCGAATTTATTATAAAGCCCATGGGCTTCAAGCATACGGGACTTTTTCCCGAGCAGGCGGTCAACTGGGACTGGTTCACAGAGCTGATACGCGGTGCGGGAAGACCCATAAAGGTGCTGAATCTTTTCGGCTATACCGGCGGTGCTACAGTTGCCGCCGCAAAGGCAGGCGCGGCGGTATGTCACGTGGATGCCGCCAAGGGAATGGTGGCGCAGTGCAAGGAAAACGCCAAGCTTTGCGGTCTTGCGGACGCCCCCATACGCTATATAGTCGATGACTGCAAGAAGTTCGTGGAGCGTGAGATACGCCGCGGCAATAAGTATGACGGAATCATAATGGATCCGCCAAGCTACGGACGCGGTCCGTCGGGCGAGGTCTGGAAGCTTGAGGAAAACATTGATGATCTTGTGGCGCTTGCCACACAGGTGCTCTCGGACGAGCCGCTGTTCTTCCTTTTGAACTCCTACACCACGGGGCTGTCGGCATCCACTACCGGTTATCTTCTGCATCTTCACGTCGCTAAAAGATTCGGCGGCAGTGTCACCGCCGACGAGATCGGACTTCCGGTTACTGAGACAGGTGCGGTGCTCCCATGCGGCTCATCCGCCCGCTGGCAAGCGTAAGCTTGATGCCTTCGGCACATATAACACATTTTGATAGTATACCAATAACCAAGGAGATGTTCTCTGAAATGAAAGATTTAGCCCGCTGCAGAGCGGAAATAGACGAGATCGACTCACAGCTCTTAGCCCTTCTGGAAAAACGCATCCGTGTTGCGGAGAGCGTGGCGAAATATAAGCTTGCCAACAATATGAAGGTGTTTGACGAGACCCGTGAGCGTGCGGTCCTTGATAAGATCGGTTCGCGCTCACCCGAGGATGTGCGTGATAAGCTCGTCGGTACATACGACGGTATTATGAATATGTCGAAGCTCCATCAGTACGAGCTGAAAAGCCAGTATTCACCCCGCCGTGCGTTTTTTAATGACGCCCTCTCAAATGGGCTGTCGGTCCCCAAGGATTTCACGGGCAAAAAGGTAGGCGCACAGGGCGTTGACGGTGCATTCTCGTCTCAGGCGGCGCGGAAAATGTTCCCGGGTGCAGAGATCGTATTTTTTGCGAGCTGGGCTGAAATTTTTGCGGCATTACACTCAGGTGAGATAGAGTACGGTGTTCTTCCCGTGGAAAATTCCACCTATGGCTCGGTCACCGATGTATACAGACTGATAATGGACAACGATGCCTATATTTACGCATCCTTAAGGCTTCCCGTTGAGCATTGTCTGCTTGCAAAAAAGGGAAGTAAAGTGGAGGATATAAAGGAGATAATGTCCCATCCTCAGGCGATCGGTCAGTGCTCGGATTATCTTATCCGCACGGGCATTATCGCAACTCAGGCGACCAACACCGCCAAGGCTGCGGAGATCGTTTCTCATTCCACCCGCGGCGATCTTGCGGCTATAGCGTCCGCCGACTGTGCAGAGCTTTACGGGCTTGAAATATTGGAGCGCGGTATACAGAACGAAAAGCATAACACCACTCGTTTTGCGGCAATCTCCCGCGATCTCACCATCGGCGAAGATGCCGATAAAATAAGCATCCAATTCTCCCTTGCTCACCGCGAGGGTACACTGTCACGAATCCTCGGCTACTTCTCGGCGCTGGGACTGAATCTTACCAAGATCGAAAGCCGCCCGATCCCCTCACAGCCTTTTGAATACCGATTCCATCTCGACTTCAACGGCTCAATGGCGGACGTACATACATTCAACCTCATCTGTGCGCTGTCAGATGAGCTTTCGGAATTCCGTTTTATCGGTAATTACAGCGAGAAATAAACTTTTTTGGAAAGAATAACATGAACGATCCATTTATTAAAGTCGAAAAGCTTAATTTTTCCTATTCCGACGATGACGGCAGTGAGGTCGGCGTACTCCGGGATCTCGACCTCGAAATTGAGCGCGGCTCACTTGTGGCTGTGCTCGGTCATAACGGCTCGGGAAAATCCACCCTTGCAAAGCTAATAAATCTGGTGCTCACGCCCACAAGCGGCAAGATCACAGTTGACGGGCTTGATATTACAAAGCCCGATCTTTCCGAGGACGAGCTTTTTGAAAACCGTCGGAACGTGGGAATGGTGTTCCAGAATCCCGATAATCAGCTCGTGGCGACCATCGTTGAGGAAGACATCGCATTCGGTCCCGAGAATTTAGGTATCGAGCCCTCCGAGATACGTCGCCGTGTAGACGATGCTCTTAAAACTGTAGGCATGACTGAATTTGCCCGTCATTCGCCCCACCAGCTCTCGGGCGGTCAGAAGCAGCGCGTTGCCATTGCGGGAATCATCGCCATGATGCCCAAGTGCATCATCTTCGATGAATCCACCGCCATGCTTGACCCCGCAGGACGGCGGGAGGTCATGGATACCATCATCCGCCTGAACCGTGAATTCGGCATTACCGTTCTGCATATCACCCACTACATGAACGAAGCCGCGCTATGCGACCGCGTGGTGGTCATTAACGACGGCAGAATAGAGCTTGACGGCACGCCATCGGAGGTTTTCTGCCACGTTGCGCATCTTGAGCGCATCGGACTTGATGTGCCGCAGACGGTAGAGGTGCTGAATGAGCTTAAAAAGTCCGGACTTGATGTTGATATAGACAAGCTCACCGTTGACGAATGCGCCGATGAGATAATGAAGTTTTTCGGAGAGGATAAATGACAGCCATAGAACTTAAAAACGTATCATATGTATACTCGTCCGACACGCCATTTCGCAAGACGGCGCTTGATGATGTGTCGCTCACAGTAAATGCGGGCGTTATCACGGGACTTATGGGTCACACCGGCTCCGGAAAATCCACTATGGTACAGCTTTTCAATGGGCTTACCCGCCCAACATCGGGGCAGGTGCTTGTTGGCGGAGAGGACATTTGGGCTGAGCCGAAAAAGATCAGCCGCTTCCGCTTTAAGGTAGGACTTGTGTTCCAGTATCCGGAATACCAGCTTTTCGAGGAGACAGTGCGCCGCGATATCGCTTTCGGTCCCACCAACATGGGGCTTGATGAAGCGGAGATCGCACGGCGAGTGGAGGAAGCCGCTATATTTTGCGGTATTTCCCCGGAAATGCTTGACAAATCCCCCTTTGATCTTTCGGGCGGTCAGAAGCGCCGCGTAGCTATCGCAGGCATTATGGCAATGGAGCCGGAGGTGTTGGTCCTTGACGAGCCTGCGGCGGGACTTGACCCCCAGGGACGGGAGGAGATACTCGGCGGAATCCGCTCCTATCAGAGACAGAAGAAAAACACCGTGATCATCGTCTCCCACTCTATGGAGGACATGGCGCGCTATTCGGACGAGATCATCGTTATGGATCACGGGAAGATCTTCATGCAGGGTAAGACTGCCGAGATCTTCGCCCGTGCAGATGAGCTTACAAGCGTGGGGCTCAGCGTGCCGCAGATCACTGAGCTGTGCAATAAGCTTCGCGCACGCGGACTTGACATCCCATACGGTATTTACACCGTTGAGGATGCCAAAGCGGCGCTCCTCAGACTTGCGGGAGGGAAGAAATGATTAAAGATATCACTTTAGGTCAGTTTTTCCCGGGAAATACCGTACTTCATAGGCTCGATCCGCGAATGAAAATAATTCTCACCATTGCGTATATCGTAGCGGTATTTCTTGCGAAGAATGTTTACTCCTTCATCGCGGTGACTTTAAGCGCCATTCTGCTGGTATGCGTCTCGAAGGTTTCCTGGAAGACCATAATAAAGAGCATGAAGCCGCTGATCTTCGTCCTTGCGTTTACCACGTTTTTCAATCTGTTCTGGACTACGGGTGACGTACTGCTGATCAGCTTCTGGAGAGTGAATATTTACCTCGAAGGCGTTGTATATTCCATTATGATGATCCTTCGCATTACCGCGATGCTGATCGGTACAACCATAATTCTGACATATACAACATCTCCCATTATGCTTACCGATGGTCTTGAACGCCTGCTTGCACCGCTTCGCAAGATTAAGCTCCCCGTACACGAGTTTTCCATGATGATGACCATCGCTCTGCGCTTTATTCCAACACTTATCGAGGAGACCGATAAGATCATGTCCGCACAGAAGGCGCGGGGTGCCGATTTTGAGTCGGGCAGTCTCATGCGCCGTGCAAAGGCGCTGGTGCCGATTCTTATACCACTATTCATCTCCGCGTTCAGACGTGCGGATGACCTTGCCACGGCAATGGAATGCCGCTGTTACCGCGGCGGCGACGGACGCACACGAATGACAAAGCTTAAATACGCCGCAAGGGATCTCGGCGCGGTGCTGGTTACCGTTGCTTTTATATGCGTTATCCTTGCACTGAATCTGATCCCTTCGGCGATCACGTTATAAGACATGAAAATATTACTTGAACTTTCATATATCGGTACCGGCTTTGCCGGATACCAGGTACAGCCAGGGAAGGACACCGTACAAGCCGCGCTGCAGGACGCAATCGAGGCGGTCTACGGTGAGCGCTATCCCGTCAAGGGCTGCTCCCGCACCGATGCGGGCGTGCACGCGCTGTGCTATTATGCCACCTTTGATACAGACAAGAATATACCTGTAGACCGACTTCCTATGGCGCTCAATTCCGCCATCGACCGTCGAATTGCGGTAAGATCCGCGCGGGTAGTGTCAGAGGATTTCCATGTGCGGCATGATGTAAAAGAGAAGGAATACGAGTATCTTTTACGGCTCTCGCGCATTCCCGATCCTTTTCTGTGTGGTCGCGCGTGGCAGTTCCCGAAGCCGATTTTACCCGACGGAGTCGCGCGTATGCGTGAGGCAGCGAGTGCGTTTATCGGTGTCCACGATTTTGCGGGGTTTATGTCCTCGGGTTCTGATATCGCAGATACTGTGCGTACAGTGGGGCATCTTGACATCATCGAGGACTGCGATCTGCTTCGCATACGCATCTCGGCGGACGGATTTCTTTACAACATGGTACGCATCATTGTGGGGACGCTTCTTGATGTGGCGCTCGGCAAGATCGAGCCGCGTGATATGGCGGATATTATCGCTTCCTGCGACAGAAGTCGTGCCGGCATGACTGCACCCCCTGATGGGTTGTATTTGCGGTACGTGAAGTTTATGCGGTTATGAAAATTTTCGGAGGTTAAAATGAAAAAATTTGTCTCAGCTTTACTTTTGGCAGTAGTTTTGATTACGATGACCGTTCACGTTTTTGCGAGTGATATTGAAAAATACAGTGTTAAGCTCACCTCGGAAAAGGGAGTAAATCTGTATCTTCGAAAAAGCAACTACGAATACCTTGTCGGCCAAAACGTGGAGTTTGGCTACACATTAATATACGGATACGAGCTCGATGAGATAAAGGCATATGCAAGCAAGACAGGTGAGGAACTGACTCTGACTCCTTACCCGAATTCCGAGCATATATTCTCGTTTACCATGCCTGATTCAGATGTTGAGATTAAGGCTACGGTTATCGTTCCCGAGCCGGGTAACATCACGGTGAAAAGCAACGTTGACGGTGCCGTTATGAGCACCAATGTCGATAAAGCCCTGCCCGGTGATAAGGTGTATGTTTATGCCGAGGTCATGGCGGGATATCTCCCGACATATGCAGAATATACTGTCAGAGGTGATAAAAGAAGCTGTACTCATTATAACAGCGGTCTCAGCAGGTATACACATTATTTCATAATGCCCTCAGGAGACACCGAGGTAACGGTAAAATACGAAAAAATATCAAAAAGGTATACCCTAAAGGTCGGCTCCGACAGCAAAGGGCTTATTGCACTTGAGGAGGATTATTATCTTCCGGGCTCATTGGTAACTGTAAAGGTTCTTCCGCAGGATGGAATTACCGTTACCGGAGTTTATATAAATTTCCCCATTTCGGGAATTGATGATTACACGGACGCAAAAGATATGGGGGACGGTACATACACTTTCCATATGCCGCGGTTAAACGGTGTTGTCTATGCTGATTACATAACTGCCGATGACGGACTTCGAAAGATAACCTGTATGTATGACAAGGAATACGGTACGGTTGAAAAGTCAGCGGCGAAGGCAAAAAAGGGCGAGACCGTATATTTTTACATTGAGCCGAAGATCGGTTACAAGGTAGGCGATATACAGTTTAACAACGAAGAAACATTAGAGGAGATCGACTATGAATACGATAAGGTGCTTGACAGATACAGTATTGTCATGCCCGATGCGAGAGTAATTTGTGATGTCGATTTTTCTATATCCAGAACTACCGGGAAACACTCTGCAGAACTTGTTTTTGATGAGGATCTCGGTTCTGTTGAGCTGTCCTCCGATGATAACAAGAAGGGCGAAAAGGTATACATATACCCAGATCCCGAAAAAGGTGCATCGCTTGACGGTATAAAGGTTCAGCCCCGTAAATCCGATGAAAAGGTGCGCGTTTTTGAGGATGATGGGGAGTATTACTTCACAATGCCTGACGATGACGTAACCGTTTACGTAGAATTTGAAGAAGAATACGATGGCGCAGTAAAGCATTATAAGGAAAAAGCTAAAAAAGATGAAGAAGAGACTCGATCTGCGGCTGATGAATCTGAGGACAAAACAGCAGCCGATGACACAGAGCCCGTCACTGTTCCTGATGTCTCGGCAGAGCCGCAGTTCCATATTTGTTCCTCCAAAGCGTACACTGACGTTAATACGGAAGCATGGTACCACGAAGCTGTCGATTTCGTTATAGCTGCAGGAATTATGAGCGGCTACAACGAAAACACATTTGCTCCGCACGATACAACCACGCGTGCCATGATCGCAACTGTTTTATGGCGTATGGAGGGTTCTCCCGCGCCTGCTAAGAAGAATCCTTTCACGGATGTTGCAACAGGCGAATGGTACACAGCCGCTGTCGTTTGGGCTGAGGAAAACGGAATAGTAAATGGTATCGGCGACAGCTTGTTTGACCCAACAGGAGAGATCACACGTGAACAGCTTGCGGCGATGATCTATCGTTATGCCATAAACAAGGGCGGTATGCTTTTTGCCGATACTCTGGTACTTGATTACCCCGATGCCTACAATACATCCGATTGGGCTGAGTTAGCAATGGCATGGTGCGACGCGGTCGGTCTTATTTACATAAGAGACGGAATGCTTATGCCTAAGTATCCGGCTGAACGTGCCGAAATAGCTTACGCAATGGCAGGGCTTGGTGACGGGAAATAATAAATAGAACCAAAAAAACAGCTGAGTGATATTCACTCAGCTGTAATGTTTATTATCGGGGCGCGTTATAGCTGTTTAGCCATAATAGTCGCCGGTTAGCTCTTCCACCAATGTTTTGTCACGCTCTGTGGTAAACGCGAGCAGCCAGTCGTAGTTTCTTTCATCGGAATAAACCGTTGTCCAGCAATCATGCTTGAGATCCGGGAAGAGAATAAGCTCGGCATGACCTCCTCCTATATTCACCGCTTTTACCATCTCCAGGCTCTCGATAGGGTCTACTACCTGGTCGCGAAGGCCGTGAAAGGCACGTATGGGGAGATCTACCAGATATTTGGCAAATGCGGGAATTCCTCCGCCGCACAAAGGCATCGCCGAAGCAAACCAATCTTGACGAAGTATAGAAAGTGCCCATGTTCCGTATCCGCCCATACTCACTCCGGTAATATGGACGCGGGTCTTGTCGATGTAAGAAAGCTCTCGCATTGATTCTATCAGGCGAAGAACTACATGCATCCACTCACTCCAGTTGCCTCTCATACAAAGAGGGGCTAAGACGATATAACCTCTTGCGTCCTGACGCTCACGAAGCTTTGTTAAACATATGTTGTTTTGCAGCTTAGTGGTATATTCCGAGCGTGAGCCTACACCATGAAGAAATATTAACAGCGGGTATTTCTTATCTTCGCTGAATTCCTTCGGGTAAGAGATCAGGTATTTTAAGCCTTCAAATATTTTTTCCTCCATGATTTTGCTCCTTATTATGTATTTGGATAGATGCCCAAAATTATTATATCATACGCATTGAATATTGTCAATTGAAAATTAAACACGCTCGTCTGACATTGATACCTTTCGAAAAGCTTTGCATAGCGATACATAGTGTTGTAGAAAAATTTAAAGCAAGCTGAAAATCACTCCGCTTGTTTGAGTTGAAATTATTCGAGAATATCTTTTTCGTGAATAACGACACCGTTGTTTCTTAATTTCTCTTGAAGTTTTGAAATATCAAGAGCAGAAAAGTCATCGGTCATTGCAGCAGCAGTGCCTGCTGCCTGACCGGTTACGGCACAGCACGGAATTACTCTCATCACATCCCACAAGGTTTCGTTAACGGATGTACAACGTCCTGCAACGACTAAATTTTTCATTTTTTTGTTATAGAGGGTTCTGAAAGGAACTTCATAGATTGGGCCGCGCTTTTTCCAATTTGAAACCATACCTATGGAGTCTTCAAAAAAGGTGTGCATTTCGGTATGTGCAAGTTCATATTCAGCAACTATTTTTCGCGTCATACGAATTTGAGGGATGGTTGCGATGGTGGAAATAACCGCCTCTTTGTCGGTTTTTCTTTTATTCAGCCAATGTTCCAGCGTTGTTTTATGCGAAAGACATACCTGCTCGGATAGTTCTTTCCCGTCAAGACCGGTAAAGCGGCGGCTGATAAGAGGTTTTTCTTCCTTTCCTGTCCGTTCTTCTTCGGGAGTATCCGAAGCACCAACCATTTGCAGATGATAGCCGCTTGGATTGGTATAATAATACCACGCAGCAAGAACATTTCCTTGCTCAAAAAGGGCGGTAGGTACGCCTGCGAAATGGGCAATGTCGCAATCACCGGTGGCGTCTACAACCGAGCCGACAGAATAGGCAGTTCGACCGGATTTATTCTCTACATAAAGCTTAGTGATGCGGCCGTTTTCAGTGGAAACATCCACAACATAACTTCCATAAAGAATATCTACACAATTTTCTAACAGCAGTTTTTCCGCCAGAATTGCAAATAACTGTGGATTGTATTGCACCAAATAACGTTTGTCTTTTTCAGTTCTTGTACCGATATTATCAAGCCAGTTTTCCGGATATTTATCTTCAGCGCCGTAGGTAATAGAAAGCTTTAATAATTCTTCTGCAATACCAAAAGAAACCTGATGCCCAAAGCCGTCGCAAAGTGGTAAATATATTGTAACAAGTCCTGCTGTTCCTAATCCGCCCAGCATATATTCTTTTTCAAAAAGGATAACTTTTTTACCTTCGCGCGCCGCAGCAAGCGCAGCCGAAATTCCTGCAAATCCACCACCGCATACTGCTACATCATAGTTTTTCATTAAAAATAACCTTTCTTCATCATATAACGATCGTTCGTAAAAAAAGATTTGTGCGGTATAAGATTTTCTCGTTTCTTATCCACTAAACATTACTATATACAGTTTATCACAATAGGCTAAAAAAGTCAATCCTTTCGGTAAGATTTTTCTTTTTTTACATACTAACATGCGTTTTTGAGTGTCTCGGAATAGTTCATAGTAGTATACATAGAGCGGTAAAAAGAACAGCGGAGTGAATTTCACTCCGCTGTTGAATTATATCTATATAAGAACCGTAAAAGTATAAATTTCAGCGTTGTACAAATGCTATTATCGTATATAAAGTAATTTTATATAACTCAATGGGAAGTGTACGAAGAATTGACGACCTCGGACGTGTCGTTATAACGAATGAAATCTTAGCGCGGCTTGGAAATAACAGTTAAATTTTCTAAATAAATATGATATAATTGATTTGTTCGCACGGAATTAAATTTTTCCTGAAGTATAAATCTCCACGTTTTACAGATACTATTGTCGTATCACATTAAAACCAAAGGAGATTTATCATATATGAAAGCAACCGGAATAGTAAGACGCATCGACGACCTTGGACGTGTCGTAATCCCCAAGGAGATCCGCCGCACCATGCGTATTCGCGAGGGTGATCCTCTTGAAATATTCACCGACCGCGAAGGCGAAGTCATCTTCAAAAAATATTCACCTATAGGTGAACTGAATGCATTTGCCGCACAGTATGCGGAGACCTTGTACCGTATCGCCGGCATGGCGGTTGTGATATGCGACCGCGACGCGGTTATCGCCTGCGCGGGACTTCCGAGAAAGGAATACCTCGACAAGAAGCTCTCTAGCGAGCTTGAGGAGATCGTTGAGGGGCGCGGCAACTACCGCTACCTTGAAGGCTCCCAGCCCGTGAAGATTACCTCTGAATCCACCAGCGCCTCTGTATCCTGCGCCATGCCAATAATCGCCGACGGTGATCTTATCGGATGCGTGGCATCCGTCCACATTCCCGACGCCGAGCCTGTAGATGGAGATGTTGAAACCAAGCTCATCGGTACAGCGGCGGCGTTTCTTGCAAAGCAGATCGAAGCGTGAGGTGCGGCATGAAAAAGAACGTACCCAAAGTCAAGATCTTAAAGAGCACTAACGATCACTTTATTGGCGCATATCCGCCGCCTGAGCCCTTTGAATTTCCCACAAAATACCCCTGCGAGGACGCTTTCCTGCACGGCTCCGTTGCATCCGCCACAGACTGTACGGGAATTGCGGTCACCATACCCGAAACAGATGAAGAAGCGGAGTCGCTCATGTCGATCCGCGATGTTCCCGTGACCTCGCGGGAGGGTGATGGAGTTATTCCCGGGGAATAGAGTTAAAAATTTGATATAGTGTTTGGTAAATTATCGTTTAGCCGAGCCAAGGAAGAGGGAGTGCAGAGGGGGGAACCTTCGGATCGGCGTCTGAGAGCAAATGGTTCCCCCCACCTGCCCGCAGCGACGCAGAGCGTCGCTAGGACCGCTAAACGATAATTTACCACCATATCACAAGGAGATCTATCAAAGCAAATGAAACTTACCTACAAGCACACGCTGGTGTCCTGCTATCTATGCTTTTTCATACAAGCCATTGT
>JAZNAL010000001.1:0-15859 GCA_045586505.1 Candidatus Flemingiibacterium sp. | reverse complement strand
GTAGCGGGAAACGGTGCCGTAGGTGGGCTTTACGCAAACGATGTCCGCAAGTGCCGCACCGCGGCGGGGAGCACCGTTGACATCAAGTGTGAGCGCAGCTTTGACCTCTCCGCTCTTAACAAGCTCGGCGGAAGCTAAAGCAAGATTGCCATTGTCATCGGTGCAGGCACCAAAATAGGAGGTCTCACCGACAAGGTCGATGCCGAACTCGCCAACATTTGCCTTGCCGGCAACTGTGGTTCCAGCGGAAGCAAGGCGGTCGATGACCTCGGCGCCGATGAGGCTTACATATGAGTCAAGCATTTTTGAGCCTGCGGTGGTGGGAAGCTCCTTTGTGAGAAGCATATCATCCAGCACAACGGCACTTGCGGAGGCTTTTTCGTTTTTGGTAATATACAATTTCATACTAAACCTCCTTATTCCACAAGACGCGGTACCTGCCAGTAGCCGTCGTAGGATTCGGGAGCGGATTTCTGGAGCTCGTCACGGGTGAAGAGCTTGATCTCGCGGTCCTCGCGAACAACGGTCTCAAGGGGCATAACGTGTACCATGCGCTCAACATTTTCGGTATCGATCTTATCAAGCACGGAAAATTCTTTATTCTTAGCCTTGAAGAATCCAAGCACCGCTTCTTCTTCGGAATCGGTAAGCCGAAGCTGATTCAGCCTGCAAAGTCTCGCAAAGGCTTCTTTATCGGTTATAAGCATATTTCTATCCTTTCACACATTTTTTAGTGTATACGACTCAGTCGCGAACCTTGATATGCACCTCGCGAAGCTGATGCTCTGTTACTTCGCCGGGGGCACCCATCATAAGATCCTGCGCGTTGCCGTTTAATGGGAACGCAATAACGTCACGAATGGTCTCCTCGCCTGCGATGAGCATGATCATGCGGTCAACGCCGGGAGCCATACCTGCATGAGGCGGTGCACCGTAGGAGAATGCGGTGTAAAGTGCGCCGAACTTCGCCTTGAGATCCTCTTCGCCATAGCCCGCGATCTCGAATGCCTTCTGCATGATCTCGGGATTGTGGTTTCTGACAGCACCCGAGGACAGCTCAACACCGTTGCAGACGATGTCGTACTGATATGCAAAGATCTCGAGGGGATCCTTGTTCATGAGCGCGTCCATACCGCCCTGGGGCATGGAGAAGGGGTTGTGGGTGAAGTCGATCTTGCCGGTCTCCTCGTTGAGCTCGTACATGGGGAAGTCAACGATGAAGCAGAATTCGTAGGAATCCTTGTTGATAAGATTAAGCTCGGATGCGATCCAGGTGCGCATCTGACCTGCAAGAGAGTTGATAACATTGGGAGCATCACTGATGAAGAAGAGGGAATCGCCCTCCTTGATGCCGCAAAGCTCGGTGAGCTCTGCCTTTTCCTCGGGGGAGAGGAACTTTGCGATGGGGCCCTTGTACTCGCCGTCCTCAAGAGTGATATAGCCGCAGCCGAACTTCATGCCGATGCTTCTTGAGTATGCGTCAATAGCCTTTTCGAATGCCTTCTTGCCGTCGCCGTCGCCGTCCTTCTTGACAAGGTAGTTTGCAACGATACCGCGAACGAGCTTGTTCTTGAAGGGAATGGTTCTGCCGTTGATTTCAAGGAAATCATGGCTTGCAAAGAAGGGGGTGAGATCCTTGATTTCAAGGGGATTTCTAAGGTCGGGCTTGTCGGTGCCGTACTTCATCATGGAATCCGCGAAGGTGATACGTCTGAATGGAGGCTCGGATACAGGCTTGCCCGAGAACTTCTTGAAGGTGTTGTATACGACCTTCTCGGCTACAGCGAATACATCCTCCTGAGTTGCGAAGGACATCTCAAAGTCGAGCTGGTAGAACTCTCCGGGAGATCTGTCCTGACGTGCGTCCTCATCACGGAAGCAGGGCGCGATCTGGAAGTAGCGGTCGAAGCCGGAGGTCATAAGAAGCTGCTTGAACTGCTGGGGTGCCTGAGGGAGTGCGTAGAATTTGCCCTTGTGCTTGCGGGAGGGTACGAGGTAGTCACGGGCGCCCTCGGGAGAGGATGCGGTGAGGATTGGGGTCTGGATTTCAAGGAAGCCCAGCTCCTCCATCTGCGCGCGCAGGTAGGAAAGGATCTTGGAGCGCAGAACGATATTGTCATGGATCTTCTTGTTGCGAAGGTCGAGATAACGGTATTTGAGACGAACTTCCTCGCGGGTGTCAGTGGAGGTGTCGATCTCGAAGGGGAGATTTAACTTTACGGGACCGAGAACTTCGATCTTGTTTGCTTTAACTTCGATATAACCGGTGTCGAGCTTGGGGTTTACTGTATCCGCATCGCGCTCGGTTACGGTACCCTCAACGAGAACAACGGTCTCCTTGGGCATACCCGCGATCATCTTGTCGTCGTTTACAACGACCTGAGTGATGCCGTAGTGATCGCGAAGGTCGATAAAGAGCACGCCGCCGTGGTCACGAACGGTGGATATCCAACCGGTAATGGTGACATTCTTGCCGATGTGTTCTTTTGTAAGTTCATTACAAGTATGAGTTCTTAACATAGTTTGCTCCTCCAAATAAAAGTTTTATACATATTATTGACGTATTTTTGGGGCGTAAAAACAAAAAATGCCTCTCGCCCACACATGGGACGAAAGACAGCTTCCGCGATACCACCCAAATTGATCCCGCGAGGGACCCTCTTAATTAAGCCTTTACGCGGCAAACGTGCGGTTCTAACGACAGTATAAACTGCCCTCTTCCGCCAGCTCCGAAGTGTTTTTCACGCAAACCGTACCGCCGTATTCCCACCAACAACGGCTCTCTGGGGACCGTATTTACGCTACTCGCTTCATCAATGCTACTTTTACTTTTTCATTATAGCACAATGCTGTTCCGTTGTCAAGAGGAATTTATAAGAAAATAGTAGCGGCAGAAAAATTATTGTTCAAAGTAATATAGTGAAGTTAAACTTACATTATGGTAGGGGACGGCTCTCGGCGATGACGAAGCCAAAATAAAGGAATTGAAAAACCGTATAAAGACTTTTCAAGGAAAATATGACGAAATCTCCGATATAACGGGCATTGCAAAAGAAAAACGAAGATTGACTGTACAAAAAGCGCAAAATGTATTGACAAAAATACAAGCGGTGGTATAATTAATAATGCGTATAGGTTCAATTCACAAGGCGACCCTCTTGTAGAGGTAACAGGAGACGCGGAAATATCCAACCCGAAAGAGATAGAAGGTTTCAAAAAAGAATTAGAGTCATTGGGAGTAGAACTGAGACAAAAAGAAACGGAAGGGTTGGGATATGCTCCCGCAATTATGAAGGGAAATCCAGGAGTTGCATATATTTCAAAGGGTGCAAGTTATGGAGCTTGGTGCCACGAAATGCAACACGTTAGAGATGATAGTGCTGCAGGCTGGTCGGGAATGAGAATATTGATGGATAAAAATGAGCATTACATGCGTGAAGTAAGAGCATATCAAGTAGAAATAGAAATTGCCGAAAAACTTGGCAGACCTGACGTTGTTGATAGATTGAAAGAAAATTTAGAGAAAGAGAGAGTTAAAATTTATGGCAAATAATTATTTTTATAGCCAAGAATTTATAAACGACATTCACAAAGGAATAGAAAAAAATGTCGGATTGGCTCTTGAACAAGATGGCGCAATTTTTAAGGTAAATGGAATATTCAGCGCAGTAAATCACAAAATTAAGTCTCAAAACATAGTTGATAAAATTAAAGAATTAAAAAGCGACAATACTGTGATTAGCGGATATTTTGTTTCGGATTTTGCGGTCGCCGCATTAGATGTTCTTGGAATTGAAAAATACAATGGAAATGTCGAAAAGATAAAAGATTTGATTGGCTCTAAATTTGTAATTTAACAAAGTCTCCCAAAGATTTTATTGTCTTTGGGAGTTCTTTTTATGCCCACCCCTGCCGTAAAAAGCAGGGGATTTTTATTTGTAAAAGTAACAAGTAATAATACAATTTATTATATCTATCTTCTGCCGATAAACGATAATTTACAATGGCATCCGCTGTGCGGATGCCATTGATATTGTTAATGCTTACAGCCGCAGTCGCTGTTGTCACCGCTTATGCGGGAATTTGCGGAATTACCTGTACAAGGGGAGCAGCCGTTCTGGACTGCCGCGCTTCTGCCGGGGGCAAATTCGTCGATGGGGAATGCCATGCGGCGGAAGGCGTCGCAGGGCGAGCCGGTGTCATTGCATGCGCATTCCTTGTCGGGTACGCTGAACTCAACGGCATTGATGAGGTACTGCTCGGGACGCTCGATGCGGATGACCGAGAAGAATCCGAGTGAAACCGCGAGGTAACGACTACCTTCGTCATAGAGCCCGCCGAACATATTGCCGACAGTCTCGGGAATGTCGCCGCAGGAACAGCAGCAACAGCAGCACTCTGCGGGAGTTTCAACTACACGTGTGCCGAGGACGACGGGATCCACCGTTTCTACCACTGCGATGGGGAGATTGTTACTGCCCTCCCCGCAGGTAGGAGCAGAGCAGAAGCTGTCACCCAAAGCAGTCGAGCGGAATACGTGAACCGAACCCTCGCCGCCGTAGAGCACCACGGATTTTTCCACTACCGCAAGCCCTGTGAAGCACTGTGCCTTACCCGGGCAGACGCAAGCCTCAAGCTCGAGCTTTACGTAGAAGCGTACGATTACGCGGTAGAAACCGCGGGAGAGCTGAACGGGATCCACCGTAATAGAGGAGGAGCAGATCTCAGCCGATTTTGTGCGAACCTGGGTGGTATGTTCGATAATGCTCTGTCCGAGCTCGTCGAGAAACACGCGTGTGTCCTCGAAGCAGTCGCGGTCGCGGCAGGAATCGAACACCTGGTAGGTATCGATCACCACACCGCACCCGTTCATGCCGCCGACTCCCTGACGAGTGCCGAAGATGCCGTTTCTGTTGTCAGCCATGGTTAAATATCCATCCTTTCCGATAGCAGATCGTAAGATCTGCCGTGTGCTTTTGCTTATGTTATCTTAGGATGCGGCAGGAGTGCTGCATCCTCATTTACATGGTATGCAAAGAATGGCGGATATGTTCCGATGCTCAGATATTTCCGAGCCTTGACATGATCTTTTCCCAGATCTCAGGCGCGTCGGGACTGCTGTCAATGAAGGTGCGTGTCTTGTCGGAGATGCCGCAGGCACGGCAAACGGTTTCGGCGGGGTCGCTAGAAGGCGGCAGGAATTCCCCCGTCTTATGCGGTATGCCGAGATAATCACAGCCGTCAACACGTCTCCCGTTACGGCGGAATTCGAGAGTCAGAAACTCGCCCGTACCGGTGCCACTGGAGCCTTCGAGCCCGATCACCTCGCCTGCGCGCACATAATCCCCGACCTCGACAAAGCGGTGAGCGAGCCGACCATATGTTATTGAGACTCCGTTTCGGCCAGTCAGAGTGACGACCATACCGAGTCTGTGCTCACGGGAGTGAATGTCATAGTTCACGCCCGATCTGAGCACTACTCCGTCCTCAAGCGCTGTGATCTCCTTCGAGGAGCCGTACACTGACGGCAAACCTTCGAAGCACAAGACTCCGCTTGTTGCCTTCTTTCCCGTAGTGCGTATCTCCGTCAGTGCAAAATGAAGGGATTTGTAAAGATTGAACATTGTTTTTTACCTCTTTCGTTTTTTTGTTTTTATATCTATGTAAATTATCATTTAGCGCTCCTCGCGATGCTTAGCATCGCTGCGGGCAGAGGGGGGGAACCATCTGCCTCTCAAGCAGGTCGCAGACCTGCTGCCGATACCGAAGGTTCCCCCCTCTGAACTCCTCCCTCCTTGGCTCGGCTAAACGATAATTTATATGATCGCTCATATAACACAACCTGAGTTTAGAAAAACTAAACTCTAACCGTTAAAAAAACACCGCGAGAACTCACTGTTACTAAGTGAAAGAACATCGGCGGTCTGCAGCATCTCGTTTTGCCTGAACTCTGTAATGCCGCTTATGAGTTGGTTAAAGCGTTTCTCGGTCATATGCATCCTTGCGAGATATTCGCTTATTCCGCATCGTTGCTTAATTATTCTTGTAAGATATTCCGCGTCAATATTGCTTTGTCCTTTACTCATTCGGTGAACCCTCCGTTATAAATCAAAAAAGTTTAGAAAAACTAAACTTATTATAGCATCATGTGGACTTTATGTCAACACTTGTGCATTATTTAAAAATTTTTTGACGTATTTTTGTAAAAATGCTTGATTTTTGTCATGGATTTAGGTATAATATCTATGTAAGTTTATAAAAACTAAACTTGGTGAAGAAAAAATGTGCACAAAATGTAATTAAACTATGGAGGGAGCAGAATATGTCGATTTTCAGTGAACGTATGCAGCTTGTAATGGGTGAGCAGGGAATGACTCAGGCGCGTCTGTGCGCTTTGACAGGAATACCGAAGTCTGCTATGACACAGTATATTCACGCCAGCTTTAAGCCGAAGCAGAAGCGTACCGATCTCATTTGCCGTGCGCTTAACGTAAGCCCCGCGTGGATAATGGGGCTGACGGATCAGCGCACAGCTTACGGTGTAGTCGCTGTGGAGCTTTCTCTTGAGGAAGACCGAATAATAAGTGCATACCGTAAGCATCCGGAGCTTCGTGCGGAATTTGATCGGCTGGCACACAGTGCAGAGTATACTGAGGTGTTCCGCGCGGCTAAGTCCAAGGACGGTAAGGTTGCCCCTTCTGTCAAAAAAATGCCGGATGAGTGGGTACGAAAGCTTACATCGACTCCGGAGACCGATGAGGATCTGTAAGTGAAGTATGACTTTTACGGCGTGTACAGCACCTGTCGAAATGCGGCGTGGCAGTGTCAGAAGGATTTTGATATCTGCAGACTTCCCGTTAAACTAAAATCTGCAGCAAACCGTGCGGGGATACGGATCCTGCGAAATTCGGTTTTGGGAGAGCTTCGCGGCAATGAGAGCGGTGCCGGAATATACCATGACGGCAAGTGGTACATCATATATGATGACACGCTGGATTCTCCGCAGTCGCGTGTGATCATTGCCCACGAGCTTGGTCATATTCTGCTTGGGCACGAATATAAGTATTCCGATCTGCGCTTCGAGAAGTCAGAGAAAAAGCTGAAATGTGAGCGTGAGGCAGATATGTTTGCGGTGCGCCTTTTAGCGCCTGCCTGTGTGCTTCATGAGCTTGGTGCGACCACCGCTGATGAAATCGCGCGCCTGTGTGATATACCGCGCGGTATCGCCGCCGAGCGCGCACGCCGCATGAAGCTGCTTGAAGCCCGAGGCGCTTTCTACAAAAGTCCGCTTGAGCGCCAGGTCTGCGATAAATTTTCGGATTTCATACGCGAAAATCGTAATTACCAATATTCAGACGGCGGGATTGAATAAATGTGTTTTTGGCAGTCTACACTCTGTGCAAGTAATTCAGATGTAAATTATCGTTTAGCCGAGCCAAGGAGAGAGGAGTGCAGAGGGGGGAACCTTCGGTATCGGCAGCAGGTCTGCGACCTGCTTGAGAGGCAGATGGTTCCCCTCTCTACCCGCAGCGATGCAGAGCATCGCGAGGACCGCTAATCGATAATTTACAGTACAAACGGAGGCAGACGAATGATAAAAGGCTGTAAACGAAACATAATTATGGTAAAGGAAACAGGAAGTCGTTATTTTGATTCGGCATATTTTGTGCTGCGGTGTGATCTGCCAAACTCCAGCCGAGAGGCGGATATGGTGGCGGAGGCGCAGCGGATGATCGCCGCATATGAGCCGGGAATACCTGCCGCCATGGACACGGCAAAAAAGCGCCCGCGCGTCAGCGCACCTTGGATCGCAGCGGCGAGTCTGTCGGTGCTGATTGTTGGTGCGGCGCTTCTTTGCCTTATTCTCTTTTAGAGATCGTCGACATCCTGAACGGGTTCCAGGTCGTCAACCATCATTGAATAATCATAAGGCGTATATAACGGTGTGCCCATCTGCCCCGTATGCTTATAGAAGCCGGTGTAGCTTCCCTGAATGTCGGTGTCCTCGCCCGTGTCACGCCAGGCTCGGATACATTCCTCGGCACGCTTACTTGGAGTCGGATTTTTCTTCATTGGCTGATCACTCCTTCTGATTCTTTACGGCATTTCTGTGCGTCGCCGTATAAATTTGATACGGCATCGCTGCGCTTCGCCGTATCAAAAGTGTTTCCGAAGCCGAGGGAAATATTATTAACAATATATTCATATGCGAAAGCTAATATAATTAACAATATTTTGATATAATATCACTGTTATATTGTTGTACGTTGTTTTTCGGAGGCTTTTTTCGCGAAGGTTCGTTATATTCGCGTTTTGCGCCATATCTTTCAGCTTTACGGATGTCTGACCGTCTATGTGATATCCGATTGTCCGCTGCTTGGTGTGCCGCTGTCAAAAAGCGCCGTTTATAGGTCTTTTTTGCGTCCTAATTTTTTTGCGGTCTTTTTTTGCCCTTCGATGCTCGGAATGGTATAGCTGAGCGATAATATTTACATATATTGCTAAATTCTCAAAAAATATCAAGCAGATTATTTTTAATCTGAAAGTTACGAAAGGATAATACTGTATGGCTAAAAGCAAAAACAACTCAAAGCTCAAAATAATTCCCCTCGGAGGTCTTGGGGAGATCGGTAAGAATATTACTGTTCTGGAATATGAGAACGATATCATTGTGGTCGACTGCGGTCTTGGTTTCCCGGATGACGATATGCTGGGCGTGGACCTCGTAATTCCGGATGTTACCTACCTTGAAAAGAATATCGAAAAGGTGCGCGGTTTTGTGCTGACCCACGGTCACGAGGACCATATCGGCGCGCTTCCGTATGTATTAAAGACTGTCAACGCTCCCGTGTACGGTACCCGACTTTCAGTGGGTATTGTGGCAAACAAGCTTGCGGAGCATACTTTTAACGAAAAGCCTCAGCTCAATTCTGTGGAAGCAGGAGACGTGGTTAAGCTTGGCGTATTTTCTGTGGAGTTCGTCCGTGTGAATCACTCCATCGCCGACGCCTGTGCGCTGTCGATCAAGACTCCCCACGGTATCATATTTGTATCGGGCGACTTCAAGCTCGACTTAACTCCCGTTGAGGGCAAGATCATGGATATCCCGCGTATCGGTGAGATCGGCAAACATGGCGTGACCATGCTTCTGTGCGAATCCACCAACGTTGAGCGTCCCGGTTATACACCCTCCGAGAAGAAGGTTGGTAAAAGCCTCGACGGTATCCTTCAGCAGTATGTCGACAAGCGTGTGATCATCGCCACCTTCTCGTCAAATGTTCACCGCGTACAGCAGATAATCAACGCCAGTGCCGCTCACGGACGCAAGGTAGCGGTTACCGGCAGAAGCATGATAAATATCGTAAAGACCGCCATCGAGCTTGGTTACATGAACGTGCCCGACGGTACGCTTATTGATATTAACGAGATCAAACGCTTCCGCGACAATCAGCTTACCATTATCACCACAGGAAGCCAGGGCGAGCCGATGAGTGCGCTTTACCGTATGGCATTCTCCGATCATGACAAGGTTCAGCTGGGTGTGAACGATCTGGTTATTATCAGTGCAAACCCCATTCCCGGCAACGAAAAGCTGATCGGAAATATTATAAACGAACTGTTCCGCAGGGGCGTCAGCGTGCTCTATGATGCACTGGCTGACGTGCACGTTTCGGGTCACGCCTGCCAGGAGGAATTAAAGCTGATGCACGCGCTGACAAAGCCGAAGTATTTCATGCCTGTTCACGGCGAATACCGTCACCTTATCAACCACAAGCATCTCGCCGAGGAGATGGGAATGGCGGAAAACCACATCTTCATCCCCGAGATCGGTAAGGTGCTGGAGATCGACCGCGACGGTGCCCGTTGGAACGGAAGTGTGCCCAGCGGAAAGATACTCGTAGACGGCTACGGTGTGGGGGACGTGGGAAATATCGTGCTCCGTGACCGCCGTCATCTGTCCCAGGACGGACTTATCGTTGTGGTGGCAACAGTGGATATCGACGAGCGTATGCTGGTGTCCGGACCCGACATTGTTTCCCGCGGCTTCGTATATGTTCGTGAGGCGGAGGCGCTGATGGACGAGGTTCGCACCATTGCCCGCGATGCACTGCTTGACTGCCTTGATAAAAACATCACCGACTGGGCGGAATTAAAGCACTGTGTAAAGGATGATCTCTCAAAATTCCTGTATCAGAGGACAAAGCGCAAGCCCATGATCCTGCCTGTTATAATGAATGTGTAAAAAAGTCCCAAGCATTTCAAAAAACGAAATGCTTGGGACTTTTTCATAAGTAAATTGCGACATCTTCAAAATCGGTTAGCTTCAAGGCTGTCGGGAGCAGGGAAGCGCTTTACGGTGATCCTGAAAACGAATATGAGTGTGATTATCTGGACGACCATGGAAAGGGTATAGGAGATCGGATATGCTGCGTAGAGTCCGGTGATGGTGTGGTACTTCGGAATCTGGAATATGGTGGCGATCCACAAAAGCCGTGCACCGCAGATGCAGACAACCGAGTTTATCATGGGGATAAGGGAGCTTCCAAGTCCGCGCATGGTACCCACCGCCATATTGCCGCTGGCGTGTATGAATGCGGACATGCCGACGATCATCAGACGTTCAACGCCAGCCGCGATTTCCGCAGGATTGTCAACGAACAGTGAGATGAGCGGTTTTGCGAAAACAACGGTAAACAGACAAAGCCCGAATCCGAAGGTGTATGTGATTGCCTGGGAGATGAGATTTGCCTTAAGGATACGTTTATAGTTGCGTCTTCCGAAATTCTGACTAGTGAAGGCTACTACCGCTTGGTATATAGCATTAAGAGCGGTGAACTGCAGTGACTCCACGGAGGCAGACGCACCGTTTCCGCCGATTACAACTGCACCGAAGGTGTTGAGGGAGGATTGTATTACCACATTCGCAATGGAAAACATCGAGCTTTGAAGTCCGGCGGGAAGACCTATGCGAATAATCTGTATAAGGCGGCTTGTGGTTATTCTTAGCTTTTTTATCTGAAGCCGGACATCGCCGGTCTCTCGAAAAAGACAGTATATAGTCAGCGCCGCAGAAATGAATTGTGATACAACGGTGGCAACGGCAACGCCGATTACATCAAGATGGAATACGATGACCAGCAGAAGATTGAGCAGTACGTTGGTAACACCTGACAAGATCAGAAAATACATAGGGCGTTTGGTATCGCCCACCGAACGCATGATTGCCGAGGTGAAATTGTATAAAAGAGAGGGGACCATGCCGAGAAAGTAGACCTGCATATACAGGGTTGCAAGAGGAAGCACTTCCTCGGGAACCATCATCATTCGAAGCAGATGCTCTGCTGAAAAGAAGCCTATGAGCGTCAGTATGACACCGATTATCAATGCTAAAAGTACGGAGGTGTGTATTGTCTCGGAAAGCGCCTTCCCATCCTTGGCACCAAAGAAGCGTGCGCAAAGAACGTTTGTGCCTACGGACAAACCTATAAAGAGATTGACTATAAGTGAAGTGATAGAGCTTGTTGAGCTGACGCCGGCGAGGGAATAATCGCTTCCGAACTGTCCGATGATCATAATATCTGCGGCGTTGAAAAGCACCTGCAGGATACCGGTTATCATCAGTGGTATGGAGAATCTTATGATAATAGGGAGGATCGGGCCCTCGCACATATCGATTTTGTTTGAGCTGTTAAGTGAGCGGGGCTTTTTTGCTGTTGTATTCAAAGCTATGATCCCTCCTTGAAACCGAAAATTGCACTATTTATATTTTACTCCTAAGCACAATCAAAGTCAATAGGCAACAAAGCTAAAACTGCGCATAATCTGAAAACTGTGAATTATCTCACCATAATACTTGCGAAGCGCGGAATTCTGTGGTAGAATATTGTGTAAAAAATATGGATATAAAACAATGCTGTTTTTGAAGGGATTTGAGTATTAAATAAAACCAGCGATAGTTTTTGCTACTTGACATTGGTATATGATTTTGATACAATAAAGAAAACGAAAAAATCGGAGGTAATTACAATGTTATTGACCGAAGAATTCAGCGTCAAAAAGCACTATGACGTGATCGTTGCAGGCGGATGTGATGTTGCGGATATCGAGATCCCGTATAAGGTGGAGTTAACGGACAACTACGCCCATTTAGATAACGCGGATGTGCCGAAGGTAACTGACGGCAGCTTTGAAGTAAACAACTTATGAAAAAGAAAAACAGAGTCCTCAGTCTGGTTGCCTGCGGATTATTTGCCGCGGTCATCGCGGTGCTGACATTTATACATATCCCTCTGCCGAGCGGTGTTCCGCTGACCTTGCAGGTGTTCGCAATAGCTCTGAGTGGGTATACGCTTGGTACGGTGCAGGCGCTGTCCGCAGTGGCGGTATATCTTGCGCTGGGAGCGGTGGGACTGCCTGTGTTTTCGGGATTCATGGGAGGAGTCGCACCGCTTGCGGGACCGACGGGCGGTTTTTTGTGGGGATTTATGATACTCGCCGCCCTGTGCGGACTTGGCGCGGGGCGTAAATACGGTATTCGCCTGCTCTTTGGGTGTGTCGGACTTGCGATATGTCACCTGTGCGGAGTTGTGCAGTTTGCACTTTTCATGGAATGCGGCATCGGTGAGGCATTTTTCATCGCCTCTATGCCGTATCTTATCAAGGATGTTATCCTCATAGGCGCCGCGGCGGCAATAAATCTGAAAAGAGTTTAATGCAATGCGAGATTGGTATAGGTGCACCCCAGACCCTCTATGGACTGACTGTTTCCATGGGAAGTGGGATGCCGTCATTCCATAACCGACAAACGTGACGTTTTGGGCAAGACCGCACCGAGTTGAAGCGATGCGGGATCAGATACACCAACCGCACCTTAAAAAACGCAGGAGTCGAACATGGTTCGCCCCTGCGGTTTTTTGTAATATTTTTATGCGCTATGGTTACTTGGTCTCGCCTGCCGCTTCGCGCTCACGGTCGAGTCTTGCGTTGCGGAAATAGAGGACGACGTCGATGGAGATCATGATGAAGTTGAGCACATAGAATACAGCGCTCAGGAAGAACAGCCAGTCGTTCTCGCCCATGGAGAATTGGATGGTCTTGCGGATGATGCCGAATGCGTAGCCGATGAGGATGAATACCTCAAAAAACAGGCTTTTGCCCTTGGCTGTGCGTGATAAGAATGACTTGCGGATGGAGATAGGCCAGGAAATACCGAAGCAGCCAATTGTCAGAGTTTCAAGAATATCGAGTAATGCGTCCATTTATATGTACCAACCTTTCAAAATAATTTTGATTTATACTTCCGACTTCTTGCCGGTGTAGTCCGGGAGCAGCTTGGGGGAAACTGTATCGGTTTCTATGCCTGCTGCAGTGCGCTCAGTGTCAAATTTAGCAATGTGATCGAGAGTGAGTATACCCACGGTCACAGTTTTTGCTTTAGCCGCCGCACTCTTACCTGCGCCCCTGCCGAATACAATAATATCGAGAAGAGAGTTGCCCATGAGACGGTTCTTTCCGTGGATACCGCCCACAGCCTCGCCTGCGACGAAAAGATTCTCCACATTTGTGGTCTCGCCGTCAACATTTATGTCAAGGCCGCCGTTCTGATAGTGCAGGGTGGGGTAAACGAGGATCGGTTCACGACGGATGTCGATGCCGTATCTTCCGAACATACGCATCATTGCGGGGATACGCTTTTCGATAGTGCCCTCGCCGTGGATCATATCGATCATCGGTGTATCGAGCCATACTGCAAGTCCGTCGCCGGTGTCAACGCCCCCGCCGTGGGTGGAGCATTCGCGGATGATGGATGCTGCCGCCACGTCGCGGGTCTCAAGGGGATGTATGAACACCTTACCGTCGCGGTTGACAAGCTTCGCTCCGAGGGAGCGAAGCTTTTCGGTTACCAGCGCGCCGAATAACTGCTGTGGGAACGCCGCACCGGTGGGATGATATTGATGGGTTTCCATATGCAAAAGCTTCGCGCCAACTCTGTAGCCGAGCACAAGCCCGTCCGCGGTAGCACCGTAGTGATTGGAGGTGGGGAATCCCTGGTAGTGCATACGTCCCGCACCGCCTGTGGCGATGATAACGGTTTTGGCGCGTGCCACCATAAGCTCTTTTGTTTCCATATTCATGAGTACTGCACCTGCCGCCTTGCCGTTATCATCAAGTATCAGCTCGATTGCCGCAGTGAAGTCTATGACGGGGATCTGACGATTAAACACCTCATCGCGCAGGGTGCGCATGATCTCCGCACCGGAATAGTCCTTTGCCGCGTGCATACGCTTGCGGGAGGTACCGCCTCCGTGGGTGGTGACCATGGTTCCGTCAGGAGCCTTGTCAAACTCCACGCCAAGGTCGTTAAGCCATTTGATCGCTTCGGGAGCGTCGCAGACTAATTTTGCCAGCAGCTCCCGCTTTGCAGCGTAGTGACCGCCGCCGAAAGCATCGATGAAATGCTGGCACGGAGAATCGTTCGGCTTATCGGCTGCCTGAATACCGCCCTCCGCCATAATGGTGTTAGAGTCGCCCATACGGAGCTTGGTGACGATCATGACATTTGCCCCTGCCGCGTGAGCTTCGATTGCGGCAGATGCACCTGCACCGCCGCCGCCGATGATGAGAACGTCAACATCGTATGCCGGAGCGGAGAGATCAATATCCTCCGCCTTGATGCGGCTGTGTGCCATGAGCATTTTTGCAAGCTCAAGGGGAACCTTGTCACCCTTGTTGGGTCCAATCAGAAGCTCGGTAAATTCGCTCTTTTTATGGTCGGGATGATATGCTGCCAGCAGATCTTCCTTTTCCTTGGCGGTCATGCGTGGAGGCTCGTATGCGATATTTGCCTTGCGAGCCGCCTCCACCGCCTTAAGCGACGCTTCAAATTCTTTTGCGTACATTGTATCACCATCTCTTACTTTTCAATCTCGCGGGTATTGTATAGCTCCTTTAATTCTTCCACGGGCTTGCCCATCAGCGCTTCCATAAGCTCACTAAAGGTGCCGTCCTCTATCTCTTTGACACGCGCTTCGAGATACTCTGCTTTGGGGGCTAAATATTTGCCGTTGATACGTCGCGCGAGCATTGCCACCTGGGGTTGTGATATACCCGCGGGACATCGGGAGGAGCATACGCCACACATTACACAGTCGAAGGATTCCTCGGCGCATTTTTCAAACTCACCGCGTTTGGCGTAAGCGATGTACTGCATAACATTAATGCTCTGTGGGCAGGATTTGGTGCAGGCGTTGCACCCGACGCAGGCGTAGATCTCGGGATAAAGCTGCATCATCACTTGCTCGGTGGCAGGAACGGCCTCAATATCGTATATCTTCTTTACCATCGGGAAAGAGGGAAGTGCTGCGACGTACATCCCCTCCTCTACCTTGGTCTGACAGGCAAGGCAGGTGTGAAGGTCTTTTTCACCGTTGATGCGGTAAATTGTGGCGCAGGCACCGCAGAAGCCGTTTCGGCATCCGCACCCGCGCACGAGCTGATAGCCAGCATATTCCATAGCGCGCATGATGGTGAGGTTGTCCGGCACGCGGTATTGCTTGCCGAACAGGTATACGGTTACTGTATTTTCCATTACTGCTATTCTCCTTGATTACACGCTTTGGGAAAATAATACCACATAGAGCGTAAAAAAATTACCAATCTATATTATACCATCACAGCGCAAAAAAATCAATATACTTTTGTTATCAAAGTAAATACTGTTATGATTATATTATTGCGGCAAATGTAGGATAGTTTGTCCCTCTTTGAGATAGCGGACGGGGATAGTATTAAAAAATCCAAGACGAAATTCGACTTGGATTTTTTCTATGGTGCCGGCAGTGGGACTTGAACCCACACG